>CAZJVA010000001.1:0-38235 GCA_964549625.1 uncultured Candidatus Babeliaceae bacterium
GCGATATTAGAACTGCCGGTTGTGATATCGTTACCGCATTCATTACCAATACAGACGTTGTTGCTGCCGGTATTTGCATCAGCAAGCGCTACATGGCCGATACCAACGTTGCCGGTGCCGGTGGTCAACGACTGTAAGGTACCTGCGCCAAGCCCACAATTGCGTGTTCCGGTCATAGTGGTGTTGCCAGCGCCACGACCTACGAATACACTTTCCCAGTTTCTTTCGGTGATGAGCGATTCGGTTGGGGCAACCATGAGCTGGAAGTTGTCGCCACCTAGGATAGTTGCATGTGGTTTGATAATAACAAGACCTTCTCGGGCGGGTGCTTTAAACTCAATGCCACTGCGATCGCCATTGGTGCGTATATATCCGGTTATCGAGCCGGCTTCTTCGATGTTGATACCTGATTGTGTAGCAGTGTCTTCCTCGCCGCCTTTGTTGATGATGATGTTCTTATCTTTGACTTCGAGATTGTTGACCCCAATATAGTTGGTGGTACCGTATACATTGACGGTGTCACCGTCACCGCCAAGGTTGATGGTGGTAGTTCCTGCGCCGGTTCCTACGTTTATTTCCTGAAGCGCCCCTGCGGTGCCTAGGTTGAGGACATCCGTATCATCGGTAATACCAATGTTTAGGATGCCTGATGGTCCTGCTTCGATGCTGGTGAGCGGATAGAGCGTGTCATTAAGGACCGTTTCTCCGACTACCGAGAGTGTATTGTTTAGTGTTGTTGAAAGGCCAACGGTTAATGTTCCATCGATTAAGACATTGCCTGCATAATGGGTATCGCCATGAATATCCATGTCGCCACCAACAGTCAGATCATTTTCAACAAAAAGATCTTTTGATGGTTCATTGGTAGGGACTAAGGTGCCTGCTTCAGCTGCAGGTGCGGCTAGTGCGCCGCCTGGTGCTTGTGGATCACGGGGACTACGCGTTGCATTCTTGTTGACGGAGATGAGCAACTCACCATCGTCAATCTGTTTGCAGCATTTTGCAAAGCTCTCTGATATTTGGCTAAGCTGTGCATCGTCTAGCGCTTCATGTCTTTTTTCGATGAGTTGTTCGGCCTCTTCGAGAGCGGAGACTACGAGCTCTTCTGGCGCGGTTTTAAACCCTTGCTCGTAGCGACTGAGCAATTGGTCTAACGAGTTTGATGCTAGAGCATCTTCGCTTAGAGCTCGTGCTTGGGAAACAATGGATTTGATCTGAGTAAGTTCTTCTCCGATAAACAGATAGGTTTTTGACGAAGAAACAACTTCTTGTACTTCTTGAGGAAGTATTTGTAGTTGTGATTCTTCTCCATACAGCGATTGAAGGCTTGACCCAAGTAGGGTAAGCGCGAAAAAGAGCTGTAATAAGACTTTCCGCATACAATCTCTCCTTGAAAAAAATAGACGTTCATAGCTACCTTTGCCCACTATACACATCTCTAATTGAAAAAGTCCATAGCTGTTTTTTTAAGATTGGTTTTGCTCGGTGGGCGCTATACATAATCTTTCACATAAGGCTCATTCGTCTAAAAAATGGGGTTACCCAATAGCAATAAAGAAAAATGAGCTTTGGTAGTTTGTGCCAGTGTTAGGATTATGAAAGGCCGCGACACAGTTGTCATAACCTGTATCTATTTCTGGTATACAAATTTCGTTAGGGCCCCATGCAGCTTCTGGCGTTATTATTATTGCGGGATTTGCTACAAAATAAGGGTCGAATTGGATAACATATCTATTGAGACCGCCAGCGACCAAGTATGAGTCCCAATCATTGCTGCCACTTATTTTAACGCCGTCTCTACGGACTCTACCATATGATATTCTGGGTGCAGATGGATGTGGATAGTTTGTAATGGGTACTTTTCCGGACATTGTTCTATTTTCTTCTTCTTCCTCTTCGTTTACATCAATTGAGTGTAGAGTTATTCCCTTTTGGTTAAACGTGAGCCTTGTTGTGGTATTCTGCGTTAATTCAAGATCTGCTGTTTTATTAGCTTCAGCGCTTATTTTCCACGTTGTAGAATATGTTGCTGGATCATTAACTTCTGCGTGCAGCGACACATTTGCTTCCTCGCCGCCTGTGTTGTCAATAATAAATTCTGGAGTGTTTATCCTTGTAGAGGAATTTGCGATGGTACCAAGTTTAGAGTTGGTATCAACTAGGGCGACGTTGGCAGTTGCTGCGGTTGCCTGTCCAGTTATACCCTGGATGTAACAGGCGGCGCTAGTTGAGCCGATGCGTATGACATTGCTTTCGCCGTCGACACCTGCTTGATTTGAGCCAATATAAATATTGTTTGATCCCATTGTTTGGCCTATTCCTGCTCGGTATCCAAGAGCTGTGTTGTTTGAGCCAGTGCTTAAGTTGGTTAATGCGCCGGTACCAAGACCGGTGTTTTCGCCTCCAGAAGTTAGGTTTATTAACGCGCTTGATCCAAATGCACTGTTGTTACTCCCAATCGTTTTTTGTAGGGCCCCTGCGCCAATAGCAGTATTGAAGATTCCTGTTGTGACGGTTTGTAATGCGCGTTGGCCTATTGCGATATTAGAAAAGCCTGCTCTAATATTATTGCCGGCTTCAACGCCTATGCCGATATTGTTGCTCCCTTCTCTTACATTGGCAAGCGCTGTGTGCCCAATGCCAATGTTATCGTCACCGCTTGTTAAATTTTTTAGAGTTTCGTAGCCAAATCCGTAGTTGCCTGTGGCCAATGCAGGATTAAAGGCTAGGTTGCCGGAATTTCTTCCAACAAACATATTATTTCCAGTGCGTTCGGTTATAATGCGATCGTTGTTTGAAGCAAGGATTTGCATTGATGCATCAGTATTTTCCGGCATTATAGTGACTTTGTTCGTGCTTGCAGGTGCTTTGAGGTCGAAACCGCTACGATTGTCTGTGGTGCGAATGTAACCAGCCGCTGGATTAACGCCTTCTTCAATATTTATGCCTGCAAAGTCTGCAGTTCCCCCACCTTTGTTGATCGTGATATTTTTATCTTTGACTTGGAGATTATCGACTTGGATGTAGTTAATGTCGCCATAGATATTAACTACATCATTATCGCTACCAATATTTATGATTCGTGCTCCACTTCCTCTTCCTAAATTGAGGGTGGCAGTGTCGTCCGTAACACCGATGTTGAGAATGTTCGAAGGGCCTGCTTCGATGCTGGTAATTGCGTAAACAATTCCAGTTAATGTGGCAGCTAAACCTACCGTTAATGTTCCATCTATGAGGACGTTGCCTGCATAGTGGGTATCACCATGGATATCTAGATCGCCACCAACGGTTAGATCGTTTTCGACAAATAGATCTTTTGATGGTACATCGATTGGTACGAGGGTCCCAGCTTCTGCTGTGGGGGTACTGGTACCACCACCCGGTGCTTTTGGATCGCGGGGCCCGCGGGTTGCAGCGATGGGGCTGATGGTGATTTGCAGTTCGCCACGATCGATTTGCTGGCAGCATTTTGCAAAGCTCTCTGATATTTGGTTAAGTTGTTCGTCGTCAAATGATTCGTGCTCCTTTTCGATGAGTAGTTCGGCCTCTTCAAGAGCAGCAATAACAAGATCTTGCGGTGCGGTTTTAAATCCTTGTTTGTAGCGATTGAGTAATTGATCTAGCGAGTTTATTGTGCTGGCATCTTTACTCAGAACATGTGCCTGAGAAATAATGGATTTGATTTTGGTTAATTCTTCGCCAATAAATAGATATTGCGTTTTGGGCGAAGTAGTAACCTCGTCTATTTCTTCTGAATATATTTTTAGTTGTACGTTTTGGCTCGTTAGTATATTTGAAAAAAGTGTTGCTAATGTTAACGCAAAAAACACATTTAAGAGGCGTTTTTGCATGGTTTGATACTCCTTTTTGCATGTTTGATACCATTATTAATAGTTATATGCTTCTTAATATCCTATGACTTGAAAATTAAATGCGTTGTTATAAAAGTTTACGCCAGGAACAAATATGTAAATGTCTACTGAGCTAGTAGATTCATTAGTTATTTGAATCATAAAGTTGTTTGAGATTGACTGATCTCCTATTGTTGCTACTGCTGTGGGGACCGCAGAAAATGAGCTTGAAAAAGAAACGCGATATTGTCCTGGATCAGAAATGCGGCTAACGGTCCATCCGTCAGAGCCGTTAATTTTATCCCCAGCGGAATCAACGCGCCCATACAAGATGCGTGGGGTGGTTGCAGAAGGTAGGGGAACGGCTGGGAGATAGCCGGATGAGCCTACTTTCATGGCACCTTCGGTTCCTAATTGATGTGATGTATCAATGCCAACAACTTCGCGATCAGAGTTGTCGGTTGTTACGTCCCGAATACCCTGAATAAAACACTTGCTTGTTGCATTAGCGCTTGCATCGGTAAATGAGCCAATACGCGTAATTCCCGAATCACCACTTAATCCTAATTGTCGATAGCCCAGATAGATATTGTAGTTGCCTCCCGTTCCAAGGTTCATGCCTGAGGTATGGCCGATAGCCGTGTTGTATGATCCGGTAGTGACATTTGCAAGTGAGGCGTTGCCAATGCCAATATTGCGGGCGCCGCTCGTTATATCTTCAAGTGCTCGGTGTGCAACAGCGATGTTTTCGCTTCCCGTGACAATGCCGGTCATTGCTTGATCGCCAACCGCAGTGTTGTAGGTACCGGTTGTAAGGTTGCGGAGAGCTTGTGAACCAACTGCAGTATTGTTGCTACCTGATGAGAAGTCTTCTAATGCGGTATAGCCACATCCTGTATTTGCAGTTCCTGAGCCAGAGCGGTTCCCTGCGGCGCGGCCGACAAATAGATTAGAGCTTGTATTGTAGGTATGTAACAAGAGATCACTGCCTGCTTTGATTGCCCCAACGGTGCTGGTGGTTGCAGGAATCGTGAGGTCTCCGGCAAGGCTGGTGTTGCCAGAACTTGCGGTGACCGCAAATTTATCGGTATTGACGGTGAAGTTACCAGTTGAGTTGACCGTGCTTGTGACATTCAATGTTCCGCCAATGGAGGTATTACCAGAGCTTGCAGTAACGACAAATTTATCGGTGTTGACCGTTATGTTGTTTGAGGTTGTAAGCGGAATGTTCATATTAATGTTCGAAGAGCTAACCGTGAAGCTTGTTCCGCGTGCCGAGAAGTTTTTACTTACAGAAAGGTTTTCTGTAATGGTTACGTCTTTATACGCGTTTAGCTGAGCATATGTGTTAATACTGCAGTTAACATTGCTGTTGTTACCAATATCGATACTGCCTGGATTTGCTGTGATATTGGTTCCTAAGTTGATAAAAGAAGTATTAGCGCTCGAGTAGCCAAGCCAGAGAGTAGCATCGCCGCCGCTGGCAACGCTGTGAGCATCTAGACCTTTAGTAATAATTTTTTCGGCAGCCGTAACAACGCCATCAATAGTTGTAGCGCCATCACTGGCGGCAACCGTGAATTTATCAGTATTAACCGCAAAGTTTCCGGTGCTGCTGAGTGTGCCTCCCACCGAAAGATTACCTGTCGTGCTTACTGCTCCAGCATCGGAGATGGTTATGCGCGTGTTACCATCAGTCTCCAGGTTGAGGGCATATGTGTCATTAGTGCCTAGGGTTAACGCGGCGCCTAAGGTATTACCTCCATCGTGTGCGACAGGGGACCAATTTAATACTCCGGATCCGTTTGTTGTGAGAGCATATTCATTGGTGCCCGCCGTGTCGGGAAGAGTCAGAGTGATGTCAGAAGTTATTGTTGCTGGGGCTTGTAGCGCGATATAGTTACTGCTATCGCTGTCTTGGAGAATAAGGTCTCCTTGAGCGCTAATGGTTACCCCAGTAAAAGTTGGGCTGTCGGTTGTAGCAACGCCTTGGTTGAGCGTAAAGCCGCCTGATCCTGGTGTTATGGTAACGATACCGTTACTTGCCGGTGCTTTGAGGAGCCAGCTGGTTGCGCTTCCATCAGTTTTTGCATATCCCGTGATAGCCGAAGCTTCTTCGATATCGATTCCACTGTTATTTCCTGATGAGGCTATGCCTCCTTTATTGATGGTAATTAACTTGTCGGTTACTTGCAGTTGAGTTACGTGGTTATAATAGGTGTCGCCATAAATGTTGATGGTATCCCCAGAGCTTCCGATATTGATAGCGCTTGCGCCAGCGCCGGTACCTAAGTTTATAGTTTGAGCTGTTGTTCCGGTACCTAGGTTGAGCGTGTCGGTTTCATCGGTTGTTCCAATGTTGAGGATGCCACTGCCACCGCTACCCGTTCCTTCGGCTTCCATGCCGCCACTTGGGTAGAGTATTCCATCAATAGTGGTGGTACTCGAAACCTCTAAGGTGCCCGTGACGTTTGTATTGCCGGTAATATTGGCGCCATTTGCTGAGACAGTAAGGGCGCTCGCAGAGCTTAGGGTTCCGCCGACGGCAGTGTTACCCGTTGTTGCAGCTACGGTAAATTTATTGGTAGCAACAGCGAAATCACCCGTGCTACTCAGTGTCCCTCCAACGGTAAGATTGCCGGTCGTGCTTATTGCGCCATCATTTGTTATAGTTAAACGGTTTGTATCGTTGGTTTTTAAGTTAAGGGCAAAGTAATCGCTAGTACCAATGGTTATAGCCTCGGTAAAGCTGTTGCCACCTTGAAGTATTGTGCCACTTGGTGCACTGACATCTGTCCAGCTAAGTGTGCCAGACCCGTTCGTGGTAAGCGCATATCCATTGGTTCCTGCATCAGCAGGAAAGGTTAGTGTGTAAGGATTTGCAAGGTCTTCTGGCGCGCGAAGGGCGACATAGTTAGTCCCATAGGTTGAGTTTTCTATCAGTTGTAATTCGCCTTGGTTTTCTAGAGCAAGGTTGCCTGCAATAGTGCCGTTTCCCGTAACGTCAAGTCCTCCGGCTGATACGGTTAACTTGCCTCCCGTTGTTAGAGTATTGCTAAGGCTAGCGTTGCCTGTTGCTCCATCGATTGTTAATTGGGTGGTGTTGAATGCAAGGTCGCCATCATATGATATACTTAGGTGCGTGCTGCCGCCAGTTTCTAAGTTTAAGGCCTGATTGTCATTAGTGCCGATTGTTAGGGCTTGGCCAAAGGCGTTTCCTCCTTGAAGGATAATTCCGCTCGGTAGGCTTAAATCAGTCCAACTTAAGTTTCCATATTGATCTGTTGTCAGTGCATACCCATCTCCTCCGAGGGTAGCGGGTAACGTTACTGCATAGTCAGCTGCCATAGAAATTGGTGGATATACGATAACTGCATTGGTTCCATTGTCGACATATTCTGCAAAACGGAGTGCGCTGTGATCTTTGAGTGTTACATCGCCATCGATACTTGAGTTGCCAGTAACCGTTATTCCGTCATTGATAGTTGCGCCACTGTAAGAAACGGTTAACCCGTTACTAGCCGTTAGTGGGCCGTATACTGTGGTCGTGCCGTTTGTTGCATTTACGGTAAATTTGTTGGTAGCGACGGCAAAGTTTCCGATGCATCCTAAGGTTCCACCGGCGGAAAGATTGCCTGTTGTGCTGACAGCTCCGTCGTTGGTGATGGTCATGCGGGTTGTGTCATAAGTTTTTAAGTTCAGGGCAAAGTAATCACTTGTGCCAATGGTTATTGCTTCTGTAAAGGAATTACCCCCTTGTAATATTGCATTGCTTGGTGTGCTGAAATCGGTCCAACCGAGTACGCCAGTACCATCGGTAGTGAGCGCATAGCCATTAGTACCTGCGCTGTTTGGTAAGGTAAGCGTAAAGTCGCTAGCCATGGTGGCTGGTGCCTGGATAGTAATCCTTTTTGTGTTGGCAGGGTTTGCAATGCTTAGGGTTGCACCATATTCTAGGTTAACATCAGGCTCAACGTAAATTCCTTCACCTCCAAAAGGTGAAGAGAACCTTCCACCCGCATTAAACTCAAACCATCCCCCCGTTATTTGGTTAAATTCGACATCGCCAGAAGAGTCGCGTGCTACCAGTGTGTCGGGCGTTGCTTCGTATGTTGCGTTCATAACGGCATTTGTAGCATTTGCAACATTTTCTGCCGTTTCGCCACCAACGTATGCAACGACCGTAGCGCTTTGAGTTCCGGTGACATCGCCGGCAAGTGACCCACTAAAATTAGTTGCCGATGATGCATTACCGGTGAGGTCGCCTACAAATGAGGTAGCGGTGATAACATTGCTTGCAAAGTTGCCACTTGCGTCGCGCTTGACTAGCGTTTCAGCTGTTGCAAGGTGTGTTGCTTCGGTTACCGCGTCATAGGTGTTGATGAGGCCAACAGCGGGAATAGGGCGCGGTAGGGGGTCTCCACGAAAACTCTGGCTGGTGTTTTCGCAAAATGCGTAGAGTTGCTCTGGGGCATCTTTCCAATCGATAAAGGGAAGAAAGGCCCACATGTTTTTGGGGATCCGTCGGCGCGTGTGTCTCTTGGCTTGTGTTGATTTTTGTGGCGCAAGACTAAATTGGCGCGGAATTCTTGTTTTTGGGATGGCGCCTTTAGCGGGCATAGGCAGAAGAATACTGGCAAGCAGCATTAGAAGTATATGGGTACGATATCTAGAAACATTCATACGCTCTCCTGGCTAAGTGACTCTGAAAACGAACACTAGCAAAAAAGAGCGCTGAAGTAAAAGCGGTTTATTTTTCATTGAACAGTTTTGTAATATCAGCCAATCCATTGATTTGATCAAGGTTTGCTGTGTGGTTGGTAATGATAAGCGGTACTGGGTTTATGGTATGGGCGGTATGGGGGGTGTTGGTTTTTGTGTTCCACATCTGCTCGGCGTTTCCATGATCGGCTGTTACAATAAGGGTCCCGTTGGCCTTTTGTATGGCGTTATATATACGGCCAAGCTGTTTGTCGACATGTTTGATTGCTTGTACGGTGGCGTCAAAGTTGCCGGTGTGGCCTACCATGTCTGCGTTTGCAAGATTGACAAGATATATATCGGCCACATTTTGATCCAGGCTTTGACAAAAAGTATTGGTGATCTCTTCTGCTGACATTTGGGGGATCTTGTCAAAGCGATCAATCAGTTTTGAGGGTATGAGGATCTGTTGCGCTTGGGGTGAGGTATATTCTCGTCCGCCGTTAAAGAAGTACGTGACATGGGCGTACTTTTCGGTTTCTGCTATTGCACAGGTGCGTAGACCTCGTTGGTGCAGGCGTTCAAAAAGTGTGTTTTCTGCGCCGACTGGGGTGAATAAAAAGGGCAGGCCGAGATCTGTGTGGTACTCTGTCATGGTAATGATGTTTTTTGTTATGCGCTGGTGAGGTGGCATTGGGTATTTTTTTGCTGGAAGCGCTTTGTTGGTAAGCCATGATATAAGTTGCCGCATTCGATCAGCTCGATAATTCCAACAGATGCATAGATCATTGGGTTGTATTGTTGTGTCGGTAAGTTTGATGGGAGGAAAAAATTCGTCAGATTTGCCTGCATTATGGTGTTGTGTGATTAGGTGGGTATATGATTCTCTCGTGTGGTAAGTGTCGGTTAACATCTGGCAGTATTTTGCTGTGCGTTCCCAGTTCTCGTCCCGATCCATGGCGTACCAGCGGCCGGAGATTGAGGCGATAGAAGCATTTTGGGCTTTACATATTTGGCTAATTTTTTCCAGAAATTTAAGACTTGAATTAGGGGCCGTATCTCGTCCATCGAGTATTGCATGAATGGCGATAGGTGCTGTTGTTGTAGATCTGATATAGGCGATAAGTTGTATCAGGTGATCAAGATGACTGTGCACACCGCCATCGGATACAAGCCCGATGAGATGAATTTGGGGTGGGTGTTTTGTAAGGGCTTTATTTATGGTGTTGGCCCAAGAATCGCTCTGGTCTTTGAACTTTTTTGATATTTGTACGAGTAGGTGAGGAATAATTTGTCCGGCGCCGATGGTAAGGTGACCAACTTGAGAGTTGCCCATATATCCTTTAGGTAAGCCGACCGCTTCGCCAGATGCTTCAATGAGTTTGTGGGGATAGTGTTCCCAGAGGTAGGTGAAATTCTGGGGTTGTGCGGTATAGATCGCGTTGTAGTGTGTGTCTGATGAATAGCCCCATCCATCAAGGATGAGGAGGACAATCGGTTTGGGTAGCATGGGTAGTCTCCACAAGTCGAGCCAAAAGCTCAAGGTTTACCGGATAGACGTTTTTGGTGTTCCAACGTTCCCATATGGCTGCCCAGTAGGTGCTGAGCAGGTCAGAAAGCTGTTGAATGCGGTAGATTGGCAGGTCATGCTGGGCTTCGCAGATTTTTAGGGTGATTCCTGCATACCGAACCATGCGAATAAGGCTACGCATGGGGATTATTGTTTTGCTTCGTGTCTGATTTATAATTCTTTGAAGCGTGTACGCATTGCTACTGTTCGTGGATTCTGCTATTTGGGCGCAAAGCTGTACAAGGTCTTCAATTTCAATAGCTTCTTCATCAATAATAGCTTCTTCGATTTTTTGGTCAGAATGTAAGTTGGAGTTTTGATATGAAAGGCTTTTGGGTTGAGGTGAGCATGGAATTGCTGCGACTAGGAGGGTGGTGAAGATGATTAAAAAATAGTTCATATCATAGTCCTTTCTGGTATAGTGCGCACCGACATGCTGCTTATTTTTAAGGGGATTTAATATGAAAGTTTTTTGTCGGTACTCCCTGTCTGTTTGTTGTATCATGTTCAGCATGGTTTTTGGAATAGAAACAGACACCTGTTTGCGCGAAGAGGTGACACAGGGCGTTGAAAAGGAAGAGTTGCCCGTATTAGTGGACGATACTTTTGAGCCGTGTGAGTTGGATGTACGTGCATTTTTTGGTGAAGTGATGGAGGCTGATAGGGTTATTCGTTCAGCACCTGAACCACAGCCGGTGTGGCGTGAAAAGCTTTTGCCCATGGTTTTGTGGGCGGCGATTTGGTATGAGCGTCTGGAACATGCGTTACGTAAGACAGTCGTATCGAGTTGTCAGTTTGCTGAGCGATTGCTGGGGTGCAAGGAAAAATAAATAAATGGGCGACCGTTGTATAACACAGTCGCCCATTTTTACCTTCTTTGATAGGTACAAAGAAATTTAAAAAGGTAGCATTGGCAGTATAGCTGGTGCATGGTGTAATAAGCAGTGTGCAGTACATAAAAAGGCTATATAGCGCCAGATTTGTTGTTGTATGGTGTTGATCTTCATATAATTACAATACTTTTTTTAGAAGACTAAAACCAAGCCCACCGAGTAAGCATAGCGCTAAGCTGTTTTGATTTGCCTTAAGAGCTTCTGCTGTGTGAGTAAATTTAAACGTTTTATTTGTGTTGTTTTGGTCCTGGTCCTCATTCGTCTTATCTTGGTTGCTGCTGTTGTTCTTTTTGTATGCATCAATATCTTTGCCAATAGCATTGGCATTGAAATATGCGAGGGTTCCAAGACCAAGCAGGATGCTGGTTATTGGTCGCTTAAAGAAGCTGAGGCCTGCAAGGCCGAGGAGCGCGTGCGGTGTGTATTGGAGCACAGGGTGATAGCCTTTTATTGCTTGCCCCGCGTTGAGAAAGGCAGCCCAAAGGCCAGAAATTTGTGCGATAAATGAGTTTCCCTTTTCCGTGAACTGTTTAGCCTCATCAATAACATCTTCCGCTTTTTTGGCGGTGCTATAGAATGGGTTTAGTTTGTCTGGAAGATAGTTTTTAACCCAACTCCAATAAGACGATTGATTGTTGGTTGTTTGATCCTGAGTTTCTGGTTGATCTTCATCGGTTTTCTGATCTTGATTTTCTTGTTTGTTTTCTTCTGTTATCTCATCTGAGTTATCATTATCAATTTCTTCAATGATAATACTTTCTGTATCTGAGTTTTCTTCTTTTTTTTCATTTTCTGTTGTTTGTTCGGAGCCCAAAAAATAATTTTTAGCGCTTTCAAAGAATCCCATCGGTTTAGTTTCAGCGCTACTTAGTGCCAGGATGCTTACTAAGAGCAGGATTTTGTAGTGTTTTGGGGTTTTCATAGTTTCGTCTCCCTTATTATTTTGTAGTTATTTCGTATTAATTAAATAAAAGTTTATGAGATTAGTATGGGGTGTTTTGAAATAATGTCAATAAGAAATTTTAGTCAAGGGTCCGAGAAGGGCTGACGAAGTACTACGTTGTACTGGATTGCCGCGCTTCACGCTGTTTCGCTCGCAATGACGGGGGTATCACCAGATTCGTCGTCACGAGGAGGGGCCGCAGGGCCCGACGTGGTGATCCAGGGCGAAGGATGGCATCGAGGGGGCTAAAGGTTTTTTGTTAGAGACTGGCGAAGTGGTGCGCTGTACTGGATTGCCGCGCTTCACGCTGTTTCACTCGCAATGACGGAGGGGTGAGATGGTTGGCTTCGTGGGTTCGAGAAGGGCTGCTGAAGTGATTCGTTGTGCTGGATTGCTACGCAACGATGTTGTCGCGCTGTGCTCGCAATGACGGGGAAATCACCAGACTCGTCGTCACGAGGAGGGCCCGGTGGGGGCCGACGTGGTGATCCAGGGCGAAGGATGGCATCGAAGGTGATGCAGGGTTGTTAGTGGTTTTTTGATTAGCACCGTGGGTTCGAGAAGGGCTGTTGAAGTGATTCGGTGTGCTGGATTGCTACGCAACTTAGTTGTCGCGCTGCGCTCGCAATGACGGGGGAGCGGGTATTGGGTGTGTTGGGCTGCGAAGTGTTGCGTTGTACTGGATTGTTACGCAGCTACGTTGTCGCACTGCGCGTTGCTCTGTTCGCAATGACGGGTGTTCGGGTGGTAGGTTCTTTGTGTTTTTGGGGTAGGCGTTGTTAATCACCAGACCCGTCATCACGAGGAGGGCCAGGTGGGGCCGACGTGGTGATCCAGGGCAAAATGTTAATTTTCTGGTATCTTTTTATGGAGTAGGATGCATAGTTTTGGGGTGGATGGTTTTATGGTTGAACAGGGCCATTGTTTTGCGCTTTATGCAAGCTATAAGTTGTCGGGTGACGTTGGGAACGTCATATCAATAGATGAAGATGCTTTGGTGCATCGCATTATCAATGTGTTGCGGCTCAAGGTTGGAGAGGCGCTTGTGCTTTTTGATGCACATGTTGCGTTGCGCGGGCGCATTGCTTTGTTGGGCAAAAAGCGAATTGATTTTATTGTTGAACAGAGGCGAGTACATAAACCATTACATCCTGAGATTCATTGGTTTTTGCCGATCCTGGAAAGAGATTCTTTTGAAGCGGCTCTGTCTCATGCAACGGTTATGGGGGTTACATCTATAACACCTGTTATTACCACTCAATCTGCGCGTCAGGTTCGGCTTTCGTTGGAGCGACAAGTTAAGATCATGGCTGCGGCTGCAGAGCAGTCCAAGCAGTATGTTTTCCCCACAATGCATCCAACAGTTTCTTTTGATCAGGCATTTGCGCAGCGTAACCGACAAGTTCCTTTGGTTTTGTTTGATGATGATGGCGAACCGGCGTTGCCTATTCTGTCACATCTGGCGGAGTTAAAACCATCTTCTCTGGCAGTTTTGAGTGGACCAGAGGGTGGATTAACGGTCGATGAAATTACTATTGCACGAGAACAAGGGGCCCTTGTTTGCGCTTTGACGCCTACGATTTTACGGGCATGGGTTGCCGTTAGCCTTGGCGCGGGATTGATTCGTTCGTGTGTTGTAAAGCACTAGCTTGTGTGCGTAGGTGGGTTTTTGATATAGGTTGGTTGCGCGTTGTATACAAAAGCGCCCTGCTTTTTTTGTTCATAAAATTTTTCTAATCCACAACGTGCGATGGCTTGAAGACTTGGGCTTGGTGTAAGGTCAAGAATGTTTTCTGGATGATTGCGTGCAAATGATGAGCCGAGATGCTCAAGAAGCAAGGGAATGCCGTTTCCAACAAAGTAGCAGGGTGCTGTCGATGGTACGAGTTTTAGCAGTTCTTGGGCGTTTTTACTTGTTGTGCATGTTTCGATCAAAATATTTGATTCTGGATCACGTATTTGAAGATACAATTCTTCGCCAAAAGCCTTAAATGCCTGAAAAAGGTAGCGCGTTTTGACTACGGTGTTTAGTTGTGTGGCGAGGGCTTGAAACCCGGTGATGTCGACAAGGGGTATCTGGCGGGCGAACGCAAATCCATTGGCAAATGATAGGGCCACCCGCAGAGCGGTGAATGAGCCGGGGCCCGAATAAACGGTGCAAAAATTAATGTCAGAAAGAGCGACGTTGTGTTTTTGAAAAAGCTCTTCAAGTTGTGGTAAAAAGCTGACACAAGATTGGTTGCCGACAACTTCATCCTGTGCGATCATGGTTTGATCTTCAAATAAGCCAAATTGGAAGGTGCTATACGCATGGTATAGGACCAATGATCGAAAAATCTGCATAATGGCTATCTTTTCTGTTTGATTTTCTGCTGCTGTTCAAAGAGACTAAAGACGTCGTGTTCTAGCGTCTTTTCTCGTCGTGCTATTATATTACCACAATTGAGGCATTTCCAAGCCTCAAAGTTCATAAAATGATCAAAAAACGCTTGGCAGACCATCAAGCCTTGACAGCGTGGACACTTCATACTTTCCTCCCCTCCATTTCTCCAAACCATTGGAGATGTTTTCTTTATGGAGCGTAGCGAGCGCCTATAATTATTGTCAATGATTACGAATTTGTATACAAAAATCCAAAAGGTTGTATTTGGTTGGGATGGGTGTATTGATTTTCTGGGTTGTTTTTTATGAGGTGTTGTATGGCAACGGCAGTAAAATTGTCGGAGCATATTGTTTCTGCTGCAAAGCCTGTTTCAAGGGCTTTAAACCGGTCAGATGCAGGGCAAATTGAGCATTGGGCAAAAATAGGCAAGATTGCGGAAGAAAATCCTGATTTGACCTATGATCTTATTAAGAAAATTCTTAATCAATCTCTTCTAAGGCTTTTTTTGCTTGATGATTTTGCAGAAAAGAGTCGAGGATAAATGCTGCCGCAATTGCGTGGCTTTCTTCTTTTTGTTTTTTTTGTTGGTTCTTTTTTTTGTTTGATTGAACTTGCTCTGCGCGTTTGCTGCTTAATCGTTCGTCCCAGAGTTGCCAATTAACCTGAGAAAAGCGCTCTTGAAGCTCTGAAAAATGTTGTTTTATTTTTGTTGTTTGGCTGCTTTCTGTACCGCTAAACGTAATAGGGCATCCGACAATAATAGCGGCTATGCGTTCTTTGGTTAAAAGTTGTGTAAGTGTCGCTTCTAATTCGGCTCGTGTTGTTGTTGTCAGCGGTCGTGCTATCATCCAGAGTGGATCTGAGATGGCAATGCCGATCCAGACGTCGCCGAGGTCAAGTGCAAGGGCTTTTCCTGATAATAAAGTCATAGTGTGTCTAACTTTCCAATAATCCTAATACTGAGTATATTTAAGAGTAGCACAAAAGCGCTTTTATGCGTAATAACCCTTTTACAAGGAGGAAACGGTGAGTTTCTCAGAATTTAACGCACACTATGTGTGGGGATGGCCGTTTATTATTTTGCTTTTTATTCTTGGGTTGACGATAACCGCAGTATTTGGCGGAATCCAATTTAAATACTTCTTCACGTCGTGGAAATATGTTCTCTTTCCACCTAAAACCACGTGCGATACCCTTTGTCCCGAAAAACAGACGATCTCGCCGTTGCAGGCATTTTTGGGCATGATCAGTGCTAGTCTTGGCAATGGTAGTTTGGCTGGTATGGCGGTTGCTATGCATAGCGGTGGTCCTGGTGCAGGATTTTGGTTGCTTGTCTTTGGACTTCTTGCTATGCCTATGCGTTTTTTGGAAGTGCTTGCAGCGTCAGTTTTTACTGTTGAAACGGAGCATGGACGCCGAGGTGGCCCTATGGTCTATCTGGCGCGTGTTCTTGGCGGTAGTTGGTTGCCGTATGCATATGCAGGCGCATGCTTTCTATATTGCCTTTTTGCAGCGGGTTCCATGCAGGGTAACTCAATGGCGACCGGCTTAACTGCGGCGACGGGGATAAATGAAATCTCGGTTGCGCTTATGCTTTTACTCTTTTTGGCGTACGCATTTTTTGGTGGCGCACAGCGTATTATTAAATTGTCCGAAATGCTTGCACCGCTCAAAGTTGGCCTGTTTATGCTTGCTACTGGTGCGGTTTTGGTGACTTTTGCCCCTAATTTTTTGCCAGCAATTAAACTTATTGTGACGTCAGCGTTTTCAACGACGGCAATAGCTGGAGGCTTTGCTGGGCATGTTATGCAAAAGGCTATTAGTCTTGGTGCTTCACGAATCTTTTTGGCGACTGAAGCTGGTGGTGGTACGGCAGCAATTATGTTTGGTGCTACTGGCGGTTCTAATCCACGTGAAAACAGTATCATGTCGATGGCGTTGGTATTTACGACACAGCTGGTCTGCTTCTGTATGTTTTTGATGTTTACTATGTCGGGAACTTGGAATAATGGTTTGACTTCAACACCGCTTGTGATGAGTACCTATGCAACGGTATTTGGCCGACTTGGCTCAGCGGTTGCGCTCCTTCTCTCGATTATGTTCGGGCTCGGTGTACTGGTTGGTTATGCGTTTATTGGCCGTGAATGTTGGCTCTTTTTGACGCGGGGCAAGATTGGTGAATGGGGCTTTATGCTTTTGTATAGCGCTATGGCAGCTTTTGGTGCTCTAGGTGATACAAGCTTTGTCTTTGCGTTTGTTGATCTCTCTCAGGCGGCAATTATCTTTATAAACCTTTATGGATTAATTTACCTTATACCTTCATTGAAGCGGGTTTGGAATGAGCTTAATGCCTGAAGATTTGCCTTGGTTTGATCGGCTACAGGTATCATGCCATGCTGATCGAGTTGTGCCCGGAGGCTCTTTTGTGGCTATCCGCGGGGCGCAGCATAATGGCGTAGATTTTATTCCACGCGCGCTTGAAAAAGGCGTTAAAACTGTTGTTGTTCAGTCTGGTGAGGTACTACCTCGCCAGACTAGTTGTCTAATAGCCCAATATGGCGCCAGACTTCAGTTGGTTGATGATGTTCGGGCCGCCTTAGGTGAGCTAGCTTCTGCAGCGTATGACTTTCCTGTTAAAAAGCTGAAAATTGTTGCGGTGACTGGGACTAAGGGCAAGTCGACAACAGTCTTTTTACTTGAATATATTTTGCGTTCTTTGGGGGTTAAAACAGCGCTTGTAAGTACGGTTTATAATAGTATTAATGGTGTTGCATTACCGCCTACGGGCATGACGACACCGCTGCCTGATTATTTGCATGCCTTTTTTGCTCAGTGTGTGGAGCAGGGTGTTGAATGGGTAGTTTGTGAAGCGGCTGCACAGGCGTTTTCAATGCAGCGTTTTGCGGGTGTTAATTTTGATGCAGCAATTTTTACCAATTTTAGCCGCGAACATGGAGAATTTTATGCTTCGCTCGATGATTATTTTGCGGCGAAAGAAAAAATCATTGCGCATCTTGGAGTTGGGGCGCCGTTGTTTTTGAATCAAGATGATACCGCGGTCATGCGGCTTGCAGCAAAATATGAGAATTGCACGCTTTTCTCGCGTGATAGTCGCTTTTTTGCGCCAAATCTCATTGGCGTTTTTAATGAATATAATATAACAGCTGCTGCGCGTTGTGCAGAGCAGCTGTTTGGCTTTTCTTGTGAAGAGATTAATAGAGCGCTGGGTAGTTTTGCTGGTGTGCCGGGACGGCTTAATAGATATGTTTTGAAAAATGGCGCACAAGTTGTTATAGATTATGCGCACAATCCGTCTTCGTATGAAGCCGTATTGGGAGCGTTGCGTCCATTGACACAAGACTTAATTGTGGTTTTTGGGTGCGGGGGAGATCGGGATACGAGCAAGCGTCCTGTTATGGGTCAAATAGCAGCAAAATTTGCAGATACGCTTGTTGTTACCAGTGATAATCCGCGCAGTGAAGATCCTGCGATAATCGCGCAAGATGTTCTACGAGGCATCCCTGAGGGTGTTGACGTGGTATGTTTGCTCGATCGTCGTCTGGCTATTGAGCATGCTATTGCGGTACGCGCTCAATCAGGTTCTATGGTAGTGCTTTTGGGTAAGGGGCCAGAAGAGTACCAGTTAATCCATGGTGTTAAACATTATTTTAGTGAGAAGGAAATCGTGCAGGGGTTCTGCGCGTAGTTTTGGCCGTATTTTTTTATAATCCGTTATAGTTTTTGGTCCGGAGTTTTACTATGCAAATTTTGCAGTACAGTAGTCTTTTTTGTCTTTTTTTTCCTGTTGTTTCTTTTGCTATTCCAGATGCGGTTGTTGCCAAAAAAAAGGCGGCAAAAAATTGTGATGTTTCCGTTAATCGGGTTTTTTTGAATTTGTCCAAGCGATTGAAGGCATCATCAGAATCTCTGCCGTTGTCTGCTTCTTTGTCAGATAATATGACCATTGAGGCAGGTATACATTTATTGGCGGCCAATGGGTTGTTGAACAAAGAGGTATGTGGCAGGACGTTGTTAAAAGAGGTCTTGCAGAAAAAAAGGCGTTCATTGGATATCATTAAAGGACTTATTCGTGCTGGTGCACGTCCCGAAGTGCCTGTTTGTGAAGGGCCCCATTTTAAAAAGAAGCAGCTTACTTGGACACATTTATGTGAATACGCTCTAAATGCGGCTTCGCTCAACCAAGAACTTATTGGTATCTGCTTTTCGTCGGATTTGCGTATGAAAATTTTTCCGCAGGGATTTAGCCAGGCAGAAAAGCTGTTTCATCGATTTATTGAGATTAACACAAATAATTATCGTAGAGGCTTGACTAAGACGATGGCAACGCACTTGCAGGCATGGGCCGATGAAAAGAAAATTGTTTTTGATCCAAAGGGGATAGAGTTAAGCAAGACGGCTTACAGCGCAACAGGAATTGTTCTTAAACATCGTGTTTTGAGTGCTTTTTTAGGGAGGAGCAATAGACGTGCTACACTTTCGACCTTTGTTCCAGAGCTTAAAAGTACGGTGGGCGAATTGCTTCAAGAGCTTCATGCTGCAGATGAGATTACTAAGCCTTGTTACAACAGGTACGGCAGGCCTTGCAAAGGATTGTTGCATTTGGCATACCAAGGGCGTGCGCAAAATGATCTTATTGAGCGTCTGATCGAATACGGTGCGCCAGTGATAAGCAAGACATCGGCTTCTGATGAGAGCCATGCATTGACATCGTTTATTGTTATTCTTCCTAAAGATGAATTGATAAAGGAGATTTTCTCAAATTCAGTGCAGCGAAAATATTTCTTTAATGATGATCCGCAGCAGGCGCGAGATTTGTACAATATTTGGCGCAAAAAAAACTATCAAAAAGCGGTTGTTCGAAAAATCTCTTATTTCAAGACCTGTATTGATGAGTGGGAGCAGGCGCTTTCTAGTTCTATGTTGATTGAACCCGAAGGAGCACTTTCTGTTGTCGCTGATGAAGATGATGAGAAATCCTTGATTTCTGAAGTAGATACGGAACAAGGGCCAGCTTGTTGGTCAACAATTTCTGCACAAGAAGACGAAGAATCAAGCGATGATGAAGATTTTGAAATGGCGTATCAAATGGCTATCGCGCAAGACAATTTTGATGTGTGGAATAAAGCTATTGAGGAAAACAATGCTTGGTTGGATCGTTATTTAAACAAAATGGACTTACAATGAGTTTTCTCCGAGCATTTTTTGCTTTTTCTAAGATAGCTACCACCTGGTACGATGAGAATCGTGGTGTGTTGCATGCTTGTGTGGCCAGTGTAATCCTTTTTTTTGGTGTTAGTTGTGTGGCAGAAGGGGGTTTTTTTCATTGTCAGGTTGCTCAGCTTGCGCCGCTTAAAAGTACCAATACAGATGAGCGTGCAGCTCTTTCCTGGAGTATTGTGCGCGTTATGGCTCTTAATTTGTCAGCGAAAAAAGGACGTCTCTATGGAAAGGCATTATTGCTTTCTTCCAAAGTTCGTATTTTTACTGGGATGGGCGACTGTATCATTTGTAGCTTGGAAGAGTTACTCGAGAACGCCAGTAAGACTAAGGGCCTTTTAGATAAACCGCTGCAGGACGGATATCAGGATACGCTGTTGCGCAAGTTGCTGAAAGAGGAGGTTGAGGCTGAGGTTATTATTAAACTTTTAAATCTGGGTGTTTCTCTGCAAGATTTAGTGGTTTTGCGAACGCTTCTTAGTAACAACAAAATTTTTACTGCTAGTTTTGACCCTTGGAAAAATGTTTTTCGCTTTGCCAAGGATCAACGAGTTTTGCTGAATGTTAAACAGCTCTACCGCGTTGTTCTTCGGACTGGCCTTTCTGTGAGCGAGTTGAAGGAGCCCGGAATTGTGGGTAGTAAGCTTTCTTGTGAGAAGCACAAGAGATTTTGTTTGTGCTTAGATGCCCTAGTGTCTGATGCTTTGTCTCAGCGAGAGGCGCTCGCCTATTTTCCTGAAACTGAGCTGGAGTGGTCGCGGTGGTTGTCGCGGTATGATGCGGATGAATCGAAAAAGCGATTCAAAAAGAGAAATTTAAAGGGATTACAATGAGTCGTTTTTCCATTGGGTTGTTGTGTTATTTGCTTGTTAGTTCTGCGCTTGTATTTGCACCGCCACCAAAAAAGAATGGGCGAAATAATCTCAAAAGGTCGCGTGATCTTTTTGAGCGAACATATCGATATTTTGCTCATAACAAGGGCGTTAAGTTGTCTTTAGCGCGCCTAATAGGAGTGGGTTTGACGGTAGGTGACGCGCTGAGTGCTTTGAGTGAGCAAAAAAGTCTTGATCGAAAAAGCGGTCGTGCAAGTACTTTGTTAAAGGTGGCATTGTATCACCAGGCGCGTCCAGGGCTTATTGGTTTTCTTCTTCAAAAAGGTGCTCGTGCTAAGATACCTGTTGCTTCGAGTTGCGGGGTTTTGGAAGAGCCTCTTTTTGTTCATACGTTTAAGTTACGTGCAGATACTGAAAGTTTAATTGCTACGTTTTTTGCCCCGGATGTTCGCGATTATCTGTTTCCTGGCGGAGTAGAAGAAGCGATTGAGCAGTACAAACAGGCAGAACCATTTGCCTTTCAACGAACTTTATTTAACGGTAAATTACAGGCCGCTGAGAAATATATAAGGGAGTGGGGTGCGAGCGAAGGTATTAATTTTGGTGTTATAGATAAGAGCAAAACAACCTCGCCTATTTGTTCTATAAAAGAGCATTGCGAAGATTACCTGCGTAACCACGAAGATGTGGGGCTTGATGACATTGTTTACGAGGGTAAAACCCTTAGAATGCTTTTTGATTTTCTGCATCAAGCAGGGCAACTTCATGTTCCGTCTACTTGTAGGTTTAGCACTCGGAAGCGGCGAACTCTTATTCGTTTGGCACTTAAAAACAGTGTAAAAAAAGAGGTTGTTGATTATCTTCTGAGCCATGGGGCACCAGTTACGTTTTTTAATGTACGGCACCAGTGTGAGCGGAATATTTTTTGGCAGGTTTATTCAAGCGCGGCCAAAGAACATGTTATTCGGGCGTTGTTTTCTCCTGAGCAGCGCATATACGTCTTTAATGACGATGTTACCTATGCGCGAAAGCTTTGGGATTCATATCAGCTTTTTGCCAATAGTGCTACGGTCAAAAGTAAGAATACCTTGATTGAAGAGGTTTTGTGTGCCTGGGAAGAAGAAGAAAGGGTAAAAAGTTTGGATCAGGTGCCCAATGAAACGATTGACGGCGCGCTTATGCAGATAGAAACGGATGCTGAAATCGAACCAGTGATGGTTGAGGTGCAATCTTCGTCGGAATCTCAAGTGAAAATTTCTGAGAAACGTTATTTTAAAATCTTTTTAAAAAGTCTTATTGATTACACTGAGCAAGCCTTTATCAATCAGTCAGTAGAAGAAGATCGTACCTGGATAATACAGACACTAAAAAAATATAAGAGCTAATTTTGAAGAGTGCCTTCTTTCTAGAAGGCACTCTCACAGCAGTAAGAGATCTTACGTTTTTCTTGGTGTTAATCGAATGCATGGGTATAAGCTGAACCGAATTCTTTTGCTGGATCCATCACACTATCACCATGGCTAAGCTGGATGCTGCTAGCTTGGGGATTTTCATATTTGCTTTGATAATAAAAGTGATCTGATCTTCCGCTTTCTAGCAGTTTACCTATTTTTTCTTGAGCTTCTGGGGTTGTAAGTTCTTCCTCGTCACTTTCGTAGTCGCTTTCATAAAGTGTTTCTTGATCGTCATCATCTGAAAGTGCGGCGCTTTTGTTATTGTCTTCTTCGTGTTCTATTGTCTCTTGATCTTCAGCTTTTTTTTCTTTGTATGTTATCTCGTCTTCTATCGAGATTAATTCCATGTCTTCTTCAGAGAGTGTTTTTGTGGTTATTTTTTTTGTTATTATGACACTCGCATCAAGAAATGGTTCATCATTACCAAACAGTATGTCTTGGAAATATGTTTTTGCGTCATCCGCTAAGGGGATTGTACCTTTTATAGTTGCGGCTAAATCAGGGAGATTGGTTATTTTGGCTTTTACTGTTTTTGCTCGATGGTCGCAGAATTTTGATAGTTCTGGTAAATCGACTTTGTCTTGGACAATAGATGCAAAAAGACTGAGTTGTGCTTGCGAATCATGTATTTCGCAGCCTATTTGAAGTAGTTCATCACCAGGGAGCGCAATAGCCTCAATTATTTTTTCTGTTTCTTTGCTTTCGATATCATTTTGAGCTATTTCACGCAAGGGCTTATCGACATTTTTGAGGCGTGATGACAGTGTTTGGTAGATTTCTTGAGGTAGTACTTCGCGTGCATCAAGGAGCGGGTGAATGTTTGTGGGGCCACCAATCAAAGAGAACGTACGGTCTATTTTTTTTAGGGTGTCTCGTAATCCCCGTGGCTCTGGGCGCATTAATATAATTCCTGAATTTTTGACTTGTTTGAACACAATGCTGCGATCGCCATTTGGTAGAATAATTGGCGCTGTTTTTGGCTTTTCTTTTCCAAAGAATGAATAGAGCGAGTACCTCTCAGGATAGTACTGTGAAAAGCTAAATAAGGCCTCTGTTTCGTAGTATGGGAGAAAGTTTTTTCCTAAGCTTTTGACTTCTTGGTCGCTTGCTCGTTTTATAATTGGTTCTTTTTCTCCAGGAAGTGTTTTTGTGCTTAGATACTTTAGTACCTTGGAGAGTGCCTCACGCCGGGTTTTGTTAGTAAAGAGGATCGAATAAGCCTCAGGTCCTTTGATGCTTACAGAAAATATTGTTTGGTATGTGTAGAAGAACCAGCATAAGTCGGCAAACAAGTTTTTCCACTCATTTTTAGTGGTAAGTTTGTTGATTTGGTTTTCAAGTTTTTCTGGGTTTTGGTAGAGTTTTGCACCGTTTTGGACGTGTTTAAAAAGGGCCTGGGTCAGCGCGCTTGGTGTTTTGTAAAAGTCTTTGGTCAGGGTTTTATATGTTTCCCAATTGGCTAAGACGTGGTTGTTGAGCGCAGCCATCGGGTTGGTACATAGCGCTTTGGGATTAACGGTAAACTGATCAATTCCGCCTTTTGTAGTTCCAAATAATCCTAGTATTCCAGCCAGAATTATGAAGGGATACCGTCTCCAGAATAGGATGATCTTCATACTACTGCTCCTTAGTTTGATGTAGCTTGTGTCGTTAACTTATTAAAAAGCTATCTGCGGGGTTCAGATATCTTTTTAAATCACTGGTGTTGTTGTGGATTATCTATTTTGGCCCTCGAGCTTAGCCCGCTGCTTTTGAATTAATGTGATTTCATCTTTTAGCTTTTTGTTTTGTTTGGGTATTTGTACAAAAAACTCTTTGAAGGCATTTTGTTTTTCCTTTAGTTCCTCTAATGATTTTTGAATTAGGAGAGCCTTTTTCCGGTAGCGATCTATGATTTCATATTTTTCTCGAAGTGTTTCGTTAGTTTTTTGTTCTTCGCTTGTGCCAGTGTTGATAAACATGCCTGGAATTCCAAGTTTAACACCCATAATAAACCGCTCTTGATCTGATTCCGGGAGCTTTTTCATGTATTGTACCTTGAGGTTCTCGAGCTCTTTTTCTAGTTGAGCGATTTGTTGTTTTATTTGGTAGTAAGCTTGGGCAAAGGCTAGGTTTTTTTTGTCTTCTGCGGTTGGATTCTCTGGCATAGATTTAATCTCTTGGGGGATGAAATCTATGTTTTTACGCCAGTCATATTTTTTGCTTAGCGTGTCATATTTCTCATTGATTTTTTGCTTGGTTTTTAGTCTTCGTGCTTCTTGGGCTTCGAGCTTTTCTAACTTTTTTTCTTTTTTTAGCGAGACATCTTCCCAGGCGTCATATTCAGATATCGTTTCTTGAGGTGCGAAATAGCTGTCGTCTACTATGGGCGTCCCGGACTTCCATCCTGAAAACGCTCCGGTACTGGTGGCCATAAGGCTTAAGGTACAGAGGAGTTGCGTGATTTTCATACCGATCTCCTTTTAATTATTAATAATACTTAATAATTATTAAAGCAAAATAGGAGCAGTAAGCGCAAGTGTTTTTGGTCGCTAGACCGCGTCAAAAGTCTAGTGGTACGATGGTTTTTTTTAAAATATCTTGAATTTTGGGAGCGGTTACAACCGCTCCCAGAGTATTTATTCGTTTGATACGAGTTTTAGCCCATATTCAATAAGTTTTTTGCTATTGATAGGTGTAGGGGCTTGGAGCATAGGATCTGCACCGCTTTGAGTCTTTGGAAATGCGATAACGTCTCGAATCGATGTGCCGCCGAGCAGAAGCATGATAAGGCGATCAATGCCAAGAGCTATGCCACCGTGTGGTGGAAAGCCAAGTTCTTGGGCCTCAAGCAAAAAGCCGAAGTGGCGCTGCATGTCGTCTTGGTCTATATCGATGAGTTTGAATACATCGGTCTGTGTTTTTGGATCATGGATACGAATAGATCCGCCACCCAATTCAACGCCATTGAGGACGACATCATAGGCGCGGGCTTTGATTTCTCCCTTGCTTTGCTGGCGCCAGTCTCCTTTGGGTGAGGTGAATGGATGGTGTCGTGCTGCCCATTGCTTGCTTTCTCGATTGTACTCAAACATAGGAAAGTCTACGACCCAAAAAAGGCTTGTTTTATTGGTGTCGATTAGGTTTAATTTTTCACCAAGTTGTAGGCGTAATCGGCCAAGCTGTTCCCATGTCTCTTCGAATTCTCCTGCCATAATAAAGAGGGTGTCTCCTTGGTGGAAGTCCGGCATAATTTGCTGTATGCGTGCGACAAAGTCTTCGGGCAAGAATTTGGCCACTGGCGCTTCGATTTTCTCTTCGCCATACTTAATCCACAAGAGTCCCTTGGCGCCGTTTTGTTGGGCTTTTGCAACCCAATGCTCAAGGTCAGAGCGCGAAAAGTTGTGTTGTTTAACGCAGAGGGCGCCAATTTTGCCGCCGTGTTCCAAAGTGCTTTTTAAAAAGCTTATTTGTGTGTCAGCAAATGCAGCGTCGATCTGTTTGATAGTGAGTTCAAAGCGCAAGTCCGGCTTGTCGGAACCGTAGTTTGAAAACGCATGATCGAAGCTCATTTGTGGCAGAGGAAGGGTTATGTCTTGATCAAAATGGGTTTTGAATATGGTGGCGAGTAATTCTTCGATGACATGCATGACATCAGCTTCATTAACAAAGGAGAGCTCCATGTCCATTTGGGTAAATTCTGGTTGGCGGTCAGCGCGGAGGTCTTCGTCACGAAAACAGCGTGCAATTTGGAAGTAGCGCTCCAAGCCAGAGGCCATCAAAAGTTGCTTATAAATCTGTGGTGACTGCGGAAGGGCATAGCACTGCCCGCGCATCAGACGTGATGGAACCAAAAATTCGCGTGCGCCTTCGGCGGTGTTTTTTGTGAGAATAGGTGTTTCGATTTCGTAGAATTCTTTTTTGTACAAAAACTGACGAATGGTCGCGATTATTTTGTGGCGCATTGCAATAAAATTGGCCATCTCAGGACGGCGTAAGTCAAGATAGCGGTAGCGTAGGCGCAGCTCTTCGTCAACGCGTTCGCCCTCTTCGAGTTGGAACGGAAGGGCTTTGGCTTTGTTTAGAACCTCAAGCTTTTCTGCATGGAGTTCCCAAGCGCCGGTTGGCAATTGATCATTAACTGTTCCTGGGATGCGCTCTTTGACGATACCGGTTACAGAAAGAACAAACTCATTGCGTACGGCTTCAGCCGTGTGATGTGCTTCGGGCGCGTGCGTAGGATCAAAGACGATTTGCATAAGGCCGCTGCGGTCGCGAAGATCGATAAATACGAGATTGCCGTGGTCTCGACGGCGATTGACCCATCCACAGAGGGTGATTGTTGTACCGACGTGCTCTTTGCGCACATTTCCGCAGCCTACCGTTCGCACAAAACGCTTCATAAATATCCTGCAAAACAAAAGAATCAAATAAGATATGTTGCCAGAGATGAGTATAGCAGGAGGCTTGGCTAATGTCGCTAGCTATGCATGTTCTCAACGAATCCTTAATTGACAAAAAAGCAAAAGTGAGTAGCTTAAAATCTAAATAAAAAGGTATTAGATATTATCTTTGTTGCCTGATCCGTCATCACAAGGAGGGCTCAATGGGGCCGACGTGGTGATCTAGGGAAGGGACAGGCATCGAGGGGCATAAAGGTTTTTGTTAGAGACTGACGAAGTGTTACGTTGCACTGGATTGCCGCGCTGCGCTCGCAATGACGGGGGGATGAGATGGTTGGTGTCGCGGGTTCGAAAAGAACTAAGCACTAGATTGCTACGCAACTACGTTATCGCGCTTTACGCTGTTTCACACGGGAGTAAGGCGGCTGCAATTGTGGGGGCGTGGGTAGATAAACGGTCAGGCACGCTTTTTGCATTGCAGGGTAGGTGTTGTTAATGGCCAGACACGTCATCACGAGGAGGGCCGTAGGGCCGACGTGGTGATCCAGGGCAGAGTTGGGCATCGAGGGGAATGATGGTTTTTGTTGGAGACTAACGAAGTTTTGCATTGTGCTGGATTGCCGCGCTGCGCTCGCAATGACGGGGTGCGGGTATCGAGCTACGAGGTGGTGCACTGTACTGGATTGCAACGCTGCTACGTTGTCGCGCTTCACGCTGTTTCGCTCGCAATGACGGGGGGGAGAGATGGCTGGTGCCGCGGGTTCAAGAGGGAGTTTCGAAGTAATTGTTGCACTGGATTGCAATGCAGCTACGTTGTCGCACTACGCGTTGCTCCGTTCGCAATGACGGGGGTATCACCAAATCGTCATCACGAGGAGGGCCGTAGGGCCGACGTGGTGATCCAGGGCGAAGTTGGGCATCGAAGATGGCAAGGGTTGGAAACAACCTGCGTAGATAGGTATGTTTTGGTTGGCTACAAATATAAGGTTTTGGCCGACAAGTAATACGTTTGGGGGGTGTATGCGGGTGTCTTTGTTAGTAGGCTTCTTTGTTTATTGTGGCAGTACGTTGGCTGGGGAAGGTGACGTTGACGTCAAAGCTTTTCGTGCGGTGGTGGCCAAAGCGGTGCCGGCATACCGATCGTTGTTAGCGTACTGTGAAATTAGTAAGAGAGGTAAAGTTCCGTTAGATTTAGAGGGAGCGGTTACAGCTTTGAAGCAGCAGCAAAGTGAGTCATTACCGGTTTGGGAAGACGCGAAAAATTTTTTTAAAGGATTTATGTTGACGCCAGAGCACGCTGTTATTGCGTTAATTGAGGGCGTGGCGCATGGTCTTCCGCTGCTTGCTGAAATGGCGATTGCTTATCTATCTGCGCTTCCAGGGATTCCCCGTTTGCTTCGCCTACAGCCTTCTGAAAACAAGGACATGAAAACGGTTTTGGCGTCCCGTGTATATCGATGCTTTATTCAGCATGCAAAATTGGTAACGGATAATTCGATTCAGGGATTTTTGGCGGCGCTTGATGGGCAAAAGATTCCAGTCTTGGTTTTGGATATGTTACTTGAGTTGGTGGTGCGGTTCGCGGCGACCCCTAATGGTCTTGCATTATTGGGCCCATGGTTTGGGGTGCGGCTTTTGGAGATGGTCGCGCGAAAAGATTTTTTTAAGCGGTGTCCTCGTTTGGTTGTCGCAGCAACCGACTTGCACTTGTGGAGCAAGCGTTTGCCTAATGTGCGGCCACCGCTCTGGTATTTGGCGTGTTGTTCACCTAATTATTCGGCAATACATACGGCTATTACAGGAATGTCTGCCATAGAGGTTGCGCATATGATTAGCACGCCTTTGGTGGGTAACGTGGCTGTATCAGGGGTAGTTGCTAACAAGTCTATTCCTTTCTCTGCGCAGTATTATTTGCTTACTGAGCTGTATAAAAAAGGGTGTTCGCTTAATAATGCTAAGCCAGAGAATGCGCGGCGTTTTGGGACACTGTACCATATGCTCTGTAAGCGGATTAGACAACCGGGTTCAATTGATGAACAGAAAATAGCGGAACTCATCCGGCGTGATGCGCCATCGGCTGCCCTGCGATTACAAAAGGATCAGCGTGGTTGCACGTTGTGTGATCTTGCGCGGGCACGTGGGCTAAAATTGGTGTTAGGGGTTTTGGGATAAAAAAAGGCGCAGGGTTTGGCCCTGCACCTCCTAGTGTTTTGTTTATTGTACATACCCAGTTGGTTCGGTGGCGAGTGGGTCATTTGACCAAACCTGGCCTAAGTATTCTTGTGCAAAATAATTTCGTGCAGCAGTTATAACGGCCAAGAGCCGTAAGTAACGCTCCTCTTTTGTGGCGCCCGTTTTATTAACAAAGTTTTTTAATTCGGTGTAATTTTTGTTTTTAGTTTTTTCTATTAGCTTTTCATCCGTAATCCATTTTGTAATTTGGTCTTTGTTTGTGTTGATTAATTTATATGATAGAATAGCTTCTTTTGTGGCCTCTATTAACCAATAAGATGGTACATAGTGATCGTTTGGCCTTGGGAGAAAGTATTTGGCTTGTTGTAGAGTCTTGAATGTTGTTTCTGCTTGTTTTAGAATATCTTTGATTTGCCGCCGTGTTGCTTTCATAGAATTCTTTATGGTGGTTCTTACTGTGTTAATATTTCTTTGCAAGTTTTGTAGGTGCTGCAATATGTTCGGGCTTAAATAATAGTATAGGACCTGTGTTGTGCGGTAGCGGTTGCTAAAATTTGTTAAATTTGTCGGCATTTCCCGTATTTGCGAACCAGTTAAATCATGAAAAATAAAGGACAGAATGCGTTGATTGTCTTTTGGGGTAAGTGCTTGATTTGCAATATGTTGTGCCGTTTGCTGCAATATGGTTACTAAGTTTTTCTCAATTTGTTGGTTTGTAATATTATTTGGGTGTTTATCTATTTGATTAAGAATATCGCTTATTTGGAAGCTTTTTTCAACAAACTCCTTAAGCGCTGCTTCATCTAGCGGTAATGCCGCTATTTTGCCTAAAATGTCGTTCTGTAGTGCATCTTTGAGTCCTGGAATCTTGCTGAGAGTATCGACTGATATTTGCGCCAGTTCGATTTGCTTAGCTTCGGATAACTTTTCCATGGTTGGCTTGATTATGTTGTTAACAAGACGGGTAGCAAATTGTTCTCTGACCGCTGGTGTGCCGGCCTTGGCAACGACCTGTTTATAATATTCACCAAGTGCTTTTTGATATCCTGGCATATCATGTTTTGCGATACTAGTGCGAATATTGTTTATAATATCACCGGGGCGTTTTGCGAACAGGCCGCTAGCGCTACATACCAGTAGTGATAGGTAGAGTAATGCACGTTTCATGAGCATGCTCCTTGCTTTTAATTTGTTGAGATATATCTATTCTTCTTTTTCTTTATCTTCTTTTTTATCGTCTTTTGAGCCGTCACCGGAGCCTTTATCCTCTTTGTCGCTATCACCTGAGCCTTTGTCGCCTTCTTTATCGTCGCTTGAGCTGCTTCCTGTGTCTTTGTCATCTTTGTCTTGGCTGCCTTTGCCTAATTCTTTATCGATATCGTCTTCAAGTTTTTTGCTTTCTTTTTCGATTTCCTTATCTTCTTTTTCTGTATCTTTTTGTTCAGGGTCTTTTTCCGGGGCTTTTTCTGGCTCTTCTTCTATTGAAGGGCTCATTAGTGTAAATTCTGGCTCTGGCATTAACGCAAATAGACTAGAGACTGCGGTTGTGTAGAGCATTTCTTCTTTTTCTTCATCGTCAGTTAACGTTTCTCCATATTCTTTTACTGCATCAATGATCTCATTAAATTCCTTAGGTGGATTTTCGCTGTTTATAAGTTGAAATATGTCATCATATGATTTGTCTTGCATTGTATCGATGAATGGCTGCCAGATATCTTTGAAGGCTGCCATCATATCCTCTTCGGTCGTTGCTTCTTTGACTTTGGACAAATCGACTTCGGCCATAAGTCCTGCACTGAGGCAAGAGACCAGGGCTAGTAATACGTACCGTTTCATATACGTCTCCTTTGGTTATTAGGTAGATCTACATCTTTAGTTATTCTTAGTACACCACACCGCGCCTTAAAAAATCAACAAATTGAATAATTATTTATGGGTTGGGCGATTTTTGTTCGCCTCATTTATTACCACGAGGAGGGCCTGGGTGGGGCCCGACGTGGTGGTCCAGGGCGAAGACAGGCATCGAAGGAATCAAGGGTTTGAGGAGGACTGACGAAGTGATTCGTTGTACTGGATTGCTACGCAACTAAGTTGTCGCGCTGCGCGTTATTTCGTTCGCAATGACGGGGGAGCAGGAATTGGGTGTGTTGGGCTGCGAAGTTGGGCATCGAAGGTGGTACAGGGTTGTTAGTGATTTTTTGATTAGTGACGTGGGTTTTAAGAATGGCTGATGAAGTGATTCGTTGCGCTGGATTGCCGCGCTGCGCGTTGCTGCGCTCGCAATGACGGTGGGGTGAGGTGGTTGGTTTCGTAGGTTCGAGAAGGACTGACGAAGTGGTTTGTTGTGCTGGATTGCAACGCAACTACGTTGTCGCACTACGCGTTGCTCCGCTCGCAATGACGGGGGTATCACCAGATCCGTCATCACGAGGAGGGCTGTAGGGCCGACGTGGTGATTATGCATCGAGGGGGGAGTTATGCATCAAAGGGTTGTGAAGGATTGGTCTGTGTTTTGTTTTGGGTCATTGTGGAGGCGGTCTGTTTGCGATAGAATATGGGCGTTTTTGGATGGTAGTATGCAAGGTGGGTAGAGAAAGATGCAGAATAAAACATTGTTGTTTTGGGTTCTTTTTGGGTGGTCTTTTGTTGGTGCAGTGTATGGAGATTCTTCCTGCTTTGATTGTGCGTGTTATGGCGGGTACTATACGAACAAGAGTTATTTTAGCGATAAGATTGGTTGGTTTCAGTCGGGGACATATCTACAGTCTTCGCTCTTTCGTATTGGTGTTGTGGATCGCTGCCAGGGGGGTTGGCAGGGGGCGCTGCAGATTGTGCCCTTTTTTGGGCAGAACACAGAGCATAGTAGTAACGAGCTTGCACGGTGGTTTGGATACAATCATAAGGGCGTTGGTGCCTGTCCTATAGTCTTTGGTGAGGCAACGGCCAAGGATGAGGGGCAGATTTTGGCCGAAGGATTAGATCTAGATGCCCGTCATTTTAACGTGCGTACGAACGATGGAACTTTTAAAAGTTTAGTGAGCTTTGCACCACAAGAAAAGTTTGCGGGGGTTGGGATTGATTGGAAACAGGCCCTCTGGCGCAATGATGATGGGACGCATCGCTGGTGGTTTGAGATTAGTGCGCCATTGGTGCAAGTGCGTCATCGTATGCGTATGTGGGAGTATGCCCAAAATCGTGGCGGCGGTGTTCATGATGGCATTGGTGTAGACGAAGATGCGTATCTGGGGACAATGAGTGATGCATTTATGCAGCCAGGTTGGTTTTATGGCAAAATTGCGCCGTGCGGTGGGCTCTGTGGAACGGCCGCTGATGATATGACGCGTACGCGTTTTGCTGATGCTGAAATAAAAATAGGGTATAACAATGTTTTGATGGATTGCGCACAGCTTGAATCGTTCTTAGGCGTGGTCCTGCCCACTGGCAACAAACCGGAAGCGCGTTACGTTTATGAGGCTGTTGTTGGCAGTGGAGGCCATGCGGGTATTACCTTTGGTACTGAGCTTGGGTTTAAGTTGTACGATACGTCTTACGGCCAACTTGGTTGGTTTATTGCTATGGAAGGGAGTTATCTGTTTTCTAACTTTCAAATGCGTTCATTCGATCTTGTTGCAAGGCCGTGGAGCCGCTATCAGTCGATGTTTGCCTCCGAAAAGTATGCGCGCCAGGCGTTGGCAGAAGATGGCAAAGATAGTTGGTTAACTCATGGAATTAACCTTATGACCCGTTGCGTTGAAGTTCATCCACGCGGGCAATTTAATTTGGTCTCGGGTTGGGAATGGGCCGGTGAGCACTGGGTCGCTGAGTTTGGTTATGGGTATTATGCCCGTCAGGCTGAACGTATTACGCCTAATTGGGTAGAGGGGCCTATTTTGGCGGCACGCATGGTTGATACAGAACCTGCAGCGTTTGGCCCGGCACGTACAATGCGTGATCCAATGAATGAGGCGAATGCGTACTTTGACAAAGACCGGTTTGATACCTACTATGACTTGCTTAAGATTAAGGAATGCGATGTTGATTGGACTTCTGCTTCTCATCCTGCGGTAGTGAGCAATACCCTCTATATTACCGGCGGGTATACCTGGCCTGATTGTGCGTATCCGGTAGTTCTGGCGGTAGGCGCCGCATGGGATTATGCGTTTTCTAATACGGCTATGCATAAGATTACTTGGTTTGGCAAGGTTGGTTTCTCGTTCTGATGCAATCGAGGATGGTTGGTTGTGTTAGGCATTGTTAATGGCCAAACCCGTCATCACGAGGAGGGCCTGGAGGGCTCGACGTGGTGATCCAGGGCGGAGATATGCATCGAAGGAATCAAGGGCTTGAGGATGGTTTTTTGATTAGTGCCGTGAGTTCGAGAAGGGCTGTCGAAGTTATGCATTGCACTGGATTGCCGCGCTTCACGCTGTTTCGCTCGCAATGACGGTGGGGTGAGATGGTTGGCTTCGTGGGTTCGATAAGGGCTGACGAAGTGATTCGGTGTACTGGATTGCTACGCAACTAAGTTGCCGCGCTGCGCTCGCAATGACTGGGGGTAGGTCGGCTGCAATTGTGGGGGCGTGGGTAGATGAGCGGTCAGGCAGGCTCTTTGCATTGCAGGGTAGGCGTTGTTAATGGCCAGAGAGGGCTTGGAGGGCCCGACGTGGTGATCCAGGGCGGAGATATGCATCGAAGGAATCAAGGGCTTGAGGATGGTTTTTTGATTAGTGCCGTGAGTTCGAGAAGGGCTGTCGAAGTTATGCATCGCACTGGATTGCCGCGCTGCACGTTGCTGCGCTCGCAATGACGGTGGGGTGAGATGGTTGGCTTGGTGGGTTCGAGAAGGGCTGACGAAGTGTTACGTTGCACTGGATTGCAACGCAACGATGTTGTCGCGCTGTGCTCGCAATGACGGGGGAGCGGGTATCGAGCTACGAGGTGGTGTACTGTGCTGGATTGCAACGTAACTAAGTTGCCGCACTACTAACTTTTGGTGTTGTTTCTTGACAAGTATTGCGGAACGTAACTTTTGCGTGCTAGGATACGCCATAAGATAATGCAAACTAAGCCATGGCTATGGTCTTAGGTCGCATTTGTCACGGTACATAGGTGTTTTGGCTAGTTACATGCTGGTGGACACAAACGCCTATCGTGTGGAGATTGTATAACCTTTTAAAAAGGGGTGTGTATGAACAGCATGAAACGCGTTGTTCTGGCTCTGGGGTTAATATCCCTCGGCGGTGTAATGCCAGTAGCTAACGCATGTAGTACGTCGGGGTGTTGCTCATCCTCAAGTTGCTGCAAGACTGATTGTGGTGATTGCTGCTGCTATGGTGGATATGAAACGAATAAGTCGTATTTTAGTGATAAAATAGGCGCGTTCTCATCGGCAACGTATCTCCGTGATGCCCTCTTTAGAATAGATGCTGCAGATGCTCGCGAAGATGGTTTTGGTGGTGCTATTCAGGTGGTTCCATTTGGTGGACGTACAACAGACCATGGAAGCAAAGAGCTCGCGCGCTGGTTTGGTTTTAACCACAAAGGTGTCTGCGGTTGTCCAATTGTATTTGTAGATAATACCTTAAACGACAGCGCAGGAATATTGGTGAGTGATGGCGACATCTACGCAACTTATTTTAATGTTGATACGTTAAACACAACTTTTAAGAGCAATGTGACATTTAGCCCGCGCCAAAAGTTCTTTGGTGTTGGGCTCGATTGGAAACAAGTACTGTTTTTTAACGATGACTGCACGCGCCGCTGGTGGTTTGAAGTAGCTGCACCAATCGTACATATCGAAAATGATATGCGTATGTGCGAGACGATTGTCGATAATGGTGGTGGACTTGAGGTTGGAACCGGTATTAATGGCCAGCCTAACGTTGCAACGATGGCTGAAGCGTTTGCCCAGACCGGTATGAAGTATGGCAAAATACTGACGTGCAAGACAGGGACAAACTGTTGCTCAACGGTTGGTACTACTACCTCTTCGTCATGCTGCACAACAAGTTGCTGTGATGCCATGAAAAAGACTCGTATCGGTGATATTGAGCTCAAGCTTGGTTATAACCAGTCATTAATACCATGCGCATCACTTGATACCTATTTGGGGATGGTTTTCCCAACGGGCAACAAGGCCAAGGGTGAATATGTCTTTGAAGCTATTGTAGGTAATGGCCAACACTGGGGCATTATGCTTGGTGGCGAGCTTGGCTTTGATTTGTATCACCACGACTGTGGCGACCTTAAATGGTTTGCTGCTGCAGATTTGCGCTACCTCTTCCATAACAAGCAGGTTCGTTCATTTGACTTGGTTGGTAAACCATGGAGCCGCTATATAACTGTCTTTGCTTCTAAAGAAAAGGCGCAGGCTGCTTCTGATGATGGTAATGAGATCAAATATACCGATTTTGGTATCAACTATCTGACACGTTGCGTCAAGGTGCATCCTCGTTGTCAGTTTAACTTTGATACGAGCTTTGCATGGGAAGGCAAGCATTTCTTGGCCGAAGTTGGCTATGGATTTTATGCCCGCCAGGCTGAGCGCATAGATCCAAACTGGGTTGAAGGGCCTGTTGTACGTGAGATGATTGGTTCAGATGATGCTGTTATTAACGTGGTTAGCACCATGTCAAACGTTGCAGAAGGTGCAAACATGGGCATGGTTATGTATGACAATGCCAAAATTAAGGCTTGTGATATTGACTGGAGCACGGGCGCACATCCTGCAGTAATGAATAACTCACTCTACGCAACGCTTGGGTACAAGTGGGGTGATGTCTGTTATCCAACCATGCTTTCTGTTGGTGGCGGATGGGACTTTGCCTTTAGCAATACTGCAATGCACAAGTGGACCCTGTTTGGTAAACTGGGTGTCTCGTTCTAACCAATTGTTTGTTTTGTAATGTATTGAGGCCCTGTACGAAAGTACGGGGCCTCGGTTTTTCGCTTGCTTGTGTTCGTATCAAAAGGTTTTTGGCGATCGATTACGCAAGCGCTATTTTTACCCAATCTTTAATTAATTTGACAAATTATATTTCTTTGTAAAAATATATAGTAATTCTGCGGATTTTTAATAAATAAAATACTATTCTGCATGGATCTGTAAATTTTGTCTCATTAGATATGGAGGTTGTCTAATATGAAACGTTTATTATTATGTGTTGCTTCTGCAACGCTGTTGATCGGTACGCAAATGGTTGCTCAGACAGTGCAACAAATGTTGAAAGCGGCGAAAGAAAACCTAGAAATAGCAATTAAAAATAATGATGCCGAAGGCATTAAACAGCATGGAGGAGTATATATCTCTAAGCTGGGAAACAAGCAAGCAAAGGAAGCTGCTTTAAGCAAAGTTAATTCGAACTTGATGCTTGATGGTCAGGATAATGTCGTCTTGGCTCGGCCACCAGTGATTCCACCACAACCACAAGTGAAAGAGAAGGGCGGCGTGCCAGTAAATCACAACAATGCAGGTGGACCAGTTAATGCCGACACCAATGAAGGCGAATTAAACTCAAACATTGCTTCAAATCTTTGGAACAAGCTTTGGGGTGCGTCTGCTAAACAAAAGCCAGAAGAAAAAAGTGGCGCTGGCAAGAATGCACCAAAAGAAGGCAGATTTGGCATAAAGAGTGCTATTGCTGCTGGGCTCGGTGCTGCTGGTTTGGGTGTTGGTGGTGTTTATCTTTACAAATCAGGTAAGGGTGCTCAGCTTGTTGATTGGGCAAAGCCATACTACAACGCAGGCGTCGAAAAAGGCAAAGATGCTTTAAATTGGACTAAGTCTAAGCTTGGTAGCAAGTAATTGCGCATAAAAGCTTCGTAACGCATCTACCACGGTTCTCGTGGTCATGAGCTAGGACACAAAACTACTCGTACTGGGTGCGATGAGTTGCAATGCAACGTGGGAGACGGGTGTAAAACCCGTCTCCTTTTTTGTTGTCGACTTGTTTTCCATTTTTGCTACTCTGCGACCAGAACTATTTTTAGCTGGGGAGAGTAGCGTGATGAGGAAGCAAAAAACCTGTCTTGCCAATGGATATCTTGGATACATACTTCTAATTTTGATCTCTTTGGGAAACAGCGGTTTACAGTCAACGCCTCGGAAAGTGCCGGTTAGTTCATTTTTTTCTTTGGGAAAAGCGGGACAACATTTTTTGCGGGCACGACTTCCGCAGTTGTCTGTTGGTTCAATGGTGTTGGCTACTCCACCACGGCTTGCGCCACTTCCTGCACGTCTTGCGCAGTTAGCTGCTCAAAAGCGCGCAGCGCATAATGCTAAGCTTGCCCAAAAATTAGCTGCTCTTCATGCTAATCGGCCTTTGGTGCGTGCGCCCCGTCCTGGAACTGGATCTGGTGGGGTTGTTTTGCCAGATGGGCAAGTGGGGCAAGAAAGTATCAATCAGATTGTTTACCCGGCAGATCTCTTTATTTCTAATTCGATAACATCGCCAAGTTTTATTGGGAACCTTTCTGGCGCTGCAACCGAAAACGTTTTGAAGGTGGGTGATACCATGACGGGTGATCTTATCATGGCTAATCAGAGAGGTATTCAGCTGCAGGGGGCTGGCGATGAGAACAGAGTCCGTTTACAGGCGCCGGCTACTGTTGTTAGTTCCTATGATTTAACGTTTCCTGATTATGAGGGGCCTGCACATGCTGTTATGATCAACCAGGGCGGGGGAACACTCGCATGGCATGACGTCTCTCCAACGTCACGGTATATACAGGATGGTGGCAATATTACAGGCGAAGAAATAACGATAGGAACTCAAGACAACTTCCCGCTTGGTTTTATAACTAACAGTATTGAGCGCATGCGCCTTGGAACCGATGGTACTATTGAGACTAATGGCCGACTTGTTATCAACTCGGGTGGTGCGTATGTCTCGGGAGATGTTGAAATCGATGGCGATCTTGATTTTGATGGAAATATGGATATTGAAGGTACGCTAACGACAGGGGGACGGTTAACGGTTACTTCTGGAGGTGCTTCGATAGGCGGGACAGTTGAAGCATCAGGGGGCTTTAGTGGTAATTTGGATGGTGCCGCCACGTTAAACGTACTTAAAGCTGGCGATAGTATGACTGGTGACCTTGCTCTAACGGCGGGTGCCGGTTTACGGTTATATGAAACCGGTGGTGGCGGCGGATATGCGCATATTGCTGCTCCAGCAGATATTACCGCATCTTATCAATTGACGCTTCCTGATGATGGTGGGGTGAGTGGCGAGTTGTTGATTAACAATGGTGGCGGAGAGTTAGTTTGGGCTCCCGCAGAAAGCTTTGCGCTGCTTGGTGGAAATAATTATGCACCGCGGTCTGGTTCTGGAATTTTTCGTGATGGCGAGGATGATGCATTAGTTGTTGGTACCAAAACAGATTATCCAGTTTGGATTATTGCTAACAATCAGGAACAGATGGCCGTCGACCCAAGCGGTAGATTATGGGTTCGCAGCAACATTGATTGTGGCGGTAATTTGACGGTAAACGGTGAGGCAGACCTTGGTCCCGCGGCGTTTGCACGAGGGCAACTTGTTTTGCTCCGTAATGGGCGTTTTATGCTGGAAACGGGTAATAGCAGTTTTATTACAATTCAAGCACCTTCAACAGCTCCTACGAGTTTTGCTTTTACGGTTCCATCAGCTGATGGAACGCCAGGACAAGTACTAGCTACTAACGGAACGGGCGATTTGTATTGGACCTCTAGTCCTGCACCAGCCGGCGCTGTTATGATAGACGGCAATACGGTTGCTGCGACGATGGATGTTGGTACGAACAATGCGCATGCATTG
>CAZJVA010000001.1:38335-327315 GCA_964549625.1 uncultured Candidatus Babeliaceae bacterium
TAGCACTGCCAGTTGCCGATGGTACAAATGGGCAAGTTTTGACAACCAATGGCGCAGGGCAGTTGGGATGGTCGTCGGGTGGTACGCCAGAAAATGCGGTGTTGTTGGGCGGTAATAACGTTGCTGCGACGATGGATGTTGGAACCAACAATGCGCATGCATTGCGGTTAGAGACGAGTGGTATTGCGCGTATTTCTATCGCAAGTGGTGGTGGCATTACCACGCATCAGCCAATATCTGCGGAGGACAATATTCGTTTAGAAGATCAGCACCAGGTTATCTTTGAAGATAGTGGAAGTAATACCGTTGCCTTGTATGCGCCATCAACCATAACCAGTTCATATGCGCTAGCACTGCCAGTTGCCGATGGTACAAATGGGCAAGTTTTGACAACCAATGGTGCTGGGCAGCTGGGGTGGTCGTCGGGTGGCACGCCAGAAAATGCGGTGTTGTTGGGCGGTAATACCGTTGCTGCGACGATGCAGGTTGGTACATTGAATAATCACGACCTTGCGTTGTTTACTAATGGGATGAGTCGGTTAGTCATCGGTTCTGATGGTGTTTATGGGTCAACCGTTGATCCTGATTTTGGGCTTGCGATGATTATGGATAATACTGGTAAGGTTGGAACAATGGTTTCGTCTCGACAGTTTAAGTGCGGCATCAGGGAAATTGGTGAGGACAATGAGCGTTTTATGCAGCTTCGTCCTGTCCGTTACCATCTTCGTCGTGATATTGCGCACAAAACGCTGTATGGGTTTGTGGCTGAAGAGCTTTTTGATGTGTATCCAGAGCTTGTTGTTTTGAACGACGAAGGCAAGCCTCTTGGAATCAAAGAATATCTTTTTCCTGCAATCCTTGTTAACGAATTGCAGCGGCTTGCACGAGAAGTTTTTGACTTGCGACAAGAGCTCGAGTTGCTTCGTGCTGCTGTGTGATATCATTTTGTTTTTTTCTTAAAGAGCGGCCGAGCGGTAACGATTTTTTGTGTTGTTGCAATTTCGGGCGACAGCACGAGAATCTGTTCTTTTTGTGCCAAGATTTCTGGCACAGATGTCGGCTCTCCGGTGAAAAAATCAAAATAGAGGGTTGAGAATATGGGGTTTTTGTCTGTAATTTTTATTTTACTCCAGGTATCTGCCCTGTTTTCCCAGTATCCGTTGACAATGCCGGGAAAAACGCAACGTGGGGCTATGTTGTGAACTGAGAGTTTGTTGTCGAATTGGAAGCAGACGCCGTAGGTGTTTTGTATTGTTCCATCAAAACGATTTCGCTCAACCTGCTGGTGCCCTTTTGCCATATGAAAAATTTGATGCCGCCTGGTGCTGCAATTTTCCATCCATAGCCCGATATCAGTGTCTCCGAGTACGGGGCTTCCATCGTAGAATATTGTATGTTTCTGATCTTCGTCTTCTAGACCCAGGATATAGTTCCAGAGGTACGGAGGAAAGTATGTGTCTTTGCACTGGGGGTTACGATTGAAACATTCGGATAGATTGAGAGGGGCTGTCGTCATGGTATTAGTGCCGAGCAAAAAATTTTGTACTTGAGTGCAATGCTCCTTTAATGCGTTCAAATCTTCTTTGCTGGTCTCTTCTGTTCTGATAAAACTTGGCGGCGCGGCATGCATACAGGCGATCACAGGAATGTTGGATTGTGGTTTTTTTGGCTTAATTTCCAGGAAGAGGACGTGCGGAAAATAAGATGCAGTTTGTAGCCAGAAACGCTGAGTAAGGAGTGCATCTTGTGGGGCTTGTGTTTGATTGTCTTTGACAAATGTGCGGCATAGGTCTTCGGCGAATTCAATGTTTTTTGTTTCGTGGTTGCCGCGTAATAATAGGACATTTTCTGGATTAGCCTGTATGAGTTTGGCGATTACTTTTATGGTTTGGACAGAGTAGAGGCCGCGGTCGGTGTAGTCGCCTAAGAGAATGATTTTTGTGCCTTTTTTGAGGACAAAGGAGGCATCCATTTTCTTTTCTTTTTGTAGTTGAGCTATTATCGAGAGAAGGCTTAGCACGTCGCCATGAAGGTCACCATGGATGTAGAGAGTGTTGCCTTTTTTTAGAACAACTTTTTCAAGTACGGGTTGCAACAGATCTCCAATGAGCGTCGTCTTTATGAAAGAGGTGTTCTCTGCAGAAAAGTGCTCCTCTTTTTTTAGTTTGACGTTATTGGCCAAATTGTTTTGTTTCCATTTGTGTTCGTAAGCTTTTTTAATGATTCCAATTGCTTCTGTTATTGATTCATAGGTGCAGGGGGGTGTGGACGTTGGTTTAAGTTTATAGGGGGCAATAAATAGTTTGCGATATAAAGCGTAAGGAGCGGATTCTTTTTGCTCGTTTTGTGTAGCCTTTTTTCCTTCCTCATCAAAAAAGGAAGATGACGAAAAGACTGTTTGCGAAAATAAAAGAAGCAGTAAAAGCGTTTTTTGTACTGTGTTCATTTTGCACATGTATGGTAAAGGGTTTAAGGAGGATTTCGGCCAGGCTATATACTATACCATACATATACATTTTTGTTTGAGCGGCTGTGTAACTTCAAAAAAACTCTTATGGTTTTTTCTGATTAATTATCTCTTCAGATCGTTGTTTTGTTCGTTGTGCGTTCTTTTGTTTTTCGATAAATAAACTTGCAGCGTATAGTTCCTGTGATGATAGATTTTGATACGCCGTTGGCAGCTCTTTTGATGGGACAATAGTATTTATCGGGTCGGCTCTAAAACTGTTTTTTTCAGGAATTGGGATGACCGCTAACCAGGTGTCGGGAAATGCTAGGTTAATAAGCTGACCAGGATCTCCTTGTTCCTGAATCGCTTTGGCGATTTTATAGTGACCTTCAAAAAAATGGGGAACGCGTGGTGAAAAATCAATCGTGAATACGGTTTGATTACATGCGGGCCATACTCCTAGGTATTTAGGATGCATAAAGAGAAGGCGGTTTCCTTGCTGATGGCCACGAACAATTTTTTCAACTCTTATGTTTTCGGTCGAAATATCTGAGAGCCATTGTTGGGTATCTCTGCAGCTTATTGCAAGAATGTTTGTGTTGGCGCTCCGTTCTCGAGCTCTTCGCGTCTCTTCTTGTGGGTCCTTGAGAAAATCATTCCAAAGAAATGGATTAATTGCTTCTATCCTGAAAGTCTCGTTCTTTGATTTGGCTTGTCTTTGGCATGGTAGTTGAAGTAAGAGAATTTCGGAGTCATTAATGTAGGTTTCATCCTTGAGTAGTGTTTTAATCTCTTCGTTAAATTGAGAGTAGCCTTCTTGTTGTTTCTCTTGGAGGGGAGATTTGGGTTCAAACAAAGGGCAGGTCTTGGTTGGTATGCCTCCATGTAAAAACGTGATAAAACTGGTTATCCCATTATGTTTGTATCCAGCAAAAAAGATCTGAGGCATGTACGAACAGATCTGTTGAAATTTGAGTATGAGATTTTCGAGGTATTCTTCTGTTTCGCCGCTTTCTTTGACAAGTTGTTCAAGTTGCGCGCCAAATGTGCCGGGTGTGTCAAAGTCTTCGATAAACTCAGGTGTTTCGTGGTTGCCGCGGAGAAGGTAGACCTGTTGAGGGTTTTTGTCTTTTAGCTCTATTAGAAGATTTAAGGTTTTGATACTATCATAGCCTCGGTCGATGTAGTCCCCAAGAAATACGACACGGATGCGCGGGTCGATAATTTTCCCGTCTGTGTTCATCTTGTTTGCTTTAATGAGCCCTTCTTGAAAACGCTCAATTGCAACGGCATCACCATGAAGGTCCCCTTTTACTAGGAAAATTGTGTTGTTGGGGATAATTCGTTTGATGATGGGAATATGAAAAAGCGAAAGGTGCTGTTCTGATTGGTCTAAGATGTTGAGCTTGCCTTGATATGTTAAGTTGTGGTCGGCGATAAGGCGGGTTTTTAATGTTTGGAGATTCGACTCAAATGCTTTGAGCTTCTTTTGGGCGGCGTCCCTAGTCGCTTCTATGCTGCTTTGTCCTTTTTCTTTTTGTGTTTCGATTTGTCGTTTTTTTGTCGGTTTATCGAGCGTTGCTTTTTGAATTTCTGTCGATTGTTCGGCTTCAAACGCAGCACGCGTTCTTTTTTTGTCTTTTTTTCCACCGAGTATAGGCAAAGAAGTAAGAAGGATTATACAGAGGTAATAACGCAGGGAGCTGCTCTGGGTAGGTTGTTTTTTCATCTTTGTCCTTTTCATTATTTTTTATAAGGAAGTCGCAAGAGGTTGATTTTAAAGTAAGGTCTCTTTTCTGGTCGTGGTTTGAGCGTGAGATAGATGTCATGTTGAGCCTGGAATCCTGGTACTCGAGGGGAGTAGTCAAGAGTTAGAACAAGTCCATTCCAGCGACGAGCAAGTCCTTCTAGCCCCTTTTCTTCAAAAAGACGACGAGGGGATTGTTGGTGTCCACGTACGATAAAGTGAACACGGCTTTCGGGTGTGGAGATATTGTTTATCCAGCTTTGTGTGTCGGCTTTATTTAAAGCCCAGACGCGCGGGCCTCGTTTTGGGTTTTCTTGTGAAACCTGATCTTGCGCTATATCTTCTGTGGGGAGAAAGTCATTCCATAGATAGGGACTAATGTATGATTTAAGTCCCCGCTTATTAGCAAGAATATCAAGTTCAAATATGTCGAGATCGGTTAGTGGTGAGCTGAGGAGCGTTTGGAGTGCCGTGACGCTTTCTGCGACTTGTGTTGCATCTGAGTAAAAGGCGATGCTGTCGTTTTGATAGAACGGATCAGTTTTTCTTGGGGATGTTGGTATGCCGCCGTGAAGAAGTGCGGCATAATTGAGTCGTTGTGCTTTTGCGTCTTCGTATCCGACAAAAAGTATTTGGGGCATCAGCGAAAAGGCCGCATTGAGAGTTTGTGCAATGGTATCGATTTTGGCTTTTTGTTGCGTTGGGTCTGATTTGTACTTGGATGGTGCCCGATATAATTGGTTAATGAGAGAATTGGGATCTTTTTTGTTTTTTACGCTCAGCACAAATAAGGGTGTTTCGTGGTTGCCGCGTAATAAAAAGACATTCTGTGGATTCTTTTCCTTGAGATCAGTTATCTGTTTAATCACTTTGATGCTATCTGGTCCTCGGTCAATATAATCACCAAGAAATACGAGGAAAAGATTGTGTTGTAGTATGTGGCCATCTTTGAATTTCCCTTTTTTTTCAAGTTTGTTTAATAGCGCGGGGATAGTTTCGTGATCGCCGTGAATATCGCCTTTGATAATAACCGTGCTTTTTAGCGGGATAATAAGTTTTTGGCTTATAATGTGATGTTCGGATAAGCGCATTTCTTTTAGTGTTTCTTCATCAAGTAAATAAATATCTTCAGTGGCTTCTAAGTTGTAGGATTCTTCGACTTCAGATTCTTCATCATTGCTTGTGCTGCGATAGGTAGCTAGCATGAGATCATGTAGTCGCGTTGCTACGGTTGCAAACTCGTCTAAAAAATCTTGTTTTTCTGCAGAATATATTGGTTGGGCGAGAATGCTTAGTATGAAGAGTATTGATAAAATGGGGAAGAATTTTAAATTCATGACGGTTCTCCATTTTTGAGTGTTAATGATGTTAGTTGTTTGTGAAAATAACTTTTTTTGCTTGCGTCAGGTCGGAGCACTAAGTAAACGTCGCGTGATGATTTAAATCCTTTAACGCGAGGAGAATAGTCAAGAGTGAGTACGTTGCTTTGGTTGCGGATGGCTAATCCCTCGTGCCCTTTCACTTGGAAAAGTTCTCGGGGACTTTGTTGATGGCCTCGAACGATAAAATGAACAATGTGTTTAGGGGTCGATATATTGGTTAGCCAGGCTATGGCCTCTTCGCTGCTTATAGACCAAAAGTGTCGGCCGCGGGCTGATGGTGTTGTTGATTTTGTCGATTTTATATCATCAGTTGGGAGAAAGTCATTCCAAAGGTATGGGCTGGTAGTGTACCCATTTCCGTTCCTATTTGCTTTGAGGTCAAGGGTGAACACGTTGGAGGAGATTTTTGGGGATTCTATAAGTGTTCGCAGTGATGAGAGGTGTCGGCTTAATAATAGTTGGTCTTCATGGTAAATCGCTTGGCCTATTGAACCTAGGGGGTAAGAGATTCTGTTGGGGATTTGTGGGATGCCTCCATGAAAGCAGGCGATGTAATGGCCTACTCCTATTTTGGGCTCTCGGTATCCCAAAAAAGCTATCTGGGGCATGAGTGAAAAAGCTCCATTGAGCTCCTGCATTATTTGGTTGATTTTTGTTTGGCGTTGCTCTGGTTGCTGATGATATTTAGACGGAATTTGGTATAACTGTCTCGACAGCTTATTGCTGTCGTATTTTTCGGCCGCCCTATTTAAAAACAATGGTCTGGTTTCATGGTTGCCACGCAAAAGGATAACATTGTTTGGGTTGTTCTTTTTTAGTTTTGTTATTTGTCGTATTACTTCAACGCTATTTGGTCCTCGGTCAATATAGTCTCCCAAAAAAACAAGAAAAACATGCGGTTTTAGAACAAGATCTTTGCTGATTAAATCTTCCTTAAAGAGGTGCTGAGTAAGCTCTGGTATTGTTTCGTTATCTCCGTGGATGTCTCCTTTTATAAAGACAATTGCATTTTGAGGAATCAGTTTTTTTTGTGCAATGATGTGATGTTCCGAATTTTGCAGAGTCACCAGTTGCTCTTCGTCTGTTATCCGAGCTTCTGCTTGCATTAAATTATGTAATCGCTTTGATACGGCATAGAATCGATCAAGAGGATCCCATGAAGGACTTTCATCTGAGTTTGCAAGTTCTATTCCTGGCACACATAATAGCGCCAACGCCAAAATACGAAAAAAGCTGTTTGTTACCATCGTGGTCTCCATTTTTATTTTTATATTTCTTTTATAAATTTATAATAAGGCAATTGTTTAGTTGTGTGCAATAGTATGGATGCCTGAATGGCTTTTGGGGGTTTGCGTCGTCGGTTAGATGAAGCTTTGGTATACTGCCTGAGGATGTAATAAATTTTTAGGGAGTGTTTCATGCAATTTCATGTTTTGCGTAGACGTTTGGCGAATGGATTAGAGGTGTTGGTTATTCCGCATGCAATTGTGCCGAAGGTCTCTATGCAGTTGTGGTATCGTGTCGGCTCGCGTGATGAGCGGGCGGGACAGTATGGTATTGCACATTTAATTGAGCATATGATTTTTAAGGGGACTTCGCAGTTAACAGAATCAGATATAAACGTGCTAACACATCGACTTTCTGCTACGTGTAATGCCTTTACTTCGTATGATTATACGGGGTATCTTTTTGATTCTCCTTCGCAGCACTGGCAGGAGTTTTTTCCTGTCTTTGCCGATTGTATGAGCAATGTTGCGTTTAAGCAAGAGCATTTGAACTCTGAGCTCAAGGCGGTTGTTCAAGAGATTAAAATGTATAATGACGACTATTTTTCCACGCTTGTGGAACGGATGATGGCCGCGATTTTTCCTGATCATCCGTATGGGCGCCCGATTATTGGATACAAACAAGATTTGTGGAAGTTGTCTTCGGAAGATTTACGTGCATTTTACAAGACTTTTTATGCTCCAAATAACGCAACATTAGTGGTTGTTGGTGATGTTGACGCGGATGAGGTTTTTGCAGAGGCTGAAAAAACTTTTGGGGCGATAGAGTCACATGCAGTTGAACGGCCAGAGTTGTATCATTCGTATGATATGGTTGCAACTAATACAACTATTTATCGAGATATTGAGCAGCCTTTGCAAGTTTTTGCTTGGGTGGTACCCGGAGTGGAGGCTAAAAAAGAGTATCTTCTCGATCTTATCTCGTGGATGCTTGGCGCAGGGCGCGGTTGTCGGCTCTATCAAAAGTTGGTCGTTGAGCTGGGGATTGCGACAGAGGTGCAGTCGTTTGTGCATGATCTTTTTCAGTATGGCGTATTTTTTGTCTATGTTCAGCCTGTTTCCATTAGTGTTATGGAGAAAATTTCTCAGGTGGTTCAAGAAGAGTTTGATCGATTTGTTAAAGATGGTTTCTCTGAACAAGAACTTGCACGGGCTGTTCGTAAAACTGAGGTAGACTTTCTCTCATTGGGTGAAAACAGCCACAAGATTGCATCGCTTTTGGGTAAGATGTTTACTGCAACGGGTGATGAGGAGTATTTGGAAAGCTACCTTAAGTATCCAGAAGCACAGCTCCGCGAAGATATTGTTGAGCTGAGTCAGAATTCGTTTTCTTCCAAGACTATGCATACGGGCGCGGTCCTGCCTTTGGGCATAGAGGATACCGCTTTGTGGATGCACCGACAATCGGTAAGTGATGCTGAGGACGCTCGAGTTTTGGGTTCTATTGGACGTGAAGCGGAGGTGGAGGAAGCGAGCTATGCGCTTTCTGTTGAGCCAAAAGCTGCGTCATCTTTTGCGTATCCTATTGCAGATGAATTTGTTCTTTCTAATGGCATCAAGGTCTTTGCGTATCATCGTTTGGACATTGGTAAGATTGATTGTATTTTAGATCTCAAAGCTAAGCATTACTACGATACGCCACAAAAGCAGGGCGCTTACATGATGATGGCAGACTTGTTAGAAGAGGGAACGCTTCGTCGATCGGGTCCTGAAATTGCTCAAACACTTGAATCCATGGGCATGGAGTTTAATGCATTTCCTGGGCAGTTTGGTTTTTCTATGTTGTCACGTGATGCAGAACAAGGGTTTGCGCTTTTTCGTGAATTGCTCTTAGAGCCTGCGTTTGCGGATGATGCATTAGAAAGAGTTCGCGAGCAAATGCTTTCGCAGCTGCAACTTTTTTGGGATACGCCGTCTGAGTTTGTAGGTCAAGTAGCGCGTGAGCAGGTATATCAAAATCATCCATATGCGCAGCATAGTATGGGGACAAAGGCCACGGTTTCTTCTTTGTGTAAACAGGATGTATTATCTGCCTATAAAAAGTATATGACACCTCATGGGGCGCGATTGGCGGTAGTAGGTGATTTTTCGTCAATTGATTTAGCCGGGTTGCTTGAGCAGACATTTGGTTCGTGGCAGGGAGCAGAGATTGCAGATTTTGTCTTTCCAGAAATACCGCTTGTTCGTGCACGTGAGCATGTTGTAGATCGTGCGCGCGATCAATATGTTTTGGCGTATGCCGGTTGCTCTGTTCGGCGACTTGACCATCGATTTGATGCGCTTTTATTGTTTGATCAGATCTTTTCAGGTGGTGTCTTGGGGTCAATGAGTTCCCGTTTGTTCGCATTACGGGAGTCGAGTGGGTTGTTTTATTCGATAAGTGGATCATTGCTTGCAGGTGCGGCTCAAGAGCCGGGAATGGTCTTTGTGAAGTCATATATTTCTGGCGATCGATTGGCTGAGGCTGAACAGAAGATTTTGCAAGTAGTGGCAGAAGGTGCGACGCGGGTAACAGAAGAAGAACTAGCCGAAGCGCGGCGTGCTCTAGTAAACTCGTATGTTGATAACTTTGCATCTCAAAAGCAAACGGCAGCCACGTTCTTATTGTTAGATCGTTATGGTTTTCCTAAAGACTATTATCAAACTCGCGCTGATCAGCTTGCACTTGTTTCGCGTGCTGATGTTGTTAGTGCCGTTGAAGAGGTCTTGCGTCCTGAGGGGTTAATTACTATTCGTGTTGGACGTTTTTAACAGATTAAATGATATATGAGCGCTATTTTACGTTTTCTATGTTCGATAGATAATGGTCCGACGCCGGAGCAGTGCGCGAATTTTTGTGCATGGCTCTTGCTTTGGTATCGCGAGAATAGGCGCTCATTTATATGGCGTGAAGAGATTACGCCATATATGGTGTTTGTTTCGGAAGTTATGCTGCAACAGACTCAAACCAAGCGTGTAGCAGAGAAGTTGCCATTGTTTCTGGAGCGGTTTGGTTCGTTTGAGGAGTTAGCCAGAGCAACCAATGCAGAAATTTTAGCTGCATGGCAAGGTTTTGGATATAATCGTCGTGCACTCTATATTCGCGATGCAGCTCGTATTATTGTAGAAGATTTTGCTGGGGTGCTTCCGAATACTCCTGAGTTGTTGTGTTCACTTCCTGGGATTGGGCCGGCAACGGCAGCTTCGATATGTGCATATGCATATGATAAGCCGGTTCTTTTTGTTGAGACGAATATTAGAACAGTTTTATTGTACGTGTTTTTCTCTTCGGAAGAAAAAGTTTCGGATCGACTTTTATTGAAGACGATGCAGATGCTTGTGCCGCAAAAAGATGCTCGGGAGTGGTATTATGCCATGACCGACCTTGGCGTGTTAATCAAAAAGAATCATGGAAACCATAATCGGCGCAGTGCTGCCTATACGAAACAGAGCAAGTTTGAAGGATCACGGCGCCAAGTTCGAGGAATGATTCTTAAGGCGCTTCTGGCCTTGCCGTGCCAGACGATTGATTCATTAGCTGGGGTGTTACAAAAGCCCTATGAAATAATTGCTGCTGTTGTCCACGAATTGTATGAAGAAGGCCAGATACAACAGCAGCAAGACTTGTGGTTTGTTTAAAGTTTTTTATTATTTTGAAACTTTAAAAAACCGATGTTTGCCAGCGCGCAAAATGCGTGGAGAGCTTACGTCAATGATAACGGTGTGATCAAGAATCTTTTCTTCGTCTAAGCTGACACCGCCTCCGGTAATAAGCCGTCGAGCATCTGAGTTGCTTTGGCAGATGTTGAGTATGCGGAGAAGGCTAATAATATCAATGGTTTCTGGGGTATCCGGCGGTAAAGTAATATCTTGTGCAGCACTCATATCTTTTTTCTGAAATAGTTTCTCAAAGGCATCTTTACCTTGCTGTGCTGCCTCACCCCCCCAAAATCTTTCGACGACGCCAAACGCCATAGCTTTTTTTAGATCCATAGGATGTGCTTGGTTTTGTGCAATTTGATCTTGATATGATGTAATTTCGTCGGCAGTTTTGTTGAGCAAAAGTTGGTAGTAGCGCCACATGAGCGTGTCTGATATTGACATCAGTTTGCCAAAGGCTTGGTCGGCTGTTTCAGTAAGTCCGATTGTGTTGCCATACGATTTGGACATTTTGGCCGAACCGTCAAGGCCCTCAAGAAGTGGCATGGTTAGAATACACTGTGCTTCGTGACCAAACTGTTCTTGTAGTGTGCGTCCCATAAGTAAATTGAACGTTTGGTCTGATCCACCAAGCTCTAGATCTGCTTTGAGCTCCACGGAGTCATATCCCTGCATAAGCGGGTAAAGGATTTCGTGAAGATGAACAGGTATGCCGTCTTGCAGGCGCTTTTTGAAGTCTTCTCGTTCGGTAATCTGTGCTACAGTAACACGTGCGCACAATGTTATCCAGTCGCGCGAAGTAAGTGAATCAAGCCAGGTAGAGTTGTAAACGACTGTGAGCTTGTTTGGATCGAGAATTTTGCCGACCTGTTCTAGGTATGTTTGGGCATTTGTAGCAATAGCTTCTTCGCTCAAAGGTGGGCGTGTTTTTGATCGTCCCGTTGGGTCACCGATGCGTGCAGTAAAGTCGCCGATGATAAGTATGATTTTATGCCCTGCATCTTGTAGTAGTTTAAGCTTGCTCAAGACTACTGCGTGGCCAAGGTGCAGATCGGGAGCGGTAGGATCCATGCCAAACTTAATGGTTAGTGGCAGGCCTTTTGCAAGCTTTTTTTCAAGCAGATCTGCAGAAATAAGCTTTTCTGATCCTGCTTGTAGTTTAGTAATGAGTTCTTTTGTATTCATATTAGCCTCCGAACAGCCAGGAAAGTTGGCGCGCGATAAAGTAAATGGCGGTATTGATGCCGCCAAGGATAGTGCCGCCAAACAGGATTAGGAGTAAAAGGACTCCAAAAACCATAATGGGGTTGGCGTATTCGATGAATCGTGCATCTTGTGCGTATTTATACGAAACATAGCCATAGACTGAATCTCTGATTAAACAAAAACCACCCAAGAGCGCATTGATGCCAAACATAATGATTGAAAAGATGCCGAGCAGATAAATAAATGCGTGGCTACCGCGCTGGCTTGTTGTTGCTAGGCTGATGAGTACGCGAGGATCTTGCAATACTTTTGAGACGCCGGGTGCGTTGGCCGTGCCCCAAGTGCTAAAGAATGCAAATGCAAAGAGTGCAATTACCGCTAAGACCACATGGGTAATAACGCGTGTACTGAAAATGGCGACAAAGCGGCCGATTTTTTTGCGATGTGGTATGGCTTTGCCATCGATAGGAATAGGTCTGCCAAGCATGATTTCAAGGAGTGCAAAGAATACAACATCTATAAATTGAATGTGGATAAAGGGGTTAAAATCGCCAAAACCCATCCGAACTGCGGTGTCGTCTCCCATAAATTTGCTGACCTGTGCTTGCAGGGTCCCGGCAAGGGTTATTGAAAATACAAATGCAAAGAGCTGCAAAACGGTATGAATTATTGCTTGGGTATCAGCCAAAGAGATCATCAGATATCCTCGTGGTTATGACTATATGTGAGATAGGGTACTGAATGCTTTTTTGATGGTCAAATACCAGGCAGAATTTTGTCCCAAATTGAGTATGAGGCTTGTGGCTATTGTTGAGATAATTAAGTTTGATATGTAGGGAAGCCCAGCCCAATAGCAAGTAAGGAGGCCGTCAAAAGTTAATGGATAGAGTGTTGAGCTGTACCAGACGCCAAAGTTGGTGATGCTAAAAAAAATCAAAGATGCGACAAAGGCTTTGATTGGCGTTGATTGCAACGTTGTGCTTAGCTGTCCAATGAAAAGTAATGCGGCATAGACCCAAATACTAGTTGCATGAAATCCTAGGATAGCGTCTTGTGTAATTGCAGGAATCAATAGGCCAAGCTGACCCCATTTTGGTGCTAGTTTTTTGCTGAAAAGCGCCAATCCAAGAAGAGGTGTTGCTCCCCATGGATGCGAAATAAGGCTCCAAAAAATAATTGTGGCCGTGCTGAGAAGGTAGAAGGTGGCTGTTTGGTAGGTGTCGTTATTCTGTTTCATATATATTCCTTGGTGAAGTTAAAAATCAAATCCTTTTCGCGCGGGTATGCCACTATTAAAAATATGGCGTATTTCGCGCATTTCGGTGGCAATGTCGGCAAGTTGAATGAGCTCTGGGGGCGCGTTGCGCCCAGTGACGATAATTTCTCGTTTTAGTGGCTTTTTTTGTAGTGTGGAAACAACATCGTGAATATCCAAAAAACCAAAATGAAGAGCGACGTTTAATTCGTCGAGAACAACAAGATGGTACTTGCTATTGGCAATAATGCTTTTGGCTTGTTCCCAGCCGGTGACAATTTCCGGTGGCGCCTGCTCCCCTTTTTTTAGAGGAGCATACCAGCCATCTGTTTCATGGTTTTTGCCAAAACAAAGATAATCAACATTGCTAATACATGAGAGAGATTGTGCGTCGTGACCGCCCTTGAGAAATTGAATAAAGCAGACTTGATAGTTGTGGCAAGCTGCTCGCAGGGTGGCCCCAAAAGCGGCAGTTGTTTTTCCTTTTCCGTCTCCGGTATAGAGTTGGATAAATCCTCGTTCTAATTTCATGCCTAATCTCTCCTTTAGGTTCTAGTTAGAGCACTTGCTGTATCCGCATGAAAGGCATTTAAAGCAGCCTTCGCACTGATCTACTGGTGCACCACATTCTGGGCATTTTTCGTTTCCTTCAAGTGGTACTTGGGCAGTTGGGTTTTTGAGGTCGATGTGTAGAGTAGGGGTGCTTTTAGCTTTTGTTGCTTTGGCTTTTGATATAACTTGCTCGCTGCGGCTGCCGTCGCGGTAGATTGTTGTTCCTTTGCATCCGAGCTGATAGGCGAGCATATAGGCGTTGTATACATCTTGTTCTGTCGCGCTGTGTGGAAAGTTGATTGTTTTGGAAACTGCATTGTTGGTGTGGCGTTGAAATGCAGCTTGAATTTTGATGTGCCACTCTGGAGAGATGTCATGTGCAGTAACAAATACCCTTTTGAGCTCTTGTGGAATTTCATCAAGATCTTGGACAGAACCGTGTTCGCAAATTTTTTCCATGAGTTCTTGCGAATAAATTTTGCGTTGTTTTAGTTCGTTTTCAAATTTTTCATTGATGTTCATAAGCTCAATACCAGCGCCGTTTTTGCTCCAAAGAGATTTGCGCTTGTATGCGATGTAAAATAGCGGCTCGATCCCTGGCGAGCAGTCGGCTATAATTCCAATCGTTCCTGTTGGAGCAATTGTTGTGCGGGTAGCGTTGCGGATCTTTTTTTCTCCTTGCTTGAATGCGCTGCTTTGCTCAAAAAGGGGATAGGCGCCACGGGATTCGGCAAGTTCTTCTGAGGCGATTTTCGCTGAATCATTTACAAAGCTCATAAGCCGTTCTGCCCATTCAATTGCTTCTTGGCTGTCGTAGGCGATATTGAGTGCAATGAGCACGTCAGCAAAACCCATAACACCAAGTCCGATGCGCCGTGTGCTTTTGGTCATTTTTTCAATTTGTGGGATAACAAAATCATTGCAATCAATAACGTTGTCGAGAAAATGAACAGCGGTATGTATGGTTTCGCGCAGAGCGTCCCAATTGATCGATTGATTTGTTACAAATTTGGTTAAGTTAATCGAGCCTAAAACACATGATTCGTATGGATAGAGAGGTTGTTCGCCGCATGGGTTAGTTGATTCAACGCGATAATGGTCGGGTAAAAAATTGCTGTCGCTGTTGTTAATCGTATCTATAAATACAACACCGGGGTCACCATTGCGCCATGCATTATGAACGATTTGGTCAAAAATATCTTTGGCGCGTCGTGAACCCACAACTTTTTGATTGTGTGGTGAGACAAGGTTATATTCTCGATCTTCGGCCAACGCATGCATAAATTCATCAGTAATAGCTACGGAAAGATTGAACTGAGTGAGCGAGGTTCCGTCTTCTTTGGCGTGAATAAATGGTTCAATATCGGGATGGTTGATTTGTAAGATTCCCATATTGGCGCCCATTCGGACTGAGCCACTGGTAACTTCTGCTGCAGCAACGTTAAAAACCTTCATAAATGAAATAGGTCCGCTGCTTCGGCAGCCAGTGCTTGCGATATAGGAGCCTTGAGGGCGCAACTGAGAAAAGCTGTAGCCAACACCGCCGCCGCTATGGTGAATTAGTGCCGCGTGTTTGAGGGTGTTAAAGATGCTTTCTAGTGAGTCTTCAATTGGCAAAACAAAGCAGGCCGAAAGTTGTTGCAGCTTTCTTCCAGCACCATGAAAGCATGGTGAGTTGGGAAGAAAGCGAAGCTGACTCATAGCATGGTAAAATTTTTCTGCCGTTGCATAGACGTCTTCGGATGTGTGGTACTGTCTGTCAGCTTGTGCGATGCTCCATGCAACTCTCCAAAAGAGTTCTTGCGGGGTTTCGGCTACAGTACCATCTGGTTTGGTGCGCAGATAGCGGCGTGTAAGTATGGTTTTGGCGTGTTCACTGAGGTTTGGTTGCGGTAGATTAAGCGGAATGGCGGGTAATGGACAGTTGTGTAACATAACTCTCTCGAACAAAAATATAATGATATCGTGACAAGACAGACCTCTCTTCATCTTAAAAGCTTTTTTTCTAAATAAAAGACTAGGTTTTTTATTTTTTTTGCAGTATATGGAAGTGTTTAAAATGCCCAATAGCAAAGCTTTTTTAAAATATTCGTCCCTGGGGCGTTTTCTGATTTTTATGCATGCGGTATAGTAAGAATCGAGTCGGTTTTGTGCGAAATAAATTTTTGATGGTGGTTTTGGATGGAAAAATATTTTGATCGGGTGCAGGTAGAAGAGCAGTTGCGTCTATGGTGGGATGAGCAGGGTGTATATGCCTCTGACGGGGCAGTTCAAGGCATGTATAGTGTTGATACGCCGCCACCAACCGTTTCGGGCAAGTTGCACATTGGTCATGTTTTTTCTTATACGCAGACCGATGTGTTGGTTCGTTTTAATCGTATGCAGGGAAAGCCAATTTTTTATCCGATGGGGTTTGATGATAATGGTTTGCCGACTGAGCGTTTTGTCGAATTAAATCGTGGCGTAACGCCGCAGTCTGTGGGTCCTAATGAGTTCCGGCGAATCTGTGTTGAGGCGGTTGCTGGTGTTGAAGAAGAATTTCGTTTGCTTTGGAGCCGCTTGGGACTTTCGGTTGATTGGAATATGTCCTATTCGACTATTGATGCGCGTACCCAAAAAATTTCGCAAGAGTCGTTCGTACGGCTTTTTGAAAAAGGCTTAATTTACCGCAAAGAAGAGCCTGCGCTCTATTGTACTGCGTATCAGACTTCTGTTTCGCAGGCTGATCTGGAAGATGTTGAAAAAGAGACGTTGTTTACTGATGTTGCTTTTCAAACTGAGACTGACCGCGAGGTCGTTATAAGTACCACACGTCCTGAGCTCTTGTATTCTTGTGTTGCTCTGTTATTTCATCCAGATGACGAGCGCTATCGCTATCTTCTTGGGCAAAACGTTCAGGTTCCTTTGGCGGGACATTGGGTGCCGGTAGTCGCGGACGAAAAGGTGCAAGTTGATAAAGGCACGGGTTTGGTTATGTGTTGTACCTTTGGTGACAAAACTGACATTGAATGGTACAAGCGGCATAAATTTGCATACCGACAAACTATTGGTTTTGATGGTCGAATGATGCCTGCGGCAAAGCTAATTGCGGGGCTTAAGGTGCCAGAAGCGCGCAAAAAGATCTTGGCAATTTTGGATGAGGCAGGTTGTATTCGTGCACAAAAAACAATTACCCATAGTGTAAGTATCTATGAGCGTTCAAAGCGTGAAGTAGAATACCTAATGCTTTCGCAGTGGTTTGTTAAAATTTTGCCGTTCAAAGAAGCGTTGCTTAAATTAGCTGACGATTTGGTCTGGAATCCTTCTTTTATGAAGGCGCGATTTGTGGATTGGGTTTCTAATTTGCAGTGGGATTGGTGTATTTCGAGACAGCGGTATTCGGGAGTCCCTTTTCCTGTCTGGTACGACAAGAATACGGGTAAGCCATATGTTCCGGCTATCAGCGCACTGCCCGTTGACCCGCGAGAAGACGCATTTCCTGGCGAGGTCCCGGCAGGTATTGAGCTTGTTCCAGAGACTGAAGTTATGGATACGTGGAATACCTCTTCCCTAACCCCATACATCTGTAAGTCTTTGTGCAAAGGTACAACAGAAGGGCTTTTTGATGATGAGTCCGGAGCGTTGGCGTTTTTGCCTATGGCGGTGCGTCCTCAGGCACACGATATTATTCGCACATGGGCCTTTTATACTATGGTTAAAACCTATTTGCACAACGGTTGCTTGCCTTGGAAAGAGATTGTTATTTCGGGGCATGTACTGAGTCGTGATGGGGGCAAGATATCCAAATCAAAAGGCAACAATCCGCTGGAGCCAGAAAATCTTTTGGCTACCTATCCAGCTGATGTCATTCGTTACTGGACAACGGCAGGTACCTTGGGGCAGGATGTTGCGTTTTCGGAGAATACGCTGAAAATTGGTGGAAAGCTTTTAAATAAGTTGTGGAATGCGGCAAAGTTTGTAAAAGAGCATACTGAGTCGGTTGATCCTGTGGGTGGTATAAAAACTGCCATTACTGGTTCTTTAAACCAGTGGATACTGCATCGCATCACAGAGGTTTTTACTGACTATAGTGCCTATTTTGAACGCAATGAGTTTAGTCTGGCACTGGGTGCGGTTGAGGAGTTTTTTTGGAGCGATTATTGCGACAACTACCTTGAGTACATTAAGCCAATTTTGTTTAAGCCAGAGCAGTATGATAGTGCATTGGTCAGCTCAACCCGAACGGTTCTTGCGCACGTGACTTTGCGTTTGTTGCAGTTGTTTGCGCCTTGCATGCCATTTGTTACAGAACATTTGTATCAGCTGATGTTTGCAGAGCGTGTTGGAGTTGCATCGCTTCATCGGACGGTCTTTGTAGGAGTTCAGGAGCGTTTTGAATACGCTGATGCCGTTGCGCGTGTCTCGCTATTTGCCCGTGTTGTTGACGCTATTCGAAAGTTAAAGAGTGAGCATAACCTTTCGCTTAAGGTGGCACTGTCTTCTTGTGTCATTGTCTGCAGCAAGGAGGAGGCGTTTGAGCTTGGGCAACTAGAAGCTATTTTGTGTTCGATGATGAATATTGAAGTTATTGAATATGCGGCTTCGTCTACCGCCGGTTCTCAGTTAACGCAATCTGGCGATACCTGGCATGCTACGATTGCCCTGGTATGATCTATCTAAAAAACAGTCAGCGCAGCGTTTCTGTTAATACAGAGGCGCTGCGGCGCGATGCTGAGCATTTGTTGCAGTATCTAGAGTTACAGGATCATGATCTTTCGATTTGGATCACTAATGATCGGACAATACGCCGTTTTAATAAGCAATTTCGCAACAAGGACAAGGCAACAGATATTCTTTCTTTTGGCGGGTTGGAGGTAGCTGATACTGGCGAATTGTTTGATGAGGTTCCTAGCTTGGGGGATCTTGTGATTTCTGCGCCATTTGTTGCTCGTATGCTTCCTGAGCTTGGTTGTCCATTAGATGAGCGCATGCGCGTGCTTTTAGTTCATGGGATTGTGCACCTATTGGGTTATGACCATGAGACTGATGAAGAGTGGTCAGTGATGCAGAAAAAGGAACAAGAGCTTCTTGAAGCTTTATGAGAATTTGTGGCCTTTTAAGTCTTATGTTTGTGTGCCCAAGGATGTTTTTATATATTTGTGACAGGATTGGGTAGGTCAACTGTATGGAGATATTGGTTTCTTTGATGTATCGTTTTTATAATGATTTCCTGGACCTTTTGACAGGCCTGTTTTAGTTGGTTTTTTTTTAGCTTTTGCGCTGCTAGAGAAAAATTTTGTTGTAAGTGTTCAAGATTTTCTTGAGCTACAATTTGTCCTGTTCTGCTTTGGTTAAAGTTTTTAATTTTGTCTATAAATAATTTGTTTATTTTCTTCTGGGTGTTTTTTTTACGTTCTTTTACTTCTTTTGCAGAAAGGCCAGAAGCTTTAAGTGTCGCAAATACTTCTTCGATGAGCCAGGGTGCATCAAACCAAATACATGTAATAAGGGAGGGGGAGAGTACTTGTTTTTGAATGTCTTTGGGGAGCAGGTTGAGTAGATTAAATAGAAAACGGCTATATGTTTCAGGGAAATCTTTATTCAAAGGTTTATACGCTGTTTTTTTAAAGGCCCATATAAAAAAATTGTTTTTGACATGCTCTTGCGTTGGTTGTATGAATATGTCGGCAATTAGCGCTGAAGAACAGTGTTGCATAAACGGGGTAATTGCGTCTAAATTATAAAGATTTTTACCAAGAATTCCACATAGGGTTGTTTCTCCGCCGGGCCATCTTGCGTGCAATAAAATGTTTTTCTGTAAATCTGGCGGCAGCTTTTGTAGAAGTTTTAAGTATTCGGTTAGTGTTTGCAGTCCTTCGAGGTTGTCGACAATGTTGTTGCTTTGCAGGACTCGATAAATGAGCTGTGTATCTTCTTCTGTGGCTAATTCTTGTAGTGTTTCATTGATTGTTGTAACGGTTTGGATTTTTTGCAAATAAAGAGCTTCTTTTTTTGGTTCGGGTTCTTTTTGGTTGTCTGTGCTGGTATGATTCTGATTTAATTGGCCCGAACCATTCTTTGGTTTTTGAACTTGATGGTAAATATACGTGCTAAGTGTCAGTAGTCCAATTGATCCACTTGCAATAGCTAGAAGTTTCACGTGCTGTTGGGCCATATTGGGTAACCGTTGTTTGTTTTTGTTAAATGGCATTTGATGAAGCAGACCCATCTGTTTTTGTGTTGGCTGATGATTGATGTTATTTACTTGGGGGCTTATTATGTGTACGGATAAGCCAAAGCAAATAAGTGTAAAAAAGCTTGTTTTTCTGTTCATGCCGTATTCTTATTTTTTTACTTGCCAGTCGGATTAGTTAGCGCCACGTGTTTTGGGGGCATGAGATTGGTTTGAGCCAGCTTGTGCTGTAGCGCATTGCTCGTCTTTTGAGTCGGTACCAACAGCTTGTACGAAAGATGGAGTACTACTGGTGTTGCAATAGCTCCAGCAATCCACCAGTACGCAGACGCGGGTGTTTTGTTGATTGACGCGGGATCAGTGTTGCCAAGATTTTGGTTGGGTATTTGTATTGTTAGGGTATCTCTCTTGGTGACCTTTTTGATTGTCTCGATTACCTGTTTGGCTTTTTTACCCTCTGTTTTTGGCAGATCGTTGATTGTTATTTGGGTGACATTTTGGGGGAGATTTTTAAATTCAGCGCCGGTGATCTTTGTTATCCCACTGTTTTCATCTTGCTCTGTTTGTAGGTCGTTGTAGAAGAGTTGGAGCTCGGTGACGGATGCGGGAAGTGTAGCGATTATATCTGCCAGAGACTTCTTATTTGGTTCTGCATTGGTGGCAAGTTGTAAGGTGACGTGTGTTAGTTTTTTGAATGGGGAGAAGTCAAGATTAGCTGGAATGTTGGTTGGTTGTTTGATCTGTATTGATGTTAACGTATCTTTAGCGTGTTTTACTGCTTTTTTCCAGAGCTTTTTTTTGATATGTACCTTGTCCAGGTAGATTTCTTTTATCTGTTTTGACTTTTTGATTACAAGTCCTAAAAAGTTACTGGGCATCTCCAATAGATCGTCTGAGGTTATGTCAGAAATTTGGAGCTTTTTTATTTTTTTACAATCTTGCTTGGTATAGGTGTGGTGTTCATCGATTTTTTCTTTGTTGTCTTTGTTGAGTTTTAATGTTCCATCGAGGGTGATTAGATCTTCTAGCTGATTGACTATTGTGTCGTTGATCTTTCGTAAATTTGGGCAATGGTCCGCTATTTTGGTTATAGTCTCTTTATCGATATCAGAATCAGAATCAGAATCAGTGAGGATGATTTTTGTTATGTTGGGCGAAAGGTTTTCGAGCAATGATAGAATTTTGTCCAGAGTATCTTGGTTGATTTCTTGTATCTTAAGTTTGGTTACACTGTTTGGCAGAGTGTTGATTATTTTTTTTAGCTCATCTAGCTCGTATTCTAGCTTGTTATGAAACTCGTATAGTGTTGCAGAAGAGATGCCATCTGGGAGCTTGGCTTGTTCGGGCAAGTCTATTTTTTGGGGCCAGCTGATATCGAGAGCCTTCAGTTTTTTTGCGTTCTTTTGTATGGCCGCCCAAAGTTCTTGGGTGATTTCTATGTACCAAAGGTCTACTTTTGTGCTGTTTTGAATGTTTGTTATTAGCGCAGTTGCATGCTCTGTTGAGATTTTGTTCATTATTAAACTATTTACACCTTTTAACGTGTCTGGAATAGGGCTTTCCCAATCGAGAGAATTTTCTTCGTATTCTGTTATTTCTAATGTGGTTTCTTCATTGTTTTGTGTTAGCAAAGATTCCCATGTTGTTTTTTCATCAGCCGCTGAAAGAGAAACTGAGAGGATTGTTGCTAGAAAGAAAATGGATATTTTTTTCATGAATTTACTCTCTGTTTTGAGTTTTTTATTTTTTATTAGAATAACAGGTCTGGGTTTTTTTGCAAGTTGCTAGATTGTATTGCGAGTAAAATCCTGTGGGCGGGTTGTTTTTTTTATTGGTGGTTTGGCACGCTGTTTTGTAGGTTGTAGCTTGGGTTATCCTGTTGCATGAATAATTTTAGAGGCCAATTTATGCAAGTTGTAGACATTATTAGGGAGCTTGTTACATATGAAGTTGATAGAACAGGCGATTTCTGTGGCGCAGTTGCAGGAAATGTCGCAGAAAATGTATGGCCGTTTGGTCAAGGTCGTGGTTGACGTGCAGGAGCGTGTTTTTGTGGTTGATTCTGAGTTATACGCAGACGAAGAGTTCTTCTTATTAGAGCGCGGTTCTTTGCAGGAAAATTTATGGGGAATTAATTTGCATCCAGGGCGTTTTGGCTTTGAGGATTTTATTGAGTTTGACTCAATGATTAATCTTCGGCCTGCGCAAGGGAATATTACGAGGGGGGTTGATAGCCCGTTTATTCAAGGGCTTATTCGTTCAATAATTGCAGAAAAGGTTGTTGCATGATTTCGCATAAAGAACTTGCGGCTGGCCGCTGGAATACTTTTTCTTTAATGGAGCAGCTTGCGCACATTGGTAGCGAAGTGCAGCGGGCTATAAATGCCAGGCGCAGGGGTGACATCGAAGCTTCTCATGCGGCGCTAATTCGTGGTCTTGAGTTGTTAGAATTAACGGTTAAGGATCCAAAACTTAGGCGAAGCGCTTTGCGCGAGATTGTGCGAACAAGAGAAGCGCTGGTTGATCATTTTATGGGTGAAAATATGTATCGTAGCACTGATGAGCAGTGGGAGCGTTACTACCTTCAGTTTGCATATGCTTTTGCAATTCAGCGCGGGCGTTAATAATGCGTAATGATACGCAAATACGAATCTTTCTTTAGGCTTTTATATCTCTACGCCGATATTAAGCCAAAGCTGTGCGGTTCGTAGCGCAGAGTTTTCACGTGGAAAATCGATAGAGCCGCCGAGGCCAATAAACATATTGCCATTCTTGTAATGACTCTTATAGCTGCCATTAACAAAAATACGATTAACCAGTACACCGCGTGATATGCCAGAGAAGAGGTCGATGTTGCTTGCTTTAATTGGGGTAAAGACCGTGTCGTCGTTGCCTCGTTGGCTAATGGTACTGGTGCTTGCAGATTTGCCTTCGCCAGCGCCAGCGATTCCATATTCGCTCAGTGGTTCGATGCTTTTGTCGCAGTAGGGTTTTTCTGGCCAACTGATTCGTTCATGGTGATGTGCCCAGAGTGCGTAGCCAAATTCAAGTTCAGCTTTTTGGTGGGTTAAGGCAAAGCCTGCAGAAAGGTCTGCAAAGCCGCCTGGGCGTATGGTAACACGCCGGGTTAAAATGTCTGTTGCTGGTCGTATCTGTATCTCTCCGTCGCGTCGTACGGGTAGGTAGCGACTCCATGGTTTGCCAAACAGATCAAAGGTGCGCATTTGGTCTCGTTCGAGGTAGTAGTGGTGCTCTAATGATGCAAAAAACTGTGCGGCGCAACAGGTCTGTGGGAAGGTGCGTAGATGGAGGCGGCCGAAGATGCCATTGAGAATACTTACATGACCATTGGAGCCAAGTGTGGGTGAAAATAGATTATCGGGGCGTATGCGACGTTCGGTCGGCAGCTCAATGCCACCGTGATACACCAAAACAAACTTTTCATCATCAATGATCGTTGCACCAAGTATGGCACGAATACATGCTACCCCGGTTATTCTCTCCGCTTGTTTATTCCAGCGTGCTGCCGAGATACGCAACGATGAAAGGGCATCGGTAATAGAAGTATCAGATGCTTGGGGGCGTAGATTGTTCCTGACGGAAAGGATTGGAAGGGCAAGCTCAAACCACCAATCTTTGATGATTTTCCAGTTGGTCCACTTTCCAAAACCTTGACCCAGCGAGATAATGGCTCCCCAGACTTCTTGTTTAGGGTTGCATGTAAATGTTCCTGTTAGTGTGTCTGGTAGTCCAAACCATTCCGCACGCACATCGCGATCATTGGGATGAATATTCGAAGCGTCACCTGCAAAAAATAACTGATTTTTGCAATGGAATAGAAAGTAGGGGGCTGAGCGATCCCAGGTTCGGCTCCATTGATAAAGCGGTGTAACGTGTGCTGCTGTAGCGTTGTTTCCAGAGAGTTGTGCCAACACGGTTCCCCACCGCCCTAATATGGTTGGGGTGTTGTGATATGCCGGTCGTGGCATCATAAATGTTTGACTGGTATAGTTTTGAAAAAAATCGGGAATATTTACCACGCTTGCGTGGAGCATATATGGCATAGCTAAAAAGCAGAGCAGTGCTACGTATTTCATGTGAGCCTTCCCATTGTTATTGGTTGAGCTATGATATCTGTGCGAGTGCGTGATCAAGATCTATTTCACCAGCCATGAGTTTAGTCATGGTTTGTGTGATCAGGCAAGCGTAATTTGTTGGGTGTGCAAAGATGTTGCGCCCGATTGCCCCACCGGACCAGCCGAGTTTGTGCACAAGGTAGTCGGTTTTTTGCAATAAGTCACGAATGCTTGTCTCTTCTCCACCGGCGAAAAGGAGGCGGGTGTTGCCTGCAGCAATTTTTGTTTCTTCAAGAAGTTTTGTGTGGTCTAATAGGTCTCCTTCGGGGAGTTGAACTTTTGCAAAGTCTGCACCTAAACTGGTCGCGATACTTGCAGCAAGGGGGAGATATGTATGTGCTTTTTTGTTTTCTATCGCGCTACCGCGGACATAGCTCCAGAGTATTGTTGGAATGCCATGCTCATGAGCTTTTGTGATAGCTTGTGAAGCATTTGCGAGCATTAATTCTTCGTGTGTGCTCCCTAAGTATATTGTGATGCCGACGCCGGCGACCTTGTTGTGGTTGTTTTTATTAAAATTGATGACTTCATCTATCGTTGTCAGTAGGGTGCTGTTTGGGTCGTATTTGCGGATTTTTTGTGTCGGTGTTTTGGCCGTAATTTTGATAACGATTGGTTCCATTCCACCCACATAGCGAGAAATTAGGCCGAGATGCGAAGCAATAACGAGCTTGCTTTCTTGTGCAATTGTAAAAAAGTGGGATGGTGCCAGAGGTAGTCCATGCTCAAATTTGTGGTCGGCTGCAAAGATTAGCGTTTTTCCTTGGTAGGGTGCTAGATGGTGCAGTCGTTCGACAAATTCTTGGTGATGGCGGGCCGGTACGGTGCGGGGAACAGTGATAGGCATCTCTTCTCTCTCCTTATTTTTTCTCTTGCGGTGGAATTTTTTCAATAACGACAAGCTGTTGAGCGATTTTGTTGAATAACGGTGCCGCTACGCTGGCGGCGTAAAGGTTGGTCTGGGCGTCTTTGTATGGTTCCTTGATGATAATAACAATAACGCGCTGATACGATCCTTGTTCAATAATGCCGGCAAAAGTATAAATGTTGCGTGTTGGGTCGTACTGACCATTGCTTAATAGGTGCGCGGTGCCGGTCTTTCCTTGTATTAGGTATCCAGGGACCTGTGCTTTGTGATGTGGTGTGGTTGTTTTATTGATCGTAATAATTTCTCGTATTTGTGCCACAGCTTCAGATGATGCAATATTTTTTTTCTTAATTGGTGATTCAGCAAGTATTCGTGGAGCTACTAAGGTCCCATTGTTCGCAATCATGCCAAAGGCGGTGGCTAGTTGAAGTGCACTGGTTCGTAGTTCGTAGCCGAAAGAGAGTGAAAGAGGGGTTGCTTTAGACCATTGAGCAAGTGGTGTTATGCTTCCTGTAGCCTCACCAGGGAACTGAAGGTCTGTTTTTTGCGCAAAACCATATTTAGTTAGATAGTGATGGAGCTTTTTGCCCAGTCGAAGCGATACTAGGGAGGTTCCAATGTTGTTTGATTGCCGTATGACATCGGTGAAAGATAGTTTGCCGCCGGCTTTCCAGGTAGTTACACGAATTCCATTAATAAGTGTTTCCTTGGTATTGCGACAATCGATTATTTCATCTGGGGTAACTGCACCATCTTCTAGCGCAGCTAATGCCGAGAACACCTTCATAACTGACCCAAGCTCGTAGCTTTCGGTGAAGCAACGGTTTTTTAAGTGTTGTTGCTCAATAGTCGTGGGATTGTTTGGGTCGCTATCAGGGTACATGGCGCTTGCTAGGATTGCGCCATCTTGGGGGTTGCAAATAAGAACCATGCCTTCTTTTGCCTGCCATTTTTGGACCCAATCTTTGAGCTCTTTGTATGCAATGGTTTGGATGTTCTGATCAAATGTTAATGGTATATCAGAGCCTTCTTGCCCTTCCTGTAGTGCGGTTTTTTCAAAATAAAATGACCCAATACGCGCATCTTTTTGCAAGATGTAGGTCGTGGGGATGCCGGCCAGTATTTTTTCGTGGACCATTTCAAGTCCGGTCAAGCCCTTGTTATCGACGTCGGTAATGCCGATCGTGTGGGCTAAAGATGGTGCGAGGTAAAATCGTTTGTGCTCTTTGAGCAGGTGTAAATCGGTGAGTTGGGCGTTGTGTATGAGGTTATATTCTTCGGGCGATAGGTGGCGTTTGATAAATATAAATGACGCCTGGGGTGCGGCGGTTTCAAGACGGTGTGTTTGTTCAGGAAAATGTTGCTGAATAAATTTGAGAGTCTCTTTTGGGAACTCCATTTGATTTGGGGTGACAAAAAGTGAGTAGCTTTCCTGATTAAGCGCGAGCGGGGACGTGTGTTTGTCATAAAATATGCCGCGGGAGGGTTGCTGAGTTATTTGAATGTAATACTGACGTTTTCCTAAATTGGTATAGAAGTCGTGGTGTAGGATTTGGATGATGCAAAGGTGCCCTAATGCGACAAGGAAAAAGACAAAAAAGAGAGCTACAACCAGGGAGACTCTAAACTGGTTTAGCATCTGTTTCATTGCTCTTGCTTTCGTGAGGCAAGGAAGGTATCAAGCTGCATAATGCGTTGGGGCGGGGTCTTTTCTAACCCCATTCTTTCGGCTTGATCGAGTATATTTGCTGGGGTAGTACGTTCGGCAATTTTTTGACGAAGGAGTCGAATGTCTTTTTCTGTTTTTTGGTATTTGTGTTCAAGGTGTTGTTTTTGGTACATATGTTGGATTGCCGCGTTCTGGTGCCAAATGTACCAAAATATCATGCCGATTGTTACTATGCTCCAGATCAGTAACAATTTGGATGTGTTCACACCATCCTCCCTTTGCACATAAATTTTAGAATGCGCGCGCCGCTCCAAAATGGACTTCATATGGAGATTCGCCGCGACGTTTTTTGGTGTCGAGTTTGAAGCCCCAGTCAATTCGTATTGCTGTTGGCTGCTGAATACTAATACCAAATCCGACGCTATGACGATAGTCAAAACTGTTATTATATACAAGGCCATCTGGGATCTTTTCGATACCAGGGGTATGCCAGCCGCAACCGCCGTCATAGAAAAGGAATCCGCGCATATTTTCGTCTCGTGTTATTGGGAACTGTAATTCTGCGTTTACAAAGAGTGCGCGCGTAGCACCAAGAGAGCTGCCAAGTAACTGTGGACCTGCTTGGCCGTATGCAAAGCCGCGGACAGTGCCCGGACCACCGACGTGGAAAAGTTCTCGATATGGAGTTGTGCGGTCTGAGCCCAGTGTTCCAATTGCTCCAAAGAATCCGTGCAAGTGAAGCACAAGTGCATACTCTGGAATTAACGTTGTATACCAGTGTGCGTCAAGGCCACATTTTACAAAGCCAAAATTACTTCCGCTGTTAGGAAAGCCAACGCGTGTATTTAAATTAAGAGCGTATCCTGTCGTTGGGAACATAGGGTGGTCACGACGGTCTTGAGAGAGTAGCAGATCAAGCCATATGAGTTCACCCGGTTGAAACATGCGGTCGACCTGTGCTTGTAGGCAAGCTTGGGCCTCGGCATTATCACGATAGATAGTGCGTGTAATATTAGGATGTTTATATGTGATAGATTCTATGCCTAGTCCTGTGTTGAAAGCAGCGAAATTAAGAGCCTCAATGCGCATGCCAGTGTTGATGTTCATACCGCGCACGCGTTCTTCGGGTTCATGGATTGTTTGTTTAAAATTTTCGTAGGTTGTTTCTCGCAGGAAGCCGGCTAACGAGCCGCTTACTGGGCGATCAAATAGCCAATCCGACCCAATGACGGCGTCAAAGGTTTTAGCGCTGGAGGCCAGACTCGTGCTTAATCCGTAACGAATGCCCGTGCCCATAAAATTGCTGTCGCTGACAGTACCTCGTATGGTGAAGCCTCCTGGCGGCGTTGCAGGGTCTGAGCCTTGTCCGACACCGTAACCGATATCAAGTCCTAAATGCCCTGTCTTGACCTCTTTGACGACTAGGTCAAGTTGTGCGTGGTTGTCATCGTTTTTAATGATTCGCCAGATGACGCCGTCCTTTTGATCGAAGTAGCCAAGGAGTTGAACACGCCGTTTGGTTTCGTCCATTAATCGTTTTGATAAAACTTCGCCTTCATCAAAAAGGATTTCTCGGCGGATAACGCGATCTTGCGTTTTTCTATTGCCTACAATGTTGATTTGATCAACGGTTATTTGGTTGCCCAGCGTAGAACGAAACTCAAGTTCGACGGTATGGGTCGCTTCATCGGGAATAATTGATGGCTGTATGTCAGCATAGATATAGCCGTGTTCTCCAAAAATGGTGCGGAGTCGCTCCATAGTTGCCCGAATCTGGTCTTTGGAGTAAGGTTGTCCCTCAAAAATTGGGATCATTGCGCGAATTTCGCGCCCAGTGTAGAGTTCGTTGTCTGTTGCGGTTACGGAGCCGATAAAATATGGCTCTCCTTCTTCGATAATGAAGGTAACATCAACGGCACCATCTTCTGATTCATCAATTTTAGTTTGGATAACACGTGCTGTTAAAAACCCGTTACTTTGGTAGATGTTTTCAATGGTATATTTGTCTTGCATCACTGCATCGGGATGATAAACTCCTGATCGATCAAGAAAGCCTAATGGCCAGGCTTCGCGTGTGTAGAGGCGTGCCTGCAGAGCTTCATCTGTTATTGATTCATTTCCTTCAAATCGAACACGGCGAATTCGAGAAGCTATTCCTTCATCAATAATAAAATGTGCTGTAGTAATTCCACTGTCCTCTTTTTCAAGCGATCCGGCTACAGAGACGTGGTGGTAATTTTTTTCTTTGTAGATTTTTTTGATTTGAGCTTCAATGTTTTTGATCTCCATTTCATCAAGCGTGCGTATGCGGCTAAGTTCGAGTTTCTCCTGCAGTTTGCTGCTGCTTAAAGCGCTGTTGCCGCTAAACGTTATTGCGCTTACATGGTCTTTTTCGGTCAAGCTTATTTCTACTTCGACTTCGTATTCATTTATGGGTTCAACAAAGATTTGGACGTTGTTGAAATAGCCCATAGAAAAGAGGTTTTTGATAGTGTCTTTTGTTTTAGTAGCGTCAAAGGTGCGGCCCACGAGAAATGGAATTTTGGCTAATATTGCTGGTGTGGCGACCATCTGATTGCCGCTAATTCGTATACTGCGTACGGTTGGCGCTATTTTTGGTGCCGCTATGGTTATTGGTTGTTCTTGATAGGTTCCGGCCGCTTCGATGTAGGTAGTGCCCAAAGAGAATATGCACAATAGTGCTACAAAAAGCCGGCTACGGGTATTCCTAGTTTTGATTTGCATCTACTGCTCCTGTAAAACCCAATCTTTCTTTTGAATTTTTCTTGCCACAAGAATACTTGAGTTTGCGAAATTTCACTAGCCTGAGTAGTCTGTCCATAAGGTTTTTGTTTAAACGAAAGGCAGACTCGTGGCTGATATTCGACTTACTAATACCATGTCTGGTGAAAAAGAGGTACTTACAATTTTACCCAATGACCCAGTGCGTATGTATGTCTGTGGCGTTACTCCCTATGATTACGCACACTTGGGCCATGGACGCTGTTATGTCGTATTTGATGTCTTGTGCCGCGTTTTAATGGCCAATGGTTATCAGGTGGCCTACTGCCGCAACTTTACCGATATTGACGATAAGTTGATTGCTCGCGCGGAGCGTGAGTTAGGTGATCGGTACCAATTTAATAAGGTAGCAGATCGTTTTATTCAGGCGTTTGAAGAAGATGTTGAACAACTCAACTGTTTGGTGCCATCATATCAACCTCGTGTTACACAGGTGATACCTGATATTATTGATTTTGTAGAAAAATTGATCGCTGCTGGTAAGGCCTATGCTGCGAACGGCAGTGTCTATTTTTCAGTGGATCAGGATGCCTGTTATGGGTGTCTTGCCAAACGTAATATTGATGAGATGCGAGCCGGGGCGCGCGTTGATATTAATGATGAAAAAAGAAATCCAATGGATTTCGCATTGTGGAAAGCTGAGCCAGCTGGAGGGTTTTGGGATAGTCCATGGGGTAATGGAAGACCTGGTTGGCACATAGAATGTTCTGTGATGGCTCATAAATATTTAGGCGAGCACATTGATATTCATGGCGGTGGAATGGATCTTATTTTCCCACATCATGAAAATGAGCGCGCTCAATCAGAGGGACTTTTTGGTACGCCGTATGTGCGTCACTGGGTACATAATGCGTTTGTTCGCATAGATAAAGAAAAAATGTCCAAGTCTTTGGGCAACTTTTTTACGTTACGACAAGTTTTTGAACAGTTTGATCCGATGGTTGTTCGTTTTATGTTGCTTGGGCTGCATTATCGATCACCGCTTGATTTTTCGTTGAGCGATATGGCTGGGCACGAAAAAGGTTATCGCCGTTTGGTGCGGTCATTTGAAGCAATTCAGCCTGTTGAGCCAGGTGCGCAACCAGCTGAGCATGCAGCACGAATGTTGAGTTTTTTGGCCGATGATCTTAATACGCCGGGTGCTTTGGGTGTTGCATTTGAGTCAATTGGTTTAAACTTATCTGCACATGAAATGGGGCAGATTTTTTGGGTTTTAAAGCAGGTTATGGGGTTACGGTTAGAACCGCTGTTAGAGGATCCTGTTGAATTGAGCCCGGAAGTTGAGCAGCTTGTCGCTGCCCGTGATGAGGCGCGTGCTCGCAAGGATTGGACAACAGCTGATGCGCTACGTGAGCAGCTGCGTGCTCTAGGCTATGAAGTTCAAGATAAGAAATAGTATTAAAAGAAAAGGGGGCGATAGCCCCCTTTGTTGTGTTACGCGAAGATTTGTTCGATTTTTGTTTTAAGGTCGCTTTGGCTCATATAGCCCCGTTCTTTACCGACGATGACGCCGTCTTTGATAAAGATGAAACTAGGGACGGAGGTTATGCCAAATTTGATTGCTAGGTCACGCGATTCGTCAATATCAACTTGCCCAAATGTGTAAGAATCTTTAAGCTCTTCGGCTACTTGATGAAAAATAGGTTTCATCATTTGGCATGGGCCGCACCAAGATGCAGCAATATACAAAATGACTGGTTTTGTTGACTGCATGACTTCTTGATCAAAATTACTGGAGGTAATCGCATGTACCATTGTTTTTCAACCTTTCTGTTGATATTTGTTCTGGTTACTCAGTGATAAAGTGTACTTGTTTTTCGAATTCTGTAACGTCTTCCTCCAGAGGCTTTGGCTCATGTTGGTGTGTATTATGGCCAGCTTTGGAGGATTGGTGTCCAAGGACTTTGATTTCTTTTATCGCCTCAAATGTAATCTCCTTTGTAAGTTCTTGGCCTGATTGAGAAATTTGCTTACAAACGATTTTTCGATTTGCTTCAACTAAAAAAGTGTGGGGGTTTTGTTCGTTGCTCAAAAGTATTGAAATTTGCAGGAATGTCTTGTGTTTGTATTTTGTGGGTGCAAGTTCATGATGTACGGTGATCTGGGCGATTTGTGACAAATTAAGACGAGTGGTGTTGGTGTATGGGTTTTCTTCCGGCGTTGCTGTTACCGCATACCACGGGATAGCTTTGTAGAGACCTGATATTGTTAGAAAGCGGAATGAAAAAATTTCGTTGTTTCGTGCGATGATGCTTCCGTAAAAATCAAGCGGCGGCAGCTCTGAGGAGGTAGTGTTTGATTGAAAGCCAAAATTAGCGCAGATAAACAACGCGTAAATGGCTAGGAGCATGGGTATATACTTCATAGATTGGATACTCCCACAAAATTTAAATAATAACGTAGGTTACTTTTTAACTATATCGGGAAGCGTATCGGCGGAGCAACGATTGTTTGTACAGGGTTTTAGTGAAGTCGTTTGATCAGGAAATATTTTTTTGTTTTGTTTGAAAAAATACCATGAAAGGCCCACAAGGGTTATACCGCCAACAGCAAGACTAATTTTTACTTCAGGTGAGATAGCGGTGCTTTTTTTTGCTGCTTTTTTGGGGGGTGTGGCAGAAAAAGGCTTTGGTTGATCGTTGGTTTTTATTGCTTCTTTAAGTTTGAGTTTTATAGTTTTGAGATACTGCGCTGAGAGTTGTTGGGGCATTTCAGCAATGAGTTTTGCAGGAAGTATCGCAGTAGCATTTTTTGCTAGGAAATCTTTGAGGTCATTCCATAGCTGATTTTGCGTAGCTTTTTTGGTTTCTATTTCGGTAGTAATTAGCGTTTCTGTTCGGAGGCTTTGGTTTTGCTCCAAAAATTCTGGTATGGTTGTGGTGTTTTTGTTCGGCTCGAAAAAAATTTTTTTCAGTGCGGGGTAACGTTTTTCTGCAAGTGTTTTAATAGCTTTTGAATTATCTTTGTTTTGGATTAAGAGGCGCATAAGTTGTGGCGTTTTTAAAACGTCTTTAAAGCGATTGTTAAAAATTTGTCGTTTTTCTAATTCACTTGTTAGATCGCTTAATTCTTGTTCAATAGTTTCTAGTTCTTGCAGTATTGTTGCAATTTGTGCGCTTTGTTCCGCAGTAAACTTGTTTGTTGCGGCACGTTGAATGGGTGGTTGCTTCGCTGGCTTTGGAGGTGATTCTAGATATGTTAAATCAAAGGATTTTGGCATTGGTGTTTTAGGGAATGCTTTTGGGTAGTAGAACTGCGCAAGAAACAATACGTATTGTTTGATTTGATTGCCGGTGGCTCCGTTTTTAAATAGGATTTCGTAAACCGCCTTTTTAAAAGGGGAACGTATGTTGTAATGTAACGGTTTGTTGAGTATTGCTACAAGTGTTTCTTGCTTAGTTGATTTGATGATAAGCCAAGATAGTAAATGGATTAAGATGCTTCGCTCTTTGTTTTCTATTGTGTGCAGGTTGGGTGAAAGTGTGGCAAGAATTTTACTGCTTACAAGCAGGTGAAATAAATCATCATACAACATATCTAGATGTGCAATTTTGGCCGCATCTTGGAGCAAGGCCTTTAGACTATCTAATTCTTGTTCCAGCATAATCTGTCGATTTTCGCCCAATATATTTTCTTTGATCAAAAGGGTTGGCAATGTTGTTGCAAAGTAAAAAGCTGTTTCTTCGGTTGGATTGGTATGATGTTGTTGAATTTGATTTTTTAGCTCTTTGAGCGTTTCTTGTTCGATGACTTGGGCTCGTAAAAATTGTTGAGGCGAATAGTTTGCAGGGATTTGGGTTTGGGTTGTTTCTTGAAAGGCAAATAACTGTGTAAGTGTCCATAAATTTTTCTTCTGGTATTGCGTGATTTCTGAGCAAACTTTTTTAATTAATTTAATCTGCTTACCGGTTGTTTTTTGTTTTACGTTGTGTGTTTTTTTGATGAGTTCATCTGAAAAAAGGTCTGGTAGGCTGCCCGCTATATGAAGCATTTTGATGTTGCCGATTAGTTGATATCCATATAGTGTTGGCTGCTCACGCTCTTGATACTCCAAGATTTTATTTATGTTTTCTAAGATTTTCTGGGCGATTTTTTTGTTAGATATTTTTCTTGCTCGTATGTTTTTTAATTGATTTATGGCTGATTTTTGATCAAAGTTATTTGCTTTGATCAATTCTGGAAATGCTTGTAGGTCCTTCGTTTTTAGGCAAAAAAGGCGGAAGTGCGCTTGTTCAAGTGCTGTTTTTTCTTCCCAGTGTTCAATAAAGTTCAACTGATCTTGAAAGGGGAGCATAAACCACTCTTCTGGTGGCAAAAAATGATTACAGCTTGTGGCGCTGAAGATAGGGCATCTTATCATGCTGAAAATTATGAGGAGAATATAAAATTCTTTTTTCATAATAATCACCTAGGTTACGGCAAGATTAGCCCAAAATGTTTTCTGTGCCTCTGCTGAGTTGATTTCTGAGATTTCATTATTTAGATATTTTTTATTCCATTCATAAGCATCGGTAAGTGCGGAACTAATGTCTTTGATAGTGATACCGGCAGCTTTGAGTCCTGCACACATGATGGCCCCATAGTTGGCAGCAAAGGCTTCTGCGAGTGGGCTATATCCTATTTTGTCTTCAGCCCATTTGTGGCTTACGAGTTGGACCGTTAAGTCTTGGCCATAAAAATGGGCGAGGGCTGTGACGGTTGAAGCTTTGCTTTGGTTTGCCACAAGGGCAAAGAAGAAGTTTTTGTAATTCCAGACATTAACGATATCGACAAGCCAGTGGGCAGGTGGCATGATACCGGGCGGAAGTTGTCTAGAGATTTCTTCTTTGGGTGCGGTCGATGAGATGCCGAGTTCCTCTTTGACTTGTTTTAAAAAGGATACGTTGTTTGTTTGTATTGCATAATCAAACATCGTTAGTCCGGTGTTTTGCTGTGGAGTAAGTAACAGGCTTAAAGGGTTTGAATAGCCAAGACGCACGAGCGCTGGAATAGTTAGGCTTAAATTTTCTGGCTCTACAAATTTTCTGAAAATCGCCTCAGGGGTGTTAAGAATATACTGCGAGGCCATGTTGCTGCAAGGAAGGTCACATTGGGTTATGTTGCGAAAAGTTGATGTATCAGCATTATTTTTGAGTATCGCATTGTCTAAAGGAGTGTTTCCCTGAGCATCTCTTTGGTGTCCCATAGCAACAATAAATGGAATTAGTGGTTTGAGCTCTTGGCTTAGCTCTTGTTCGCGCCAGAACTCTGACGGATCGAAAAGTCGAAGCAGGTTCCAATCCTTGTCATATGACCTTCCTTCGGATGGATCTTGTTGCTCAAGGATATGAAGAATGTTTTCTTGGCTTTGGTTGCGAACGAGCAGTATCTCAGGGTTTTTAATGAGGAATTTTACGATTTCTATTGCATTAGATTGCCTGAAGTATGTTTTGGTATGTGCAAAGGCAAAAAGATTATATGCTGCCTCTAAGTATTCGTTCGGATCTTCGATGGAATAGTTGCAAAGATCAAGGTCCCCAAGGCTGATTGATTTTTTTCGTTTTGTTAGCTTGTCTTCATCGAGCGGGTAGCCTTGTAAAATCATCTGTTTTAGCTCTGCGATTGTTTTGGCATCAGCCAGGCTCTTGTTGGGATCAAGATTTGTCACGTATTCGCTAAACCGGATTCGGGTTTGGCGCTTGTACAATTTGTAGATTCCAAAGGCAGTGATTCCAGTAGCTCCAACGCCGATAGCAGTGTTTTTGAGAGTTTTAAGGGTCAGGAGGCTTTTTATTGAGGATGGCGATGCAATAATGGTGTTTTTTATTCCATTGCCGACTTGTTTAGCTCTGTTGATTGATGAAGTAAATAGTCGCGAGGCCGGGCTGGTATTTGTTGCAAAGATGCAAGCGTATATCAAGACAGATCTTAATACCGAGCGGATAGGATTCCACATACGATCTCCGGAGAAGTTAAATTATTTTTTTATTTTAAGAATGTAGTATAACAAAACAAATAGATTTTGCAAAAAGAAATTTTAATACGTTACCAGCGAAGCACATCGAGAGCAAGATCGTCAAACTGGCCAGCGAGAGCTTTTTGGTATCCAGCGAAGGCGATCATTGCGGCATTGTCTGTGCAGTAGCTTGGGCGAGGCGCAAAAAACATCTTGTCGTGTTGTTTTGCAAGTTGAGAAAGGTGCTCTTTGAGGTATTTATTACAGGCAACTCCACCTGCAAACGCGATGGCTTGTATGTTAGGATATTGCTCAATAGCGATTGCTATCCGAGAGGTTAGCATGTCCCCGAGGGCAACGAGAAAAGAGCTTGCGATTTGTGATTTTAGAAGGGCATTGTCGTGAGGGATAAAGGTTTTTGTTTCTCGGTTGTACCAGCCTTCTTGCATAAGATGATATAGGACGGCTGTCTTGAGGCCTGAAAAACTAAAAAAGAGTTCTTTGTGTTTTGTGCGGGGATAGGAAAAAAAATCAGCAAATTGTTGTTGTTGTGCAAGCTGTTCAATAATTGGACCGCCAGGATACCCGAGATTAAGTAGCTTTGCCACCTTATCAAAAGCCTCACCTGCTGCATCATCACGGGTCGTCGCGATAGTTTCTTGTTCGAGCATAGAGTGAACAAGGGATAGGGAGGTATGGCCTCCGGATGCGGTAAGACAGAGATAGGGAAATGGGATTGAGTTTTCGATGGTTGGCGAAAGTGCGTGAGCATGAATGTGATTTATGCCGATGATGGGGATTTTTTGAGCATACGCCAGGCTTTTTGCAAAGCATAACCCGACAAGCAAGGATCCTGGTAGACCGGGTCCATGAGTTACCGCTATTGCGTCAATTTGGCTAAGTGTGATATCTGCCTTGGATAACGCAGTGTGGGTTATGAGGTGGATTTTTTGAATGTGAGAGCGGGAAGCTACTTCTGGCATGACGCCGCCATAGGGTGCGTGAAGGCTAATTTGCGAAAAGAGTTCATTAGAGCATATACCGCGTTCTACTGAAAAAACGGCCGCGGCGGTTTCATCACATGATGATTCGATGCCTAAGATGTAGCGCATGTTATTCGGCTAAGGCTGCGGCGCGTGCAATATCTCGAACGCGCGTTTTAGTAAAAATGTCGCTTGCAGGGGTGTGAACTGTGTCGAGATCGATTGAGCTTATTGCAGCGAAGGTTAATGCTGTTTCTAGATCGGTAGCGCTCGCGTCTTGCGCAAATACGAGTGATGGGAGAAAGATAGTGCCGTCGGCTCCTTGCTCTGTTGTCTGTATCGTTGTGATGTGGCGTGGGTCTATAAGTACGATTATTGCTTGCTCGGGGATTCGTTCAGGTATTTGGTCTGTGGTGCGTTTTTCAATTTCCCAGTAATAATGTGGCTCTATCTTACTTTTATCTTGTTCGCCACTCAAATCTAAGCGCAGTGTGGCATCAAACCAGGAGACGGGAGCGCTTGGAGCGCGTTTGAGGTATTTAACTGAGTTGTCTTGCTGTGAGCAGCAAAGTTCTATTTCTGGTGTAACGACAAAAGAAAAATATGTTTGGTGCGTAATCTCGGGCAGCATCGCAATGCCTTTGGAAAGGTCTATTTTAAATCCTTTGTAGTAGGCCTTTAGTCCAGGAAGAGCGAGCTCTTTGGTGTTTGATAGGAGAATACTTGTTTTGGGCAACTGCGCGGTAAGCGCATATGTGCGTTGAGTGCTGCTAGCAGAGGCTTCTGAGGGAGTGTTTGTGGCGCTGCATATCGAGGCCGATGAGAGCAATAAGAGTAAATGTAAGACAAATTGTTTCATAGGGAAAACTCCTGAAGGTATAGTGTAGTTTATGATACTTGATTTTTAGGGGTCGTAAAAGGGGAGTATGAATGTGAATGCTTTGCGACGCTTAGTGGCACGATATGGAACTGGGGCCATTTCGCCGACTAAATTGGCCTGGTCATGTGCTCTTGGTGTTTATTTGGCTTTTTCATCTTTTTTAGGTATTCAGACGCTTTTGGTATTTGTTTTTTCTTTTTTATTGCGCGCGCAAGCGTCTATTGTTTTTGCGGTGCTGTATTTAGTTAATAATCCGTGGACGATGGTTCCTATTTTTTTTCTTGATTATGGGGTCGGTGTTTGGTTTTTTAAGTTCATTGGTGTGGATTGGGTTGCGCTTGAGCCGCATTGGATGCAGCCGGTTAGTGATTTTTTAGTCGCGCATCTTCTTCATTACGTCGGTATGGATCGTTTGGGTGTACTACCATATTTTGTGGGTGCACATATTGTTGCTGTTCCTTTAACGATTGGCACGTTTTTTATGGTGCGCGCATTAATTGTGCATCACAGAGAGGTTTGCGCATCGGTTGGTGGCGAACATTGTGATGTAAGATAATTTTTCACCTCACGATAGCCTGCCTTTAAACAAAAATGATTAGGTGCGTTTGTGTAGCAAGTTTGATAGTACGGGGGCGTGTTTTTTGTGATTAACGTTTCATCAAATTCGTTGCCAACAATTTTGTCTGGATTGCAGAGTAAGATTTTGCCACGAAAGAGTTTTGCGTCTATGAGTTCGTGTAAGAGTTCGATTGCCTCTGGGAAGAGGAGCGAATAAGAAGAACATAGACTTAGACTGGTTCGGTAGGCTGCCACAAAGCAGCGACTGGAGAAGTTGGAGAGATGGTATTTTCGTTTAAAGGTATAATGTGCAGCGGAATGGATTGATAGCAATGGGTGGACTAAAATACTGCTGGATTGTCTGAGAAGGTGTTGAAGGCGTTTTGTTATTGTTTTCTGGGGGATGCGTAGTTTGCGGGATAATCGTTTCCAAAATTTTGCATGCTGTTCAGGAAACCATACTATGTGAAGGGCGCTTATCCAGGCGGCTCCACCACGCGAATGCGCCATGGCAACAATAGAGGTGTAGCCATGTTTGTGAATCTCCCATAGAAATGAAATAATTTGCGCGGCATCGCCGCGCTGCCCCATGTTGAAATTTGCCCACCAAAACAATCCTCGTTTTTTAGGGGCATCATAAAAGGTAATACGTGCCCATGGAAAGGGGGCACTATGGTTCCGTATTTCGGCTTCGTCAAAGTAGGAGTGATCAGTACCGTATCCATGGATGAAGATAGCAAGTGATTTTGTGTGTTGCGCAATTGGCAGTGGATCACTCATATGGAGCATTCTAGGAGCGGCATGAGTTAAGAGAACTGTACTCCACAGGAATAAAAAAATATATTGATAGTTTTGCATAGACTATTTGGGTTATTGTTGGTTTATTATTTTTTATCAACAGGGTAAAAAGTGGTACACTTTCTCGGAAGTCTTACATATGCACAAGGCAAATAGACTATGAAGATTATAGCACAAAATAAAAAAGCGTTGTTTGATTATGAGGTTTTAGAGCGATTAGAGGCCGGAATTGCGCTTTCTGGTGACGAGGTTAAATCATTGCGCAAGGGCGGGGGCAATTTAGTTGGTTCCTTTGCTGTTCCCCGAGGGCGTACTATTTGGCTTTTAAATGCGTATATTGCCCCATATTCGCATGCGTACCAAAAATTGAATGAGCAAGAGGCTCGTAAAAGCAGGCAGTTGCTACTTAAGCGTCGTGAAATTAACAAGCTTATTGGGGGTATCTCACAGAAGGGTTACACCCTGATTCCACTTAAGCTTTATTTAAATGAGCGCGGCTATGTTAAGGTTGAGCTTGGCGTCTGCAAACACAAGAAAGCTCATAAGAAAAAAGAAGAATTGCGAGAGCGTGATATCCAGCGCGAAACGCGCCGAGAACTCCGTGGTCGTTACGATTATTAGAGAGACCGAGGTTGTTCCGGGGCTCTCGAGCATGTGCGCCCTGTTTTTGTTTCTGGACATTGTAATTTTGACATGCTAAAACTAGCGGCGGCGTAGCTGAACCTTATTGCACCGAGTTACTAACCGATACTCGTTAAAAGGTTATAGTACAGTTTTTTCTGTGCGGTCGGTAGATGCATTGTGGTACCCGACCATTAGAACGATAATGCGCCGTACTTGCTGGTATATGCCGTCTAAAGCAGTACGTGGAGGCGGTTGTGCGATTTGGCGGTTGCGCCAACTTTTCTATATGAAATTTTTCTTGACATTGCATATGTTTAGTTGGTACGATAGAGCCAGTGATTTTTGAAATTTCTCGGGGGCGTACTGGTTTCGACGTGTTGCGTCGTCTGTTGAGAGCATGCCGAGCTTTGGTTATGTGCTCGTAAAAGAAGAACCAAAACAATACGTGCAGAGTCTCAAAACTCTGTCGGCAGTTTGCTTGCCTTGCTTTTTGCAGGTGTTTCAGCTCTTTTTGCAGCTGTTCCGCTTCGCAGAAAGCAGTTTGCTGCAGCATAACTGCGACCTTGTAGTGAAAACGTGTCTATCAGTTTGATCTACTCGTATTAATCAAGATGGAACTGACAAGTGAGATTATTCGGTTGTGGTAACTTGTTTAGTAAAACGATAACAGACCATATCAAAAACTCTGGTCACTGCGAGTTTGATTTGGTAATTGCAGGGACTGAGCATGGAGCGCTTAACACGCGGTGAAATACGGACATGGGTTCAATTCCCATCGCCTCCACCAAATTAAAAAAGGGCCTGGATTTTCCAGGCCCTTTTTTTGTGTTTAAAACTGCCGATTAGTGCAAAATTAAGCCTTGAAGAAACGCGTTGAATGTAGCTTCAAACTCTGCTACTTGGTCGGTTGGGCAGGTGCACCTTGTCGCGTAGGTTACGGCGTCCCTTGTTATTACATAGAGTCGCAGGTTGAGGGTTTCTTCGCCTTCTTTTTGTCCGTTCCAGTAGTAAGCATCGATGTAGCCCCAAGGGGTAAGGTGTTGCTCATGATGGACTTGATCAACAGGGACATACTCTGCTATTGCAAGGTTGTACTCGTTTTCGACGGAGCTGTTGTAGACACCTTTTGAAAGAATTGTGGCTTTACTTTCAGTTTCATAATAAAAGCCAATAAAGGCACCGTGTGTGCTGTCAGTTTTCCAGGTGCCTAGGTTCCATCCTGGACGAGGAGAGGTAACAGTAAACTTGTATTCTTGGTTGGAGATTTGGTTCATAAATAACTTTGCATATACTGGTGCTGTGTTCACAAGTAAAGCACTGGTAAGGAGCGCCATATAGGCAAATAGTGATCGTTTCATACTCGTATCCTTTTTGGTAGAAAACAGCTAACCCGAAAGATTGCTGGGAGTTTACCAAAAAGAGGGGGGAGATGCTACCAGTATTTATTGTGTTTATTTTTTACAAATGCAATGACACGGGCGGGGCTTTCGGTTGCATGCATTATTTTTAAAGGAAATACGCCTACAAAGTTTCCCGTTGATGTTACTCCATTGGGTTCAGCGAGATTTTCAATGATTGGAATGTTGCGAGAGAGCAGTTGCTCATGAGTATAAAAGTCTGGCGATTTGTCTGGTGAAAGCGTGTCAATACCAAGTGCTCCAATGTTGCGCGCGACTAAGAGGTCGACGGCATTTTTTGATAGAGTTGGGTAGTGCGTGGTGCCGTTATCTTTTTTGTTGCGATATTTTGGTTGATCCCAATATTGGGCCCACCCGGTATACATATATACAAAGCAACCTGAAGGTATTGCGCCATGATTCCCTTCAAACTCATGGATCGTGTTAGTCGTGATCTCTAATTCTTTAGTGATTGTAGTAGTGCTGTTTATAATAATAAGAGGAAAGAATAAGTCTTGGGGGCTTAGTTTTTCAATGGTTGGTTTTTGCCTGTGCGCATGTGCGGGCGCATCGATGTGTGTGCCCATGCCTAAGGGCATCGAAATGTTTTGCACGCGAAATTTGGTTGTTGTTTGGCATTCTTGATAATCCAAGGTGGTTGTAATGGTGCATGCGTCGTCTTCTTCGTACCCTGTACTCGCGGGAGTTATTGTTTGCGTGAGATCAATAAGATTCCAAGCAAAGGTGGGCGTCAAAATCATGCGCGTTCTCCACTGATTTGTTCGGGGATGGGAAAACGATCGGCAAGGTATTGCACTTCTTTTTGTAGTTGCATTAGGTCTGGTTCTGGGCTGAATAATGCAGTGTCAATGATTTGTGCGAGCTTGGTCATTTCGTCTTCTTTTATGCCGCGTGTGGTTGCAGCTGCGGTGCCGAGTCGTAGGCCGCTGCCGATACGGGGGCTAAGAGTTTCTCTGGGTAGGGTGCTGCGTGAGGTTGTGATACCTATGGTTTCAAGACGCGTCTCTGCGTCTTTTCCGGTTATGCCGCGCTCATAGGTGTTAAGGATAAGTAGGTGCGTGTCTGTACCTCCGCTTATGCAGGAAGAGCCTCTACGAGTAAGTTCGTTAGCGAGCGTTTGTGCGTTCTTGATAATTTGTTGTTGGTAGCGTGTGAATTCTGGTTCCTGAGCCAAGGCAAAGCAGGCTCCTTTGGCTGCGATGCTGTTAATATGAGGTCCACCCTGTATGCCTGGCATTATCGCGTTATCTATTTTGTTGCCCCATTCTTTTGTTGTCAGGATAAAGCCGCCTCGAGGGCCACGTAGGGTTTTGTGCGTTGTTCCTGTGACAAAGTCGGCATATGGTAGGGGCGAGGGGTGCAGCCCCGCGGCCACTAAGCCTGCAATGTGTGCAATGTCGGCAAGGAGGAGGGCGTTGTGGCGATGAGCTATTTCGGCAAATGTTTTGAAATTAATTTGCCGTGGATATGCCGATGCACCAGCGATAATAAGCTTAGGTTTTTCCTTTTTGACCAAATCTTCGATTTGATTGAAATCAATGATATCTGTTACGGGTGCGACATCATATGCTATTGTGCGGTAAAATATTCCAGAGAAGTTTTTTGGGTGGCCATGGGTTAGATGGCCTCCTGCGGTAAGGTTCATACCTAGGATTGTGTCACCCGGATTAAGTGCTGCGAGATAGACCGCTTGGTTTGCTTGGGAGCCTGAGTGTGCTTGGGTATTTGCGTATTCTGCACCAAAGAGCGAGCAGCAGAGATTGTTTGTTGCTTGTTCTATCCTATCTACCAGTGAGCATCCGCCATAATATCGTTTTGTTGGAGTTCCTTCGGCATATTTATTCATAAGGGGAGACCCAACAAGCTCTTGTATGGTCAACGGTGCGTAATTTTCTGATGCAATCAAACTAATAGTCTCTTTTTGGCGCTTGATTTCTTGGTGTACCGCGTCGAGTAGTTCTTGTAGTTTGTTCATTAGAGCCCTTCCTGCTCAGAGGGTATAGGTTGGTATGCTTCACGGGTTTTTTAAAACTTAGTAAACTATACAAAGTCAGACTTTTCAAATGAGAAACGGAGCTACATTAGGATGAAAGAAGCAGGCGATTGCAAGCGCGGTGCCAAGATTTTATATCGCAACGAACCGCATGTTGTTGTTGAGTATCAGCATACAAAGCCAGGAAAAGGGGCTGCGTTTATTCGTTTAAAATTGCGCAATTTACTTAACGGTTCGCAGTTTGAGCAGACCTTTCGTCCAGAAGAGCGTTTTGAAGAGCCCGATTTAAACTACAAGAATGTCCAGTACCTCTACCAAGATGGCGAACATTACGTTTTTATGGATCAAGATTCGTTTGAGCAGATTGAGCTCGAAGAGGCACTCGTAGAATCTGCACTGAAGTATTTAAAAGAACAAGAAATGTACACACTTTTTTATTGGGGTGCACGACTTCTTGATGTAAATGCGCCGATTCACATGGAACTTGAGGTAACGGATACGCCGCCTGGTGTTAAGGGCGATACCGCTCAGGGTGGTTCAAAGCCAGCAACGTTAGAGACGGGCCTGGTATTGCAGGTGCCACTTTTTGTAAATATTGGAGATTTCATCAAAGTTGATACACGTGAAGATAAGTATATTGAGCGGGTGCAACGATAATGGAGACTTGTGTGACTGAAAATTCTGGGTTGCCTCAGTCAACCATGCCGGCCTCATGCAGTGAGTTGTCTCAGCGAGACCAGCGTGCGCTGGTGTTTCATTTGTTATATGCCATGGATGCATCTGATTACGAGACAAGTCTTGAGTCAATAGCAGAGAATTTTAGCCGCGAATACGGCTGTCTTATTTTTCCTCATGATCAGGTTTTTATTACGACGCGATCAGTAGTCGCAACGCGTGATATCGTTGATGAAGAGATAAAAAAACTGTTGGCAAACTGGCGGTTTGAGCGGCTTGGTATGATTACACGGCTTTTGATGCGTTATGCGCTTTGGGAGCTTATGTTTACCGATACGCCTGCTTCGGTAGTTATTAATGAGGCCGTTGAGCTAGCAAAAGGATTTGCCGAAGATAATGCATTTCGATTTGTAAATGGGCTTCTTGATGAGTGGTGTAAGCAAAATGGCCGCTCCATAGATACAGAATCCGAAGACGTATAAGAATATCTTTTTCATGGGCATCGGTGAGTATACTGCATTACTCACCGATGCTTTTTTATTTGTGAATTACGCGGATAACCTGGTGTTTAGAAACAAGCGCACTCTTTTAATCAGCTTTATTTATAAATCCAGCTTGAAATTTTATTTCTGTTTGTTATCCTAAGGTTTTATTATTCAAAAAGTTATAGAGATCTGTAAGGAGCGATTGTGAAAAATGTATTTTTTAGTGGCTTGTTTTTAATCCTGGTGGGTGTTCCGCTTTTGGCGCAAGATAATCTTTTGGTTGCGATGCCGGATGCGGTGCGTGGTTTATCGAAAGAGGTAGTCTGTGTACCGAATCAGAACACTGCGCGTTTTTTTCACGATAAAAAGCTTATTTTTTGGGGTGGTGGTCTGTTGGCGCTCAGTGGTGGAGCTCTGGTTGCATACATGCTACGCCATACGCTGCTCGGGTTAACTGAAGACTTGGGTGGTGGTACTTCGGGTAGACGGAGCGAGCCTTTATTAGAGGTTTCGTACCAATTTCCTATGACTTGCAAATGTGAAGAAAAAAAAGAATATCCGTTTTCTCCGTTCTTGACAGATGAGGGCGATATGGGATTGCCTCGGCCTGATAAGAAAAATCCAGGGTATCACAAAGGACGATTGTGTTATATCGATGGTCTAGAGAAGTCTGGAGAGAAATTTCATCCGCAGGTGCCAAGCTGGGGGTTTGTTGATTTGAGTTTCAATGGTAATACTGTTGCAAACCAACAAAATTTGCCTCAAGAACTATTGAATACGCCTTCTGTTTTTTCTGCTGATGGCAAAGGGATTGCGCGGCCATATCTATTTTTTGGTGTTATGGGGCTTATGGAAATTGAGTTTGCGCGAGTGGTTGAAAAAAATGAAAAACGGTTTCCTTTGTTGCAAAAAATCAAGGGAAACAATGGCAGCTCTGTTTTTGAAAAATTACCAGCTGATGTTGAAAAGGAGCTTGCGGCTTTTCCTTCACGTCAGGCGCTGCTTGGTTCTGAATTTTATTTAGTTGATAGCAATGCAAAACTTACGGTTAAAGCGTCAATAGAGGGTGCGGTAGATTTTGATACTTACAATGCCGAAAATTTATTTAAAAAATATAAGCAAAGCGAGACCATTGAAGAGGCCCGGCGATTGGCCGTGCGCGATACGGATATTCGGTATTTGCAGGAAATGCATCCGGGTGCTGCCTTTCAAATAGCCTCCAACATCGACTGCCTTGAAGGCGGGATGGAAAAACTTCGACTTGAAGAAATGCAATATGGTGCAGTCCAAGGTGAAAATGCAGCGTTAGGCGCCATGGGTGGATCAATCATACGTAAATACTGCATAGAGCGTCAGGAGCGCCTGCTTCTTGATAATACAAATAAAGGCTTTATGGGTACAGAAGGTTTTAAGCAAGGGTACTGGAAGTTAGATAATGCAAAAATTTTGCCTGGCGCATTAGCATTAAATCAGGTCTATCTTGCGGGCGATGAGATGCTTGAGCATGTTCGTGTTGGCGTTCATAAAAATGTGGCGGTAACCTCGGGATATTACGATCAAGTTTCCAGTTCATATTCTAAAGAGGTTCAAAAGGCCGCAGGATTGGGGGATGGCAATTGGTTTAAAGAAAATGGCGTTATTAACAGTAATCGCTGGAATAATAAAGGTCATAATTATTATGTATACAATGGGCGGTTAGGGTCTAATGGCAAACTATCTTGTGTGCATCAAATTTTTACTGCAGCATACGATTTGAGTAATCATAATACTGCTTACAAGAATCTTACAGATCAAGAATACAAAAAAAATCACGAAAACTTTGCCAAAAAACTCTTGTATGCAATGTATCGGGGTACAATTGTTGCTGCAGCAAACTTACGAGTTAAAAAGCTCTTTTTAACCTATCTTGGTTGTGGCGCATTTGGTAACAAATCTGAATGGGTAAGGGAAATACTAAATCGAGAAGATATTAAACAGTTAGTTAAAGATAGTGGTATGAAGGTTTATGTGGTTTCGTATCGTCCCCCACATGAATTGAATTAATAAAGCAGTATACAACCTTGTCTCTTTTTAGTTTGAAAGAGGGTAAGATTTTTAAAAATCTTACCCTCTTTGCTTTGTTCACAATAACGGGGGAATCACCAGACTCGTCATCACGAGGAGTGCTGGAGGGTCGACGTGGTGATCCAGGGCGGAGGTGGGCATCGAAGCCTTTGACACTTTGCTCCTTAGACTCTTTATTTTTTTTGTTTCTCAGAGTTATATTAATTTATAATTTGAATAATAAACGAGGAGAGCGGTATGAGTTTTCGTTGTCGTGTGCATGGTTTGTTTTTGTTTAGTTTGGTTGTATTAGGTTTGCGGGGTGCTAACCCATACCAGCAACAACCGTCTTATGGACCGGGTGAGCAGCAACCATATGGAGCCCAATCATGGTATGGGTCCCAGCAGCAACCATATGGAGCTCAATCATGGTATGGATTCCAGCAGCAACCGTTTTATGGATCTGGAGTGCAGCAATCTCAGTATGGGCAAGCATCGATACCTCAGCAGTGGGCGCCAGTATACCAATCGCAGCAAATTATGCCATCTCAACTACCGTTGCCATATCAGCAACGGCCCTCGCAGAGAATACCCCAGGTAACCATGTATCAACCAGCTCAGGTGTCTTCTTTAATTCCGCCGCAACAGGTTGCACCGATGCAGGTTTCGCCCGTTGTCCTAATTGGGCTGTTGAAAAAGAATTATTTTTTTGGAGATCTTGAAGGACAGATGGCTGTTGATGAATTGTTCCAGCAGTCAGGGCAGTTTCAAGATTTGCTTTTTGATAGCGCCAAAAGCTTGAATTTAAATGTTTTGGTTGGCTATGTAAAAGATTATTTGGCTTGGAAGGCGAATGAGCAACAGAAGGAGTTGTTGCAATCACAGCAGCAGTCAGAAGAGGATGATTACCAGGAAGAGCCAGAGCAGGCCATTATCATGAAAGACTATGATGTGGAAGAGGACGACCTTGATGTACTTGTTGAGGTGCCTGCAGTCAAGGAGCACAAAAAACCATACTTCTTCCCAGCAACATTGATCAGCAAGGGGAAAGAATACCCATTTTCTCCGTTTCTGGTTTCTAATATTGATAAGGGTGCCATAGGTTTACCTCGATTGACCGAAGATGGGAGTGCTGTTCTTGGGCGCATGTATTATGTTGCAGGTAGAGAAAAGGCAGACTCGAAGATTGGAAACTGGCAACCAAAATGGAAGTATTCTCCAGCAATATTAACGCGTGATGAAACGGGTGACCAGGTAGTTAAATTGAAGGGGGGCGTTTTACCAGATGAGTTGCTTGCTATGCCGCCCATTTTTTCTCCTGATGCCCAAGGAATTGCACGACCTTATCTGTTTTTTTCTGTGATGGGGCTTATGGAAGTTGAGTTTGCGCGGGTGATTAAAAAAGTTCAGGGATTTTCTCGTTTTCCTTTGTTGGAAGCTATTGTTAATAATCAAGGAAGCTCTGTTTTTGCATCACTTTCGGATCGGGTTCAAGAAGAACTAACGGCGTTTCCATTGCGTCGCGCGCTCCTGGATTCTGAATTTTATCTAGTGAGAAGTGATGCAAAACTTGTGAGCAAAGCGCCATCTAAGGGTATGCTAGATTTTGATACCTATAATGCCCGCAGCTTATATAAAAAATATATAGATCAAGGTAAAGCGCCTGAGGAGGCTCGGCGGCTTGCAGTTAAGCGTACTGATATTAGGTATTTACAGGCAAAATATCCAGGTGCTGCATTTCAAATAGCTTCCAACATCGACTGCCTTGAAGGTGGAATGGAGCATGAGCGCCTGGAAAATATGCAATATGGCGCAGTTCAAGGAGAGAACGCCTCTCTTGGAGCCATTGCGGCAACAATTATTCGTAAGTATTGCATAGAGCGCCAAGAGCGCCTGCTTCTTGATAATACAAATAAAGGCTTTACTGGTACAGAAGGTTTTATGAGTGGGTACTGGAAGTTAGATAATGCAAAAATTTTGCCTGGCGCATTAGCATTAAATCAGGTCTATCTTGCGGGCGATGAGATGCTTGAGCATGTTCGTGTTGGCGTTCACAAAAATGTGGCGGTAACCTCGGGATACTATGATTCGGTTTCTAGTTCATATTCTAAAGAGGTCCAAAAGGCTGCTGGATTGGATTATGGCGATTGGTTTAAAGAAAATAGCGTTATTAAGGAAAATCGTTGGCATAAAAGTGGAGGCTATGACTTTTATGTTTACAATGGTTTGTTGCGCGGGGAGTTGCCGCGAGTACACCAAATTTTTGCTGCTGCATATGATTTAGTTCATAATTTTAGCTTTGTACAGATAGTTGGCGAGCTAATAGGCAATCCAAAGCTAACGAGAATAAGCCGGGAGGAGGTAATACAGGCCAGAAAAAACTATAAAAAAGCTGTTGCTGACTTGGCGAAGGCAGATCCAAAAAAACAAACAGGGTACCTTGCCAGGCTTAAAAAACGGGTTGAGCTCGGCCAATGGTTGCAGAATCACGAAAACTTTGCCAAAAAGCTCTTGTATGCAATGTATCGGGGTACAATTGTTGCTGCAGCAAACTTGCAAGTTAAAAAGCTCTTTTTAACTTGTTTGGGTTGTGGTGCTTTTGGTAACGATCCTAAATGGGTACAAAAAATACTAAATCAACCAGAGATTAAACAGTTAATTGAAGATAGTGGTATGACGGTTTATGTGGTTGCGTACCGTCCTCCACATGAATTGAATTAATAAAAATAGCAGAATTTCTTAGTTTGAAAGAGAGGGCTTGGGCTCTCTCTTTCGCATTTTTAAAGCTGGTCATGTTTATTTTGAATACGGTTATGATTCTTTTTGCAGATCAAACCATATTTGTCGCAACGTAATTGCTTCTTCAAAATCAAGCCGCGCTGCAGCTTCTTGCATCTTTATTTCTAGGTCTTTTAGCTTTTGTTCGCGTGCTTCTAGCGACAGCGCTGTAGTTGGCGATTTTTTTGGTTTTGTTTGTTTGTCCGGTGTTAACTTGTTGGTAATGCTTTTTACTACGCTGCGTGCGGTGGTGGTTGGTATAATGTTGTGCTTCTTGTTGTACGCAAGTTGTTTTTTGCGGCGACGGGCTGTTTCATCAAGTGCGGCTTGCATTGATTGTGTTATTCGATCAGCGAAAAATAGCACTTTTGATTGGCTGTTGCGTGCCGCGCGGCCAATAGTCTGAATAAGAGAGCGTTTGTCACGTAAAAAGCTTTCGAGGTCCGCGTCCATAATGGCAACAAGTGCAACCTCGGGTAAATCAAGCCCTTCGCGGAGTAGGTTGATGCCCACTAAGCATTCAAAAATTCCAGTTCGCAGCTTATGCAGAATTTCGGTGCGTTCCGGCGTTTTAAGAGCGTGGTGCAAATAACAGACGCGTAACTGACGTTCTTCTAGCGCACGGGCTAGTTCTTCGGCCTGCTTTTTGGTCATAACGGTAATAAGTGTTCGAAAGCCTTGTGCAGAGGTTGCGCGTATTTCGCTGATGAGTCGATCAAGTTGACCTTCGCGTGGGTGAATATGGATCTCGGGATCGACAAGGCCGGTTGGCCTGATGATTTGTTCAACGACGTGCTGTGATTTGTTGAGTTCGTAGTCACCCGGTGTTGCCGAGACAAAAATGACATCCTTAAAGTAAGTCTCAATCTCTTCGAACTTTAGTGGGCGATTATCTTGCGCTGATGGTAAGCGAAATCCATATTCGATAAGAGATCTTTTGCGTGCGGCGTCGCCAGCATACATGCCGCGCAATTGTGGTATAGCTATGTGTGATTCGTCGATGACCAAAAGAAAATCCTCAAAGAAATCAAAGAGGCAGTAGGGCGCTTCTCCAGATGAGCGACCATCAAAGTGAACCGAATAGTTTTCGATGCCCGAACAGTAGCCAAATTCTTTGATCATTTCCAAGTCATATTCAACACGGTTTTTGAGGCGTTCGCGTACGGTTAAATTTTCTACCGTTGGCAGGTATGCATCGAGTTCTTCTTTGATGCTTGCAAATGCTTGAATCTTTTTTTCTTCGGTCGTTACAAAGTGTTTTGCTGGGAAGATAAGAGCTGAATCCAGTTCTTTGATTACCCGGTGATTTTGTTTATCATTCCAAGTCAAGCGAACAATAGTAGAACCTTCTAGTTCAATAGCAAGTATTTCTCGCTGATACGGCAATTGAATTTCGACTACGGGGCCATAGACTTGAAAAGTCCCCGCATTTTTTTCTATGTCATTGCGTTCATATTGGATGGCAATAAGTTGGTGCAACAACGCTGATCGCGAAATGTTTTGACCGACGGATAATTTGAAGGCGAGATTTTTGTAGTCGTATGGATTTCCGAGTGAGTAGATACAAGAAACGGAGGCGACAATAATCGTGTCCTGGCGATTGATTATTGATGCCGTGGCCTCGATGCGCAAACGCTCTATTTCGCTATTTATACGAGTTTCTTTTGGGATATACAGATCTTGTGCGGGTAGATATGATTCGGGTTGATAGTAGTCGTAATAACTGACAAAATAACCGACCTTGTTTTCGGGAAAAAATAGAGAAAATTCTTCGTAAAGTTGCGCCGCAAGGGTTTTGTTTGGAGAGAGGATGAGCACCGGTTTATTTTGTTGGGCGATAGTGTTAGCGATAGTGTAGGTTTTTCCCGAACCGGTAACTCCAAGAAGTGTTGATTTTCCAGGGCGTTGAGCGGTTAGTTGGGTAATCGCTTGTGGTTGATCTCCCGCTGGTGAAAATGGTGCGTGCAGTTTGAACATGATACCCCTTTTTTGCTGTGCATACGCTTTTGTATTAGTGTATCAAAATATGTTTTTTTTACAATAAGCCATTTCTTTGCAGGCGAAGTACGAATAGTACTTCGCCTGCAAAGAAATGGAACAGTATGTTAAACGGCTGACATTGTCGTTCTTTGTAGGTATACGAAGGCAACTGGAGAGATTGATGTGCCGTTAAGATACAATTGCAAGATGTCTCCTTCGACTAGTAAGCCATTGAGCGAGGTACTATGGTTTCCAAATTCATATACGGGAAGAGTAGCTAACGGGGCGGCCCATATTTCTAACGAGAAGCGTGGTTCTTGTTGGGGTGTGGTTGGGATAGTGGTGGAGGGGACAATTGGAGTACCAAGGGTAAATCTGTCCGTTGCGTACGCAATCTCGCCAGGGTGATCTGTGGCGTTAGCAAATGGCGGAATGAGTGCTGTACTGTCTATGATATTGTTAGCGATGCACCAGTTGGTGGAGCCAAGAGATAGTTCCGACCCTGCGCCGCCATCAAGCGTAACAAGGCCTTTGCCGCTTGAGTTGGTCACATGGTTGTTTGCTATGACTACTTGAGCGAGGCTATTAAGCATATTATTTCCGCCGTAGAAAATAATTCCTCCATTAACATCTTGGTAGTTGTTATTAACAAAATACAGGCTTAAGCTTCCGCCTAGGCTGTCATGTATGAAAAATTGATTTAGTGTTCCTGTTCCTGCTTGAATATTGCCATCGAGAACAAGGGTTCCGCTGAGTGTGGAGTTGTTAATGTAGCAAAAGCGGGTTCTGCCAGTTCCTGAGTCGTTGCTCGGGTAGAAGGTGTTATTTTTTATAAGAGAGGTTCCTGCATGAGGCCCAACCCGAATAAATCGGTGGGTATTGCCAAGGGGGCCCTGGTAACGGAATTCGCAGTTCTTGATGGTAAATGAGGTTCCTGTTGTTTGGATGCCAAACTCTACGGTTTGGATGATTAACGAGTCGAGGACGGCTTTGCTGCAGTTTCCAATATTGATAGCGGTAGGGTTGGAGTCGGCTGTTCTTTTTTGTTTTACGGTAAAATTTTTAAGGATAACATTGTTTGCGGTGATGCTGATGACATTAATGGGGTCACTTCCCGTTCCTTCTGTTTCGAGTATGGTGCCTGGGCCTTCACCGTAAATAATTAGGCTTTTGTTTATGGTTATGGTCGAAGGGACGATAAATGTTTCTTCTGCTAGTGCTATTAGGTCAGTTCCGCTTGTGACGAGTGGACTATTAATAGCGCTTGCAAGATCAGTGAAATCACCACCTATCGACGCTACGCGCCAGGTTGTTCCTTGTTTTGATTGTATGGTGGCTCCGGTTACTGCACTTTCATATGGGATACGAATACTGTTTTCATTCATGGCCAGGTTATCGGGGAGTGCTAGATAGGTATTGGTTTGGCTTCCTGTCCGCGAAGCAACTATGGTGTGATGCGCCATGCTTAGCCAGCACTCGCGAAGGGTATCAAAATAATATGGTTCTCCGTTAAGTAAAATAATTTGGCCGGCTTCTACATCTGTTGTTGGGGGGAATATGGGAGTAGGTATTTTGAGTTCTTCTTGGATGGTTACCTTTTTGCCGGTGAGTTTGTTGAGTACAAAAAGATCCCAAAAATAGGGGTTGCTTCCTCCGATGTTGGGTTTCACTTCTTTATCGTTCGGGCGAGGAGCTCGGGTTTGTGTGGAGTAAATGAAGCCTGGAATGACTCCAAGGAATAATAACAACCATTTCATAGTATGGTTCCTCTCATAGAGGTTAATAGAAAATCTGCTTTGTTTTAGCCCATAATTTTTCATTTGCCCAGTCTTTAAAAATTATTGCAATTGTAAATTTAAAAACTGTATTCTATTAAAGAATAGAAGAAAGTACGGCAGGGTTCTAGCCATATTTCCCCCGTTGTGCGACAGGAGCCCAACTTGTTGCACAGGCGAGAACCTGCCTACCAAGTAGAACAGTAGCGGGGAACAGGAGTGTAGTATGAAACGGTATATTTTTGGAGTAAGCCTGGTGCTTTTGATGGTGGCGGGTTTGCATGCTGAGCAGGTACAGGTAGTCGAAGAGTTGGTGACCCCGGGGGCTCAAGAGCTTGTTGATGCCGGGTGGTGGTCAATGCCAACGGAACCTGTAACAACACAAGCGGTTGAGGTTGTTGGACAGCCTTTGGTTGCCATGGTAGAGCCAATGCCATTACCTGCTGATTCAGCTCAAATTAAGGAGATGGCGGTTCAAGCCGTTGATAATCTAAATCGTTTCTTTGTCTTGCCACCGGTGATGAGCGATGTTCTGGTAGCCTTGGCACAAAACAGTGACTTGATTGTTGAATCAATTAAGATTAGCTGGGATAAAGCACTACCAATGCTAAAAGACTTAGCTTTAGACCTTGGTCCGCAAATACGTGAAACCTTCCATCTACTTCAGCCCCTCGCCGAAGGCAATTTTGATGGTGTTGCGCGTGTTGGCGATGCCTTGATTATTAAAGCAGGGGATGTTTCTGAGGTGATATTTAATTATCATCCTCGATTAATCAAGTTGCTTTCAGTTCTTAAAGATTCACCAGAGGCTATGAAACTCAAGGTTTTAGTTGAGTCGTTTGCGACACAGCATGATGCTGGTAGAACGATTAATGTTCAAAACATTAACTATGCATTAGAGCAGATACTTAGTGCTCTGCAAAATCGCGAAGTGCTCAATGCTATTCGAGATGGCATTAACGAACTCAAGACTCCAGGATTTTGGAATCGTATGGAAGCAAAATTTGCTCCAGAATTGAATGCGTTACGTCGCTTGGCACAACAGGCGCTCGATGAAGCACGTAATATCATTATTGATCGTACGGGAAAAACACCGGAACAGTGGGCCGAAGAGATTAAAGCTCGTGGCGCTGATGCAGTAAAAGCCTTGGAGGCTCAAACAGGTAAATCAGCTGATGAGTTGCTTGCTATTGTCAAGGCACAGAGTGATGAGTTTAGAGGTCTTGTGCAGCAAAATGTTGATCGAGTTCAAGGTCAAATTGCTGCATTGATGGCGTAAGGCCGTGCGTAATTGATCACAGTAAGGTTAAGGTAACACAAGGGGCCGCACATTAATATGTGCGGCCCCTTGTGTTACCTTGCCTTTTGGTTTTTTAGAGACGTTGCGAAATTTTTTTTAAGGCGCGAAACTCTTGAGCAAATTTCTTCCAAGTTTTGGTGTCCCGAATGATTAACGTATTTTCCTGGTTTATAGTAGCCGCGGCTTTGGTAAAATTGTAGGAGCCTGTCCAAACTATCTGTTCTTGGTGTTTGCCATTAATAAAAAAAAGGCAGAATTTGTGGTGCATTAGGCCATAATTGCCGGTGCTATTTCCTGGTGGGTAGATATAAACGGGGATACTGTTTTGGTGAAGAAAAAGTATCTGGTTGATTCGACTATCTAGACCTCCTGCATCAGCAACAATTTCGATTTTTACCCCTGCTTTCTTTTTTGCTATCAAGGCATTGGCGATCAGTTTATCTGAAAGGCGGAATGCCGAGATTTGTATTTTTTTTGTCTCTTGCGCAATTAAAGAAAGGAGTTCTGCCTGGAGGGAGTCGTGACTACTAAATAGTGAGGTGACTTGTGAAATTTGGGAGTTGGGTAAAATCAGATTATTGCTGAAAAGAAAAATTAAAAGAAGAATATTTCTTGGGGCGTTTTGGTTTTTCATAGAAACTTCTTTTTGCGGTATACTAAACACCTGATAGCGTTGCAGTCGAAATAACTTTTGCCAAGAAATATATCCCTATGAAACAAGAGATGTCGGTCGTGTTTGGTGCACACTCAGTGTGTGAAGTTTTAAAAAATAATAGGCGGCGCGTTGAGCGCATTTTTACTACAAAGCAAGAATCAAAGGCGTTCCGTCAGGTTAAAGGAATGCTTCCGCCACGTATTCCTGTCTCATTTGTTGAGCGGGCCATGTTACACAAGTTAGCAGGAACACCTGACCATCAGGGGGTTGTTGCTACGGTTGCTCCTTTTCCATTTCGAAAAAAGCTCTTTAGCCCTGAGCACACACCACTTGTTGTCTTTCTTGATAGCGTTCAAGATCCTCGTAATTTAGGTGCAATTTTGCGTTCAGCATACTGCACTGGCTGTAGTGGGGTGGTTTTTGCAGGACGACAAACGGCACCATTAAGTGGAACGGCGCACCGTGCGTCTGCAGGGCTTGCTGAGCGACTTGAAATACTTGTTGAGCCATCTCCTTTAGAGGCCGCCAAAAACCTTATTAAGGCGGGGTATTCTCTTTATTCAGGAGCACTTGGGGGGCAGCGTATTACTGAAGTTGATATTACATTGCCTGCAGTGCTTGTTATTGGGAATGAAGGAGATGGGGTTTCTCCGCAGATCCAAAAGTTAAGTACCCGTGTTATGTTACCCCAGCAAAGTGTTGATGTTTCCTACAATGCTTCGGTGGCCGCTGGATTATTGATGTTTTTGGTTGCGACTCGGCATAAGATAATCTAGAAGACTATTGCGTTGCCAAGAATGCCCATAGTATACCTCGATATAGGGGAAGCTATATATGGAGGGGGGTATGGCTCGGGGGTTCTTGGTTCTTGGGATATTCGTGCTGGTAAGTGTGTGTAGCATGAGAGCACGTGTTTTGGTTGAACTTGATTCATTTTTGAGTGCGCGAGCGCAAGAAACTATGCGTTTCTTGGTTGAGCGTGCTGATGCAGCACAAGAGCCTGTTAACAAGATCTATAAGGCTTTTTCTGATGCATCATTTCCTGTCAAAAATATTGTGCGTACTCAGCGTGCTGATGGTGTTAATGTGTATCGGATTAGCTGCTATGCGCCAGCTTGTCTTTTAAAAACCGATCTTGGTAGTTTTGTTGCACCATTTTTAACGGGTATATACTATCCTGCGGCGTTGTTTGATTCAAATTGGTTGCAAAAACTTATTCATTGCGACGTTTCGGCGCGCTATATTGGGGCGGCTGTTTTGTGGTTGCAAAAGCAAGATCCAGTACAGCTTGCTGCGGTTGCGATCTCTTGGCGCGATAAAAATGCAATTTGGTTGCAGGCGAAATCTGCCAAAGAGCTAAATCCTCATTTTTTAATAACACAAGCACGAGACCTTGATGCTGAATTAAAGGCGCAAATGGATGTTTTGGTGGGTTTTTGTGCTCAAACAAAGCAAGGGGAGTCGCCTGTTTTTGACCTCCGATATGATGGAATGATTGTGCATCGTAATGCGCAAAAAAATAGGAAAGGAGGGGGGCGATGAAAAAACGTGTTCACCCATCCAATGTAGTTGTAGCGGTAGATGTAGGAACAACCAAAATTGGGGTATTGGTCGCGCAGTGTTTGGGCGGTTCTCATTACGAAGTTATTGGGATAGGAAGAGTTCCCTCTGCGGGGCTTTCACGTGGTGTCGTGGTTGATATTGCACCGGCAGTGCAGTCGATTAAGTTGGCGGTAGCTGAGGCTGAATTGTTGGCTGGTTGTTCCATAAACTCGGTATTGGTTGGGGTTTCTGGGGTTCATGTAGCGACCCATCAGTCGACTGGTATGATTCCGGTAAAACACGGCACGGTAAAAGAGTTTGATGTAGCTCGAGTTATAACGTCTTCTAAAACAATTCCTTTGTTAGATGATGAGCAGATTTTGCATGTTTTTCCTCAGCAATTTATTATCGATGGAAAGCATATTGTTCGAGATCCTTTGCATATGCATGCGGTGCGGCTTGAGTGTAAGTCACATATTATTACTGGTAATGTGACTATGGTAAAAAATGTCGTGGAGTGTTGTCAGCTGGCGGGCTTGCGTGTTGATGATGTGATTCTTGAGCCGGTAGCTTCGGCTGCGGCAGTGCTTACTCTTGATGAGCGAGAACTTGGGGTAGGTCTTTTGGATATAGGCGGAGGTACCGCTGATTTTGCTATTTATCAGCAGGATAAGCTCTGTTTTACTAAGATTTTGCCTATTGCGGGGACTTTATTCACCAACGATCTTGCTATTTGTCTTCGTGTAGCACGGGAAGAGGCGGAGAAAATTAAAAAAGAGCATGGCTCTGTAATATCGGGTGGTGGTAACGAATCTATCCAAGTTAATGATTTGGATGGGCACCGTGTTCGTCAGATTTCAGTTGCGACTGTGCAGGAGATATTGTTGGCGCGCTCTAACGAGCTTTTAGACCAGCTCGATGCTGTTTTGCGTGAGTATGGTGTGCGTTCGCTGATGAAGACCGGATTGGTGCTGACTGGCGGCGGTGCGTTATTACACGGACTTGCTGATTTGGCGCAAAAGCGCCTGGGGATTCCTGTGCGTATTGGAAGTCCTGTTGTTTCTTCTCCATTCAAAGATGAGTTGTCTAAGCCGCTGTATGCGACGGGTTGTGGATTAATCCAACACTATGTTAATCAGCAGGCGAAATCTGCCGCACTGCAAAATTCTCTTCCGCTGCCACAACGTGTTTTTTGGCGCATGAAGTCGTGGATCTCGGACGTTTTTTAGTTTTTGCTCCTGAGTAGTTTTGCCAAAGCTGGTGCCTTTGGTAGAGTACCCGACAAGATATTCTGGTTGGTGGTCTACCCATAAAGGAGCAGGAGTTATGATTCGTTTGGTCGATGAGCGGGAGCTTCTCATAGAAAGTTCTGTGACAACCAAGATAAAAGTGATTGGTATTGGGGGTGCTGGAGGCAACACGGTAAATAGCATGGTGCGTTCTGGATTTGATTATGTCGAATTTATTGCAGCTAACACCGATTCTCAAGCGCTTGAAAACTCTTCGGCACATCATGTTATTCGCCTGGGCAACAAGTTAACTCGTGGTCTTGGAAGTGGTACTAATCCAGAAATCGGACGTCGAGCAACCGAAGAAGATCTTGAAACAATTTACAATGTTGTTGCCGATGCTGACATAGTCTTTTTAACCGCTGGCCTTGGGGGCGGCACTGGTTCTGGGGGTATTCCTGTTATTGCACGGGCATTGCGAGAGCGCGGCATTTTAACCGTGGCCGTGGTGACCAAGCCTTTTGACTTCGAGGGACGGCGACGCTCGGCAGTTGCTGATGAGGCTCTTGAGTTACTCAAAGATGTTGTCGATACTTTGATTGTGCTGCCCAATCAGAAGTTAATTGATCTTTCGGATAGCAACCTTTCTTTGTTGGATGCATTCGAGCGGCTTAATGGTTTTGTTGGTCGCTTTGTTAAAAGTATTGCCGATATTATTACACACTCTGGCCATATTAATGTTGATTTTGCTGATATTCAGGCGATTATGCGAAATTCGGGCAGTGCAGTTATGGGGTTTGGAGAAGCTTCGGGATCAAATCGAGCAGAAGAAGCAACATTGCAGGCTGTTTCGTGTAATCTTTTAGAAGAAAATGGGGTAGCTGGTGCGCGCGGTGTCTTGGTGAACATTGCAGGCAGTAGTAAGCTTGGGCTGCATGAGGTTGGTGCAGTCATGAACATTATTTATGAGCAAGTTGATGCCGAGGCCAATATTGTGCTTGGTTCTGTTATTGATGACAGCTTAGAAGATATGCTTTGTGTAACCCTTATAGCAACGGCATTTGCAGGTACTCGCGAGCATTTGCCATTGGGAAATTCTTCATTGCGCCATGTTGCCTGTGGGCGAACAGCTTCGGTTGATCTTGCTACAGCAAAGGCGGCACAGGTTGAGACTATGACGCAGCCAATTGTCAGTACCCGTGAATTACCAATACATGATATTTCGACAGATCCTCTTGATATGCCTGCAATTTTACGGCAAAAGGGGATGTCGGGGGAGCAGGAGCAGTTATAGCGTTTGCTCGGTTTACAGTGAGGACGCGTATATAGGTCAGAGCGTGGTAACGTGGCAATCGACCTTGGGGCGACAGTCGCAGACTGGGTGTTGTTGAAGTTGTTTGATGTATAGAATGAGTCGCTAAAGATATATGGCGGAAGAAAAAAAAGAAGAGTAGCTACCAGGCGGCAGCTACTCTTCATCCTCCATTCCCCGTTTGTACTGGGCACTTTTTTCTTTTTAGGGGGGTAAGAAAATCTATGCCAGGGAAAGGCAAGAAGTAGGTGGTATTTATATATTAGTTCAAATAGAAAAAGAGTCAAGAAAAAGTTGAATAATTTTTCAGATGGCAAATGATTGTTTCTGTTTGTCGTGCGTGTCGACGTTCCTTGCGAAGGTGGCCCTGACAATGGTATCATTGTTTGGGTTAATGAGCAGGTTGTTTGTGCTTGTTAGATAAAATCTACCGTGTATTAGCAGTGGGGATAAGGCATGATTGCAGGAGTTTTGGCACGCGTATTTGGAACAAGGAATGAGCGGGAGTTGCGTCGCATTAGGCCAATTGTTGAAAAAATTAATGCTCTTGAATCGGTTACACAGAAGCTTGATGCGGATGGGATGATCGCCAAAACGAATGAGTTGCGCCAGCGATATAGTCGTGGAGAGTCCCTGGATAGTCTTTTGCCAGAGGCGTTTGCTTTAGTAAGAGAATCGGCGCGGCGTGTGCTTGGTGAGCGGCATTATGATGTCCAGTTGATTGGTGGTATCGTGTTGCACGAGGGAAAAATTGCCGAAATGCGCACGGGTGAGGGTAAAACGCTTGTTGCGACTCTACCGCTTTATTTGAATGCGTTAACGGGTAAGGGCGCGCATCTTGTTACCGTTAATGATTATCTGGCTCGCCGTGATGGCGAGTGGATGCGTCCAGTTTTTGAGGCGCTCGGTCTGACGGTTGGTATTTTGCAAAATGATATGTCTGACGAGGATCGTGAAGCTGCGTATCAAATGGATATTTTGTATGCAACGAACAATGAGCTTGGCTTTGACTATCTGCGGGATAATATGAAATTCCGCCTTTCGGACTATGTTCAGCGCGAGCTTAATTATGCAATTGTTGACGAGGTTGACTCCATTTTGATTGATGAGGCGCGCACCCCATTAATTATTTCGGGAGCAACTGATGAGAGTAGCAAATTATATGAGTCTACTGATCGCATTATTCGTTCCTTGATCAAAGACACGGATTTTGAAGTTGACGAAAAAGACCGCCAGGTAACGCTTACTGAATCTGGTGTTGACAAGGTTGAGCATGCCTTGAATATTCAAAATCTCTTTGCGGTCGAAAATATTAAGCTTTTGCATCATGTTAACCAGGCGCTTAAAGCGCATGCGCTCTTTAAAAATGATGTTGATTATATTGTTGCAGACGGGCAAGTATTGATTGTTGATGAATTTACTGGGCGGATTTTGTCGGGGCGTCGTTACAGCGACGGACTCCATCAGGCTCTTGAGGCCAAAGAAGGGGTAGATATCCAGGCAGAGAGTCAGACGTTAGCAACGATTACTCTGCAAAATTATTTTAGGCTCTATAAAAAACTTGCAGGTATGACTGGTACTGCGGCAACTGAGGGCGAAGAGTTTTATCGTACATATAAATTGGAAGTGGTTACGATTCCAACTAATCGGCCTATTGCGCGACTTGATCAACAAGATTTAGTTTTTTTGGGGCGTGCGGGTAAGTACAAGGCCATTGTAAAGGATGTGGTAGAGCGCCATCAAAAAGGTCAGCCTATTTTGATTGGCACCGTGGCGGTCGAAACTTCAGAGTATTTGAGTGCTATTTTTACGCGTCAAGGGATACCGCATGCAGTGCTTAACGCAAAGCAGCATGAGCGCGAAGCGGATATTGTTGCGGGAGCAGGACAACCTGGTGCGGTTACTATTGCCACAAACATGGCGGGTCGTGGTACTGATATCAAGCTAACTGATGCGACCAAAGCGGTTGGCGGGCTCTATATTCTTGGTACTGAGCGGCATGAGAGTCGTCGTATTGATAATCAGCTGCGCGGTCGTGCTGGGCGACAAGGAGATCCTGGTGAGTCGCGGTTTTATCTCTCTGCTGAAGATGATCTACTCCGTATTTTTGGAGGCGATTCGTTCCATAATAATCTCAAGCGTTTTGGTATGACGGAAGATGAGATTATTGAAGACAAATGGTTTACCAAGGCAATTGCACGTGCCCAGGAGATGGTAGAAAAGCGCAACTTTGAAATGCGAAAAAATGTTCTTGAGTACGATGATGTACTTAATCAGCAGCGTATGGTTGTTTATTCGTATCGTCGGAGCGTGCTTGAGGGTGCCGAAGAGATTGCGTCACTTTTTAGAGATTTGTGTGCCGATACAATATCGGACGTTGTTGCGGCTTATGTTGTTCGCCATACGGTTGCACCAGAAGCGTATCACGCGATTATGTTAGCCGTAGCAAGATTGTTAAATCTCAATCCAGAAGAGCTTTTACAGCAGCCGTTCAACAAAACTAATGTTGAGGTTTTGAAGAAAGATCTTTTGGACTACCTACTGATGCGGTATGACCTCTATTTAACTTCGGTTCAGGGTGCTGGGGATGAGACGGATCGCGCAATGCGTCTTGGTATGATGCAAGAGGCGCAAAAATGGTTGATGCTTGAGTCGATTGATCAGGCTTGGAAACAGCATATGGTTAATCTTGATTCATTGCGTGAGGGAATTGGCCTCCGCGGCTGGGGCAACAAAAATCCATTGATTGAGTATAAAAAAGAAGCATTTGATCTTTTTGTAGATATGATGCGCTCGGTTCGTGCGGAGATTGTTCATCATATCTTCCATTTGGATCTTGATCACTTTAATAAGGCGGCTATTGAAGCACGTCGTATTCGAGAGTTGGAAGAGATTAAGATGGCTGGTGGGGGTGATACGACGGGGCAAGAGCCAAAGTTATCACGCGCGGAACGCCGCAAAAAACAGCGTAGATAGAAATAAAAAATATTTTTAGTATACTAACTACATGTAGGTTATTTTCGCCGAGGCTCGCAGTGGTCTCGGCGCTTTTTTTGGGGGGGCGCATGCCAAAGAAGTTGTTATGTATGATTTTTGCCGTTTATGCTTTTTCTTCTTTTGCTTCAGATGATCAAGCTAATAGTGCTGGTAGCCAATCGGTCAACGACAAAGAAACATCAGGGGCTTATTCGCCTAAACAGGAGGAGCGTGCTTTAAAGGATCTTATTCGTGGGGCGATTCGAAAATTTATTGATGGTTTCGAGTTACATGTCGAGGTCCCCAGACTTGTTGCATATCCTGGTTTTGTTGGTTTGAAGGCGTCACCAGCGTGGTTTTCTTATTATGCGGCTATCGGAAAGACTTTGAAGTCATATGTTGACCTTAAAAAGGCAAAGCAAGCTGGTATTGTTGATCCTGAAATTATGCATCGCCCGATGCTGGAGGATGCAGAAAGCAGTCCAAGAGTTAAGGCGTTGCAAGAAAAATTCCGCGTGATTTTGCGGGAGCGGGGGCATGCGTTGTCTAACAAGTTACGAGTTTTTGTTGGGCTTAGTTCATATCCATTCCTCGTTTTTTGTGATCCTTTGCATGGCGTTATTTTTTGCGATAGGGATTTTTGGTATAAAGATGAGGAGTTGGTGGAGATAGTAATGCTCCATGAACTTGGTCATTTGATTGATCCAGTTAATGCGCATTGGCATGCAGAGACCCAGGCACTTTTGCCGGCATTTGTAGTAGCCTGTGTAGGATTTGGTGCTTTGCAGCTTATGCATCACAAGTCGGTTCGTGGCATGGTGGAGCATCCTTTAACCGCAGGCTTGGGTGTATGGTTGCTGGGACTGCAGAATATTCTCTTTCGCAAAGCGATTTTTGGTTATCGTGGCGAGTTATATGCAGATACCTTTGCGGCAGAAAACATAAAAAATCCTGCAGCTATTGCTAAATTAATTGAATGGCTTGAGGAGTTTGAAGAAGATTTTCGGCCTTTTTATTATAAGATTCCTGGTTTTGACGCGCTTGCAAAAAGGTTTTATCTTGGGTACCCATCCCGTGCTCGCCGTAAGGCCAATTTGCAAAAGATTATGGAGCGGCGATTGCAGGAGCAGGCGGAGCAAGAAGAATCTGCTTTGGTCCAGGAAGCGGCGTAAAGCAATCTTGAGTTGGCCTAGCAATTTAGGGTAAAGAAACGGGGTTGAATGCAATTTTGCATTCAACCCCGTAGGTTTTCGTGCTTTGTTTAGCTTAGAAGGTCAAGATTTCGTCTGCTGGGAGCAGATTAGCGGCAGTATTGAGGATGTTGTTTTTGTCCGTGGTGTTTAGTGAAGGCGCTGCAAAACTTGGCTTTTTGTTGCGCATCATCAAGTAGACACTCAAGGCACCTACGGCAAGTGAGCCGCCTGCGACCAGGCCTGCTTGTTTCCAGTTGAACGTGGATGGCGGGGTTTGAGCGTCTAGAAATTGTATTACGTCTTCCTTATTATAAGTCTCTTCACAATCTTCATCCGATTCATAATCTTGATTGGCGCTCTGAATTGTAATGCATTTGTCTTCTTTTTAGACTTTTTGAGCGCCTCTTGGAGTTTGGCTATGAAATCTTTTAGATCTTTGGCTTTATTTTCCATCTCAACCAATTTGTTTTCGGTATCCTCGTTGTTATCTTGGTCAAAAAACTCCTGGGGCTCAAATGCTTCAAAATTTTTGAAATTAGTATCCATTGGCATAATATGGGTCAAAGAAATTGCGCCGAGTAGGCCGGCTAGTAGGCAGATACGTGTTAACTTATTCATTAGAATACCTTTCTTTAGTTGGTTTGGTTGTTTTTTACCATGCTTTAAGTGTGTCAGATTCTTGTTTTTTGTCAAATTGAAAGTTTATTTGCCTTCCGGCAAAGCTTCTGAAGTGGATATCGTTGATATGCTGTCTGAATCTGATTCTGGGTGTAAAAAAAGACTGGGCCGCGGGAGGGAGAACCGTTGGCCCAGTAGGGTGTGTACAGTAGTTGTTTTATTCTGCTTTTTTACCACCGCCGAACAAGCTTGCAGCAAGTTCTGTCGCGCCGCTGATCCATCCTTCGATTGTTTTGCCGAAGTTTTGAATCTTTTCGGCGCGTTCTGCTTCGGGGGTGTTGGTGTTGAAGTCGAGAACTTTGTATACCAATCCGCCGACAGTACCCAAGGTGAGGAGTGAAGATGCTGTTGATGAGAAGATACCGGTGAGTGCTTTGAGGCCTACGGCTGTGCCTACGGTTCCTGCTGTTAAGCTGATTACGTCTTTTCCAGTAGGGGAGCATGCAAAGCTCGTTATATTGTGGATAAGTTGTTTGACCATGCCACCTATTTGGCCAGAGAAGCCTGAGCTGAGTGAGACCCACATGCCCATGAATCCTTTGATGATTATTTCTAGCTGTTCGGCTCCTGTTTTGTTGAGACCTGATTGTTGTAGCTGTGTTCCGATTTGTTGCAGGGCACTTGCGTTGCTGCTCTCGGTTAGTGTGTCAAAGATTGCGCGGTGTGAGTTGAGGTCTAACCCGAGCTTTTCTTGAAATAGTGGGCGCGTTATTTGGTTTTCGAATTCTATTTTGATTTCGTTTTGTAGCTGCTCAAGACCAGGCGTTGCATTTTCTGCCGCTTGCTTTTCTTGTATCGCTTTTTCAATTTCGTCCTGTATTCGCTTAGTGGTGTATTCGATAGCAAGCTTGTTGAACCATGGTGTGCCAAATGTGTTCTCAATTTGATCGTGGAGATATTCAATCCATTCTCTCCATGTTGTATGAGCACCCAAATTTTTATTTTTGAGGAACTGCTCAATGTTTTCTTTTTCTTCGAGTTCGCGTACTTCTTTAAAGGTATCTTGTCCTGCAGCAGGTGCTTTTGGGTTGCTGTTTAACGTGGTGAGTAGCTTATCGAACTTGTCGTAAACATGGCAGACTTGGCCATATGGATTAGTCTGTTTGTCTGTTGGTGCTGTGTTAAGTTGGCGTACCATGTCTTTGATTGAGCCCCAGCAAGAGGCTTTTCTTGTATGTAGCTTCACTTGCTCTGCGCTAGTAAGGGCATGTGCGACGCTATTTGGCTTCCTTGCGCCTGCCAAAGTGCGATAGAAGCTGTTGATTATATCGGTGGTTGCGCATTTGGCCTGGATTTGTGCCATGCGATCTTTTTGCTCTGAGCCGGTACGTTTGTTGCTTTGCACGATTAGTTGTTCAAATTGTGCAAATGCTCGGTCAAATTCTGACTTGGAGAAGATTTCTTTTCCTTGTTTGTTGTTTGAGAGCATCTTTTTTTCGATGATAGAGATAAGGGTGTCGGCTGAGCGCTGGATTGGCGATGTTTTTGGTGAAGCTTCTTTTTGTGGGGAGCTGTTTTGATTTGCTTGAGATTTTGGTGATGCACCGGACCCTGAGCCACTTTGTGAGGTAGGTGCTTGGCTGTCGCCACCTGTGCGTCCAGCATACGAGCCATTGTTTGGTGTTGTACTTTTGCTTGGTTGTCCTTGGGCGCCTTGGCCGCTTTGCCATGGGCTATTTTTAAAGTCTGGGTACTTGTTTTCGCTTACCGGATGAAATGCGGTGCCTTGCCCGTACGCAAAGTTGCCCTGTGGTACGCTTTGTATTAAACCTTGGGCGGATACTTTGGCATCTTCTTTAGTTGCGGGTGATTTTTTACGGGTGCCCCATCCTGTATTAAGGAGTGCATGCTGCTTGGAACCTTCTTGTATCGAAAAATTCCAGGCATTGCTTAACTGCTTTTCTGGCTTTGCAAAAAGGTCGATAGCTATTGCTGAACGGTTGTGTTCATTGCCACATTCGGAAAAAATTTCGTCTGGCAATTCCCAGCTTTTAACGCGTTCTTCTATGTTTTTTTTGTATGAACGTGTTGGCATTGAAGTAGAGACAAAAAGGTTTGTTATCCGAGCTACAGCAAAAAGTGTAAGTGTAGCGGTAATAATAAGTGATAGTAATTTGATTCCGATTCCGGTACGTTCCCGTACTGTTTTGTTAGTGTTATTCATATGTATTCTCCCTTAACTATATGATCTATTTTTTTACACACAATATGATTTTACTAATAGAAAATATAAAGTCAAGTAAGATATGAAATTGACATGAAAAAATTAACGGTCATTTGTGTTTTGCTAGAGGCTAACGAAATTTTACATTGCACTGGATTGCCGCGCTTAACGCTGTTTCGCTCGCAATGACGGGGGAATCACCAGTCTCGTCATCACGAGGAGGGCTGGAGGGGCCCGACGTGGTGATCCAGTGCAGAGGCGGGCATCGAAGGAAATCCTGGTAGAGGATTAAAACTTAAAGATAATATGGGAATAAAGAAACAGGTTTGAACGCAAAATAGCATTTGAACCTGTAAGTTTTTGTGGTCCGTTTGGCTTAGAAGTTTATGTTTGCTTCTGATGGGAGCATATTAGCTGCAGTATTGAGGATGCTGTTTTTGTCGGTGGTAATATTTGGTGAGGACGCTGCCAAATTAAGTTTTTTGTTGCGCATCATTAAATATGCACACAAGGCGACTCCGGTAATGCTGATCACAAGCAGGCCAGTTTGTTTCCAGCTGATGATGGTCTTTGCTTTTGCTGTCTTTTCTTCTTTTATGTTAGTGATCATCGTTCCCAACTCTACAATTTTTAATTCACCCCTTTCTTCGTTTTGTACCTCAAAAAGAGAATAGGATCCTTTGAGTTGATTAATAGGACGATATGGAGTGTTGGTTTTATTGTTTCTTTGACTTTGAAATACATCGGGTGCAAAAGAAGTAAACAATATATGAACAATTGCCTTGGTTTTGCCTTGAGTCTTCTTTTTAATTTCCTCGTAAGAGAGATCCTCTAGTCTTGATGGTGCATCAGTATAAAAACAGGCCAAATATTTTGGCCCATTATCTGGTGAACTTTTAAATTCAACCATCGATACATTTTTGATCTCAAATACTTCATCAAATGTTTTATAGAGGGCTGGGTCATTTATTTTCTCATATTCGTTTCTAAATCCTGTTTTCACAGATTCGAGAAAATTTTCCTCTTGTTTGTTGTGACAAACTATTTTGATTAATTGTTTCCCTTTTACCTCTGTTGGGGAGGTGCTTTGAGTAGAATTATCACCCATTGGCATAATGTGAGTCAAAGAAATTATGCCTATTAATAGTGAAATGAATAGATGGAGCCATTTTGAAATACGCATATTGCTCACTTTTGTTGGACTTTGATTTTTTTATAACCTGAATGTACCAAACTGCGCTTTTTTGTCAAATAGAAAGTTTTGTTTGAGGTTCGGCAAAGGTTCTAAGGGGACGTCATCACGAGGAGGGCCGGAGGGCTGAGGTGTGGTGATCCAGGGCAGAGGCGAACATCGAAGAGGGTAAAAAGAGAGGCTATCAAATTGCTTGGTTCTGTTTGATAGCCTGGCTGAATACTCTACATTATTTTTTTGTAAAAAGTTGGACCTCTTTATTAGGCTTCATACACAAAAGGTACTCATTGGATTCCCAGCAAATACTCCCGTCCGGAACTTTTTCGGGTACTTTTTCTATGGGCGCTAACATGGCGGGGCTGCAGTATTCGTCAGGTTCTTGGTCATATGGTGACCGGCTTGTTTTACGGGTGCAAATAATGGGTGCGCCATTAGCGTCTTGTGCCAGCCATACAAAGACTTCCTCAAATGGCTTGCTGCTATCAATAGCTGCTATTATAGTAATTGGTTGAGCACAGCTTCTTTGGTAATAAGGAATTTGTGGTATTCCTTGCTCTGTCTTAAATGCACCAGTTTGAAACATCTCTGCATGAAGTCCGAAACTACGAAATAACAGAAAAAAAAGAAAAAAAATGGGTATCGCTCGAGCTACAAGAGCCTCTGGTTCTCTTTGATAGATGTGTTCTTGCATGGTATCCTCCACCTGGTTAATTGGTTGTTTATTACTAGCTGCATACTAACAACATCATTTTTTATTTGTCAATATTTTGGAGTGGCAGGTGCGCTTATATCCTATTTTTGTTACGCTAGTGGTGGTTTTAACATTGAGTTCTTGTACAAACGAAATTGCTTATAATATGGATAAAAAAATTTTTGATTGTTATTCCCATCAGTCGGTTACGACGATTTTTCCTGTCTCTGTGCGTGATGTTGAGCGTATGGCGGAGGATGCAATTTGTCTGTTAGAAGAGGAGATAGATGCAGTAGTGCGGCGGCCGGTCTCAGAGCAGACGTACCAAAATCTTGTTCGGGTCATTGATCAAGTTGCTACGTATGTGGCATACATTGCTTCGCGGTTGCAGTTTGTAACTATGGTATATTCTGATGAGGCTATTCGTTTGGCTGCTCAGGATGGCGCATTGCGTATTGGTGCAGCATTGGTTGATGTTGTTGGAGGGAATAAGACCTTATATCTTATGGTTCGCGCGTATGTTGAGCAGCGGGCTAAGCAAGAATCGTTAGATGCCGAAGATTGGCGTCTTATTGAAGAGCTTATAAAAGATTTTGAGCGTGGTGGTCTTGGGTTGCCCGAAGATGAGCTTCTGCGTGTTAATGAATTGAAAAAAGAGATACAGAAGCAGGCTCTTGATTTTGAGTTAAATATAAACAAGGCGGCACCTGTTTTTGTTTGCCGTGAAGATGATTTGGCGGGTTTAGAGGATTCATTTGTTGCCTCTATACCGCGCAACGAAGAAGGTTTGTTGGTTGTGCGCCTTGATATGCCGACGTATAGTCGAATACGAGAACATTGTACGGTTGCGCAAACGCGTGAGGCATGCTGGCAATTATATAATAATCGAGCGTATCCGCAAAACTATGAGGTCCTCTCTAAGCTTATTCAGCTTCGCGACCAACTTGCTAAGGCGCTTGGTTTTGTTTCGTATGCGCATCTTGAGATTGATGACCAGATGGCGAAAAATCCCGAAACGGTGCAGCAGTTTTTGCGCGAACTAGGTGATTTTGGGAAGCGTGCATCTGAAAATGAATTTGCTGCCTGGACGCGTGTATTGCCTGTAGGAATGCATTTGTATGAAAACAAGTGTGCACCATGGGATACTTCGTATCTGGTTGAATCATATAAAAAACGTGAGCTGCTCCTTGATCAGCAAGAAATAAAAAACTACTTCCCGGTTCAGCGAACGGTAGATGAAATGCTGTCGCTGTATGAGCAGTTTTTAGGGTTAGAGTTTCGTCAGGAAGCAGTTGAAGGTCTTTGGCATCAAAGCGTACGTTATATTGGCGTATATCGCTCGGGGCAACTTCTGGGGCACCTATTCCTTGATCTATACCCCCGTGATTTTAAGTATACTCATGCGTGTCAAATTGGTCTTGCACCGGCGCTTCGTGATGGAGACAGGGGGATTATTCCGGCGGTTGTAGCAATTATTGCCAATTTTCCTAAACCGGAAACCAATGGTCAGTCGGCCTTGCTTTCGTTTGATGATGTCAAGACGTTTTTCCATGAGTTTGGCCATGCAATGCATTCAATTTTAGGTGCAACAAAATCTGCTAGCTTTTCTGGAACTCATGTTCCGCGTGATTTTGTTGAAGTACCTTCGCAGATGTTCGAAGAGTGGCTGCATGAGCCTGCGGTTTTGCGGCGGTTGAGCTGTCATGTCGCAACAGGCGAGCCGTTGCCTGATGATACGGTACAAGCGCTGTGCGCGTTGCGTTCTTTTGGTATGGGAAGCTTTATTCAGCGGCAGTCAGCCTTTTCTCAAATAGCTCTGCGTCTTTTTGGTGGAGAAGCAGAGATTGGGATAGATGAGGTTAATCGAGAAGTTTCTCAGGAGTATGTGCCCTACGTACGCTTTGATTCGCGCGATCATTTTATTGCTTCATTTGGCCACTTGGCTGGGTATGGCTCGCGCTATTATAGTTACTTATGGTCCAAGGTCTATGCCGTAATTTTGTTTTCATATGTTAAAAAGAGGGGCTTATTTGATTCTGCGACGGGTGCTCGTTTGATTGATGATGTTTTGGGGCGTGGTGGTTCGGTTGACCCATATAAAATGATTGAAGATTTTTGCGGGGCGCGTCCAGACATTACGCTCTTTTTTGATGAGCTTGGTTTATTATCGTAAAGCGGGGTGATTTTTATCTCCCCTAAGGATATACTGGTTTGTGAGTTGTACCTTTAAAGACCGGAGGTTTGTATGAAAAAACAGATTTGGTTTGTGGGCTTGGGTTTGTTGTTGCACGTCTCGGTTCACGCCTTTTTTGATTTTTCTTCGATTAACCAAGAGTTTGAGCATATGCATCGTGCAGTTAAGCAGTTTAGTGCCGAGATGAATACGCTTTTTGATGCAGATTTTTCTAATCGAGAGGTCGTTGCTGTTGGCGAATTAAAAAAATCTGCTTTTCAAGCAGGTATGAGCATCAAAGAGGACGAAAAGTATTTATACCTTCAGCTTGTATTTGGCGAGTTGTTTGCGGCTGAAGATGTTTCTGCGGAGATTCGTTCTGGCCGTTTAATTGTTTTGATGCAGAATAAAGAATTAACAGGGCGTCTCGAGGTCGACGCGCAAAGAGCTTTTTTTAGTATGGGTGAAATTCGCTCCAAAGAGTCTAAAAAAGAAGATTCAGAGCTATATGCTGCGCAGGAGTTTCGGTCATCAAGTATGCTTTCTTTTCCTTCACGGGTGAATTTATCGGTTGACCCAGAAATTCAGGTAGAGAATGGTGTTATGACAATCCAGTTTTCTAAGTATCAAAGAAAGAATATCAAGATTAATAAGAAGCCGCAGGGGCCTCCAGGTCAACGAGGTGATATGCAGGTATTAGAAAAGGTGGAAGGTAAGATTGATACCCATCATGAATTGGAAAACGAACTTAAATAGCAATGATTATTATTCTTGGATCGAACTAAACCAGTCTGCATTTGATCATAATATCCAAGAGCTGTACAAAATGAGAGGCCCAGCAGAAACGCTGGGTCTCGTTGTTAAGGCCAATGGGTATGGCCATGGTCTGGCGCATATTGTTAAATTTGCGTCGCATCATCCTTGTGTTTCGCATTTGTTTGTTAGCACGCTTCAAGAGGCATTTCATTTACATGCTTTTAATCCTATGCAGCGAATAGTCTCCCTTGTTCCGGTTGAGCGAACTTTATTGTCTGAGGCCGTGAATGCTGATATTGAGCTGGTGGTCTATTCTTTTGAGTTTCTTAATGCGGTGATCGAGGCCGCTTTACATGCAGGGAAAAGAGCGCGTATTCATATAAAGATAGATACGGGTTTGGGGCGGCTTGGTTTTTTTCCCGAGCACATCAATGAACTTATTGCCATATTGCGAGTGCATGGCAATAGCCTTTCTTTGCAGGGTTGTATGACGCACTATGCGCAGTCGGGAACGGCGGATCATACAAGCCTGTTTTTGCAGCGGGAACTTTTTGGTTCGTGTATTCGTTGCTTTGTTGCGAGCGGGATTGACGTGCCCCTGCGACATGCCGCAGCTTCGGGTGGATATATCCATATGGATGGGGCGCACGAAAACTTTGCGCGCATTGGTACAGCTTGGACGGGGCTTTGGAAGTCGTGCGAGCAGGAGCACGATGTGACAGACCGATACCAGAGTGTAACGTTGCGGCCTGTGTTGCAGTGGAAGACGCGGGTAATGCAGGTTAAAGATTTGCCTGTTGGACGCCCTGTTGGCTATCAAGGGCGCTTTATTACTCAACGAGAAACACGCTTATTGTTGCTTCCTGTCGGATATGCAGATGGGTATGCGCGGGAATTTTATCCTGGGGGTTGGGTTTTAGTTGGGGGGAAAAAGGCATTTGTTGCTGGATTGGTAAGTATGAATATTCTTGCAGTGGATGGTACGGATTGTGATGGCGTTGCTACGGGTGATGAAGTTCTGCTCTTGGGTGGGTCTGGTGTTCAGTCCGTTTCGTCTTTGGCACGACTTTTGGGAGTTGGTGAGCTTGATCTTTTCACGCGTTTATCTGATGTATTACCGCGTATTATTGTATAAGGGGTTGTAAATGTTTTTTCTCGAAGGAAATATTGGTGCGGGTAAATCGACCTTCTTGTCGCTGCTTGGACACTGGCAACCACAATTAGACGTCTATCGGGAGCCGTTACAACGTTGGGATGGGGATGGAGCTGCGTCATTGCTGGGGCAGTTTATGAAGAGTCCAACACGCTGGGGATTGACGTTAGAGACCTATACAATGATGTGTCGGTTACGTGAGGCGGCGGATTTGCAGGCGCGTGATACAGGGCGGCTTGTTGTGGAGCGCTCAGTATTTTCTGGGTATTACATTTTTGCACGCAATAGCTATGAGCAGGGTTTTTTGAATCAGCTTGAGTGGGCATTGTGCCGAGATATTTTTAGCCGCTGTGTTGAGCAACAGATGCTTAAACCGCAGGGATTTATTTATTTGCAAGTTTCTCCTCAGACAGCGCTGCGACGTGTTAAGCGACGGGCACGGGCATCAGAGTCAACCATGTCTATACAGTATCTAGAGCAGCTGCATCAGCAGCATGAGCGTTTTTTGTGTGATCGCTCAGAGTGTAAAGAGTTGTGCGATGTGCCGGTTTTGACTATATCGTATGATGAAGATTTTGATATCTTTGCCTCGCAGGGCAAAGCAATAGCTCAGAGCGTTGCTGATTTTGTTCTTCGTGCGGTATGATCGATGTTGTAAGTGTGACAAAGTCGTATCATGGCAAGACTTTGTTTAAAGATGTTTCTTTTTCTGTTCAATCAGGTGATCTCTGTTGTGTTGTAGGAGCATCAGGCTCGGGTAAAACGACATTGCTCCATATTGTTGCCGGGATAGATGAGCCGGATGATGGGCATGTTACTATCGATGATGCTAACGTTTCTCTTTTCGAATCGAAAGCGTGCACAGATGTTTGGTGTAATGTTTTAGGGATGGTTTTTCAAGAAGCACTTTTGGTTCCTGAATTTTTGGTTTGGGAGAACATTGCTATTAAGGGTTTTGTTCGCGGGATGTCCCGTGATTATGCCTATGTGCGGGCGGTTGAGTTGGCAGAGTATCTTGATGTAGTCTCTTTGTTAGATCGGCCAGTGAGTGGACTATCGGGTGGCGAGCAACAGCGAATCGCGCTTGCTCGAGCGCTTTTTTTATCGCCTCGTTATCTGCTTGCCGATGAACCAACATCAGCGCTTGATGATCGTTCAACGGACCAGTTCTTGATGCTTCTTAATCGTGTACGGGTTGACCATCGGGTAGGTATTTGTTTAGTATCGCATGATCCTCGTGTGCATACTATGGCGCCGCAGGTGTTATGCCTGCGGGATGAGCGATTGTTAAAACTTAGGTGATTATTGTGAGTAAACGGTTATCCCGCGCTGCGGTGATGAAAAAAACTGTTCAGCTGGGTCTTTCGACTATCGTTAATAAGGGTATCGGCTTTATTCGTGAGATGTTGACGGCTCGCTATTTGGGGGTAGGTATTATTGCTGACGCCTATTTTGCCGCATATCGGCTTCCTAGTTCTTTGCGAAAAATTTTTGCGGAAGGGGCTTTTGCAGGAGCGGTTGTCCCAACGTTAACTCAGGTATATCGCTCTGATGGTGAGCCTGAAGTATCGCGCGTTGTTACTACGCTTCTTATTTTGGTCCAAGCAGTTTTACTGGTGGTTTCTGGTCTGATTGCGTGGTGGGCGCCCTCAGTTATTAGTATGATTGTTCCTGGGTGGTCACATGATCTTGATGTTGACCGGCTTGTTTTAACGGCTTCCTTGTTGCGTATCCTGATCTTTTTTATTGTGTTTACCTCAGCATCTACCCTGCTTGGGGTGACCTTGCAGCTGGTAAACTTTTTTTCGGTGCTGGTTTTTTCTCAATTGATAACCAATATTATGTTGAGTTTTCAATTTTATTTTTTGATAAAAACTAAACTTTCTGTGTTTTGGTTAGCCTATTTTGTCATCATGGACAGTGTGCTGGTGTTAGCGTTTGCCGCATCGTTGTATCGTTACGCAGGGTTTCGCTTTATGCTGCCTAGTCGTCAGACCTGGCAACATGTGCGGTGTATTTTTGTTAAATTTTTGCCCGCTTGTTTGGGACTTGGTGCGGTTGAAATTACGTTGATTATTGATCAAATTATTGCTTCATACCTTCCAGAAGGTTCTTTGGCGCTGCTAAAGTATGTTTATGCTTTTATGCGTGTGCCTTTGGGGCTTTTTGCCTCTACGTTTGCGACGGTTTTATTGCCCCAGTTTGCGCGGGTGTATGCTCACTCACCCAAACGGATGAGCTTTTATTTTTTTGAAGCGATCAAATTTGTTTGGTGGGTCTGCTTACCTTCAATGCTCGTGATGATGCTGTTTTCGTATAAGATTTTTTACACATTTTATTTTTGTGAGCGTTTTCCTATTGAGCGGGTCTATCAAGCGGCATCGTTATTGACCTGGTTTATTACCGGCCTGTTCTTTTTTGCGCTTGATAAGATTGTTGTTAGCCTTTTGTATGCGCGTCACGATATGCGCACGCCGACCATCGCAACGCTGGTTAGTGCCGTTATTAACACGGTATTGAGTGTTGCCCTTATTTGGTATTGGGGACTCTGGGCAATTATTTTTGCGTTGGTTGTTTCTATGGTGCTTAAGGTTTTGTATTGCCTCTGGGTTTTGCATAAGCGCTACAATTTTTTATTTTATCCAGAGCGTCTTTTTCCGTTTTTTGTGCGTTCCAGCATTCAAGTATTGGCCGTTTTTTTTGTATTTGGACTGATATACTTGGCGATTAGTAACGCTATTGTTTCTTTCTGTCCAGAATCCTTAGCATACCTCTTGCTGTGGTCTGTGGCATATTGGGTTTGGGTACTCCCGCTGGTAGGGGCGGGGTTTTTCTTACTGTTGAAGTCGCGTCGGTGGTTTAATATCAAGCTTTATTTTGTTGGCGGCTAATCCTATCACTTGAGTTTCTTTGTTCAAGCGCGCTACTTTTTTTCTAAAGGTCAAAGACATAGAAAAGGAGTAGCTTTGGTGAAGATACGAAATATTCTGCTAGTTTTAGCAGTTTTTGCAGGTGTTGTAGCTGCTGAGCAACAGGTCTACTCAGGCTTATCTATTGATGAAGAAATTCGGGAATTGCAGATTGATGTGGACGTAGTTGAGCAAATGCGCGACGCTTCCTCGGTTGATTTTGCGATTCCTGGTCTGGGAACGGTTCGACTTACTGCAGCTGTTTTGGAGGATGGTTCGTCACATTTTCAAGGAGATTTTCCTGTTGCAGGTGAAGCGGTAGCCTTGGGTCTGTTGCAGATAGATTCAGGTGTTTTTCAGTTGTTACCTGATGGAGCTCTTTCTTATACGGGGAAAGGCACTATTGCCGGCCATGAGGTTAGCCTTGGGTTGACTCGGTTGTTGTTTTTAACCGAAGAGGATAAGGCGCGCGAAGGGAAAAAAGATTCAGGGCCTTCTCCGTTAATGGCTATTAAAGAAGCGGTATTTTCTCTGCGTTCTGAAATTGGATTTTTTACTATTAATGTCGGTGAGAATGTTCTGTTTCAAGTACAGGAAGCGCAGTTGATATTTGAATATCAAAAGACACCGCACATTAAATTTTTTATTGATATCGGTGGTCAGCGTGTCGAGGCAAAAATTGCTGTTCGTCTTAATGATCCGATGGTTGAGGTTGCGTTAACAGGCGAAGAATTTGACCCTTTTCTTTTGGTTCCTCAAGGCCGTGAATTATTACAGGGTTTGCCAGTAAATACACTGCGTTTTTCGGGGAAAGTCGAGTTAAGTACCGCTGATGGTATTTCGGTTGAGGGAAGGCTTTTTGACGCAAAAGGTACTGTGGGCTGGAATATAAGCCCATTTCCAGAGCAACCAGTTGTATTGGAGGCGTTGCGCCTTTCTATCGATACAAAACTGCGGCCAGCAATAGAAGCTACGGGTAGTGCGCTTGGTTCTAAAGTGGTTTTTAAAGGGGCCTTAGAGGATGAATTAGGATTGGTGTTGGATGCTGAAGTTGCGGTTGAACGTCTTGAGACGCATGTGCCCTGGATGTCTTCTGAAGTTGTGGGTGCATTAGGGTTTGCAGGCAATTTACGGTGGTCTGCAGGGCAAGGGTTTGAGTTGATGGGCGCCCTTTCTAGCTCAACAAAAACGCTATCTTTATGGGGGGTTGCTCTGCGTGAGGCGGCGGTTGATGTTAATTTAACGCAACGGCGTGCAGATATTAGTGGGTTGTTTTCAGTTTTTGATCTTGATGCGCGCGCCTTTTTTTCTTTAGAGTTTGGCTCAGAGGTTTTATTAACGTGTTCTGCAGAGCTTGTTAATCAAGATTTGGAAGAGTGGAGTCCGCCATCACTGGCCGAATTTGTTGGCAACGGCTCCGTCTTGGCCCCATTTATATTTAGAAAATTGGGTATTCTTGTCGGGTTAGAGGCGAGCAAGCGTCCGGTTCGGGCGTTAAAAAAAGTTTTGAACAGCGCAAATCAGGATAAAAAAACAACGATTCCTCTATCTTCAAGTAAAAAAATATCGCTATTTTTTGCTGTTGAAGGTGAAGCGGTTATTATGGGGCAGCTTTGTCGGTCAGTCGCAATGGTGCAACAGGCTTCTAAGTTTGGGTTTTTGATTTTAGCTGAGCCTGTTGGTTCTTTCAGTTTAGCCCGGGCTTTTCCTGAGGTTTTTGCATACCGTCCGGATGAAGATACTATTCTTACGCAGTACTTAAAAAATGTAATTGGTGGCGCAGCGTTATCTGATGTATCGCTTGTTCTGAGCTCGCTAAAAGATATAGAAGAAGGGGTAGAGCCGGGAGTAAACATAACGGGTGCGGCCACATATGCGGCTGACCCACGAGAAAACCCTCTCTTTAAGCCTTTTTTTAGTAAAGATTCGGCGTTTCTTGCATTTAAAAAGGATGGCGATAAAGGTATTGGGTTATCTGTAGCCGCACTCGTAGATCCTATTAATTTTAAAAACAGTGTTTTTAAGAGCACTGTCAGCAGCGGTGATTATGGATTGTTTTTGAACTTGCCAAACGTTGAAGAGGTGGGGCTGAAGCAGTTGGCATTGCATGCTGATTTTTATCCGTTTGCGGCAGAAGTTGCAGTTGTAGGCAGTTGCTTGTATGTGGCCGAAAAGGCTGCGCAGCCAATGAAGATTGCGCTTGAAGCATCCGCTAATTTGGTCGATGTCGGCGGTTCGATAAGTGCTGCAGGGGACTTTGATGTAGCAGCGTTTTTGCCTCTTGTTATGGGGCGTTCGATTCGAGATACCCTGAGCCAGCGGATTATTTTGCGTGACGGTGCCTTTGAGTTTAAGACAACGTGGGTTGCAATAGCATCGTTACTAGAGGCTGTGGGTTCGGCTATTCCTACGCTCGGGGTTGGAACTGTGTTAGGCGGAATAGCATTTCTTGTTTCCAGTATTTCGTCATTGGGTTTATCGGGAGAAGTAGAGATTGGACAGCTTGATGATCCGCTGCGAGGTCGGTTTGTTTTTAAAGGTGGAGTGGATGTCTCTGAGTTGATTTTTGAAATTTTAGGGGAAAAGCCCGGCGGATTCAATTCACTTGTTTGCTTTCTTTTTGACATGCTTTTATATATTGTAACCTTCGGAAAAAAAGATCTGATTTTACCTGATATGCGTGATCTGCAAGCAAAAATTGCACAACTTGTACCGCTTGATATCGAGAAGTTTTACCTTAAGTTTGTTCCATTGGGTACGCGGATAGGTGAGGCTGTCGTACCCTTTGGTATGGGGGGTAGCTTGCATCTCAAGCTCTTTGATAAGTTTCTGGGGGCTGATCTCATGCTTGATTCGCAAGGGGCGTATTTGCTTGCGTATGTAGATCCAATCGATTTGTGGGGATTGTATCGTCTAAGCCCTTCAAAGACAATAGGCCAGGCAGCTCAGGCAATAGAAGAAAAATACCAGGCTTGGGGATTAAATCTACTTACTTCTCAAAAGGAGCGTTCAAAAAAAATTGCCATTGAAGCGAGTGCACACTTAGAAAAGAGCTTTACGATAGGTACTGATTTTGATGTGCGTGTTGCAGATTCGATTGGTGGAAGCGTGCGTGCTCGATTGGGGTTGAGCGGCCTAGACTTACAGGGGGATTTTAGTGTTAAAATACCTGAGTTGGCACAGTTGTTTGGCGTTCAAGATGGTGAACTGAAGCTTTGGCTAAAAGGTACGCAGGTTGATTTAGATAACCCATTGCTCTTACTTCAGCAGTTGCATCCTAAAAATATCGGGCTTGAGATTGGCTTTGAAGATACCCTCAAGAATGCTTTTGTTGGCACTATAAATGGAATTTTAAAAGGTGTTGAAGAGCGTTTAAATCTAGCAATCAATACTTTGATTGCGGGTGCCTTAACGCACACGAAAAAACAGCAATTGTTTCAAGCAGAAGAGTTGGTAAAGGCCTATTGTGAGGAAGCTGCACGAGATGGCCGTTTTGCGGCACGTTGTTTAGATGCGCAAAAAAATCTTGCCGTACTTCAGGCGAGGGATTTTATTCTTGATCGATTGGATGATGTAGGGCTTGCGGTAGTCCCAGAGGCTCTCAAATTAGCCCTTGAAACATTGAAGGCTATCGGGGCTGGGACATTGCATGGGGGTCGCTGGACTCTTGCAAGTTTGCAGTCAATTTTTTCTATTGAGCAAATTGTGTGGCGGGGAACGCTTCAAGATCTTTCGCAAGGGAGAATACCTGGTTTTGATGTAAAAGTTAGGGTGTTGGGTACAGAGCTTGTTCTCAAGAAAGTCGGAATGTTTGATTTTACTAAAAGTCCTCGTGAATGGTTAGAGCGTTTTGCGATGGATGTTGCGCAGATAGTTGTTCAAAAAATCATGGAACCATTTGGGGAGTTGATTCCACCGATTGCTTTTTCCGGGGAGGCTGTATAATGCGTTGGTTCGAACGGAATATTGGTTTTCTTGCGGCGTTGTTGTTGGTTAGTGCAATCAGTCCCACATGGTCTTTTACACAAGAAAAAAGCGTGCTGGATGATTTTGTTAGTCAGTCCGTTGCATCACTTTTTCCAGAGGTTAAGTTGGCTGCGGATTTAGGGAACCTTCTGTTTTCGGGTTCGCGCTCATACAAAGATTCAACATTATCTCTACTCAAGGGAACACTCGATACGACTTCAGCCGATGTTTTTGGGTTGAATTTACGCGATGTTACTGTTTTGTACTCAAAAAAACATCAACTTTTGATGATTGCTGGTTTTGGGGCTTGTAGTGGGTTATTGTTTAAGGTTGAGTTCCGTATTTCGCTTGCTTTGGAGCCTGAATATCGGGTTGCATTTAGCATACAGGATGATACTGTTTCTTTTCAGCAATTGATGCCACAATCAATTGGTTCGCTAATAGCGGATTTTGGTGTTGATTCTCAAAGTCTGCGCTTGCAGGCTGTTGTTCTCAGTGATGCCGACCTTGTTAGTGAAATAGCTCCATCTATATTTGATTCAGTCCACATGGAACATCAAGTCCAAAGATTGCTTGCTGGCGATAGTACGAGCAAGATGGTCTTATTTCCTGCTCTTTTGGGGACAGGAGATGCCTTTGGGGTTGCCTGCAGGATGGCATTAATTTGTTTTAATGGCAAATTAGCGCAACCTGTTTTTGTTGCACAAACTCTTGGTGTGTGGAGCCTTGCGCAAGGGTTTCCGGGTCTTTTTAGTGCGGAGACTTCGACTGCAGTTATGCCCTACATACGGCAGTTTTTAGGTGATTTTTTATGGAATTCATCTTTGTTTGTGTGCAGCGCGTATGCCGATGAAAAGAGAAGTTTGGCGAAGGGCTGTCAGGTTTTTGCCTCTAATGATTTTGTTACAGACATAAGCCAAGACCCTGTTTTGCAGAGATTTTTGCCTGATCGGCATGCATGGCCACTTTATCTTAAACAGTCAGGAAAACAGGGAATGGCTGCACGTCTTGATTTTGTTTTTGATCCTCAGGAGCTCAAAAAAACTGACATCCATATAATTTTAGAAACGGGCGATGTAGGCTTCTTTTTGCGTTTTAATAACAAAAATGAGTTGGGGGCAAACAACCTGTTTGTCGATATTACGTTTAATCCTTTTAGTTTGCAAGCCGTGGCGCGTTGTGGGTTTGCGTATGTGGGCATTGATAATCCTATGCGTGGGGAGTTCGAGGTTCATGCAGATCAAGAACGGATTGGTTTTATCGTGAGTGGCTCTGGTGACGCAGATTATACACGAACCCTTGAGCTTCTGCTCGGGCCTCAGCTTGTTGCATTTCTGGGGCAAAAAATTATTTTGCGTGATTTAGCTTTTGGTCTTGATGAGTCTTGGGCTTCATTGTTGGCTGCGGCTCCGACGGCTGGACTATCTTTGTTTGCGCTTTCTTCTCTGAGTCTTGCTGGGGGTATAGAGGTTGGACCTCGCATTAATCCGCTTCAAGCCTTGTTTAAATTACGCGGTGGAGTGGATTTAAGTTCTTGGCTTTTTGAGCTTTTTTATGACAGTAAAAGTAGTTGGATACCGTTAGTTCTTTTTTTAATTGATGTTTATTGGCATGTGATCACATTTGGGCAAAAAGATGTGATTGCTGCGGGGCTGCTTGATATGAATCGGATTCAGGCTTTTCTTGAGCAGTTGTTTCCGGTTATGCTCGATGGTTTTTACTGGCGCTTAGTACCGCGTGATACACGTATGGGTGGGATGACTCTGCCTTATGGGTTGGGGGGCAATGTTAGATTGCGGTCATTTGGCCAAGAACTAGGCGTTGATGTTCTTATTGATCAAACAGGAGCTCGAGCGGTAGCGTTCTTGGATTCTTTTGATTGGGGGATCTTGTCGTTGTTTCCTTCAAAGCGGATTGGTCCTGCCGTTAAATTCTTTGAAACCGAGTATAAATCGCTGGAGGCGAGTGGTTTGAAGCTTTCAAATTGGGCTAAAAGTACAAAAGAAAAAATCGCGCTTGAGCTATTTGCCGATCCATCTGGTTTGCAAATCGGCACTAATGTCGGAATTCGGGTTGCCGATATGTTTGAAGGAGCACTTGCTGGAGTTGTTTCGCCGTATAATGTTGATATTCAGGGTCGATTGACTTTGCAGGCTCCGGGGATGTTGCAACGTCTTGGTGTTGCCGGCGATGGATTTATCTTAAATGTTTCTGGAACCACCCATGGTCTTCATGAACCTCTGGAAGTTCTTCAGGGGGGTATCGATGCATCAAAAATTATGCTTGAGGTTGAGTTTACCGATGCTTTTGGAGCCGTGGTTCAGCAAGCTATTGATACTGCATTTTCTTCGGTTACGAGCTTGGTAGAAGCGGCTGTTCAAAAGCTTATTTCTGAGGTCTTTTCGCAAACCAATGTGAGCGAATTGCAAAAACTTCGTGAAAAGCGAGATCGTTTATGCTCTGAAAAGGGGATCTTCAATGTGGTTAAAGATCCAGTTGGGTGTGCAATTGCTGTTGCTCAAGTGAAAGCGCTTGAGGGGAAAGATTTTGCTCTTGATAAATTGGATCAGCTTGCTGGATTGCCTGAGGCGGTACGTAACGCCTTGGCGACTGTCCTGAGTATGGGTGTTCGTATTCTTGAGCATGGTGCTGTTGTGTTTGATAAAGCCGCAAAGCTCTTTGTTATAGAGCGGGTTTGGTGGCGTGGAACATTGGCGGACTTTTCACAGGGTATGTTGTCGGGTGTGACACTGAAAGGAAATATTTTTGGTATTCCGGTTGAGTTCAAGGATCTTAATTTTGATCTGTTTGCTCCTGCAAAGAGTATTTTTGCTTTGGTTAGTCAATCAATTTCGGTATTTCGTAATAACCTTGCATATCTCTTTCCGTTTCTTGAAGAAGAAGAATTTAGAGAGCGTCTTGATGAGGTAACGCGTCAGGCCGAAGAAGCTGCGGAGCGCCGGTGGCAGGAAGAGCTTGCGCGTGAAAAAGAAAAACAACAGATATCAGGCGAAAAACAACCTCGGTTTGATGAAACTGCGCTTTTCGCTAAGAGTTGGGACGAAATTATTGGAGCTTGAGCAGCTCCTAAAAGGGAGAAAAGCTATGAAGGTTAGAAGTTTGCTTGCATTATGCACGGTGATTTTGTGTTGGTCTTTGGATGTTAGTCCCGGCGTACAGGAAGTTTATGGGCAAACTTTTTCGCAGACGCATAGCTTGCAAGATATCGAACTTTTGCCAGAAAAAGTTTTGGCAAACAAGCCGAAACAGATACGTATTTTATTTCCTGAGGTTGGTTTTTCTCCCGAAAAAGCGGTATTGCCTGACGAAGAACTTTTGCCTGAAGTTGGCATGGTTACTCTTGATATGGAATACCGCGCGGACGGGTCGGTGTATGGCAAGGGTGACTTTCCTCAAAAAGGAAGGCTTGTTGGGACAGGGAACGTTATTTTGTTTTCTGGGAGCTTTGAGCTGAAGGATGGGCGCCTTTCATATTCAGGTAAAGGAATTTTTGGACCGATACTCATTGACGTTTCTCTTTCGCAAATGGATTTTTTAACAATTGAGGAGAAAGAATCGGTCGATACAGAAGTCGCACAAAGTCGACAGTTGATTCGTCGCCGGCAAAAGTTCTTGAGCTTTCTTGAGGAGCGACAAGAAGAGGTGCTTGCAGAGCGTGTTCGTTTAGAAGGTACTGAGCAAGCTCAAGATCGTTGGGAAGCCGAACAGGTCTCAACAGCGCTCGACGATTCTGCTTGGGATGATTTAGAAAAATTTGCGCTCTTAAGGATGTGGCATCAGTTTACTCGTGAAGAAGACATAACTGATGACTCGACAAAAGAGGACGCAGTTTTGCTAGAGAATGTTGTTCTAGTGAAACAGGCTATATTTACGATGGTTCCGACAGAGGGAACTATCAATTTACCTGTTGGGCAGTCGCATATTTTTAAGCTCGAAAAGGCTCAGCTTGTTTGTCGGTATAAAGAAGATCCATATATTTTTTCGCCGATAGTTTTTTTAGGGCAAAATGCTGAACTTCGCCTAACGGAGCGCCAGCTTAAAGCTACAATTCGCATACAAGATGGGTCTCTAACCGCTCTTTTGCCGCAACTGGAAGCACTGGTTCCTCAAAGTGTTTTGGCTCAGGGCCGTTTTGATGGATTGCTGCATATTTCGTTGCAAGAAGGTGTTGAGTTTCAAGGTCGGCTTTTTGATGCAAGAAATGGAAAACCGTTAGAAATTTCTCCCTTGCCTGGCATTATTCCGATTTCTCTCGATACGATACGCCTGGTTATAAAACCAACGAAAGAGTTCGCATTGCAGGCGCGATCTGAGGTTGCAGGCGTTTCGGCTGAATTTTTTGCAACAGCCAATAAAACTGATGGCTTTTTGTCGCGTATTGTGCTTCGGCCCGCCCCGGTAAGGTCCTTTATTCCTCAACTCCCAGCACAAGCTTTTGATGCACTTTTCTTTTCTGGAAAGCTTGAATGGTCAAAAGAAGACGGTATGTTATTGCGAGGAAAATTACAACAGGAGCGAGCAGAGCAGTTTCCTTTGTGGGGTATTGTTTTTGATCATGGGGCTCTTGATTTCAATCTTTCGGCGATGCAAGGTACGATTTTTGGGCAGTTTTCGGCCTTTGACCTCAAGGCGCGAGGAGCATTTTCTATAAGTTTGGGGAAAGATCCCCAGGTATCTTTTATGGGGGAGCTTGCTGACACTAACGTCGAATCTTGGCAGCCTGCAACACTAGAAAGTTTTTTGCAGGGCGCAAAAGAACAGGTGGCGCCCTTTGTTTTTAAACGAATAAGATTGGTCGGTGGTGTAGAGTCAGGTGCTTCGCCAGTTAAGTCGCTTCGAAATGCTTTTGATCAAGGTAAAAAGGGTGCTCACAAAGCCGGAGTTATGCCTGTTCTTGCTATGACTTCATATGTGCCAACAGGAGACTTTAGCTTTTTCTGCGCGATTATGGGTGAGGCTGTTATCTTGAATGAGCTTTGTTATGGTGCGGTTAAAGTTCAATTTGGTGGAAAGCGGTCTGGATTACTTTTATTGGCCGAGCCATCGGGAGAGTGGAGTCTAGCGCGGGGATTCCCGAAAATTTTTGCCCATGACAAGTCGGATAATTTTATTGTTGAGTATCTAAAAAATGTAGTGGGTGGTGCGGCGCTGTCTAATTTGTCCTTTGTGTTTAGTACTTTTAAGGACATTGAAACGGGGGTCGAGCGAGGCGTTAATATAATGGGTATGGTTTCTTACGAGGGAGCCTTAGAAGAAAATCCATTATTCAGGCCTTTTTTGAGCGTTAGTCATCCATTGCCTGTTTATCTTAAAAAAGATGGCCGCCGAGGAATCGGTATTACTGTTGCTATGGTCATTAATCCAATTGATATTCAAAATTCTGTGATTCGTATGGGGGTTGGGACGGGTGATGTTGGGATATTTTTCCGGCATCCCGATATGGAAGAGATAGGATTTAAGGATCTTTCAGGTGACGTCTTGTTCTACCCGTTTGCGTTGATGGGCTCGGCTAAGGTTACGATTTTATACAAAGGAGGCCATGCTGTTCGGCCTATGCGGGTAGGGACAGAAGCTATTATAGATAAGTTTGGTGTAGGGGGCGTGATTAGTGGGGTTGGTGATGTTGACTTTGCAAAATTCTTGCCATTACTTATTGGGCCTGTTGGAGCGCAAATTTTAAATCAGACAGCTGTTTTTAGGGACTGGAGTCTCGAGTATAAAATGACTTGGGTCGCGATTATGGCCATAGTTGGTGCGATTGGCACCGCCGTTCCAACTCTTGGGATTGGTACAGTAATCGGTATCATTGCGTTCTTTTTGACGAGTATTGAGTCTTTTGGTATTTCCGGTGGTATCGAAATTGGTCAGGGCGTAGATCCTTTGCAGGCCCAGTTCTTCCTTAAGGGGGGGCTTGATGTTACCTCGTTAATCTTAGAGGTTCTCTATGAAAAGCCTGGTGGATTCTTGTCTTTAGCTATGTTCTTGGCCGATGTTTATGTTCAGATGTTTACACTGGGGATGAAGGATAAAATATTACCTGAAGAATTGCGTGATATGCGTAAGGTGCAGGCGTTTGTTGAGAAGTTCTTTCCTCTTGATTTGGAAAAATTTTATCTAAAATTTGTCCCATTGGGAACTCGCTTGGGTGAGGTCACTGTTCCTTTTGGTATTGGCGGAAGTTTGTATTTAAATCTTTTTGGCAAGACGGTGGGTGCTGACTTGATGTTAGATTCTAACGGAGCTTATGCGGTTGCTTTTGTTGATCCAATTGATTGGGGTATTTATAGACTGGTACCGTCAACAACACAGGGCGAGGTGGCAAAAAAACTCGAGGACCAGTACCGAGAGTGGGGCTTGCTTAGCTTTGCACCGGAACAGGAGCAGGAAAAGAAGGTAAAGTTTGAGGTTTCTGCCCATCTTGAAAAAGGTTTTTCATTATTAACGGATTTTGACCTGATGATAGCCGATATGTTTGGGGGGAGCTTTAGAGGAATGGTTTCTTTGCAAAAGGGTTTAGATTTGCAGGGGCATGTTGAGGTTAAGCTTCCTGGGTTGGCTGAGCAACTAGGGTTACCCGGTGGTGCTGCTAAATTGTGGGTTAAGGGTTGGCAGCTTAATTTTGATAATCCGATAGTAATGCTTTATCAAGGAGATCCAAAAAACATAGCGTTAGAAATAGGATTTTCGAATAATTTTAGCGAAGCTATTCAGAAAATAGTTCGAGGTGTTTTGGATGGAGCTCAGAATGCAATTGAGAATTCAGTAAACGCACTTCTTGAAAATGTCTTGCGCAAAGCTGGTGAGGACGAGTTGTCTTCTCTACGTGGGCGTCGTGACCAAATTTGTGGTGATGTTGGATTATTTGGTATTCCTAAAGATATGCCGGGTTGTGCGGTGGCAGAATTGGCTCTGAGGTCTACTGAGTTGCGTAATCAGGCTTTTGCAACGCTTGATCAGGCGGGACTTCAGGCCTTACCTGATTTAATACGAGGTGGAATAACAACGATATCAGGCTTAGGGCTCGGGGGTATTCGCGCCGGACGTTTTGTTTTTGATACGTTATCTAGTGGTTTAGAGTTAAAAAAAATCTGGTGGCGCGGATCAGTTGTTGATATAGCCGAGGGCAATATTCCGGGCTTTACGGTTGATGCGATCATTTTTGGCAAGCATATCACGGGAAATTTGGGTGGAATAGATTTGAGGGATCCTCTTAAGGGCGTGCGTAAGATTGTAGATGATATTGTCGCGTTATTTGCAGGGGAATTGTCGACGATTCTTAATATCCCACGACCAGAACTTGCTTCTTCATAATTTGATTTAGGGGAGGTTATTAAGCCTCCCCTAAGTTTTATGTGTTACAGAGTTATTAGGTAATGTTCTAAATAGACTGAATCTTCGCCTGTCTTGCGTAGCATAAGTTTGTTATCAGGCCCAAAGAATATGTCATCTTCGGCTTTCACGTTACGTGCGGCTTCTTCCCAGGAGGTAGTTGCGGAGATGTCTTTTTCTTTTGTTAGAATGTATTTGGCCTGAGCAGCGGCACGGGCAAGGTCCATGGTTGCGGTTTTTGGGAGAATATATCCTAGATAATTATTCAAGCCATTAGCACGGAGCTTTGTGCCGATAAGGTCTTCTGACCTGATGATCGTACGCTTGTATCGTTTTGGACTAATTATACCGGTAAGCTCATTAATACTATGCTTGGTTGACAGTCCAAGTGCATAGACAGACATAACGCCATGTGAAACAATCTCTGGTAGTATGCGTCGCGCTATGGCATTTACACCAAAATGGTCTAAGACGAGCTTTTTAAAATCTTCGCCTTCTTTGTGTGCATAGAGACGACCTATTGCACGAATTTGATTTATGGTTAGTCTTTTGGCACCAGCGAAATATTTTCGATACAATTCTTCTGCCGTATTTTCGGCTTCGAGCGTTTTGTTGTTGAGCGTGATAGTATGTTTTGGTGTAGTTTTGAGCTGTTCTAAGATTGTTAAGAGTCGGTATGTTTGTGCCCGCAAGGTGCTTAATTGTTTAGACTTTTCTTGTCGTGCCATAAATTCAAGGCAACGAAGCATATCACGCATTTTTTCTGCTTCGATATTCGAAGGGTTGTTTTTAATTAATTTTTCTTTTTGTGCTTTTGCGGTTTGTTGTATTGCTAAGGCAATAAAGTTTTTTACATCTTCAACGGTGGCATTTTCTTTTTGCGGCAGAGTGTTTGAATCAAAATTTAGGTCGAGGGTTTTTTCGCTCCATAACAATAGCTTTTGTGCACATTTGTAGATCTGGGCGTGTACTTGCGGCACATCTTTTAGAAGTTGTTTTTGGGTTTTATTTTTGAGGATGTGCGCCGTAGATATTGATTGAAGGGATTCTTTAAGGTTTTTGAGTAACGAACTTTTTTCAGGTTCTGTCGACTCGCGGGTTTCTAGATCAGCTTCTTCAAGGTTGTTAATACGGCAAAACTCATTTAGGTTGTGTTCCGCGATAATTACTTTTCCAAGGAGTTCTTGCTTTTTATCAGAGTCGCTATCTGCTTGTGCAATATCTTCCCATTTTGCTCGATCGGGTTCTTTTGCCGTGAGATCCTCATAGGCTTTCGTGTATGCTTCGAATAGTTTGTTTTTTTGTTTTTCTAAGTGGTTTTGTAGTGTGCGATCAATCATGTTTTTGTCGTTGCTATCGGCGAGATTGATTGTTTCTGTTGCAATTATTTCATTGATGACGTTGGTCACTGCACCATTATCGAGCCCTGCTGTTTTGTGTGCAACATAGGTGGTAAGGGCATCTTGATCAGTAATGAAGCATCGATTGCCACCCTGGCGATGAGCATTGATTATGTTGTCACAGATCTGTATGCGTGCAAGTAGGTTCGGATATTCTTTTTCAACAAGGCCCCATCCAAAGTTTTTTTGCCTGTTTTTTTTGATTGGCGTTTGGCCTTCTTGCATGTATATGTAGGAAGGGTTGAAGATGCTTGTTGTTAAGTCTTCTAAGCTGTTTTTAGCTGCTTCAAAGACGTCTTGGGTGAGTTTTCCATCACCGTTATCTTTTGCAAGTCGTTTTGCTCTGTTGGCAACCTGCTCGTGAATTTCGTATTCCTTTTTGTTTGAGATCATAATTACGACAAAGCCTTGGCTCGTCATTTCGTCTAAGAAATTCATGACCATTTTACGCATGTTTGTGTGGTGAGCTTCGTCATTTCCACTATTTTTGAGAATAAAGTTATCGATTTCATCGATAATAATAACGTCACCTTTTTTGAGCCTGTAGTAGTCAGCAATATTTTGTAACGCTTTGAATTTTTCGTTTACTTCGCCATAAAACTTGCCCTGGAATAGTGCTTCATTAGCGTTTAAAATTACTGCATTACGCTCTAATGTGTTGGCAAGTTGTTCTGACCAGAATGTTTTACCCAGGTTAGATTCACCAATGAGTAAAAGTCTGCCTCCAGCGTCTTTATTTTGTTGCATGTCTTTGACAACGCGGCGAAGTTTGTGCTCTGAGCAGCTGGCTATAAGTTCTTCTGGGGTCATGCGAGGCGCGCTTTTTGGGATATAGGTGCTGCTGCGGTAGACACCTTCTGCCAGACTTGCATCTCCTGAATCTCCCAGTGGTTGTCCAAGTAGGTTGGCGGGTATTAATTGCCGTTTATAAAGAATGCGAGATAGCGCATAGCTCATATACAAAGGTGCAATCATTGGTTTTGCATCTTCTAAGGCTAGCCCGAAGCCATTGGTAAGAGCATAGGTAAAGGCCCCTTCTGCCAAAACAGCTAATGGTAGATCGTTAACTAATAGGCCAGTCCATTTGCCTGCTTGAGAAAGAAAGCTATCGCGTTTTCCCCAGCTTCCTAAGATAAAGCGATCCCATTCATGTTTAATGGAACGGACTCCTGGTATGTTTTCGGCCGTTTTCCCCGCTATGTACAGACCGCCAAAAATAGAAGCAGCGCTTAAAAGGGGGTTTTGTTTTTGAAAATGACGAAGTTCGGTCAGCTTGGTTTGTGCTTTGAGTGCATTTTGTATGAGCATACCACTGAGTTTACCCGGTTGTAGGGTTAACCCTTGTTTTATGGTCTGCTCTATACTGGAAAATACATGCAGAGGGACTGCAAATGATAGGATCGAACAGAGTAATAATAGTTTTTTTATATTTTTTTTAAAACGCATTATTGCAAGCTCCTTCTTTTAATTTTTATATATCAACTTGGATTAGGTTCCCAGTTATGTTTTGAATTATAGGAACAATTAACCGCATAAAGGTTCCAAATACGGGTATACGTCCAAGCATTTTGTGAGCGCGTGTTTTTTTAAGTTCGCGTTCTTTTTCTCGTGCTTGCATTAGGCCCGCGATGACCTCTTTGCTTAGTGGTCCATATGTTGATTGATAGTTCTTTATTGATTCGTCGATGTAAGTTTTTTCTTGTTCTTCCTCTGAGGCGATGTTTTTGCTGCGTGCCTCTAAGACATTGTAGCGTTGTTGCTCGTGGAAGGAGAGTTTCTTCGGCTGGTAGGCCATATATTTTTTTGTCAGAAAGAACCCGAGTGAGCTTCCCAGAGCTGTACTGGTTGTGTGGGCAAGTGTGTGTAGCAGGCCTGGTTTTGCATAGGTTCTGTTTGCTAAATTACGTAGTATTTCGCCTTGGGTGGCGACGAGGGTTGTCTTTTCTTCTTTAAGCTTGCTGATTGTTGCCTGGATGTTTTGGCTCTCGTTGGGTTCGCTGGGCCCCTTATTTGAATCTTTTTCTGTGTTCTTGTTTTCAAGGGTATCAATCTCAAGGCTGAGTGCTTTTATTTGTTTCGAGCTGTTGCGCAGCTGGTTTTCAAGCGCCCTTTTTTTTGCTTCGGGTGAAATTAGCGTGTGTTTAAACTTGTTGTACGCAAGCCAGGCAAGAGCTCCTCCGGCAATTCCTGCGGTGGTACATGCGATAAACCGTCGGTTTGGACGGTCAGATGGTTGAATTTTTTCAAGCTCGGTAGCATATTTTTGTTTTTGCGAGGAAATTTGTTTGAGATGTCTTTGTCTGTTCTCGATACTTATTAACGCTCGTGCTGGTTTGTCTGGGTTTGCAATGGCATCGTCTAGGTTTTTTTTGGGGATGTAAGAGGCCAGGGCGCTTTTTATCTGGTTAAGCTCAGCTTTCGCTTGTGCTTCATGAAGTTCGAGTGCAACGCTGTTTGCGCTCATGTCGGTATTGCCCCCGTTGGGCGCGTGGCGATCTGTAACACGCTGGGCAATGGTTAGGGGAAATAGGAGCGCGCGAAATAAAAAGGTTGTTGTTTTTCGTAATGCTTTTTCAATAGGGTGATGTTTGGAGGCGCCTTTTTGCTCTGTAAGCTGTTGTGTCTGTTGTCTTTTGCTTTGAACAATGTGTTTTAGGCGTTGTCCTGCAGCACGATATTCTTCTTGTATCGTATTACCGGCCGTCTCTTTGCCGTGTGATGCGCAGGCGACGAATAAAAAAAGAGCAAATATAAGGCGAATCAAAAATTCACCTCTCTCTTGTAGGCGTCTTTGGAAAGACATAACAACCTCCTCATTATGCAGAGTCTAGTGGTATTTTTTTTGCAACTCGGTAGCCTGACTGAAGAGCAGCCGAGTAATTTAATTATTTTTATCTACTATTTTAACAAAGTTTTTCTTTTTGTATAGTTTTTTGGGGCGACGGATGGATTTTTTCTGGGTGCGAGGTGGCATACCTTTGCGCGGTATTGTTGAAGTTTCTGGAGCGAAGAATGCAGTTTTGGTCGAGTTGGCAAGTTTATTGTTAACATCGGGTGTCAATACGCTTAGTAATGTTCCTGCTCTTTCAGATGTTGGAGCGATGGTTGAGTTGCTAACGTATCTTGGGTGTGTGTGCGATTGGGACCGTGAGGCCGGCTGCGTTACGGTAGATACTTCGCGGGTTGCCGGGCGGGCTATTCCAGCAGATTTGCTGCAGTCCTTTCGAGCTTCAATTTTGATTTTAGGTCCACTGCTGGCCCGTTTTGGTAGTGCTGTTGTGGCCTATCCTGGGGGATGCCCGATTGGAGCACGGCCTATAGATTTCCACCTAAAGGCTTTTGAGTCGATGGGGGCGCAGATTATGGTAGAGGGAGAAGAGCTCTGTGTGCGTGCAGATTCGGGGCTACATGCGCAAGAGGTAGTGCTGGAATATCCAAGTGTTGGTGCAACCGAAAATGTGCTATTGGCAGCTGTTGGGGTCTTGGGCCAGACGGTTATTTATAATGCTGCATTAGAACCCGAAGTTTTAGACTTGATAGAGCTTTTGCGCTTGATGGGAGCTGATATCGAGTGTCAGGTGCCTGCCAAAATTGTAGTACGTGGTGGTGGTTCTTTATCTCCTGCTGTTCACACTGTTTTGCCGGATCGGTTGGAAGCGGGAACATACCTCGCGGCCGCTGCAGCCACGGGCGGCGACGTGACTGTAAAAGGTCTGCCTCATGATTTGCTACGGGTTTTTTTGGCGAAGTTGCGGGAGATGGGGCATCAGGTTGTTTGCCAAGCTAATGAAATTCGTCTTATTGCATCCTTGCGGCCTCAGGCTGTTTCTTTTACAACGATGCCCTTTCCTGGTTTTCCAACGGATCTTCAGGCGCCTATGACTGCTTTGTTGATTACAGCACAGGGGACGAGTCGGGTTCATGAGTCGGTGTTCGAAAAGCGCTTGGTCCATTTAGTTGAGTTGCAAAAGATGGGTGCAGTAACGCAACTAAATGGAGATAAGGCAGTTGTTGAAGGGGTGTCGCGTGATGCACTGCAAGGGGCCGCGCTTATTGCTGTTGATATTCGTGGTGCTGCAGGCTTAGTCATAGCTGCATTGAGTGGACAAGGTGAAAGCCGGGTATATGGAGTAGAACATATACGGCGTGGTTATGTTGATTTTGAAAGGAAGTTGCGCTCGTTGGGGGCAGAAATTAGCTTGCAGTCCTTGAACTAAATCATGCCGCCCATTAAATCCATAAGTTCATTGGTAATATTAGCTTGTCGCAGCTTGTTGTAATCACGCTGCATAGAAGTTAAGAGTTTTTCGGCATTGTTGGTTGATGAGTCCATGGAGAGAAAGCGAGCAGAGTATTCGGCCACGAGCGAATTGAAAAAGAGGGTCTCAAGTTGTGATTTGAGGTACATTTCTTCAAGGTACGTTAGAATTTTTTTGGGATCTGGATCGCATAATTCGGCAATTTGAGAATAATTTGCATTGTGGGGAAGATGCTTGCTGGGTGGAGTAATGTGACTTACAGAAGGTTTTTGGTTGAAAAAGGACTGTGGATGATTGGCTATAATCATGATATGAGTATATTTTGCTTTGCCTAGGATGTGGTGGCTCAACTCTCCGACAAGCCCAAATAGATTAGTTGGTGTTAGTGAGGGGTATTGATACAGGAGGGTTTGGTCTTTGTTAAGAAGATCGATAACCTTTTTCCCTATCGCGATGGTTGGCGATTCTCCATACTTGGGAACAATGGTGTCATAAAAATAACGAATAAGGCGTGTGTTAAAGGCCCCACATAAACCTTTTTGTGAGCCGATAATGATGGTAAGTCGGTTAGCTTGTTGCGAATGTTCTTCAGGTGTTTCTTTTTTATTTATTTCGATGCGTAATTGATTAATGAGCGTTTCGATTTCTTGTTTGTATCGATTGAGCGCCTCTTTTTGCTTTATTAGGCGTGCATGAGTTGACATCGAAGTTAAACGCATAGCGTGAGTAGTTTTTTGGATTGTTTCGACTGCTTTAATGCGTTGTTTAAGCTGTATTATGTGAGACATGAGCTCTTTCTGAAATCTAGAAGTTAGCAGGCTGCTGTGGCACACTGAGAAAAGGACAGAGGAGTCAGGGGTAATTGTTTTTTGGTCGCACAGCAATTTATAGTTACTATAAATCGGCAGTCATGGTTCGGCAAGGGGGGGCATGTACATTATTATTGATGGGTGTAATGTCTTACGCTCTGGCAAGGACCCAAGGCCGGTTAATGAGCATAGAAAAAGAGATTTTATGGCGCAACTAGCTGAATATGCTCGCTATAAAAAACATGAAATTACGGTTGTTTTTGATGGGGGGGTATCTGCGCGACCGGAGTATTATGTTCAGGCAGGGGTAACGATATGGCATTCGGGGTACGACTATTCTGCTGATGATGTAGTTAAGCAACTTATAACTGAAGCCAACTATCCCTTTGAAACGCTGGTTGTTTCGTCTGATCGCGAATTAAATGACTGTGCAGAAGATCATAATATTGCCTCTATTGATTCAGCTCTTTTTAAAAAGTTTTTGAAGCAGGCTTTGAGGGGGCGTGCAAATCAGGCGGTTCGAAAGGGGTCTGGTTGTTTGACTGTCTATGGGTCTCATTCAGCAGAGCTGGATGCCTTGATGATGAGCGCTGCCCAGGATGTTTTTGATAAAGATATGTCTAGCGCAAAACCGGTATCAGCCGCATCAAGATATGAGGTTGCCGGTACAGGTAAAAGCATCCTGAAAAAGGGCAAAGTTGAACGAAGATTACAACGAATTTTGGAAAAGTTATGAACAAATTAGTCTATACAGAAGCTGACCTTGGAGAGATTTTAGATCAACTTGGTCCGCTTGTGCTTGCGGCGCGTGTAGTAACACTCAAAGGCCCTTTGGGTGCTGGTAAGACTACACTAATACGAGCATTGTTAGTTCAGCTTGGCGTAGAATCCTCTTACATAACAAGTCCAACGTTTTCCTACGTTCATCAATACCAGTTGCCAAGCGGTCGAGACCTATTTCACTTTGATCTTTATCGGCTTGCAAGCCTGGAAGATTTTTATGCTTTGGGCTTTGAGGAGTATTTATATCGCCCAGATAGTATCTCTTTTATTGAATGGCCCGAGATTGTTTGGCCATTAATTGCAGATGAACACCTTGCAGTCGAGCTTGATTATAGTTCGGATCTTTCTAATCGTCTAATTTCGTGGGATATTCGGACTACATAGATGGGTTTGTGTACCAACGGAGAGTTTTTCAAAAAACTCTCCGTTGGTACGGTTTTTTTAAATGGTAGCTGTTTTCATTTCTTCTTCATTGGATAAAAATGCAATGAAAGCTTTGCGTGTTTCAGGAGATGCGAACCACCATTGTGCGGAACCTTCTTTAAGAACGAAGGTGCGAACAAATTCATTTGTTTTAGGTTGTAAAACTTCAACAAAGTAGTTTTTGAATATTCCGTTAGTCAGCTCTTCAGCTTGTGTTGGCGCCTGGGTATGTGTTATAACAAGTGCGTTGACTTCTGGTTGTTTGGCGAGCTTAAGGCAGGTATCGAGTATAATTTCTCCTGCGGCTTCTTCTACCGTTCCCTTGACCGCTTCGTCCATAAATACGAACACGCGCGTCCCTGTGGTTAGATTTGCCACAGTTTTACACAAAGAATCGATACGGAGCTTTTCTGCCATGAATGAAGACAAGTCTTGGGCAACATCTTCTTGTTCGTTAAATGCTGCAACTATTTGGTGATATGGCGCAATGCGAAACTCTTGGGCAAAGGCTATGCCGAGTGTTTGGCTCAAAATGATATTAAAAATGATGCCTTTGGTGTTGGTCGATTTGCCTGAACCGTTTGGCCCAGTAAATAGCAGGCCGCGAGTATTTTCAGGAAGTAGCTCTATCGAGTTGAGAACAGCCTTGTGGGTTGCTACAAGTGGATTCCAAAAGTTTGTTGCGATAAGTGTTGGGCGGCTTGATTCATCGTACAAGGCAAATGAAACAGGGAGGTTTTCTGCAAGAGCCTGGTCCATGGTTGTCGCAGCGGAGACAATGGTATCGAGCATTCCTACCTCGTAAAGCGGTAATGAAATCTGCGTCTTGAAGGCCTCGAGTTGTTTATTCGTAGCAAGTATTTGTCCCCAATCTGTTGCTAAAGAAAATCCTTTATTTATCCAGCGGTCTGTTTCTAGTGTTTTTATCAGTTGTTCGAGGTTGATGTTGCCAGTGAAGAAGAGGTCGTCGAGCGAATTGTTGTAGCGCAACGGTGTCTCTGCGATTAGATTGTGAATAGCTTTGTATGCTTTGATGATTTGGGCTGCAGCGTGAAGCTTGGTGTGAAAGTTTTTTAAGGTTGAGGCAAAGCGCTTGTTCTCTTGGAAAACCAAGTATGCAAGACGCGCTGAGCCAAAATCAAAGTAAGCAGCTGGAAGGATTCCCAGAAGCTTGGATATTGTTTTGATACCTACCTTTTTAATAGGATTTTGGGGCTTTTTGCCATCGGTCATTTTAAATTCGAGGCCTAGAGCAATATCTCCCCATGATATATGTTCTTTTCCTGTTGGGACCGGATAGAATACGTTTCCGTCGGTCTGTTCAGTGAGTATATTTGTACGTGGATTGTGTTGATGTACAAGATCCCAAAAACCTTTTGTGCAAGTATTCCGTATGATTTCTGGGGCGTTTGCAAGCGTTTTTGGCAGGCTACCTGCTTGATCGTAGGCTAGAGCGACTTCACCAGTGAGGCGTTGCCATGCTTGTATCGGAACAAAGCCGAGCAAAGTAAGTGCTCTTGTGCATAGATAAAAAGAATCGAGGCCGAGGCGAGACTTGTTGAGTGAGTTAAATGCAGCAGACTTGAAGTAGTATGCATTTAATGCTTCTTCTTCTACTGGACTAAATACTTTGAAGTAGTTGAGAAAGATACGCTCGTTTTCTGCGATTATATTGAGCTGTGTTTGGATTTTTGTTCGTAGCTCTGGGTTTTTCAGTAGAAAACGGACTTCTTGTTGCCGCTGTTCTAGGGTTGCTTGATCACTTGTCGGGGCACTAAAGATGATTGTTTTACAGATATTGCCCACGTGTGTTTTGGTTTGGAAGAGGTGCTTAAGTGAGTGAGTTGGGTGGCTTGTTGTTCCAGTTAAAACGTTGAGCTTTTGTAGGTCTTTTAGTGAGCAGGTTTTAGGTGTTGGCTGTTGAGCTTGGTCTACAATTAGTGGGAGCAGTGTTAGGTATGTTTTAGCAATTTCATCGCTTTCGAGCGGTTGCAGGTTTAAATCAATCGTTTGGTTGTTCGGCGCTGGATTGCTGTTTTGGGCTTCTAGGTTTATCGTGTGTTTTGCCTGTTCATTTTGTTTTTGTTTATCAATGTATTCACTAAGTATAATAGGGCTAAGATCTTCAAAGATATTAGCATGCGCGTAATTAACGCCTACAAGGCATGTTGCGAGCCAAAGAAGCTGGGTTGTCTTGCGAATCATAAATCCCCCCGGATTGATCGAAGAAAAACGGTAATAGTTATCGATTTAGATATATTTCGCTTGCAAGTAAGAGATGACTTGTGAGCGCGGGTATTGTTTGTTTATAGTTTATACATTATAGGCGAAGGTTTTTTTAGAAAGTCTACCGCATATATATCCCTGCATGGATCATCGTACAAAGAGGAATTTTTTTGTCTAGCGGTGGGTGCGATTTTTCCTTTTCATTTTTTAAAAAGCACGGTAGTATTGCTCCGAGCGAAGTGGTCGCACTATCTTTCGTGATTTAAATATTGAAATTCCCCGGAAAAGCATTAGAATAAACCTGTATGTGCACGGCGAGATACCCAAGTGGCCAACGGGGGCGGACTGTAAATCCGCTGGCTTAAGCCTTCGTAGGTTCGAATCCTACTCTCGCCACCATGATTCGCGGGAATAGCTCAATTTGGCTAGAGCGACAGCCTTCCAAGCTGTAGGTTGCGGGTTCGAGCCCCGTTTCCCGCTCCATGAGCGTTCTATTCTTGACGTTTGCTGGCGTAGCTCAGTTGGTAGAGCAGCTGATTTGTAATCAGCAGGTCATCGGTTCAAGTCCGATCGCCAGCTCCATTTTTTTGTTGTCAAAAGCTTTCAATTAGATTACCATAGGCAAGAGGGTAATGGGCCCACGTAGCTCAGTTGGTTAGAGCACTTCCTTGGTAAGGGAGAGGTCACCGGTTCGAATCCGGTCGCGGGCTCCAAACAGGTTCATGGTGATTCAAAGCAAAATAGGTTCAAAATGGCTAAGGATAGAGTCGTCTCTCATCTTTCGTGTGAGAAGTGTCGTATGCGCAACTATACGCAGATTGTTTCTAAAAAGCGCAAGCTTGGCGATCTTAAGTTGAGTAAACATTGTCCGCGTTGCCGCGAACATACACTCCATAAAGAGACGAAGTAGGTAGTATGGATAGGCCAGTAGCTCCAACGGTAGAGCAGCAGACTCCAAATCTGCGTGTTGGGGGTTCGAATCCCTCCTGGCCTGCCAGTTTTTCTTGGGGTGTGAAATGGTAAAAGATATCACAAAATTTTTCGGCGAAGTTCGTGTTGAGTTGCGTCGAGTTGAGTGGCCAAGCTTTGAAGAGTTTAAGGGTGCAACGATGGTTGTGCTTTTTCTTTTGCTTATCTTTTCTATTTATTTAGGTACGGTTGATCGCATGCTTCTCGCGCTTGAGCGGGCGTTCTTGGCGTTCACTATTTAGGTGTATTTTACTTATGAAACGGTGGTATGTAATTCAGGTGCAGGTTGGCGGTGAAGAGGTTGTTAAGGCCGATTTAACCAAGCGCATCGATGAAGAAGGGTTTTCTGAGCTTTTTGGTCAGATATTGATTCCTTCGGCAAAGGTTCGCCAGTTTTTTGGCGAGGATGGTGCGAGCGAAGATCAGCAGCTGTTTCCTGGTTATATGCTTTTGGAAATGGATGCGCAACCAGAGGCAGTTCGTGCTGTTCTGGTTACGCCTCGTGTTGTCCGTTTTCTTGGTGGGGTTAATCCGGTAGCTCTTTCTCAGGAAGAGGTTGATCGTATCCTTTCTCAGATGCGCGGCGAGGTTGTGTTCTCTGTGGATAAGAACCAATTTGAAGTCGGGCGTGAAGTTGAGATAGGAGATGGTGCTTTTTCTGGCTTCGTTGGGCTAATCGACTCTATTGATGAAGAAAACGAGAAGTTGACCGTTATGGTCAGTATTTTTGGGAGGATGACTCCCGTCGAGTTGCGATTCGACCAAGTCAAGCGTTAGTGTAGGTGGGTTTTTATGGCAAAGAAAATAAAAGCCATTGTGCGCTTGCAGATTGCTGGTGGAGCGGCTACGCCTGCGCCTCCAGTCGGTTCTGTGCTGGGTCCTCATGGTATAAATATGATGGATTTTTGCAAGCAGTTCAATGCAAAATCGTCTGATAGAAAAGGTCAGACGGTTCCGGTTGTGATAACGATTTATCAGGATCGTTCGTTTGATTTTATTTTAAAAACTCAGCCAGTTTCTGAGTTGATTAAGAATAAATGTCGTATCGAAAAAGGTTCTTCTCGCCCACACGAGCAGAAGGTAGCAAAAATAAAATGGGCTGATGTTGAAGAGATAGCGAAGATCAAGATGCCTGATCTTAACGCCGTTGACATCGAGGCTGCGAAAAAAATTGTTGCTGGTAGTGCTCGCAGTATGGGTGTTGAGGTAATCGATTAGGAATAGGGTTATGGCCAATCGAGGAAAAAAATACAAAAAGGCGCTAGAAGCACTGGGTGAGAAAAAGGTTTTCTCATTGCGGGAGGGTTTGGCGAAACTGAAAAGTGTCGCGTATGCCCGTTTTGATGAGTCTTTAACAGTTGATGTTAATCTTGGGATCGATCCAACTAAGGGCGATCAGGTTGTTCGTGGCAATTTAGTGTTGCCTCATGGTACTGGTAAGCGGTCTTGTGTTTTGGTTTTTGCCAAGGGCGAGTATGCTGAGCAGGCGGAACGTGCAGGAGCTGACTACGTTGGCGCCGAAGATCTTATTGAAAAGATCAGCGGCGGCTGGGTTGATTTTGACTATGCAGTTGCAACACCTGATTTGATGGGTCTTGTGGGTAAGGTGGCGAAAAAGCTAGGACCCCTTGGTTTGTTGCCTAACAAGAAGTTGGGCACCGTTACCTTTGACGTTGAGTCAGTTGTTTCAGGTCTCAAGAAGGGGTTGGTGTTTTTCCGCAATGACAAGCAAGGGCTGGTGCACTTTATGTGTGGCAAGCTTTCGTTTGGCGAAGAACAATTGTACGAGAACGTTGTTGCGTTCATACGCTCTTTATCAGCGGCAAAGCCTCCAGCAGCTAAAGGTAAGTTCATTAAAAAGGTAGTTGTTACCTCGACGATGGGCCCTGGTTTGCAGATCGCAGTAGAAGAATTATAGGCACTGTAGCGAGGTTAGAATGAATCGACAAGAAAAAGAGTTGCTTGTTTCCAATCTGCGCGAGCAGTTTACTGGTAGTCAGGCGGCGTTTCTCGTGGGTGTGCAGGGGTTGACGGTTGCGCAAATGCAGCAGCTGCGACGTTCGGTGCGCGAAAAAGATGGTTCGATGCTTGTGGCGAAAAATACGCTTTTAACACTTGCAGCGGGCGAGGTTGAAGGTGTTGATGTTTTGCGTCCTCATTTTCGTTCTCAGATTGCTATAGTTTTTGCAAAATCAGATGTGCCAGGTGTAGCAAAGGTTTTGTTTGATGCTTCCAAAGATATGGAGCGTTTGAAACCTTCTGTTGGCTATTTTGAGGGTGCACTGTTAACGAAACAGACCGTTGAGTTTTTGGCAACGTTGCCACCTCGAGAGGTTTTGTTGGCACAGGTTTGTGCTGGAATACAGGCGCCTATCACCGGATTTGTTTCGGTGTTGCATCAGATGGTTGCGCGTTTGTTGTATGTCTTAAAACAAGCATCAGAAAAGCAATCTTAGAGAGAATAACAGGCTTTTTGCCAGATAGAGTATGTCAATACAAAGTTTGTGTGATTTTTTAATTTGTGGAGAAACAGATGGCTTCTAAAACATTAGAGCAATTGATTGATCAAATAGGTGCGCTTACCGTTATCGAATTGGCTGATTTGGTAAAGGCGCTTGAAGAAAAATTTGGCGTTTCAGCAGCAGCTCCAGTTGCAGCAGCTCCAGCGGCAGCGGCAGCACCAGCAGCAGAAGAAAAAAGCGAATTCAAGGTTGAGTTGGTTGATAGCGGTGCAGACAAGATGAAGGTTATCAAAGCACTTCGTACCGTTAATAAAGACCTTTCCTTGATGGATGCTAAGAAGGTTGTTGAAAGTGCTCCAGTTGTAATCGCTGAGAATGTTAAGACTGAAGATGCCAAGAAAATGCAGAGCGAATTAGAAGCTGCAGGCGCGAAGGTTAAGCTTTCTTAATTGAAAACGACTTACTTAACTGCATGAGCGTACTTAGGGTACGCTCATGCAGCGTTTGTGTTTAAATAGAATAATTGAGAAACGGAGGAGCGGTCTGATGTCAAACCTGCGCGAGGGTACCCGCGTTGTCCGGCGGCCATTTGGACGAATTAAGGATGTTGTTCCTGTACCAAATTTAATTGAGATACAGTCAAGATCGTTCAATGACTTTGCTCAATTTGATTATCTTCCTTCTGAGCGGAAGAACATTGGCCTTGAGAAGGTTTTTCGTGACATTTTCCCTATCCACCATGGCGATAGGATGTCTCTTGAATATGTCTCATATGAATTGGGTGATTGGTCCTGTACGTGTGGCAAATTGACGGGAATTGCGCAGCGGTATACATGGAGTTGTTCTTCGTGTAAGGCTTCTGGCTGTTCACGTTTAAGTGATACACTTGAATGTCCGTCTTGTAAAAAACGCACTGCAAAATACAAAACTTGTCCGAACTGTTTGTCCCGAGTAATGGTCAAGGTTCCGCTTACTTTGAGTGAGTGTCGCTCTAGTGAACAATCATTTGCGATGCCGCTTAAGGTTATGATGCAGCTTGTTAGCTGGGATGTTTCCGAAGAGACTGGTGAGCGCTCGGTTCGAGATGTAAAAGAGCAAGAGATCTTTTTTGCTGACATTCCGGTTATGACCGATCTTTATGAAGAAGGTGGTCGTTGGAGGTTGGGTAATCTGGGAACATTTATTATCAACGGTGTTGAGCGGGTAATTGTTAGCCAGTTGCATCGTTCTCCGGGTGTTGTCTTTTCCTATAGCAAAAAGTCAAAAGATCTTCAGGGTAAGCCGAGTTATCTTGCACGTATTATTCCGGCGCGCGGCGCTTGGATGGACTTTGAATTTGACAGCAATGATTATTTGTATGTTCGCATAGATAAAAAGAAAAAGTTTTTGGTTACGACCTTCCTTCAAGCGTTGGGAGTTGCTCGTAAGGATATTATACCGCTTTTCTATGCATCAGATACGATTGTTGCTTCAAAGGGTGAATTTTACCAAGAAGTTGATTCGAAGTTGCTTGGGATCCGTCTCAAACCTGGTATGGTTGATATTGAAGATGGTGGCTTGTATATTGGTCGTCCAGTTACCAAGGAAACCCTTGCTTGGCTTAAAAAGGCCGGTATTAAGCGCTTACAGGTTCCTTTAGAGCAGTTGCATAACCGTGTTTTTGCTCAGGATGTTATTGATCCAGATACTGGAGAAATACTTGCTGAACAGGGGCAGACTTTTTCACAGGCACATGAGCTGTTGTTTGCAGATTATAAGAATCTTTCATTTGAGCTTATTGTCTCTGCGGGTTATGTTGCGCAGCATATTATTCCAGCAACGCTTAATCAAGATAAGAATGTAACTCAGGAAGAAGCGTTGCGTGATCTACATGCCAAGGTCTGGCCGGGTGATGGTGCATCATTGCGTGAGGTTCGTGAGCGGCTTGAAAATGTATTCTTTGGGGATCGTTTGTACGACTTGACTAAGGTTGGTCGCATTCGTATGAATCGCAAATTAGGTCTGTCGGTCGATGAGTCAAATACTTCTTTAACTCGTGAAGATATCTTTGCAACGGTTCGTTATTTAGTGAGCTTGCGTGAAAGTGGTGAAGGTGACGTTGATGACATTGATCATCTAGGCAATCGTCGGGTTCGTCTTGTTGGTGAGTTGCTTGCCAACCAAGTTTACTCTGGGCTTTTACGTGTTGAGCGTATTGTTAGAGAGCGTTTCCGGATTCAAGAGATGCATGGTGCACAGACTCCACAGGATTTTCTAAATGTGAAGCCTTTAAATGGGGTTATACGTGAATTCTTTGGAACAGGGCAGCTTTCCCAGTTTATTGACCAAACAAACCCGCTCTCTGAGATTGCTCACAAACGACGTCTTTCGGCTCTTGGTCCTGGGGGCGTGACTAAGGATCGTGCTACTACTGAAGTGCGAGACGTACACATTTCTCACTATGGTCGAATTTGTCCTATTGAAACTCCTGAAGGTCAAACTATTGGCTTAATTTCATCTTTGGCTACCTATGCATTAGTTAATGATCTTGGATTTATTGAAACGGCATACCGTCCTGTCCAGTCGAGTAAAGTGCAAGATGATGTTGTCTTTTTAGATGCCTTTGCTGAGTCTGATTCTTATATTGCTCAGTCTGATGTCATGAAAAAGGGTACAACACTGCCAAAGCAACCAATTTTCGTTCGGCATAATGGTAACTTCTTGTATACGATGGCTGATCGAGTAAATTACGTCGATCTCTCTCCTAAGCAATTGGTTTCGGTCGCAACGGCATTGATTCCGTTCTTGGAGCATGATGATGCTAGCCGTGCATTGATGGGTGCAAACATGCAGCGACAGGCCGTTCCGCTTATTCGTACTCAGGTGCCAATTGTGGCTACGGGTATGGAGTCGGAGATTGCGCGCGCGTCAGGTGCATGTGTTATGGCTCGTCGTCCTGGCATAGTTGAGTATGTTTCTTCAGAAAAAATTGTTGTTCGTGCTGATGAAGAAGCCTTTGGAAACATTGATGATTGGATAGCTTTTGGCGTTGATACATATAAGCTGCGCAAATTTGAGCTTTCAAGTCATAACACCTGGATACATCAGACACCAGCTGTTCAAGTTGGCCAGCGAGTAGAGCGCGGAGATATGCTTTCACATAGTTCTGCTATCGAGCGAGGTGAATTGGCGCTCGGAACGAACTTGTTTGTGGCGTTTATGCCGTGGCATGGGTACAATTTCGAGGATGCTATTGTTTTGAATAAGCGGCTTGTCGCTGAAGATGTTTTGACTTCGGTTCATATTAATGAATACGAAGTTGAGGCACGAGATACAAAACTTGGTCCAGAAGAAATTACGCGTGATATTCCAAACGTTAATGAAAAGGCTCTTGAAGGGCTTGATGAAGAAGGTATTGTGCGCGTTGGTACTCGCGTTAAACCTGGTGATATTCTCGTCGGTAAGGTTACTCTCAAAGGTGGCGTGCAGTATTCTCCTGAAGAAAAACTGTTACGCGCTATTTTTGGTGAAAAATCTCGTGAAGTTCGAGATACATCTTTGCGTGTACCACCGGGTGTTGATGGTACCGTTGTTGACGTTAAGATTTTCTCGCGTAGCGGTATGCGAAAAGATAAGCGTTATAAGGCTATGGTGCTTCAGGAAAGCGAGCGGTTTGCCGATGAGTTTGCAATGCATTGTTCAACACTAGAGAAGATGTTGACGCAGAAGATAGCATCGTTGGCGGACGGACGTGAAGTGCCTGCTGGATATAAAGGTGTAGGTGCTTCGGGGAAAAAGTTTGTTGCTGAAAAGATTTTGAATGCAGCGTTAGAAGATTTGCGTGGCATTAAGACTAAGGATGCTGAAACTAACGAAATGATTTTGCGCCTTTTGGATCGCTATGAAAATCAGCGTCGTATTTTAACAAGTCTGCACGAAGAGCGTCTTGCCAAGCTTAAAAAGGGTGATCCTTTGGCCTCTGGTGTTATTAAGATGATCAAGGTCTATATCGCCATGAAGCGGCCAATACAGGCTGGTGATAAGATTGCTGGGCGCCACGGAAACAAGGGTGTTATTTCGCTTATTGTTCCGCGTGAAGATATGCCGTACCTTGAAGATGGAACGCCAGTTGATGTGGTTCTTAATCCTTTGGGTGTCCCTTCTCGTATGAACGTTGGGCAGATTCTCGAGACAATTTTGGCATTTAATGGTGTCGTTAATGGTCGAGCTATTGCTGATGCTGTGCGCAAAAGTGGGTACAAAGAGGTGTATGAGCGTCTTGCTGCTGCGTACGGTGAAGACTTTATGAAGGCATACGCCAAGTCTCACGGTGAAGAAGGTGTTCTATCTTTAGCTCGTGAAACTGCGCGAGATGGTGTTTTATACCGAGTTCCTGTGTTTGATGGTCCGCAATTTGATAGTGAAATTCGTCCTATGTTGCGAGAATCAGGTCTTTCTGAAACTGGTGCGTGTGTTTTATATGATGGCCGTACGGGTAAGCGTTTTGATCAAACGGTTACCGTTGGTTCTATTTATATAATGAAGTTGGATCATATGGTTGATGATAAGCTTCACGCTCGTTCGGTTGGTCCATACTCTCTTGTTACACAGCAACCGTTGGGCGGTAAAGCTCAGATGGGTGGGCAGCGACTTGGTGAGATGGAAGTCTGGGCGTTAGAAGCCTATGGGGCCGCACACATATTGCAGGAAATGCTTACATACAAGTCTGATGATGTCAGTGGCCGACACAAAGTTTATGAAGCTATTGTGCGCGGTGAAGAGGTTCCAGAGCCAGGGTTACCTGAAGCGTTTAATGTAATGATCAAAGAGCTTCAGAGTTTAGGAATCAGAATAGATCTGTTTAAGAGTGGCAAGGAGGATGTCGGTGAGTAATCGAATGCTTGAGCGCTTTAGAGAGTATGTCAAAACGGATCAGTTTAATGCGATTCGTATTGGACTCGCGTCTCCCGAAAAGATTTTGTCGCTCTCTTATGGTGAAGTAAAAAAAATAGAGACTATTAACTATCGTACGTTAAAACCAGAACGCGATGGCTTGTTTTGTGCGCGTATTTTTGGTCCTGTAAAGGATTGGGAGTGCACGTGTGGTAAGTACAAGCGGATGAAGCATCGTGGTGTTACGTGCGAAAAGTGCGGTGTTGATGTTATCGAATCTCGTGTGCGTCGCGAACGTATGGGTCACGTTGCATTGGTCTCACCGGTTTGTCACATATGGTACCTTAAAGGTATCCCAAGCTATTTGAGCTTGGTTATGGATGTGCCGGTTAAAGATCTTGAGCGTGTTGTATATTTTGATATGTACATGGTTATTAACCAGGGACGTTCACCGTATACAAAGAAAGCGCTCTTATCTGCAACTGATGTAGACAATTACCGTTCATTGCATCCAGAGGACACCGAATTTCGTGTTGAAATTGGTGCTGAGGCGATTCGTCAAATATTGTCCGAGCTTGATCTCAGGTTAGAGATTGAGCAGTTGCAATCCGATTACGCTAAAAATGGTTCAGTAACGGCGCGCCATAAGATTATGCGGCGTATCAAGGTATTGAACGGATTTTTGCAGGGTAATTTGCGACCAGAATGGATGGTTGTTTCGGTTTTGCCTGTTCTTCCGCCTGATTTACGTCCTCTTGTACTGTTAGAGGGTGGTCGATTTGCAAGTTCCGATCTTAACGAATTATACCGACGTGTTCTAAATCGTAATATACGTTTACAGCGGCTTATTGAGATTGAAGCTCCATCTGTGATTATCAAGAACGAAAAGCGAATGCTGCAAGAGTCTGTTGATGCGCTTATTGATAATGGGCGTCGAGGACAACCGGTGCGTGGCACCAATAAGCGTCCGCTTAAGTCTTTAAGTGAGATGCTTCGAGGTAAGCAGGGGCGGTTTCGTCAGAATCTGTTGGGTAAGCGTGTTGACTATTCAGGCCGTTCGGTAATCGTTGTTGAGCCTGAATTGCAGATGAATCAATGCGGTATTCCTAAGTTGATGGCGCTCGAACTTTTTAAATCACATGTTTTTGCGGAGTTGCTTTTCCGCGAACAAGCGCCTAATTTGCGTGTTGCAAAGCGCATGGTTGAAGAAGCTGTTCCAGAGGTTTGGGATGCGCTGGAGGCCGTTGTCCAGGGATATCCTGTTCTGTTGAACCGTGCTCCTACGCTCCATCGCCTTGGTATACAGGCTTTTTATCCAATTTTGGTTGATGGTAAAGCAATTAAAATCCATCCTTTGGTCTGTACCGCATATAACGCAGACTTTGATGGTGACCAGATGGCTGTTCACGTTCCTTTGAGCAGTATGGCACGCAAAGAAGCTGAGTTGTTGATGATGACGGGTGACAACTTGCTGTCTCCGGCTAACGGTAAGCCTATTGCAACGCCTTCTAAGGATATGGTTCTTGGTATTTATTATCTTACTAAGGCCCGTAGTTTTGCTAAAGGCGAAGGCATGATGTTTAGTTCTGTGCGCGATGTCTTGACGGCACAGCAGTGCGAAGTTCTTGATTTACATGCTCGCATTAAGTTGCGTTTAGAGAGTGGTAAGATCGTTGAAACAACTACCGGGCGTGTTATCCTCTTTGATGCACTTCCAAAAGGTTCACGTTTTGAATGGGTGAACAAAGTTTTGGCTCGTCGTGATCTTCAGAAGATTATCGAGCTTATTTACTACCAGTTTGGGCGTCAACTTACTGCAGAGACGTTAGACCGCGTTAAAAAGTTGGGCTTTTATTATGCAACGATTAGTGGTATTTCGTTCACCATTGATCAATTGGCTATTCCTGAAGAAAAGGCCAGCATTTTGAACAGAACTGAAAAGGCTGTTCAAAAAATTGAGACTCTTTATTTGGATGGTTCGATTACTTCGACAGAGCGATATAACCGGATAGTAAGTCTTTGGGATAAGGCAACGCGCGATGTAGCAGACAAGATGCTTGATGGTTTGCGTGCATATGACAAGACTGCATTTGAAAATAAAGATCGCGATTTTAAGGAGTATAATTCGGTCTTTATGATGGTTGAGTCCCAGGCTCGTGGTTCCTTGGATCAGTTTAAACAGCTTGCTGGTATGCGTGGTTTGATGGCAAAGCCTTCTGGCGAAATTATGGAAACGCCGGTTATGTCGAACTTTAAAGAAGGTCTCAGTGTTTTTGAGTACTTTATTTCGACATCTGGTGCTCGTAAAGGTCAGGCGGATACGGCGCTTAAGACTGCAAACTCGGGTTATTTGACTCGTCGTTTGATTGATGCTGCGCATGATGTCATTATTACAACTCATGATTGTCATACTTTTGGTTATGTGACGGTCGAAGATTTACAAGAAGCAGGTGATGTTCTTACCCACTTAGGTGATCGTGTTCTTGGTCGTATTTGTGCTGAAGATGTTCGTGATCCTGTTTCTGGTGAATTGATTCTCAAGCAGGGTGCGATAATTGCTGCACAGGATGTTAAACGAATTAAGGAATCAGCGGTTTCTAAGATTGCGGTTCGTTCTGTATTGGCATGTCAAGCTAAGCGTGGCGTTTGTGCCTGCTGCTATGGCATGGATCTTTCAACGGGTGAGTTGGTTGAGGTTGGTTCAACGGTTGGTATTATTGCAGCGCAATCGATTGGTGAACCTGGTACGCAGTTGACTATGAGAACGTTCCATATTGGTGGTACAGCAAGTTTGGGCGAAAGTTCTTCGTTTATTGCTAAACATGATGGTACGATTGAGCTTCGTGGTATGAGAACGGTTACTAACCAAGCTGGACAGATCCGCGTGCTTAGCCGTCGTGCGAAACTTGTTATTGTTTCCGATGATGGACGCGAATTACAAAAACACTCTGTTGAATATGGTTCTGTGCTGCTTGTTACCGATGGTCAGCGCGTGAAGTCTGGCGATCGTCTTGTTGAGTGGGATAGTTCAAATAAAGTTATTCTGACTGAGTTTGAGGGGCGTGTAGCTTACATTGACCTTCAGCCAAACGTAACTGTTCGCGATATGTACGATGAAAGTACTGGTCGTTCAAGCAAGATGATTTTGGATATGCGGAGTGATAAGTATCAGCCTGCATTGGCGCTTATGTCTGATGAGGGTGAGGAGTTAACGCAGTACTTCTTGCCAGCTGGTGGGTATTTGAGCGTTGAAGAAGGTGATCGTGTTCACGCGGGTGATGTGTTAGTTCGTATTCCTCGTGAGGCATCGAGAACTAAGGATATTACCGGTGGTCTTCCTCGCATTGCAGAGCTTTTTGAAGCACGTATGCCAAAGGATCCAGCGGTTATTACTGAGGTTGACGGTCAAGTTACTATTGGTGGTATTCATCGTGGATCACGTAAAGTAATTGTTGAGGCTAGCAATGGGGAACAGGTTGAGTACCTTATTCCACGGGGTAAGCAGCTGAACGTTGCAGATGGTGATCGAGTGCGTGCGGGTGATTCATTGACCTCTGGTGATGCAGTGCTACATGATATTTTGCGTATTATGGGTCCAGATGCTTTGCAAAAGTATTTGGTTGATCAGATCCAGAGCATTTATCGTGTGCAGGGCGTTGATATTAATGATCGCCATGTTGAGCTGATTGTTCGTCAAATGTTGCGCAAGGTACGGATTGTCGAGCCAGGAGATACCAACTTCTTGGTCGGGGACCGTGTTGAGCAAGCACACGTTCGGTCTGTTAACGAAGCACTTATTGCCGAATCTAAGAAGCCGGCGGTTGTTCAGCCGATGTTGATGGGTATTACTCTTGCATCGCTGGGAACAGAAAGTTTCATTTCGGCTGCATCTTTCCAGGAGACAACACGTATTCTTGCTGAGGCTGCGATTAGTGGACAAAACGACTATTTGTACGGGTTGAAAGAAAACGTAATCATAGGTAAGCTGATACCGGCTGGTACCGGAATCGAAAGCTTTAGGCAGCGAGCCATTGGTGAATAGATAATTGAAATGTGTGTAGGCGCGTAGCTCAGTGGTAGAGCACTGCTTTGACGTAGCAGGGGTCAGCGGTTCGATCCCGCTCGTGCCTACCAGAACATAAACGGCATGTTTAAATAAATTGCATGAGGATATTCATGGCAAATGCTAGCGAAAATAGAGAGCAAATTATAGGGACCTATAAACTGCATGATTCCGATACGGGTTCAGTTGAGGTGCAGGTTGCTCTTTTAACGGATCGTATTAATCGTTTGAATAATCATTTCAAGGTGGCGCGCAAGGACTATGCTTCGCGTACCGGGTTGATGAAGATGGTTGGTCATCGCCGCAGTCTTTTGGCGTATTTGCGTCGCAAGAATGTTGGTCGTTATGAGCAACTCATTCAGCAGCTTGGCTTGAGGAGGTAGTTTGTTGGGGCTGCCGTTGATTGAAGTGGATTTTTTGAGTAGGTCAATGTAAATGGAAAAAAAATATACGTTATCTGAGTTTGGTTATACGGCAGTTCTTGGCAAATACGCTACCCAATCCGAGGGATCGGTTTGGTTGCAGCAGGGATCTTCAGTTGTTTTGGCAACTGTTGTTTCTGAAGCTGCACGCGATTTCCCCGGTTTTTTCCCTCTAACGGTTGATTACCGTGAGCAGTTTTCTGCTGCAGGGAAAATTCCTGGTGGATACTTGAAGCGTGAAGGTAAACCGAGTGACCAAGAAGTGTTGGTCGGGCGGCTTATGGATCGTGCTTTGCGCCCATTGTTTCCTGAAAGCTTTTTTGACAGAGTGCAGGTTTATACTTCGGTCTATTCTGCTGATCGAAAAAGTATAAATATTCAAAGCTTGGCTTTGTTAGCATCGTCTTTGGCTTTGTTGACTTCACCGGTGCCTTTTTTGAGTCCTGTTGGGGTTTGTGAGGTTGCTCGTGTTGATGGTGAGTGGATTTTTAATCCCTCCTATGAGCAGACAATTCTCTCCGATGTCCGTCTTTTGGTCGCGGGGACAGCTGAAGGCATTAATATGGTGGAAGGCTGTACGGCAGAGTTGTCTGAAGAAGAGATGCTTGATCTCTTTTTTAGAGCCCATGAGTATGTCAAAAAACAGGTTCAGTGGCAGCGCGATATTCAGCGTGATTGGGGTGTTAATGATCGCCCTATTGAGGATCCGTTTCAGTGCGAATTATGGGCGGAGCGGGCGCATAAGTTTTTCAACAAAGAACGGGTAGCGCGTGTTTTTGCGGCAGATAAAGTTGTTCGTTCTGAGCAACAGCGTCGCTTGCTACAAGATTTTTATTCAGAAAATGCTGCGGAGATTACCTCTGATTTAGCGGGCGCTGGTATTATTGAGTATGTCTTTGACAAGGTTTTAAAAGAAGAGCTCAATGAAATGATTTTTGACCAGGGCCATCGTGTAGATGGGCGTGGGTTTGAAGATGTGCGCTCTATTAAAACTGAAGTTGGTCTTTTGCCATGTGTCCATGGTTCCGCGATTTTTACCCGTGGTCGTACCCAGGCACTAGCCATGATAACTCTTGGTGGTGGCCAAGATCAAATGCGTATTGATGGTTTGATGGATGATAAAAGTCAGCCATTCATGCTGCATTACAATTTCCCATCGTTTGCTGTAGGTGAGGCGCGTCCTTCTCGTGGGCCAGGTCGTCGAGAGATCGGTCACGGGCATTTGGCTGCTTCAGCGTTAAAACCGATGCTTCCAGCGCAAGATATTTTTCCGTATACACTGAGGATTGTGGTAGATATCCTTGAATCTGATGGCTCTTCTTCTATGGCAACTGTTTGCAGTTCTACTATGGGGCTTTTGCAAGCTGGCGTTCCGTTGAAGAGTATGGTCAGTGGGGTTGCCATGGGCTTGTTGATGAACCGGGCTGGTGAATTTCGTGTATTGACTGATATTTCTGGCATAGAAGACGCTTTTGGCTTTATGGACTTTAAGGTTGCAGGTACTGACAATGGTATTACTGCGATACAGATGGATATTAAGCATAAGGGTGGCTTAGGCCGGTCAGTTTTTGAAGCTGCACTTGCACAGGCAAAGCGTGGGCGTATGCATATTTTAGGAGAGATGAGAAAAGTGATGACTGCACCAAATTCGCAGATTTCACCGCTTGTTCCGCAGATTGTTACAGTAAAGATACCAAAAGATAAAATTGGTGCTGTTATTGGGTCTGGGGGGAAAATAATACGAGAAATTACTGAAAAAACTGGCACGTCTATTGATATTCAGGATGATGGTTCGGTTAAGATTTTTGGCAAGCCGGGTGATCAGCTTGAGCGAGCTGTTGCAATTGTCAAAATTATTGGTGGACAGATTGAGGCTGGTGATCGTTATCCAGGGATTGTTCGCCGTTCAGCAGAATTTGGACTTTTTGTCGAGTTGGCACCAGGTGTCGATGGACTCGTTCATGTTTCAACTGTTCCGCGTAGCGAACAGCAGGCGTTATTAACGCGCTTTAAAGAGGGAGAGGCGGTAATAGTGGACGTTTTAGATTATGACAGGTCTAACGGGCGCATCCGTCTGAAAATTGTTGAATAAGTCCAATTGGAAGAGTGATGATGGAAAAAAATATCATGTGTTCTAAGATGCGCGCTGGTGGCAGGGCAAATGATGACCTGAGACCGTTGAAAGTTACGTATGATGTTTGCGAATATGCGGCGGGCTCAGTTCTTTTTGAATTGGGGCGTACGCGGGTTCTTTGTGCGGTGACGCTACAAAACGGTGTTCCACACTTTTTACGGGGTAAGCGGCGTGGTTGGCTTACGGCTGAGTATGCATTGCTTCCTGTTTCGACTCCGATTCGTACGGTACGTGAAGTAACGTCTAATAAGCGCAACGGGAGAACTATTGAGATTTCTCGATTGATTGGGCGTACTCTGCGTTCTGTGACGGACCTTCAGGTTTTTGGAGAGCAGACCGTTTTTATTGATTGTGATGTTCTGCAGGCTGATGGTGGTACGAGAACAGCTTGTATTACGGGTGCTTTTTTGGCTTTACGTGCTGCTGAGCTGAATTGGAAGCTGCGCGGAGTTATTCCTGCCTCGTTTATTCGTGATGATTTAGCTGCTATTTCTGTTGGCGTTATTGGCGAGTCAGTTCTCTTAGACATGGATTTTGCCGAGGATAGCACAATTGATGCTGATTTTAACTTTGTCTTGACTCGTTCAGGAAGTTTAGTTGAATTGCAAGGTACCTCAGAGCGCGAACCAGTTGCATGGGAAGCTTTTGATAGTGCGCGAGTTGCTGCATTAAAAGGCGCACAGGATCTGTTTGAATTTTATGACATGAACTCATATCAGCCTCGAGATCTTGGTCGTTATTCTTCTAATTTTGCGAATAAGAATGAGTACGGTTTTTTAGGAAATTATGCCTCAGGTTCAAGTTTCCAGAGTGAATATTAATTCATATCTACTGCAGCTTGAGCAAAATAAGTTTTCGGGTGGTCAAATTGTCGCATATTCTGCGCGAGGCTACCCGATTGCTTTTTATCACTATCTTGCTGCATATGTTGCCCAATTGATAAGACTTCCGTTGCGGGTTTATGCAGAAAATGACGTTGAAGGGTTGATCGGTTCTCTTTCGATGTCTTTTTTGGGCAGTGCTTTTTTATATTTTGTTCCTGATATTTCTATTTTTAGTTTGTCGGATCGCAAGAAACTTGAGGCTTTTTTAGCAAAGTATTCAGGCGAGCATGCGGTTGTTGTCGCGAATTCTGCTGGTGTATGGGCTCCGGATTATGCGGTTTGTACGGTAGATTTTGAGGATAAAGTTGGCCCAGAAGAGGCTAATGTCCTGGCCCGACTTTTTTTTGCTCACTATTGGCAAAAAGATGAGCGGACTTGCTTTGTTCGGCCCGTTTTATTGAGTGATTTTGTAGTTTCTTGTTTGGCGCGCGTTCTGTCGGCAGATATGCCTGAGGAGGCGTTCCAGGGATATCTGGCCCGTGTTAGTGGTAATCAAGGTACCGTTTTTTCTTTGGCCCAGTGTTGGCTGGGAAAGGATGTACGAGGGTTTGGTTCTTTGTGGCGTATTATGGGGCCAATGTATCCCGTTGAGTACTGGGTCTCATTTTTTTCTGATCTTTTGTGGCAGGCATCATATTGTGTTGAGCAGGAGGGGCAGGCTTTGGAGAGGGCTCTTTCAAATCGTTTGCCGTTTTCTTTTATCAAGCGAGATTGGCGTTTGTATAGTATTAGAGAGCTTGCATCAGCGCATGCTTATCTTTATTTATTTGATTGGCAAATAAAGCATGGCGGTTCTTTGCAGCAGTTAGATCTTTTTATAACTAAATTTGTTTGTGGGCAGTTTGGGCCCTCATCGCGCTAGTTGATTTTCCTTACCCCATTGCTTTGTTGGAAGATGATAGAAGTGCGTAATTTGCTGCGTTGTAATTAATCGTGGCCTAGCTATAAAAATAGCCCGGCCATAAACTTTAAGTTTTTGTTTATTTACTTCGTAGGAATAAGAGGCGGATCAGCAGATATTCTGATATTTATTTGATTGATAATTTGTTAATCGTCCTATTGGCAACCTGCCGAAGATTCCTTGTTTGGGTTCATAAATAATTGTTTGCCGTAATAAGCTGATTAAGAAAAGAAGGAGGGGGGATGTTTGTTTCTACTTACTTCCTGGGTTGAGAAAACTGAATAAGTTTTATTAGGTTTTTTATTTGTTCAGGATCGCGTTCCAAAATTGTGCGCCATCATTTGTGTTAGTAAGGGGAATAAGCATATCGATCAGTTGTGATGTTGTTCCACTATCAAGAGAGAGCGATTTATAAAGAGCGTCTTGTATGCGTTCTTTGCTTGAATGATAGTCTTGATCTTTGTTTTGCAGTAAGAAGTTGATGACTTTTATTATGTAGAGGGTTGCTACGGCGGTGCTTCCTCCGGCAAGAGCAATAAACGCTTTTTGTAGTCGAGATAATCCTTGCGCTGGCATTGTGTAGGTAACGTGCCCGTTGATAATGTAAGGGCTATGTATCGTGTATGGGATTGAGCCGGCTTGTATCCTCATGATTGGGGTTTGTTGATGTTTATTTGAACCAAGATGTGCACTAACATTAGTGCATTTGCACAATTTTGCTGCTATTGCATGGCCTGTTTCGTGTGCGATAGTAGCAACTCCTTGGACCAAAAAACCAATACCGATCCTTTTTAAAAAACGAATAGGCCCTTTGCCTTTTGGTGGTTTGTTTCTTGGTAAAATAATATGGGATGCACCATACATTCCCGCTATTTCTATGAGTAGGGGAATTAGCTCGTCAATATTATCACTAAACTCCAAAAGCTGGTCTGCAAGTGCGGCTACTGATTGTTCAAGTTGTCGATAAATTAGTTGACGGCTGTGGAGTGCTTCTGGGGCTTTTGCATAAAAGAAGATGCTGTTTGCCAGGCACATTAAAAAGAAAAAGAGCTGTTTTATTTTATATATATGATTCACCAGATAACCCCCTATTTTGGTGATGTTTTTTATTCTATCTAAAAAACAGAAAACTGTAAAATTTCGGTAAAATCGCCGGGTCATGATATACTTGTTGGGTAAAAATAGAGATATGAATTTAGATGGTGGGGGGTTATGCATACGCGTATTGTTTCAGCAGCAACAATAGGGATAGATGCTTGTCTCGTTGATGTTGAGGTTGATCTTTCGATGGGGCTTATGCAGTTTCATGTAGTTGGTCTGCCTGATGCTGCGATAAAAGAGAGTCGGCAGCGCGTTGTGACTGCTTTGAAAAACTGTGGAATACGGTTGCCAGAGCGAAAGATTACGGTTAATTTGGCTCCGGCTGATCTTAAAAAAGAAGGCGCACTTTTCGATTTGCCCATTGCTCTTGGTATTTTACATGCGGCGGGTGAGATTTCGGTGGTCAAGGATTTCCTTAAGAGCACCTTGGTTGTTGGTGAGCTATCCTTGGACGGGACTATTCGGCCTATTCGGGGCATGCTGCCTATAGCTCGTGGCGCATATAAGCACGGCATGCGACGTCTTCTTGTTCCTGCTGCTAATGCTGAAGAAGCTGCTTACATTGAAGATCTTGAGGTTTTTGGTTTTCACCATTTATCTGAGTTGGTGTCATACATTCGAGGTGATCGTCTTGTTTCTCAAACACGGCATTTAGCACCGGAAGCAGACGTAATTACGGGTGACCTGCTGGATTATGCAGATGTCATAGGTCAAGTGCAGGCAAAGCGTGCATTGCAGATAGCGGCGGCTGGTCGGCATAATATCTTATTTATAGGTTCTCCCGGATCTGGTAAAACGATGTTGGCGCAGCGATTGCCGAGTATCATGCCAAGTATGACGTTTGATGAGATGTTGGAGGTGAGTGCGGTATTTTCTGTGAGTGGAAAGTTGCGCGGCTCTTTTGTTACTCAGCGGCCTTTTCGTGCACCTCATCATACAATTTCTGCCGCAGGGCTCGTTGGTGGTGGTTCGATTCCGCAACCTGGTGAGATTAGTTTGGCGCATCATGGTATCCTTTTTTTGGATGAGTTTGTTGAGTTTCGCCGTTCGGTTATTGAGTTGTTGCGTCAGCCACTTGAAAGTAAAGAGGTGGCGATCGCCCGCGCGCAACAGAGCCTTACATTTCCGGCTTCCTTTTTGTTGGTAGCGGCCCTTAACCCCTGTCCTTGTGGTTACCGCGGAGATAAAACTAAAAAGTGTGTTTGCTCTGATCTTCAGGTTAAAAAATATCTTGATCGACTCTCTGGTCCACTGCTTGATCGGATTGATGTCCAGGTTGCTGTTCAGCCGGTAGCGTATACAGATGTTGCTGCTGGTAGACAGAGCAAGTCTGGCACCTCTTCTCAGCAGATGCGTGACGCTGTTTTGCGTGCAACTAAAATTCAAAAAGAGCGATTTGGCGGTCGATTGTGGTGGAACGCGTGGATGTCAAAACAAGAAATTGATCAGCATTGTGCACTTACACCTGATGCACAGGAAGTGTTGGCACGAGCTTTTCAATCGCTTGCATTAAGTATGCGGGGGTATCACAAGTTACTTAAAGTGTCTCGCACCATTGCAGATCTTGATGGCGCATCAGTTATAGACAAACAGCATGTTCAAGAGGCAATATTGTTCCGTTCGTTAGAGCAGTATTTGGATAAAATGCGAGGAGCGTAGATGACTTGTGAGGCGGTGGGATTTGATTTGGTTCGTGTTAATAGATTTAACAATTTTGCTCAATATTCTCCCCGCGTTTTGCAGCGAGTTTTTACGCACGATGAGATTGTGTACTGTTTGGGATCAAGTTGCTTTTCCGCGCAGCGCTTTGCCGTGCGCTTTGCAGCCAAAGAGGCTTTTTACAAGGCTCTTTGTTCGCTGCATCGGGAACATTCTGTTTCTTTTTTCTCTGTATGCCGTTTTTTTTCTGTTGAGCGAGAGCCTTTTTTTTGCGCATTCGTTGATTGGGAGAGGCTTGGGGTAGGACCATTTCGTGTTTTGGTTTCAGTTTCGCATGAATCCGATGTAGCAGGAGCGGTTGTTTTTTTGAGAAGTGTTTGACTTTATTTTCTAAGAGTGTACATTTAAAACATCAGGACGCGGGGTAGAGCAGCCTGGTAGCTCGTTGGGCTCATAACCCAAAGGTCGCTGGTTCGAATCCAGCCCCCGCCACCAAGTTTCTTTTCTCTCATTTTTCCATTTAGTTTTTTTTCTCTCTGGCCAATTGTTGATCTTGGATATCTTTATGATTAACTTTGGGCGCGGATGCTGCTTTTTTTTCTAATCCTGTTTTTCTTAGGTCCAATTACTGGATACATGAGAACGATTTGAATATCGGGTTAGGAGTGTAAACTCATTATATCAAGTATACGCGGCAAAAAATTTAAAATTTGTGTTTTGTGCTAACGTAGCATTGGGTTTTGTAGCAGTGCATTTGGCTGAAGTTTTGTTGCTTGCTATGGTTGGCGCGCAAAGTTGTCAAGGGGTTCTGTGTCCACTCAAGGGCTGGTTTTTGAAATAAGGATGAGACATAAGTAATTTAGGATGGTTTTTTATGCTTTCTGAGAAGTTTGTAGTGGAGCGTTTATTGTGGGAAGTTAATGATATTTGTGTGTTCGTCTTAAATTGATTAGTAGTTGGGTGGGGATTATAAATTTTATCAATTTCGAAAGCATTGTGTTCGGGTAGCTGTGGCAAGAAACCGGTGACAAGGAGCGGTAGTATATATTCAAGGTGGACGCGTCCTCTAGAATTGCTCTTGGAAGAATATTTGCCAAAAATTTTGCGTGAGAGTGCAATATGGTTGTGCCGTCCTCCCAAAAAAAGAGCCATTGATAAAGGCCAAGCAAAAGCCCAATGACCAAAAGTAATGCCGAAACCAATTGCTCCAAGTGATTGGTTACAGAAGCTTTCCTTTTTTGAAAATAATTCGAGGTGTTTTCCTAAAATAAAAAGGGAGATTGACATGCTTATTGGACGCCAAAGTCGGTTCATTATGTGTTCAGGAGAAAAACCCGGATTGTTTTTAATGTAGAAGTATTTTTTTCTTTGTTCCTCAGTAAGAACATTTTCTAGCGTTGGCTTTGGATTTTCTCCTCTTATCTGCCACTCAAACTTGTTTTCGTCTTCTTTCGTAAATGGAGTACCGGTGGGATAATTAGAAATAAGAGGGTTTGCCAGGCACCATCCAATGCCACTGAGGCTTATTAGTGCACCTAGTGAAAAAAGAGGCAAGGAGGCGAGTGCCCCTAGCTTTTGGTTTTGGTCAGCAATAGACACCGTTGGTGCTTGTGGCAGGGTATTTGAAAGTGTCCAACAGAATATGAAAACCAAGTATTTTAAATTTTTCATCCCATAGCCTTTCTATATTATTTTTAGGGGAATTTGTAATGGCACATTTATTGAGGAAATTGTTGGACTAAATACTTTTTGTGATGTGTTGGCAGTGGGTGCATTTTTTTCTAGTATGATGACCTGTGCTATTCGTAAAATAATCGGGAGACATTCAAGACAAGCTTGAACAGGAGAAATGCTTCCTGAAAAGCACCGGCCAAATAGTTTATGCGAAAGCACAATCTGATTCTGTCTGCCTATGGCAGGAAGTATTGCCATGAGTGGTAGGTTGAAAATAGCTCCCAGCTGCAGTCCGCCTGCAAATGCGTAGCTATTGGTAAGTGGCTCTGGCTTATCAGTAAAGTTATTAGTTAATAATGAGGAAATGGTTAGGAAGAACAAAAGTGATGCAAGAGGTCTAAGGAAAGGAGTAGCTTTTTGGTTGCCGATCAATTCTCGCTTGGTGGCATCAGTAAATATTCCCGTGGTCAATTCGAGGTATTTTAGTTTTCCCGACGGGGAGCTTCGAAGTGTTTCTGAAAGGTTTTTCCACTCTTCTAAAGTGTCTGTTTTCGCTATAGCATTTTTAGTTTCTTCTTGATTGGATTCGTTTTTTTTCTCCTGCAGAAGATTTTTCCTCAGTTGCCATGTAAATAGCTCTTTTTCTTCATCGCTAAATGGACAATTTTCTGGTTCATTTCCTATAAACGGATGTGAGAGTAACCATGCCGTTGGTGCCAACCCCGCCAATATGCCTAGTCCGCCATACAAAAATGGTACGAGACTTTCGCTTTCGGTTGCAGGCAGGGTTTGCAGGGCTATGCAGCTTGTTGCGAGCAATATTGTTGTACGTCTTAATTTAAACATAAGCTATCATCTTATGGTAAATTTTCCAAATTTTATTTTTTTATAGTAGCGTTTTTGCTTTTTTTTGCAAATGTTGTGGGAACGACAGACTTTTTTTCTTCAGTGTATTGCGAAAATTTGTCTTGGGGATACTTTGTTCTTAGAAGTTTTTACTATACTACTCAAGAGTGAGGTTCTTATGGCGGCACGATTAATAGGGGGACGACTTGAAGTAATTTGCGGTTCTATGTTCTCTGGCAAGTCAGAAGAGCTGATTCGGCGAATGCGCCGTGCACAGATTGCACGTCAGAAGACCCAGTTATTCAAGCATAGTAGTGATAATAGGCGTTCGATTTCTCATGTTGATGCGCATAGCGGGATGAGTCTTGAAGCGTGTGCAGTTCGTGATGTGGCTGCAATGGAAAAAAGCATATTACCCGATACCGAGGTGATAGGTATAGATGAAGTTCAGTTTTTCGCACCCGAAATTACTGTACTGCTTGATCGATTGGTTGCCGAGGGGCGACGTGTTATCGCGGCAGGCTTAGATTTGGATTTTAGAGGTATTCCTTTTGGGTGTATGCCAGTCTTGCTAGCTTTGGCTGATGATGTGCTTAAGCTTAAGGCTGTTTGTGTGAGGAGCGGTTCTGATGCCAGATTCTCACAACGTCTTATAGATGGCCATCCAGCTAACCATAACGATCCAGTAATTTGTGTTGGTGCACAGGATTGTTATGAAGCTCGATCACGTGAATGCTTTGAAATAGATTACAAACCGTTGGCGGAGTATGTAAAACGGTATTTTGGTGGAGCACGGGTTGAGTAAGAACAAAACAACATACATGTGTACTGCATGCAACACCCAGACCTTAAAATGGTTTGGGTGTTGTCCTTCATGTGGCGCATGGAATACGGCGGAAGAAGTTGCGAGCTCTTTTGTGCAGGCAAAAAAGCCAATGAACGGCGTGGTCCCCCAACTTCGTGTTTTGTCTCAAGTGCCCAGGCGTTCGGTAGAGCGTGTTGTTTCAGGTATTGAAGAATGGGACCGAGTTCTTGGTGGTGGACTTATGCCTGGTTCTTTTTTGATACTTACGGGTGATCCTGGTATTGGTAAATCAACGCTTTTGTTGCGTGTTGCTCATGCGCTTTCTCAAAGAGTTTCTGTTGTTTATGTTTCAACCGAAGAGTCTTTGGAACAGGTTTCTCTGCGAGCCGTTCGAACTGGCTGCTTGGGTGATTCGTTGCAGTTTTCAGATCAGGCCGATCTAGAAGTTTGTATTGCGCAGGCTTTGGCTTTGAAGCCGGCCGTTTTGATTATCGATTCGATACAAAACTGTTTTTCGCAGTCTATTCAGGCCTCTATTGGTAGTATGGGATATTTGCGCGATGCGGCATTTAAGTTAATGCGCCTGGCTAAGGATCATAATATTGCTGTTTTGGTAAGTGGTCATATTACTAAGGATGGTACTATGGCAGGCCCCAAGCTTTTGGAGCATATGGTTGATGGGGTTTTTTATTTGCAGTGTGAAGATCGGTGGCAGACGCGCATATTACGTTCTGTTAAAAACAGGTTTGGTACGGTTGATGAGCTCGGTTTTTTTCAAATGAGTGAAGCTGGCTTAGTCGAGGTTTCTAATGTTACTACTCATTTGTTGGATGAAATTTCTGCTGCTCCTGGGTCTGCACTGGTCAGCTATGTCGAAGGTTCGCGGCCGCTTATCTTGGAGCTGCAGGCGTTAGTTGTGGCAAGTCAGTATGGTATGCCGCAGCGGGTCATTTCTGGAATCGATCCTAAGCAGGTTGTTTTGATTGCAGCTATTTTAGAGAAATACTTGAAGATTAAATTGAGTGCTCATGATTTGTTTTTTAAAACAAGTGGGGGCATCAAGATTGCCGGCAGCTCGTCTGATCTTGGTATAGCGCTAGCCCTGTTATCAAGTTATTTTCAATCTCCTTTATCTCGCAAAAGCTTGGCCGTTGGTGAGATTAGTTTAACAGGACAAATAAAACCAATTAACTTTATTGGGTTTCATATTGGTGAGGCCGAAAAGATTGGTGTTGAACGGGTAATTGTCTCTGAGTCTCAGCGAATTGATAAAGCTTCAGTTGAGCTTGTTCGGCTAAAAACTGTTGCTGAGCTTCTTTCTCTTTTTGAGTAGCCAAAACTGCCTTCGTGCGCTAAACTTGAGCAAATCGCGAGTAGTCTTTGCGTTATAAAGGGAGTATGGCATGAAACCGGTAGCAGTGCTGTTTGTTGGCCTTTTGAGCCTTGTCTGTAACGGCATATATGCAACAATCAAACTTGGAGTTTCTGATGGTCGTGCGTTTCCCGTTCCTTTGGGAGCCGCGGTTTTTGATGTTGATCGTTCGGTTTCCTTTGTTGCTCTTTCTGAGGCGACAGGAGGTGAGGATGGGCAGTATGCAGTTTCGATGGTTAATGTGTCCCAAGATTTTTATCAGGGGGTAACGCCAGCCAAGATGCGTATTGGCTCAGTCTATGATCAGGATAATCCGTTGTTTGGTAAGAAGATTTCAAAGTTGGCGTTAGTGGAGCATGCTCCTGTTGTTGTATCTGATGATCAACCAAATTCTGTGTATGCGATACGAAATCCTGGGACATCGGGGACTTTTTTGATAGCTTCCCCCGTTTTTAAATTGGATAATGGGTTGGATTGTTCGCGTATTGAAAACATTGTTGGGTTTCCAGCGCAAGGCGCTTTTTTTGCGGTATTGCGGGGAGCTCAGCCTTTTGGTGCTGATGATTCTACTATTACCGTGGCTACCGTAGGTCTAGATGAGGCCAAAAAAACAATTGTTATCAAGCAAAGCGATACTGCTTTAGTGCATAAGGCCTCTGAAGCATTAAAAATAAACGAAGATTTGCAAGATATTGAGCCTGCGGTTGCTCAGGGTGTTAGTGAGCATTTTCAGACATGCTATACCGGGTTACGGGTAATTTCGGCAGATGAGGTCGACGCAGGTGCCCGCGCAGTTTTTTTAGGCTTAGATATTCCGATAGCACCAGATGATGCCATTGAGGCTGATTCGATTATTGGTACTAATGAACGAGATACTGCGGTGCGGATATATCATGTTGCGACTATGTGGACGACAACCGGTTTTGATTATTTGGTTGTTGTTGGTGGTAAAGAGCCTAACCCTGGGGATAAGAAGGCTTCTGTTTCGGCCCTTCCTCTTGTTGGATATGGCGAAGGTTTTGGTCGTCTGGCAAAATGGGACTCCAAAATAGAAACGTTAGTCAATGTTTATAATAAAAAACAGGTTGTTGGTCGTGCGTTTTCGGAGGCTGCTCTTGCCGCTGGGGATATTCCTGCTGCCAATGATGACTCTGTTGTCGTTGGTGGAAATGCTGTTTTGCCGGGAGATGTGCTTCAACTTTTAGTTGCAAAAGATACGGTATTTGTTGCGGTAGCTGATGATGACGAAGTACATGGAGGTATGTTCTCATCTACAGCGCTGTTTGATAAAGATGGGCGAATTAGGGGTTGGACTAATTGGGCTCCTGCAGGCGGTATTGGTACAAAAGCTGTTGCGGGATTTTTGGATCAGGCCAATGCGGTTTGGTATTCCATGCGTGGTGAAACATGGGATGATGTGGTAACGGTCGAACGTACGCAATGGCAAGAGTCAAATTGGGGTGCAAAACTGGATGAGTTTTTTGGGCAAGATGAGCATGGTGTTCAGTGTGTTGTAGATTTTCCTCGTACCCATTCTGCTTTTTCTCAGGACGATGATAATCGGACCTCTTTGATTTGTTTGACGGGTAATGGCAAGGTGGCGTTAGCGCAGAGTGGGTTTACTGACCCGAATGACGACTGTTTTAGAGTGCTTGGCGCGATTGGCACTGTTGAAAAAAATTCAACGGCTCGGGTGGCGGATGCGTATCTTTGGGATGGACAGGTACTTGCAGATATTGGAGCTATCATAACCGCTGATATTGTCAGTTACGGTGGCAACTCCTGGCTAGTTGTTGGGGGGAGTCATGGTGCAGCAGTTTTATGTAGGCCTGATGGGACAGGCTGGGTGACTGGTGCTCTTGGTTCAAATTTTGATGAATTGCCTCAAGATTTGATGTGGAAAAAGTTTTATTCAGGACGTGCTGTTCGTAAGATTTGCGCCAATGGGGATACTTTCTTTTTGCTGACCGAAGAATCACTTCATCGTTTTACCCCAACGCCTGGGTTGTTTTTGGGGGGGGGCTTAGGTCCTCTCTTGGCGGATTCAACATCTTTTAGACCACAGTATCCTACCGTTCGTTTCTCTGATCTTTTTGTTTCTAATGAGCTTGCTTTGTTGGCAACCGATGTTGGCCTGTGGCGCAGTGGTAATGGCAAAGATGTTAGAGATGCTTCGTCTTTAACTGTTGGTTGGCAGCTCGTTGAACTACCCGAAAGTATGTACTCAGTAACGCGTTTATACCCTATTAGTCCAACGGGAATATCTCAAGATATTTTGGGCGATGAACGTGGGGGAAATGTTTTGGCGCTGAGTTCTTCGGTTGGTCGTAATGGAAGCTCAGTGTACCGTTTGGCATTGCAGCCGGTGTTGGGGGGCGACGAAGTCTCCAATGAAACGGTAGCGTTGCTTCCGGATTGTTTTACCGTGATTTGGTCGCGCAATGAAATTACTGAAGAGCCAAAACGTACATATTTTGTAAGTCGGGGGGATTATCGAAATTATGTGGCGACTGATGGTGCTTTGTGGTTGTTTTCGCGCAACGCATATGCGCCAACGAATGCACCAGCGTTTGTTGAGGCTTTGCCTGCAGCATATCGAAGTATGTCAACGCAGGGGCCATCAATGAGCCGTGTCGTGTGGGCTGCGCATAAGGGGGCAGGAATGGGGCCGCTATGTCTCCGATCAAGTGATGGTGGTTGGCTGGCTGGAGGAAGTCGTATATATGGTCAAAATTAAACGTGGGTACCAGCATGAAATACTGGAATTTTAGAAAGGCCCTATTTTTGGGCGGTCTTCTTGGATCTATTGGGAGTAATAGCTTAGGTCAAATGCCCCATACAAATCTTTTTGCGCCTAATGATTTGTGGTTGTGTAAGCCGTATTTGACACCATCAAATATTGGTTTTGATTTGGGGTATGAGCAGACCATTGGTGGACGTGCATATCAGTATGCCGAAGATGAATTAGGTAATTCTAATTGTTTTAGAAAGCGTGGGGATCTGTTACAGCTTTTTGGTGATCGTCAGGATCTTCTGGCGGCTTTAAAGGGTGATGTATTTGCAGCAGAGCGTACTCAGATTGCCCAGCGTTATAATTTGATTGATGATGATGGTACGTTTGGGCTTTTTATTCCTCATGGTGACATTGAGATTCGACAAGCGCTGTTTTCTGCGCGCTGGCGAATCAATAGTTCGTTTTCTCTTATGGCGTCCATTCCCTTGGTCTCCTATAAATTGAATCATGTCTGGTGGAGTAAGGCTCCGGGTAATCATGCTGACAGCTTTGATAGTCAGTTAACGGATGATCTAGTTCGTGATGTTGGTGCTGTTGGGGGTGCTAACTTTTTTGACACGGCACAGTCGGGTTTTGGTGACTTGCCTTTGCAGGTTCGATGGGCCCGTTCCTTTCCTCAAGCCAGAGAGATTTTAAAAAATGTTTCTCTCGATGCACGGCTTGGTGTACTTTTGCCTACAGGAAAAAAAGAAGATGCGCGAGCGCTGTTTGCGCCGGGCTTAGGGTATGGTGGTGGATTTGGTATTCCTGGTGGTATACAGCTTCGCTTGCAGTTTGGACGGTATATACATGCTGGTGTCGATGTTGATCTACTATATTGTTTTGGCGATACCCAGGAGCGGAAAATTAGGACAGATCGCGCGCAGACTGATTTGGCTTTGATTGCTCGAAAAAGTACTTATAAGGACCCAGGATTGCGCCAAAAATTTACATTGTTTGTTGAGGGTGCGCGCATGCTGGGTGGGTTGGTTTGGCGTGTGGGGTATCAGTACCTTAAACAGAATGAGTCTCGTTTGTATGTGAATTCATTTGATACCGACGCTGTTATCGTTAATGGCGCCGAGAACCTTCAGCTGTGGACAGATCACTCTGCTTTGGCGATGCTGGCATACGATTTTGTTGGTTCTTGTTCTAGTATGCGTGCAGGATTGACTTTTAAATGGGGTTTTAATGGCCAACGTGCATTAGCTATGGATACTATAACCGCCCACATAGGCTGTGATTTTTAGTAAGTGAGAAGCAGGTTGTCGCCCACATGATAGTGTGATAGAATCTGCACGAATGTTTGTTTTGCTCATATAGAAGGAGTGGTACGATGAAAAAGCTATACTTGGGTTTGGTTGCTCTTGCCATGTTTGCAGGATATTCATTTGCGGAAGAAGCACCAGCAGCGGATGTTGTGGCTGTTGATGAAGAATATGCTATTGAAACAGAGTTTTTTAAGAATCTCAATGGCGCCTTAGAAGTATACAATCTTCCTGCTGGTGTAAAGACGTTCTCTGAGGTATATGAGCTTCTTTCTGGTGAATTACAAAAAGTTGCAGAAGAAAATCCAGAGCTATTGAAAGGCATGATAGAAAAGTATGGACAAGAAACCGCTAACGGCGAAAAAGTTGTTTCGGTTCCTCTTTATTTCTATATTAAGGGCTAATATAGCTTTTGATTAAAGGTATAAAGGCGGGTGATTTTTAAAATCACCCGCCTTTATTGGTTTATAAGAGATTTTAATTATATAAATCTGTCTACTGATAGTCCGCTTGTATAGGCTTCAGATTTGGTTATGCCGCGCATGATTACCGTCATGAGGTAGTTTTCTTTTGATGTCATTTCAGCCTCTTGTTCTCGAAGGAGGAGCCATGCATGTTTTTTTTCTTGAAGCTCATTTTGCATTATCTTGTAAACGTCGGGAGTGAGCTGCGAGCCGGCACACTCAATAAAGTAGCCGAAGCGATAAAGCAAAGACCAAATAAGTAGATTAAGGTCTTCATATGTTGCAATCAGGTGGGATTCGAAAAACCCCTGTAATTGGTTGGCAATTGCGACCATCATGCGCCAAGAATCACTTTTTTCCCGGGGGTGCCAAATGAGTTTGTTGGTTGCGGTTAACAGAAATTGCGTAACTGCGGCCTGCAGCTCACGAACCACATATTGAGAGTTGGAAAATTGAACGGTTTGAGTTATGTGCGTAGCTGTTTTGTGTAAAAACTCTTCGGGCTGTTCTTTGAGCAGGTCAAAGTTTTCGAGAAGGGCTTTTTTGAGCTCGTTTTGTACCTGGGTGAATGTATCTTGTTCTTCAACGCGCATACACTGTGTTTTGAGGACCTCGTCCATTCGTTCCATAAGTGCTAATACTGCATAGGGGTTGACCCATTCACAAGCTTGAAGGCGTTGGGTGAAAAGGGCGAGCACAGACAAGAAGAATTGAATACTTTTTTCTTGCTGTTGTCCAAATTCCAAGAAATCTATGAGATGAATAAAGCATGCGGGAAGAAATCGCTCGACATAAAACGATGTATTATACTGCTGGATGAAACGTTTAAGCCCTTCTTGAGTAAAGCTTACTGGTCGAAGTAATTCATTAATTAATTCTTCTGCTGTTGGGGTATGTTTTTTTTCTTGTTGAACATATTCAATGGTGTTGGTTTTACGTTTTTTTGTTTTGCGACGGGCTTCGAGGACTGGTGTACACAGGCTCCAGGCAACCACATTAGCAAGCAAAAATCGGAAGTATATATTCATGGGTATTCCTATAGACAATAAAGTGTTTTTTTGTGTACAGTGCTCATAGGTATGGTACCATTATTTGCCACAACCTGAAGGTTTTTTATGGCGTTATACATCTACCAGGCATTCTCTCGAGATGGAAAAAAAATCTCTGGCTCACTTGATGCGGGCTCTTCCAAGCAAGTTAAAGAACTCTTGTTGCGCCAAGGTATTTATCCGGTTTCCATAACTTTGTCTTCAGACGCTTCTTCAAAGCGTTTTTCGTGGGCCGCTCTTTTGGAGACCTCTGTTTCGGAAAAAGATAAAATCTTTTTTACTGAGCAGTTGACGGTGCTTTTGCGGGCGGGCGTTCCTCTGGCTGATGCGTTAAGTCTTTTGGTTGAGCAAACGAGCGGAAAAATGCGTCGCATAGCAGTTTCCTTGCGTGATGGCTTGCGCGAGGGCCGTTCTTTTGCTTCTGGCTTAAGCGAATTTCCCGACGTTTTTGAAGTATTATATATTCAGCTGGTTAAAGCCGGTGAAGTCAGTGGCAACTTAGATGTGGTGCTTGAGCGACTGGCTATTTATCTTAAGCGCCGCGCAGAAATCAAAAAGAAAGTTCAAGGAGCGCTAACCTACCCCCTCATACAGCTTGTGGTAGTTTTGGGTGTAGTTGCGGCTTTGTTAGTTTTTGTGATACCCCAGGTTGCACCAGTTTTGGCTGACCAAGGGACGAAGCTGCCCGGAGCAACGCGTTTTTTGATGGCGATCTCTGATTTTGTGCGGGGTCATTATTTGATGATTTTAATTGTGCCCGCCACGGTAATAGGGGGGTTTTATTTGTGGAAGCGAACCGAGTCGGGCGCGCGGATTTTGGATACCCTGTTGCTTAAAGTTCCTTTTGTTGGGCATTTTTTAAGGACGAATACTGTTGTAAGTTTTAGCCGTACATTGGGTATGTTGATGACAAGCGGTGTTACGCTTGCAGATTCTCTTGATATTGTCTGTAATATTGTTGACAATCGTGTTTTGGCAGAGACTTTACGGGGTGCGCGTGAGCAGATTATTAAGCAGGGCCGTGTTACTGAATATTTAAAGCAGACTGATTTGTTTCCAACTTTGGCTATCTATCTTCTGGATACCGGGGAGCAGTCAGGAAGTCTAGATAAGATGCTTTTGCAGGTAGCGCAACAGTATGAGCGCGAGCTTGAAGCTCTTAGTGACAAGTTGATTGCGATTATCAATCCCTTGTTTATAATATTGGTTGCTGTGTTAGTAGGGTTTTCGGTCTATGCGATTATGGGCCCTATCATGGGGCTTGCTACGTCGGCTGGCCGCATGTAGAAAGGAATCTATATGAATAATTTTTGTCGTCGCGTTACTAGGAGTCGTGCGACAGGTATGACTTTTATCGAAATAATTTTTGGTATTTTGATTATTGGTCTTTTGATTGGCACTATGGCTCCGATTCTAAATAACTTTATGAATCAGGCAAAAATGCGTAAGACAGATACAAACTTACAAGCAACAAAGGTGGCGGTTGAGCAATTTATGAGCGATACAGGTTCTCAGCCTGCGTCTTTAGAGGATCTTTTAAATCGGCCGTCTGATCCTAAGTCCGCAGCGCGTTGGCGTGGTCCATATGCCGATGAGCGTTCGCTTCAAGATGGATGGGGCGCAGAGTTAGTGTATACACCGGGGCAGGGCGGCAAATTCCAGCTCTACTCCTGGGGTAAAGGTGGCGAGGGTTCTGAGGAGACGGTGGTTAGTGCGTTTGCAGACTAGTAACGGATTTACTTTTTTAGAGATCTTGTTTGGTATACTCATTATGGGTATATTTGCAGGGATTATGGTTCCTCGTTTATTTCGTTCTGAGCGGGATTGGCGGGGAACTTTTGTTCAAGAATTTCAAGCATTAGTTCAAAAAACTATTGGAAATGCCACACAGAGCGGAACTGCCCATAAAGTTTTGTTTGATTTTAATCAAAAAGAAGTTCGCGTAGAGCGCGCGCAAAAGCCGGGGTTTGTTGATTTTAAAAGCACTTCTGGGTTTTTGCCAACAGCGGATTTAATTCGTGTTCCCGCGCAAGTTGAGCTTCTGCAGTTGGTTATCGATGGGCGAAGCGAGATTGACGCTGCTACAACGCAAAGTTGGTTTTTTATTGATTTTATGGGTAATGTACAGCCGGTTTCGTTTGTTTTGGTTCAAGAAGGCGAAGATGTTGAAGTTTCTTATGCAACGAATCCTTTTTCGGGGATGCTTGAGCAAAAAACCTAATTTTAGAAATGGGGCTTTTGCTGTTCCAGGCTTTTCTTTTATCGAAATTATGGGCGCGCTCTTGGTCTTTTCGCTTTTGGGTACAACGTTGATTGTTTCTCAGGGGGCAATGATGCGCGCGGTAGGGCGTATTGTGCACGGCATAGAAGCGCTTTTTGAGGGAAGTTTAGCATTAGGTTCAGCACAGCGTTCTGGAGCCTTGTATCTTAAAGAAGATGCTACAAGTAAAACTATTCAAGAGGCAGGTAAAATATCGGAAATACCTTTGGAGATCTTTGTTCGGGCGTTTGAGAAAGAGGGTCCGTACAAGGACTTTGTGCCTGGTGCTTTTGGGCGCATTATCCAAAAGAGTATGCGCGGCGATCAGGAGCTATTTGTGTTTTTTGTTGGGCCGAACTATATAGAGCCTCAAGATCGAGCTTCTGAAAGCGGACAAAAAAGTGCTATAGCGGGTAGCAATGAAAATGCGCAAGCGAGGCGTGCGCCACAGATGAGGGCACGATGAGGAGACTTTCTGGTTTTTCTTTGATTGAGATAACATTTGGTTTGTTAATATCTTCCATTTTATCTGTAATGTTGTTTCAGGTTAATGGTACATTATCTCGGCTTTCTCAGTCTATTGAGTCGTCTCTAGCATATATACGGACTGTTCCGCTTATGGCTCAACAGTTAGAGCGAGACATTTCGGCTATTTATGTTCCAATGCCAATTTACAGTATTATTGCGCGTTCTTGGAAAGAAAAGAAAGCAGGTTTACCTGATAAAAAAGAGCAGGGTGGGGCTGTTGGAGTTGGTGAATCAGCGGATAAGCAGGAAGATGATACGGCCTCTGCAGATGTGAAGAAAAAAGATAAAGATTCACTTGAAAAGTGGAAGCCTGTAGAGCCCTTTTTTTGCGAAGTTGTGGATGATGAGAAGTTAAATATTTCTTTGATTACAACGACAACGCTGCCTTCATTCCAGCGTACGGTGCCGCGTTTGGTGCGGGTTGATTATCGTGTTCTTCCGGATGCAGAGTTTCCAGGAACTTTCAAAGTTTGGCGTTCGCAGTCATTTGATATCTTTGGCGATGTGGCAAAGGAAGGGGATATCCAAGGTGGGGATGTTTTGGTTTCAGGCATCGAGTCACTCAAAGTGCGGATGATTGGTGCTGCAAAAAAAGAGGGGTCGCCTGCTGAAAAAGATTCTACCAAATCGGGCGAAGAGCCGTCTGAGCAACCTTCTCTATCTGCGAGCGAGGAAGCGACTCGTTGGAATAAAAAGGATGCGGAAGAAAAGTTTGCATCTCTACTGCCACTAGCGGTTGAGTTTGAAGGTGTTCTGCGCAGTGGTCCTGGTGGTAGGACTCATTCCTTCTTTTTTTCGATACCTATTGCAGCATCATTTGGATCTATGGTGGAGCTGCATGACTTATCTAGAAATAAATCGCAGGAGTCACAATCTAAGGATAAGGACCCCGTAGCCTTGCAAAAAGATGAAAACTCGCAAAAATAGGGTGGAGTGCGCAGTGTGTCATCGTTTATCATAAAGGGCTCTGTATGAATCTTCGATCAAAACAGCCTGGCTTTATTTTGATGTTTACGATGATGATTTTAGCGGCCGGCGTTGTTTTGGTTGGTGCTGTAGCGCTTCGTGTGCATAATGCGATACAAGAACATCGTTTTTTGATGGCTCGTGAGCGCGCTAAGTTGGCGGCACTTGGGGGCATAGAGCTAGCTCGAACTCGTTTAACGCATTTGGCAGACAAAAAAAAGGAGGAAGAAGTTAAGCTTTGGCTTTTGTCTCATAATGATCTTTGGCAAAAGATTTCGTTACCAGAATCGCCAGATAATGGGCAAGATAAGATTTATCTTCGAGTTACCCGAGAAGATGGAAAAATTGATTTAAATTCGTTTTTTGATCAGAAAAAAAAGACGTTTGTTTTTGGAAAAAAAGACGGCCCTGATCCATTTAGGGATTCTGTTTCCCGTTGGGTTGCACGCATATCTCCTTCTTTTGGTGAAGAAGGCTTCTTTGGTGTGTTGCAGGAAGCTCTAAAGGAGCGCAAGGAGCCACTTGTAGATTTAACGGAAATTTTTTCGTTTCCTGTGTTTGAAAAAAGTTATATTCCTTTATTTCCGATGCCCCTAGGGTTTGAAAAAGAAAATGAAGCGGAGGGTACTCCTGGATTGGTTGATCTCTTTTCGGTTGCGCCACTTTTTGGGACGACCAAGCCGTGTTTATCACCTGAGTTTTTGAGTCGTGCGCTCTGTTCTGTTTTGGAGCTTAAGCCTTTACCTTCTCAAGCGGGAGAGCGCGAACAGTGGGCGAAGGAGTTTCTGCAAAAAACTTCTTCAGGTATTGGGGCGTGGAAGTTTGCCTGGGATCAATTAGTTAGTGCGGCCTATGACAAAAAATATCAAGAGATAGAAAAAAAATATCCAATGATTGTGTCGAGCTTTTGTTCTTCGGCTAGAGAGAGTATGGTTTCTGTGGTATCATATGGATCTGTTGGGGGAGTGACACAGGGGGTATATGCTGTTTTGCGTCCCTACGAAGGTAAGGATAAAATGCTTGCATATGTAGTAACGCGATTATATTGGATTTAGTTTCAAGGAGTTGTTTGTGCGCATCAAGACCGAGACCTCTGTAGGACTGTTTATTCTTGTCGCCGTTGGCATCTTCTTGTATATGAGTTTTCAGATTGGTGTTTGGCGTTTGGATGGTGGTCGCTATAAAGCGTATAATCTCTATTTTTCGGATGTTGCTGGACTTGGTGTTAAAGCAGAGGTAAAGATAGCAGGCGTGACTGTTGGCTGGGTAGATGATTTGCAGCTTTCTCAAGACGCGGCGGGTGTTTTAGCACGTGTTATGGTGCTTGGATCATTTGTATTGCATTCTGATGCTTATGGTCTAATACGGCAAGATGGTTTGTTGGGGACCAAGTTTGTGGAAATTATTCCCGGTACTCCTGAATTGCCGATTATTCATCCTGGTGGGACACTTGCGCGGCCAGTTAAAGAGACAGCTTCGATTGATACAATTTTGGACGAAGTTCAATCTGTTGCAAAAAGTTTGGCAAAAGTTTCGGTATCGCTAGAAGCGGCTTTGGGTGGCGATGATGGCCTGGTTCGACTGGAAAGTGCTATCGATGGATTTAATCGTGGTGTTGATTCGGTTGCGCGTTTAGCGGAGTCCTTAGAGTCTGTCGTACAGCGCAATAGCGCTACGGTTGATTCGGTTGTTTCTGATTTGGGAGAAATTATTGGAGACCTTAAAACAGAGCTCCCACAAACAACACGAGATTTACGGGATAGTTTAGCTGTTTTTACGGATAAAATAGCTTTGTTGAGTGGAAAATTTGAAGAAGTTGCCGCACCTGTGGAAAATGTCATGCATAAGCTTACCAAGTCGGAGGGCGTTTTGGGCTCACTGATTTCTGATGAAAATATGGGGCGCGACGTGCGTTCGGCGGTGCAAGATGTTCGGCGTTATTTCAATAGAATTGATCGGCTTGCCATCACATTTGATGCACATAGCGAATCTATGTGTGGTGTTGGTAACATGACCCAAATGTACGATCGGCTTGGCGTCGAAGACGCCAAGGGATTCTTTAATGTTTTGGTACATCCAACAGAGGATTATTTTTATCAACTTGGGGTTGTTGGTTCATACACAGGTACTATTCAGCGACAGCAAAAATATCGCTACTGGTATGATGATTGCGGTAAGCCGATTTTTCCTGGCGAGGAAAATTTATCTGGTGCCAATAGATTGCGGTATGCTCCTCTTAAAGAGGTTGAGAAGCGCAAGATGGATACGCTTAGTTATAATTTGCAGGTTGGTAAACGGTACAACTATCTTACATTTCGTGGCGGGCTTTTTGAGAGTTCTTTTGGTGTTGGGGTTGATTTTGATTTGCCTCTTGGCTCAGATGCTGTCCGTTGGGTTAGCTCGCTTGAGGCGTATGATTTGCGAGGAAGAAATCGCGTTAATGATGATCGTATGCACCTCAAGTGGATTAATAAGGTTTTCTTTGCTAACACGCTTTGCTTTACCTTCGGAGCGGATGATTTTGTTAGCCGTACGAATAAGAATGCGTTCTTTGGTTTTGGTATCCAGTTTTCTGATGATGATGTTAAATATTTTGCTTCTAAGCTTAGCTTACCAGCCTTGTAGTATACAGCGGTGGTTGAGGCGACGGGTGTGTTGTTGTAGCTTGTAATCCGCCATCCAGCGTAAAAACAATGTTTTGACTGTTTGTGCTTGTTCGAGCCATAATTTGGACTGTTTGTACAGGTTGTGATCGAAAAAAACATAGTTGCTGATGTTTAGGTATTCAAAGACATTTCCAAGTCGAATGCAGGTAGTAAGGGCGCTGATTTCTTTATCAATATCTTCAATAAATTGCATGAATGGGAGAATAAAGTCATCGGGCTGGTGTGCACTGGTGTAGCGGCTCTGAATTTCTCGAATCAGGCTCCATGCTACGTCATTTGTGCTTCTTAGATACATGATGCGTGGGTTTAGGTTGGTTAGAGCCCAAAAGTGCCAGCGATAGGGGTGGGTAAGGTATGTTTTGAGTTGTTGGTTTTTAAAAACTAAGAAGCCGTATCCTCCCGCCGACCCAATGAGTCCGACGCGCCATTTGTATTCCCAAAGGAGTTCCTGGAAGATTATCGAGAGGGTTTCAAAAGATGCTGAAACTTGTTTTTTTATTTGCTTGATCTCATCTTTTACAGCGGAGACCACGGTATCCACAATTTGCGCAGAAGCATGACTATTAACGGTTGTGTTTATGGAGATATTATTTATGTTTTTATTTTTGTCGTCGGTTTTTTCTTCTTTATATTGATCTGTTCGTTTCCACCAGCACTGCACAGGTATAGGAAGTGCCCAGGCACAACAAAAAAATAAAAAAAACCAAGTTTTTTTGTTCATATCTCCCCCATTGGTATGGTTTTTTAAGTTTTATGCTAAGGTGAGTTTATCCCAACACCTCTGGTAATAAAAAGATTTTTATAGGTAATAACAAGTATGACGAAGAAGAACTTTTTTATTGTGCGACTTCTTATTTTGGTGGTTCTGTTGCTGAGCGTTTTGGCATTCTCTTGGTGTCAGCGAGAAATGGTTTTTGGGCTTGTCCAGCGTTGGGCGCTTTTTGTTGAGTCTGGCGTTGAGCAACACTTGTTGGTCTATGCATTTGGTTATGTTGCTCTCTATATTTTAGATAGTGTGTTTGCTTTGCCGATAGCTTCCTTGCTGGGTTTTCTTGCAGGACGGTTTTTTGGGGTTGCTCTGGGATTTTTTCTTTCGATGTTGGGTATGATTATTGGCGCTTTATTGGCTTTTGTAGCTGTGCGTTATTTTGTGGGTGATTATTTTCAAAAATTATATGGTGCTCACCTTGTGCGATTCAATCAGGTTTTTAACCAGTATGGCAAGCTTTTTTTAATTTTTATTCGTTTTATTCCGCTTATTCCTTTTTCTCTAGTTAATATTTTAGCAGCATTTACTTCGATAGGTGTTTTCTCTTTTTTTGTTACCACATGCGTTGGCATGGCGCCGTTGTTACTTTTTCTGGTTTTCTTGGGGCACTATAGTGCTGATTTGGCCATGTTAAACTTGCAGCAGTCTTTGATATGGTTTTCTCTTGCTGGTGTTGCGGGTGGACTTCTTATTTTTTTGCTCAAAAAATATCGGACTGTGCTATGCTAAACACAAAAGGTAAGCCGGGGTAAAACAGGGCGAAGAGAAGGCAAGGAGAGTATGGTGGATATAGAGATACAGAACGAGCTAGCACAACATTTGAGTCAGTTTGTTACTCCGACTCGGCGAGAAAAACTTGAAGTGATACTTCAAGATCGAACACGCTATATTGTTCCTGTTCTGGAAGATCTCAATCAACCCCATAATATGAGTGCTGCTATTCGATCCATAGAGTGTTTTGGGCTTCAGGATGTTTATGTTGTTGAGCAACAGAATCGTTTTGCACCGCATGCCGGCGTAAGTAAGGGATCTTCGAATTGGGTTAGTATTAACCGATTTGCTCGGCCGGGACGTAACAACACGGAAGAATGTTTTGCTGATTTGCGTTCCAAGGGATATCGTATCTTTGTTACTTCTCCACACGAACAAAATATGCCTTTAGCGCGTCTTCCTTTGGACAAAAAGATAGCGTTGGTATTTGGCGCAGAGGAGCGAGGAGTTTCTTTATATGCGCAAGAGAATGCTGATGGGTATGTCCATGTTCCTATGTATGGTTTTACCGAGAGCTTTAATGTTTCTGTAACAATAGCTCTTTGCTGTTACGATCTTACTATGCGGCTTCGTGCCTCTTCGAATATAGCGTGGCGCCTTACAGAAGAGGAAAAAGCAAAAATACGTTTAGAGTGGTTGCGTACATTGGTTCGGGGCGCGGATTGTTTGGAGCGTGAGTTCTTGTCACTTTAAGCTTTTTTGTTGGTTTTTGTAACGACAACTCCATCGACTAGGTGGATTATGCGATCAGTCGATGCGGCAATTTCATCATCGTGAGTTACAATGACGAACGTGATTCCTAATGAATTATTAAGCTTGCGGAAAATTTCGAGCGTTTGGATACCTGTTTTAGAGTCAAGGTTTCCGGTCGGTTCATCGGCTAAAATTAATTCAGGTCGGTTTATCAAGGCTCGGGCTATGGCAACGCGCTGTCTTTGTCCACCAGAGAGCTTATTGGGGAGGTAGTGCATTCGTTCTTCAAGCCCCAAGATAGTTAGTTCATCAGTGGCACGTTTTTGGGCTTCTGCTACAGGTACTCGTGCGTATAACAAGGGTAGGGCAACATTCTCAAGTGCTGTTGCATCTTCCAGGAGGTTAAATGTTTGAAAGACAAAGCCAATTTTTTGGTTGCGAATAAGAGCAAGTTCGTTTGTTGTTTTTTTTGAAACATCTTCGCCTTCGAGGAAGTAGTTCCCACTTGTTGGTCGATCTAGGCAGCCTAAGATATTCATGAGGGTGGTTTTGCCGGAGCCGGATTTGCCAACGATAGACAAAAATTCGCCTTTTGTGATCGAGATGGAAATGTCTTCTAGTACGAGTAGCGGTTCTTTGCTGAGGGTAGCGAATGATTTGCTAATATGTTCTGTTCTAAGTAGCTCCATGGGTTGCCCTTATAAGTTGTAGAGTGCTTTTACTGGATCCATTAGTGAGGCTTTACGTGCTGGATAATAGCCAAAAACAATACCAATAAGCAAAGTGATTAGCAGCGCAACAATGATTGGTTCTGTTTCTATAAATCCAGGCAGATTGGTTAGTGTGCTGAGCAAGGTACTTATTCCTAGTCCCGCCGCGATTCCTACGATGCCGCCTACTAGACAGAGTGTGGCAGCTTCTATGAGAAATTGTGCTTGAATAATTCCTTGAGTTGCTCCAAGTGCCAAACGTATTCCAATTTCTCTGGTTCGTTCTTGAACCGAGACAAGCATTATGTTCATGATACCAATACCTCCAACAAGGAGAGATATCGAGGCGGCAATAAGCCCAAAAAGCTGAATGATGTCTGAGGCTGTTGCTGCGGAGTTTGCGATTGATTGTTGATCAAAAATGGTGAAGTCTTCTAGGTCGCCAGGGCGGATGTTGTGTGTCTGCCGCAAAACACGGATGATTTTGCGCAACGTTTCGCCCTCATGTTCTTCTTTTCCAAATTTAACAACAATAAAATCAACATCGTTGAGCGTTTTGTCGGGTTTCTTAAAATATTTTTGGGCTGTTGTATCCGGTATAAAACCTTTTTTGTTGGGATCATCATTGCCAAAATAGTTTTCGTAGGGTTCCAAAACGCCTAATACTTGGAATGGTGTTCGGCCGACGCGAATTGTTTTTCCGATTGGATCTTCGTTTTTAAAAAGAATGTTAGCAAGTTCAGAACCAAGAACAATTACTGGGAGCCCATATTTTCTATGATAGTTGCTAAAGAGTTCACCTTTGGCTAGTTTGCGTTCTTGAATAACGGTTATCATTTCTGAGGTAGTTCCGAATATTCGATCGTGGGAGCTGGCGCTTTTGTATACGATGGGTTCTAATACGTCAAAACCCCCTGTAATGGCCCGAAGTTGTGGTATTTGCTCTTGTAGAGCATACACGTCCGTTTTAGTAAGCCGTGGATTAGTGCCTAGGGTAGCTCGTACGCGACCCCGTTCAAAGACATTTCCTGGGATGATGTAAGCAGCATTTTCCCCCATACTCATGATTTGAGATCGAATGCGCATTTCTGCGCCTCGCCCGACAGCAAAGGTAGCTATAATTGCGGCGATACCAATAGCAATACCAAGGATAGTTAAAAATGACCTTACTGGATGCTTGAAAAAGACCGTTACCGATGTCTTAAGAAGGACGATGCTGTTCATCTATTTTAATCCTGTATTAAACATCTTTTTGAGCATTTTTGCTACGGTGTTTTCTTCAACTGTATCACTGACGATGTTGTCATCTGGAGATAATCCGTCGAGTATCTCAAAGTAGGCCCCATCGGTAATTCCTGTTTTGACGGCTATTTCAACAAAAGCGTTGTTTCTTTCAATCCACAAAAACTTTATATTGCCGCGGGCTTCGAGGTCTCGTTTATCTCTTGGATCTAATGGTTGATACGCATAGTTTTTGACTTGAGCCACTGATTCAACAGTTTTTGGATTGATCGCAAACATTTGGCCTTGAACTGCGAGAACATCGTCTTTTTCATTGATAATGATCTCAGCATCTAGGGTCATTCCGGGTTTGAATAGCAGGTTTTGATTTGCTATGGGTAGTGTTGCAAGATAGCTGACAGTTCCGCCTTTAGCTATAGGATTATTGCTGATTTCTCGTATTGTGCTTTGAAAGAGCTTTTCGGGATATGAGTCGAATAGCAGTTGTGCGGTCATTCCAGTTTTGACCAAGCCAACGCTGCTTTCGTCAATTTCTATTTTGGCTTCCATTTTTCGAATGTCTTTGGCGATGGTGTAAATGGCAAAGCCGGTACCAAAGTTGGTTACCATCTCACCTTCACTTCCATGCTTGCCGACGACAACGCCATCTTCAGGCGCGGTAATTTGTTTTTTGTCGAACATTCGTTTTTCTTGTTCAAGTTGAACTTTTTTGATTGCTACTTCTTCATTTTTAACTGCTAGTTCGGAGACTAGCCTTTGATATTCGTTTTCTGCGAGATATCCACTCTTATAGATTTTTGTTTGGCGTGCAACATACTGTTCAAAGTACCTTAGATTGGCCTGCGCAATTGTTAATGCATGTTCAGCGGTTTTTACGAGTGAATCTTCTCGGCCATCATCAATGATCGCCATTAATTGGCCTTTTTTAACAAATTCATTTTCTTCGACTAACATTTGTTTGATAATGCCTGAGACGAGGGAGCCGACTTTGAGCATGTCTTCAGGTTCCAGGTTGCCAGTTGCTTTGATAGATTGGCGTATATGACGATTGGTTGCCTGTTCTGTCTTGTACAAAAATGCTTCTTCTTTTTTGAAATAACGTTTGTAGGCGATTGCGCCTATGCCAAGGACAATAAGTGCGAAACCAATTTGTATAATGATTTTTTTTATATTCATGGCATATCCTTTATCGGGCTGCATGTATATTGCGGGTTAGCGGGAGTTGATTTCCTGTTCTATAGTTAAATCGTGCGTAATTTTTGCCTGCATCGGCTGTTGTTTGGGCGTATTCTGCTTGTTCTTTGTCCCAGGATGTTTTGGCGGCAAGAAACTCAGTTTGAGAGATAAGTCCCATATCAAATTCTAAAATTTTTTGTTCAAATAGCTTTCTTCTGCTGCTTCAAGCTTGGAAAGGTCTGTTTGAAGGAGCCGTATGCTTTCGTCTACTTCTTGTTTAATAGTAAGTTCAGTACGTTTCTTTTTTAGTATTTGACTGAGGTATTCAGCATGGGACGCTCTTCCGCTAAACATATTGGAGAGACTGTCAAAGTTCCATGAGAAATTAATGCCCACCATCCAGGGATAGTTTATCATGACTTCGGCTGTAGCTAGCGTTGTATTAGCGCGCTTTGTAGCGTACATTGTTGCAAAGAGTGAAGCTGTAGGAAGATAGCTTGTTTTGTAAATAATGCTTTGAAGCTCAGCTTGGCGGGCTGCGTAGTCGAGTAGTTCGAGATCTGGGCGCGTGACTAGGCTTTTTTCCAACAGCGTCTTGTAATTTTTGCCAAGTATTTTGTTGATAGCATCTTTGATTTGGTGGGAAGAAATCCAAAAAACTTCTTTTAAACCCGTTTTTTCGGCGGTCAATTCGAGGCGGCGATGGGCGATTTTGTTTCCTTGGGTGATTTGTTCTATGGCGGATGAAGCAGAAGCATAATAGGCTTTTTGCTGTTGGTATTCAACGGGAGAAATGAGGCCATTGTCGAGTTGTAGTGAGGCTTTTCCTAGGATAACCGGCTTTAGTAGTTTGAGCGTTTTTTTGGTTGTCTTCTTTGCTGCAATGTTTTGAAGATCAAAAAAAGCTTGTTCAAGTTCAAGCTGTATGCTGTTTTCTTGAAGTTTTGTCTGAGTTTTGCTTGCTTGTGTTCTGAGTCGTGCAAGTTGATGGGGAAGGTAGATGGTAGCTGGTGCAAATAGGGCTTGGCTCAAATTTAGCTGTAGTAGTTGTTCGGGTAGGGTGTCTTTTTCGCTTTTTTGAATGGTTGTTGATAGTGTGATTTGTGGAAAATGTTTCATTAGGGTTGCGTATTCCTGCGCTTCGCGCTGACGTGTGTCTTCAAAGGTTGCCAGAAGGTCTGAGCGGTTATTAAGAGCGTAAATATGCAAATCTTCTAATGTTGTTTTGGGGGTGGTAAGTTGCAATGCCTCTGGCATTGCCCCGATTAGGCTATAAATCGAAAAAAGCGCAGAGAGTATTAGGTTTTTGTTCACGAAAACTCCCGTAGTTTCTGTTGATAAAAGGTTCAAAACACTATGAAAAAAGATATGCTGGGTGGTAGTCTACTGCCGGAAGTTTTTTTTGTCGAGAGAATGGCCGATTATGGCATATTATTGCAGAGCAGAGCAATCATATCAATTTGGTGTGGTTGTGCGTTCATTTTTGCCTGAGCGAAACGCCTTGCTAATTCTTATTCCTGGAGTGGGGGTGCTCTATGTGGTTTTTGCTTGTGCTCCTAAGTGTTTGTTTTTTGTAGGCACGGTAATCCGCTTTTTATTACATGCAAAATCCTCGGGATCGCACGTAATTTCGAGTGTTTCTTTTGAGCAGAAACCCACTGATTGGGTTGAGAAAGATCTTCTTTTTGTGCATCATCTTTGCGAGTTGTGCCAGCGCTTTGTTTTTAGTGCAGAAGATGCAAGCAGTGTTTTTGCATTAATGCAGGATCTATATAAGCCACTGCACTTAGGTGAGGATGTTGAGAGCAAGAAGTTGTCAATTTTGAGTAGATTTTTTCTTGTACTTGGCCATTATGTGCCACCAACTTTTTCTTTGGATGCTTTTACTGGCAAAGCATTGGAGACGGTACTGGCAAGAGACGAAAAGAAGCAGATAAAACAGTGGCTTTGCGCATGTATTTGTTTGTGCGAGCCAGCGTATGCGTTGAAAACGATACATTTTTTAACTACCTAACAGGGGGCGAGCGACTTATGAAGAGGATGATCTTTGTACTCAGTTTGTTGAGTACGACTGTTATGGAAATGTGCCATGGGGCAGCACTTCTTATGCAATCGGGGAAAGTTCCTGCTATTGAGGTAGTGACCGATGCAGCGCGAAAATTTGGAAATGTTGATCGACAGCTTTCGACCCTTAAAAATTTTATTGCACAAGTTACTGTTGAAAGTGAGCAGCAGAGGTCGGCCCTGAAGAGGCTTGGGAGTGATTTGCAGCGCGATAAGGATGAGTTGGAGCGTAGCCATGATGGTCGTCGCCGATTGTTTTTGCAAAAAAAAGTTGCTGAAACAAGTCACACGTACCAAGTGGTGAGTGAAAGTTTGCAGCTTGCAAGTCAAATCTTGCTTGAATTGCAAGAGCACAAAGCACTACTTGAACAATTGCCAACGGATCCAATTTCGAAAATTTTGACCGAAGAAGATCGCAGCGCGCCAGAGTTTGATGATTTACGGCGTGTGGGGCGTCTTGCCGGTGATTTGCGTGATCAACAAAATAATTTGCAAAGAAGTGTAAAATTGATTGCTACAGACCTTGAAAAACGTCAGCGCACACTGGATGATGCAAACAAGGAGCTTTTGGATATTGAGGAAAAACAGCGCAAGTTTTTGCGAAGTGAAGGTCCTATTGATGATATCAAAGATTTGTCGCGCACAGAGCAAGGAGAAATCCTTGATCTTCAATTAGAGCGTGCCCAGCAAAACAAGAAGTTAGCGCAACTGCGTCTTTTAGAAGGGCAGAGCAAGAAGGACTTTTTTGAGTTGCAGTTGGTGGTGATAAAACAAAAGTTTGAGCTTGTTGCCGGTGCATACGAAAAGATCAAGAGAAAGGTCCGTGTAGACCTTCTTTCGGTAAAAGAAGCCGAAAATAAGCTCGCGCAGGATCGGCAAGAGCTTTTTTCTCGTCAAGCGCTCCTAAATGAAGAGAAGCGTGTGTTGCTTCCTGCGATAGAGGCGACAAAAGAGGTTATTACTAATTTTTCTAATGATTTGAGCCAGATAGTCGGAGATCTTTCTTCTGCCCAAAACTGGAACGTTGATACAAAAAAGCTCAAGTCGATTTCAGCTTGGCAGTTGATAGGTAAGGGGCTTGCGCAATTTGCACGGTATAGCCTTCTTGATTCCAAGCGTGCCTTGATTGATGCACAAATTGGGGGAGCTCGTTTTGTTTATCAGGCAAAAGAGCGCGAAGTTGGGGTTTTAAAGACGTGGCATTGGTTGACGCGTGATTATAAGGTTAACTTGGCTAGTTATATTGATGAGGCTACTAAGCAGTATGAATCAGTTAAAGCGCAGCTGGCGATGGAGAGTTCTGATCTGCAGGTGAGCCGTGATGCGGCGATCGAAAAATTATACCAGCTTAATATTCGTCGCGATTATCTAAAAAAGATATTACAAGAGTTTCGTGATGATCGGGTTGAGAGCGTTTTTGAGCGGCAGCAAGAGCCGCGGCGCTCTGTTCAGGCTTTGTTGGTTGCTGCTGACGAGGATATTCGCGCTGAGTTAGCAGTAGTTACTAAGTTGGTTGAAGTGTTATCAAAGAGCTTAGCTTCGGTGCAGGAGCAGCAAAAAGGGGTTCAGGATGTCTTAGCCGAGCTTTCAGCGCGAAGTTTTTGGATGCGCTCAGATCAATCTATTAGCCTGCAAGACCTCAAGGACTTTTTTCCAGATATACGTCGCTTTATGGGACATGTAGGAACAACGATACAGGCATACAGCTCTCGTGCTTCGATTGATTATCTAGCACAACGAGCTTGGGTTTCGTTGCATGATTTGGCATCCATAGCCTGGATGGTTTTTGCCTTATTAGCGATGCTTAGTGTTTTCTTTCTGCTGCGGTGGATTTTGCCTCTGGTGCGCAGGATTGTTGCTCGTATTAACGGGCGGGGCATGTGGATTGCTTCTTTTGGGGCTTTTTCTCTTGGCTTTTTGTTTGACCACCTCTTGGTATTGTATTCGTGGGGTTGTGTTGGCTTTGTGATTTTACATACGTGGGGTGGCCGTGGGCCGCAAGCTTTGACGTTTTTCCTTGTTTCTATACCACTCTTGTTGTGGGTTGTGCACAAGTTTTTTGTGCTGTTTGAAAAAGCTAATCTGGAACATGGCTCCATCTGGATTTCGCCTTCGTATCGGCAGCGATTTTTTACTAGTGTTCCACTTCTTGCATATGTATCTGTTATTTTATCTTTTTTTAGGTGGGCGTTTATTAGTAGTAATAGTGCCTTTGATTCGCAAGTTCCAGAGATTCTGCTTGCTGCCAATATCATTTTTTTGCAGCTGGCTCTTATTAGCTTGATAAGTAAAGATATTTTTATTGGGCAAAATACCGTACTGTGGTTTATTCCTCGTTCATCACTATTTGGTCGTATGATTGAGGAAAAAATAGAGCGCTATTATTTTGTATTTCAGGCGATGTTAGCAGCGATTATTGTGCTTAATAATCCATATGTTGGATATGGCAAGCAAATGTTCTACATACTTGTTCGTGTCTTTGGGACGTTGCTTATTATTCCTCTGATTATTTGGTTTTATGATTGGTTTAAGCGTGTTTCTTCGGATATGTTTTTCCACTATCCGGATGGTATCGTAGCAAAAGAGCGTTTTTCTAGTGGAAAGATGTGGTATGGATTCTTTGTTTTAGGGTCTTTTGTTGCATTTATAGTGCTGGGCTTTTTTGTTGTTTCTCTTGTTTGGGGCCATACGATTAGCGTAGCTGAGTTGTCTCAGTTTATGCAGAGAGAATTGTTTCCTGCAGGCAACGACGCGTTAACGGGTAAGCCGATCCAGATTACTGTCTATTCAATCGTCAAAGTCTTTTTATATGTCTTTGGCGGTGTGCTTGTTGTTTATGTACTCAACAGCTTTGTTCTGGCACGCATTTTTGATCCTATGTTAGTTGGTTCAGGCGTGCAGAATACTATAATGACTTTTAGTCGTTATATGATTTTTGTTGTTGCCTTTTTTATGGGACTGCAAAGTGTTGGGCTTGATTCGTTAGCAACTAAGTTGGGCCTGGTTGTAGCCGGTGTGGCGTACATTTTTAAAGAGCCAATAGGTGATTTTCTTTCGTACTTTATTATTCTTGTGCAGCGACCAATTAAGATTGGGGATTATATCAAGATGGAGGATCCATACCAGTTTGAAGGTGTGGTCAGGTTTATTACTCCGCGTTCTACTGTTATTCGATCGAGAAATAGTAATGTGTATATTATTCCCAACACATTGATTATCACGAGACCGGTGCAAAACTGGAATTACTCAAAAACGTTTTCCTCTACGGAAGATATTCTTTTTACTGTTTCATATGATGTAGATCCTTATATCGTAAAACAGCTGCTACACGAGGTTCTATCTGCCCAAACAGTCTTGCTCAAAAATCCTGAGCCGGTTGCGCGCTTGACCAACTTTGTTGGCAATGGGCAACAATTTTTGGTTCGTGGATATATTTCTGGTGACCGGGTTATGGATAAGTGGGATATTGAGTCTGATATTCGCTTAGCAATTGTCAAAAAGCTGAGTGAGCATGATATTACCGTGTCGGTGCCTATGCAGATTCGTGCAAAATAACTATAACAAGCAAGAGTGGAAGCCCACTCTTGCTTGTATTTTGTTGATGGAAATATGAGTTCTAGCTTCGCTTGGTCCAATAATCTTTTATTAGGTCAATTAATCCCGCAAGATATAGACCTTGAATAACCAGCCAGAGGGAGAGCAGGATTAGTACGACAGTGGCAAATTCTTTGACAAAACCGAGCGTATTAAGAAGCAAAAGAAGGCCGAGCAGCGACAGAAGTGCGCCTTTTAGAATGTCAGCGATTTTTTTTGTCTGCATAATGACTCCATTATTCAGGATTTGTTGGTTGACAGCTGCTTTTTTTTAACATCAACGAAAGGCCATATAGCATTAAGAATGGGCCTAGAAAGAGCTGAATTGCTATCGAAAAGCCAAGTGCCGTTAAAAAAAGATAGATGCCTACGAGAAGAAGCATTAGGCCTTGTAAGAAGCTTGGGTATTTTATTTTTGTGCACTCTTCCATTATTCTCCTTCACGTTTTTGGGACTTTTTCCAAACTGATAGCATGAGTGTTCCATAGATGAGAAAGCTGAGAGCTAACAACATGCGAAAACTTTGAATGAGGCCAAAAACACTTAAGAGCAGGCTAATACCGACGGCTATTGATCCAAGCCCGATGAATAAAAATTGTTGAGAACCTTGTAACCACTGTGGCGTATTCAATTGCGCCTCCCTTTTTTGGTAAGTTGCTATCCCCTATGTATCTGTTGTACCATCTTTAGCCAGCTTTACAATAGTATTTTTTATTGCTTGAGCTAGAGGTTGTACGAGGTGGTCAAAGGAGTTTTCTGGAGGAAGTCCTATTTCTATGGCAACTGCTGGCATAGCTAATCCGATGAGAGGCCGCAATGGTATACCGCGAGGTTGATATAGGGCACAGATATTCTTGAGTTCTGATTGTAGATTTTGATGTAGTTCAGTGATAAAAGCGGTCGTAGTCGATAGGTGCTTGTGATAGATGGTATGAATAGTGCTCCAAGCACCTTGCGTTGTATGCCAGTGATCGGTAGACGGATGCGTTGTGTAGTAATAGAGATACCATGTAGTTGGTTCATGGGCGGTGTGGAAGAAGTTAAGGCTAATAAAGAGATCAGCTTGAAGTCGGTTAGAAAATGTTGCGGTTTGTAGTGGTTCGATGGTTTCACCGGGGAACCTGGTCAATACAATCCGGTAAGAGCCATCTCGAGCCAATTCTTCTTTCAATTTTTCTGCATATTGTAATGTAATTCCTCGTTCAAACGTTCCTTCGATAAGACGGCCTTTGTTGCCGGCGTCTCCTGCTGGGTCAATCATAATAGTGATCTGGGATTTATTTGCAAAAGCAGGAATAGGCCCAATTTTTTTGAGTGCCTTTTTAAGTTCTGGAAAGCCAGTTGTTGGCCAGGGGATGCTACAGTCAAAGTGATAGTCACTTAATGGCTTGTGGTGGACGAGCCAGATTACTGAGCGAAGAGTTGAAATATTAGCGTTTAGCGTTTTGCAAAGAGATTCTAAAAATGCCAATTTGTTTTCGATCGAGGATTGCTTATTGAATGGGGGGCGATCAAATGAGATGATCAGTTCCTGCTGGTCCTTGGTTAATGTTGCGCTTTGGATAGTGGTTTCTTTTTCCAGTAATCCCTCTTCGTTTATCTTAGCCAGCCAGGCAGCGCTTATTGTGTGGGCGTTGACCTCTGGTTTTTCGGAAAACAAGATAGCAACTTCTTCTGTTTTGTTCTTTTTCTTGGGTAGGTGGATGGTGATATTCTTTTTTGAGCGGATATGTTGGTTGGTTTGAATATCAAGTTTTTTTTGTTGTTTGCATGAAGGAAAGTTGAGGATTATCCATCGATTTGAAAGTGCAAATATGCCGAGGCCTGTGCAGATGGCACCAAATAATATAGCTACGAAAAAAAATGTGTTTTTACTTGCAAGCTTCATTGCCAAACTCAGGGTGTAAGAGAAGTTGTTTTAAAAAAGAGGCCCGCTGGCCGCACTCTGTTTTTTTGATTGCGATAGCGATAGCCCTTGGTTCACCGATTAGGATGCATAGTTTTTGGGCTCGCGTAAATCCTGTATAGAGAAGATTGCGCTGTAGTAACATAAAATGCTGCATAAAACAGGGGAGCACTACTACAGGGTATTCTGATCCTTGGCTCTTATGAATGGTTGTTGCATACGCAAGGGTGATTTCGCCCAGCTCGTCAGTGTCGTAGGTAACGTTGTTATTTTCGTTATATTCAACAACAATGCTCTGATTTTCTGTATCTACAGATTTAATGATGCCGAGGTCTCCATTGAAGACGTTTTTATCATAATTATTCCGAAGTTGCATGACACGATCCCCTGGAGAAAAGTTTGTGCCAAAAAATGAGACTTTTGGGCGCGCATTGGGGAATAATAGTTTTTGCATAAAGCTGTTTAGTGCCTGAGTTCCTGCAATGCCTCGATTCATGGGGCTTAAAATTTGAAGATCGCTAGGTGAAAATTTTCTTTTGGGGAGTTCGCGCTCAATAAGGCGCGTGAGATAGGGGTATAAATTTTCCGCTGATGTTTCTTTGATAAAAATAACATCCTTTTTTTCGGAAGGTAGATCTATGGCGGTGGATGGAAATTCTCCATGATTAATGCGATGAGCATTACGTATAATAAGGCTTTCTTTGGCTTGACGAAAAATTTCGGTCAAGCGCGTTGTTGGGATTGTTTCGCTTTGAATCATGTCTTTAAAGAAGTTGCCAGGCCCGACGGATGGTAATTGATCAATATCCCCCAAAAAAATTACTTGCGCTGTCGGTGGAATGGCATTTAGAAGAGCGTATGCAAGAAATATGTCTATCATAGATGTTTCATCTATGATGAATACGTCTGCTTTTAGCGTATTGCTTTTGTTGTGTTTGAACTTCATTAATTGTGGGTCAAACTCAAGCATTCGATGGATGGTCGTGGCGTATCGTCTTGTGCTTTCCATCATGCGCTTTGCGGCGCGTCCTGTTGGTGCAGCTAGTTTGTAAGTTATTTGGTGTGTATCTAGTATTTCAAGCAACGAGCGTACCAATGTTGTTTTTCCTGTTCCGGGTCCGCCGGTAATAATGGAAACATTGGTTGATAAGGCTGTTATGATGCCGCGTACTTGTTGTTCATGGAGTGCAATAGTGTTTGGTCGAATTGTTGTCAGATTTCGTGCTATTGCGTCGAGGTTAAAGCATCGACTTTGTTTATACTTTTTGAGTGAGAGAAGTGATTGGCTGATTGATTCTTCAATGCGAAGATGTTTTGCTAATCCCAACCACCTTTTATTTTGATGCTTGATTGAGACGATTCGGCCTTGGTTTTGTAGGATTTCAAGAATTCGAGAAATGTTCGTAGCTTGAGGTATGGATAGAGCGTCAGCTGTTTTTTGTATTGTATCGTTTTCTTCAACATATAGATGACCTGAGCTGGCTGCTGTGGTGAATATATGTAATATTCCTGCACATATGCGGCGAGGATCATCAGGGACAATGCCCATTTTTTGTGCGATGTTATCTGCTGTTGAAAAGCCAATGCCCCAAACATCTTCAGCTATTTTATAAGGATTTTCTTGGACGATAGTCAGTGTCGCGTGTTTATAATGTTTGTAGATGCGTAAAGCATAGGCCGGAGAAATGTCTTTTTCCCGCAAAAACATAAGCACGCGGCCAAAATCGCGTTGCTCTTTCCACGCATTTGTTATTTGTTCTGCTCGTTTTGGTCCAATACCTTCGATAGAAGAGAGGCGGTGCGGTTCGTTTTCGATTACCTGGATAAGTTTGTCTCCAAATGCACGAACAAGTTTTTCGCCATAAACCTGGCCAATTCCTTTAACCATCCCAGAGCCAAAATATTTAATGAGGCCTTCGGAACTTGTTGGAATGAGGACGTTGCAGTTTTGCGCAAAAAATTGTTTACCGAATTTGGGATGAGTAGTCCATGAACCGTAGACTTCTAAGGACAAACCTTCTTTGAGTAAGGGAGTAGTGCCGCGCACTACTGTTGATATTGCAGGTGTTTGTAGCACAAAAATAGTGAAACCGCTGCTTTCATCGCAAAAAAGGATTCGTTCAACGGTCCCTGTTAGTTTTTCTAATGGTTTTGATTCTGTTGGTATCACGACTTTTGTATCTAAATATTATTTGCTGTTTTTTAAGGCCTCTCGATAAGCACGATGGGATTTAGGACAGTTTTGTACTAAATCGGACAAGAAGAGAAGCAGGTCGTCGATCAGTCTAGCAGAGATGGTAAAACTTGTCAGGCGCTTTGTTAAAGCCTCTTTTTCGTTGTTTTGTATTTGGCTCCATTCGAGTAAAATGCTGTCTTGTTTGTTGCGAAGTTGGCTCCAGTTTCTAATTAAAGGCACCATGAGTTGTTTCCCCTTTTGGAGCTCCTCTAGGTATTCGATGGAAAGTTTTTCAAAATTGATTTTTAAATATTCAAATGATTCTTTGAGCGCCGCATCCATTTCCCCTGTCTTTGTTTCAATTTCAACGAGCTCATGTATTGTTTTGTATTCGTTTTGAAATGGAAGAAGCCCAAAGTGCTCAGGTCCAGAGCTGTCTTTCGTTAAGGGGAATGGCAGCGCAAAGTCGTAAATAAGGGCGAGCTTTTGTGCGATTTCTAAGCTTTTTGCGCCGTTGACAAGTATTATAAGATTTTGGGCGTAGGAAAAAATTTGTTCGATGCAGATTGCTTGTGTTCCATCGATTAGTCGCAGGATTGCCGAATCTAAAGCAATAGGCTGGATGCTTTTTGCCGGCGGTTGCCATATGGTTAGGGACAGTAGTAGCGTGAGCCAAGAGAAATGCTTCATTGTATCTCCTTATTAGATGGTTACCAGTGAATATGTGCCGAAAAGCCCGCGCTCCAATCGTTTCCTGTTCCTGAGCTGCTAAATGTATAGTCGCCAAATAAAGCGATACTCCATAGATGTTTATTTCGAGCGCCGCTCCAGGTAAGGGAGGCAAACAACTTGTTTTCAAATGCATTGGACGGTTTAGCTGAAATAATGTCGAGTGGAAAATGGGTAGAATGGGGTAGTTTTATTGAGACTTGATCAGCTCCTTGGAACCAGAAGTCATAGCCGCACTCAAGGAAGCCAGCCCAGTGGCCCTTTTTGATTGATCCACGGTATTCAAAGCGTGGTCCCGGAGTAATGCGAACGGTTCGGGGGAGCGGATAAACGGTGCTTACTAGTTCGTCTTGAAGGAACCGTAAGTTTTTTTGGACATCGGCTGCTATACCATAATCGCGGTTGAAAGACGCGGCGTCTTTTATTTCGTTAAAAAAGCGTGTGGTATAATAAGAAGTTCCTCCTCCAAGGCGGATTATGTGTTGATGACTTAATGTGGAAGTCATATGGTATTCTGCTTCTGCTCGCGCAAATGCGCTTAGGTACCCTTGCCCCAAATTGGTGTTTCCAGCAATTCGGGTTAGGCGTTCAATAATACCGATTCCAAGATCTTTGGCGAAGTTTGCTTCTTTTTGTCCAAAGCCGTCTTGGATGCCACATGCAAACATCATGAAATCAACGGTTGGTTGGTATGGGCATGTTTCAAACCGGCCTCCGATAAGCTTGTCAGTTATGACACAAGCACTAGGGAAAATAATTTCGGGTCCGACTGCCAGTTCAAGGTTGCCGCAACAACCAGTAATGAGCGCTAGCAGTTTTAGGTCCCCTAGACCCAAAAGGTCTTCGGCGATGTGTTCGCGTATAGCCTTATTAATAGCGTTGGGGTCTTGTGGTGGTTGATCTTTGGTCAAATTTTTTATAAATGGTTCGTTGGCGATGGCGTCTTGCTCTTTTTCGGTGAGCATAAAGTTATGTTCGATATAGTAGAGTGGTAATTGGATTTGGAATTTATATCTGGGTGATTGATAATTCCAAGCAAACAGCGTTCCTGCGCGGCGTTCTTCTAGCTTGATGTTGGTAAAGAGCGACAAGATTGTGTCGATGGAAATTGATGCTGCATCTGGGTATATTTCGTGGATTTTTTTTCCAAGTTCTTCGAACACTTCGATAAAATCATCGTTAAATGCGCTGAGATAATCTCGTATAGCGTCAAAATCTTTATAGTAATACTTTTCTTTTGTTTGGTTTAGAAACAGCGAGCAACTTAGAGTAGACATAGGATTGCAGTAGGTGCTATCTGCGTGTGGCATCCATGTTCTTTGGAAGTATGGAAGCTCCAAAATAGAACGGGTAATGGTTGGGTTAGTTCTTCCGTAAAGATTTTTTTGAATGACGTTTTGAATGGCGATTGTTGGGTCTGTCAACCAATTAAGAACTTCGTCGGGGCCAATTGAGCAGGCGCGTGTTGCAAGATATTCATTAAATGATTCGTCGATGCCGCCGGTTAGCTCATCAAAAAATTCGAAAGGGGTGTATGATTGAAAAAATTGGTTGGCGGATTGAGCATTGGACAAGAAAAATAGTCCGATTACAAAAATAAGGTTTAGGGCAAAGTTTTTTTTGTTTTTTATCATATTCAATACACTTTTTTGGTGATACACTGGGACCCGTCGCGCAGGTTTAAATTGGGTTCATCCTAGCAAGCTTTGCCCTTGTTGACAAAATATTTGTTCGGGGGTCTAGTTGTGTACAAAAAAAGAATATTTTCCAGGGAGATTGCATGGCGTATTTTGTGGTTGAAGGTAACATTGGCGCGGGCAAGTCGACGTTCATGCGGGTAGTCGGCTCCTTGCTCAATGCACACATTGTATATGAGCCTCATCAGGCGTGGCAAAATATTGATGGCGAAAATCTTTTGGATGCATTTTATAGTGATGGCAACCGGTGGGCTTATACCTTTCAGACGTACGCCTTTTTAACTCGAATTTTTGCGCTCGAAGAGCAAATGAAAAAAGCCGAAAAGCCATATTTATTATCCGAGCGTTCTGTTTATGCTGACCGATATTGTTTTGCTAAAAATGCGTATGAAATTGGCTTGATGAACGAACTCGAGTGGAAGCTTTATTGCGATTGGTTTTCCTGGTTTGTTGAAAATCGTATGCAGCGCCCGCTAGGTTTTGTATACCTGCGCACAGACCCTTCGGTTTGTTATCAGCGTTTGAATAAGCGTAATCGTATCGAAGAAAAATTAGTTTCTCTCGATTATTTAAAATTGTTACACGCAAAGCATGAAAACTGGCTTGTGCATCGGCAGGATATTTCTCATCGCTTGCAAGATGTACCTGTTTTAGTGTTAGATTGCGATCAAGATTTTGAAGCAAATGAGTTGTTGCAAAAAGAACATGCAGAGCGTGTGGCGGAGTTTGTTGTCCGACAGCTGGGCATCGAGCCTTCTCAGGTTTTTGCAAGCAAAATGGTATAAATAATTTTTTCCGGGAGTTTTTCATGGAAGAATATGTCTATATAGTTAAATCGGCAGCATACCTTGGTGCTGCAATCGCCATGGCGATTGGCGCTTTTGGGCCAGCGATAGGTCAGGCCCTTGTTGCTTCACGTGCGTGTGAAAATATCGGTAAATATCCTGAAAAGGCAGGCGATGTGCGTGCTGCTATGATTATTTCGCTCGGTTTTATCGAAGCTTCTGCAATCTATGTTTTACTTGTTGCAGGTGCTCTTCTGTATCTTGGGTACAGTATTTAGGTCATATTTATGATTGTTAATGCTTTACTTTTGTTTCAGATGCTACATTTTTTGGTGGCTTATCTGATACTTAAGTATATTTTGTTACGTCCAGCGCTTGTGTTAATGAAGCGCATGGATCGAGAAGTACTTTTGTTTGAAAGTAATGTTGCATTGTTGAGTGAAGAAGCCGCGCGTCGAGAAGCGGTTATTGATGCTCAGTGGAAACGCCATTGTCGTGTTTTGTATTTGCGCTATGACAAAAAGGTTGTTCCTTCGATTCAAGAGAGTCTAGAGTGTCTGCCGCGTGTTTTGGTGGAAGATCTTCCTGTCGAGCAGATGCATCAGATGCGTAGCCAACTGACGCAGGATATTGTGCATCAGTTTGTTGATGCTGAGGATTAATATGCTTTTGATCGATGTTTTTTTTGCATTCTTCAACAGTGCATTGCTTTTGGCATTGTTTTGGTTTTTGTTTCGTCAAAAGCTTGCACCTGGAATTGCTTATGAAATGCATGTTGACAAGGAGGCGCGCGAACAACTTAGCGATGAGCGCGTTCGATTAGCTCATTCATTAACATTAATTGATCGAGATCGGGAATTTCGAGATGAACAGTACCGTAATCTTATGGAAAAGGTTGCGGTTTGGGTTTCGTTTGAGGAGGATACCGCGAAAGAGCGTCTTGATGACGCCTTACTGTGTCGGCAAAGATACTGTGACCGTCTTCAAAAGCAGCTAGGATATGTTCAGGTGCGTCGCCTTGAGCGAGAAATCATTCCAGGGGCAGCCCAAGCTTCGGAAGAACGATTAAAAGAGCACTTTGCTTCTGTTGCAGGGGCTGGTGAAGTTTTTATTGAGCGGGCTATGCATTCTTTAGTCGGTGATTCTCATGTACAGTGACCAGGAAGTATTTTTAGCGCGCAAATATGCGTATGCATGTTTGCGAGTTACCAAGCTTTCAGCAGAGCCTGAAGTTGTTCGTCAGCTTCAAATGGCCGCACTTTTTTTTCAGCGGTATGGTGTTGTTTTGTGGCACCAATCGTATCAAGTTATTGAAAGGGTTTTAAAACTATTTTCAATAGAAGATGATTCTATCAAGGCACTTGTGCAGCTTTTGGGGCAACAGCACCGCTTAGGACTTTTTCCTAGGGTTTTTTGTGTTTTTGTTGAGCTTTTTAAGCAAAAATACAATGTTGTTTTTGCGCGAGTGGGTTATTCGCATAATTTAGAGATTGGTGTAGTAGAGCGATATAAAAAATCTATAGCAAATCTCTTTGATAGTTCGGTCCTTTATATGTCATATATCAATCCCGCGCTTATCGCCGGAATCGAGATACGTGCCGATGGTGCGTACTGGGAGTATTCTGTGCGGCGTTATTTGCGCTTTTATGCGCATGAGGTAATGGGGAGCAATTAATGGAAATAAAAAATACAGATCTAATATCTCTTTTTGAGCGTTCTTTGCGCGAGATCCAGGGACAGACCGTGGAAAAAGGTTTGCGCGAATCTGGTTCCGTCATTCAGGTGGGAGATTCGAGTTGCAAGATTATTGGTTTGCAGGGAGCTGTTTTTGGTGAATTGCTTTCTTTTGCAGGTGGCAATAAGGGCATAGTACTAGATCTAAAGGAGGATTCTGTAACGGCTTTTGTTTTGTATAGCTATATTCCGGTGAGTGAGCAGGAAGTAGTTGAGCGCACTGGGGATGTTTTTCAGATTCCTGTGAGCAAGGAGCTTTTGGGGCGTACTATTAACGCAACGGGAAAGCCCATTGATGGTTTAGGAGATTTGCCCGCAGGTGAAATGCGTCCGATAGAAGTTCGAATTCCTGGTATTGTTGATAGAACGCCAATAAGTCGTCCCCTTGAGACGGGGATAATGGCTATTGATGCACTGGTTCCTGTTGGCCGCGGTCAGCGCGAGCTTATTGTTGGTAATCGAGGAACGGGAAAAACCGCTGTTGCTTTGGATACAATTCTTCATCAAAAAGGGAAAAATGTTATTTGTGTCTATGCATCTATTGGTCAGCGTCAGGCAAATATAGCTCGTATGATTCGTACCCTCGAAGAGCATGGTGCGATGGAGTACACTGTTATTGTTGATGCAGATGCGGGGTCTTCAGCGCTGAATCGCTATCTTGCTCCTTATGTGGCTACAACGGTTGGGGAGTTTTTTGTTGAGCAGGGTAACGATGTATTGGTTGTTTATGATGATCTCTCTAATCACGCAACAGCGTATCGCGAAATTTCCCTTTTGATGAGGCGGCCGCCGGGACGTGAAGCATATCCTGGCGATGTGTTCTATTTGCATTCACGATTACTTGAGCGTGCCGGAAGATTCAAGAGTGGGGGGTCTTTAACGGCTCTACCGATTGTGCAGATTCAGGGGGATGATATTACTGCGTATATTCCAACAAATCTTATCTCGATTACTGATGGGCAGATTTTTTTGGATACGAAATTATTTAATTCGGGCGTTCGGCCTGCTGTGAACGTGGAGCTTTCAGTTTCTCGGGTCGGTGGCGCTGCGCAGACTAAAGCTATTAAGTCGGTGACCAAAGCCCTTCGATTAGAATTAGCGCAGTATGCAGAGTTGCTTGCGTTTTCTCAGTTTGGTTCAGAGCTCGACAGTATTTCTCAGCAGAGACTTGCTCGTGGGGCTGTAGTGGTAGAGCTTCTCAAACAGCCGCAGTTTGAAACAAGCTCGTTTGTTGATCAAACGCTTAAACTTTTTTTATTGCGCGAAAACTTTTTGGATCGTGTTGCTTTGCGTGATGTTGCTCGTTGTGCGCGTGAATTTGTTTCGTATGTTGCAGGCGTCTACAAGGATTTATATAAGCGGATTTACCAGACAGAGGAGCTACAGCAATCACTTCAGCTTCAATTGCGAGATATAGCTCGTGAGTTTATGATTATTTTTTCTGGTCGCGAGGGATCTATCTAGTAACTCTTGGCGCAGTGTGTTGATTTGTTTATACTGATGTTATTCTTTTGCGCCCATAGCTCAGCAGGATAGAGCAACGGATTTCTAATCCGTAGGTCGTAGGTTCGAATCCTACTGGGCGCACCATAACAATTGTGATTATTTGGTTTTGTTTAAATTGCGCCATTCTTGGTAATGCAAAAGTTCTTCAACGGGATTGTCGTTTCCAAAAAGCGCAGACCCTATTACGACGTCGTCGATGCCAATAGTTTCTATTTCTTGAATGTTTTTGCGCGAGATTCCACCGTCCATAGCGAGTAATACGCCGTGCTGTTTGGTGATATGGTAAGCAGCTTTTGCTTTTTCTAGAGTTGATTCAACAAAAGGCCTACCCGAAGCTCCTGGAATAACAGACATTAGTACTACGTGATCAACTTGCTTATTTTCTATGAAGGGAAGGATTTTTTCGAAGGAAGTTTCTGGATTGATAGCAATACTGGCTATGCATCCTTTTGCGCGGATATGTTCAAAGACGATTGGATCAAAGGTGCTTTCTGCGTGTATGGTAACAATATCTCCGCGATCTAGTTCTAGCCGGGAAAGGACGGTGCGGGGGTTTGCCAAAAAAAGGTCAATCCATAATGGTTTTTTTATGGCATGACCAAGTTGGTTGGCGAGGTTGATTCCTCCGATGAGGTTGTCAACAAGCTCTAAATCCATTATGTCGAGGTGGAATCCATCGCAGAGTGGCTCAAGTTGGACAATAATATCACCCAAGTATAACTGGTTTGCGGCCATCAAAGAGGGAAATATTCTCATGAGAATTCCTTACAGTACAAAAAATTGGTGGAATACCTCTAAGATATCACGGTTTAATGATCATTGTATAGCCAGAGATTGAAAAGATATGGTAAAGGTCTTCCTTTTGAGGTATTTCTTTAGTGTTTTTTGGAAAAAAATTTTAGTCTTCTTCTATAAAATATTGAGCTTGCAGTTTTTTTGAGTATACTCATGGGTAATGGTTGGCACCAGCTAAATTAGGATATCACAAGAAAGCGATAGTATGTTTTGTCGGAAGGATTGTACCATGTTTGAAAAACTACAGCCGCTGTATGATCGGATTGTCGTATCCCGTATCGAGGATGTCGAAGAGAAGAGTCCTGCTGGTATAATCATTCCAGATACAGCAAAAGAAAAAGGGCAACTTGGTAAGGTTGTTGCTGTTGGTGGTGGGCGCCGTCGTGATGATGGGACGTTGATTCCACTTCAGGTGAAGGTTGGCGACACAGTCTTTTTTGCTAAATATGCGGGGACTGATGCGGGCAAGGAACTGCTAGTTCTGCGCGAGGATGATGTATTGGGTATTCTTCCTGCATAAATTGTTGCGAGTAACCATTAAATATTTAGATAAGGAATAGACATGGCAGCAAAAAAGTTGTTGTTTGGTGCGGAAGCACGGCAAAAAATTGTTAAAGGTGTTGATACTTTGGCTGATGCGGTGAAAGTGACGCTCGGCCCCCGGGGGCGTAATGTTGCGCTTCAAAAATCCTTTGGCTCTCCCGTGGTTACCAAAGACGGGGTAAGTGTTGCTAAAGAAATTTCGTTGCAAGATCCAGCCGAAAATATGGCAGCTCAATTGGTTAATGAAGTAGCCAATAAAACGGCAGATGTAGCTGGTGATGGGACTACTACAGCTACTGTTTTGACTCAGGCAATATTTCGTGAAGGTAACAAGTACGTTGTTGCAGGAGCTAATCCGGTTGAACTCAAGCGTGGAATTGACAAGGCTGTGGAGGCAGTTGTTGCTGATGTTCAAAAGCGTGCAACCCCAGTTAAGGGAAAGCGCGAGATAGAACAAGTAGCAACGATTTCTGCAAATTCAGATACGTTTATTGGTGGGCAAATTGCTGAAGCAATGGAACGTGTTGGCCGTGATGGGGTAATTACGGTTGAAGAAGCCAAAGGTATGGATAGCGCACTTGAGGTTGTTGAAGGTATGCAGTTTGATCGGGGCTATATCTCTCCGTATTTTGTTACTGATGCCGAGAAGATGAGTGCGACGCTTGAAAATCCCGCTATCTTAATTTTTGAAAAAAAGATTTCGAGTATGAAGCCTTTGTTGCCAGTACTTGAGAGTGTTGCACGTGCAAGTCGTCCTCTTTTGATTGTCGCAGAAGATGTTGATGGTGAGGCGTTGACTACGCTTGTCGTGAACAAGTTGCGTGGCACTTTAAATGTAGCTGCGGTCAAAGCACCTGGTTTTGGTGACCGTCGCAAAGCTATGCTCGAAGATATTGCTATTTTGACTAAAGGTGTCTTGGTCTCTGAGGAGCTTGGACGTAATCTTGAGTCTGTGACAATGGCTGACTTGGGAACGGCTCAAAAAGTTATTATTACCAAGGACAGCTGCACGATGGTCGGTGGCGCTGGAACAGAATCAGATATAACGGCGCGCGTTGCTCAGCTCAAAATGCAGCTGGAAAACAGTACCTCTGATTACGACAAAGAGAAATTACAAGAGCGTATAGCAAAGCTTTCTGGCGGTGTTGCGGTGATTAAGGTCGGTGCAGCAACAGAAACTGAAATGAAAGAAAAAAAAGATCGCATTGAAGATGCTTTGCATGCTACACGTGCTGCCGTCGCTGAAGGACTTGTTGCTGGTGGTGGTATTGCGCTTTTGCGTGCTAAAGATGCACTTAAGAATCTTTCTCTTCAGGGTGATGAGCAGTTAGGCGTTCAGATTATTGATCGTGCGTTAGAAGAGCCGCTCCGCATTATTTCAAGCAATGCAGGCTTTGATGCTGCTGTTGTTGTTAATCGTGTGCGTGAGGGTTCTGGTGACTTTGGCTTTGATGCCAAAGAAAATGCATATGTAGATATGGTGGCTTCTGGAATCATAGATCCGGCAAAAGTTGTTCGTTCTGCTTTGCAACATGCTGCTTCGATAGCTGGCTTGTTGCTTACAACAGAAGTCTTAGTGGCTGAGTTGCCGGAAGAAAAGAAGGCTGCTGAACCTGCTGGAGCGCATCCTGGACTTGGCGGTATGGGCGGCATGTATTAATTTTTTGATTTTTCAGTACGCTGGGGGTGGCAGTGGTGCCATCCTCAGGCAAACAGGGACATGAAAACATGAAGGCTGCCGTCAGGCGGCCTTTTTTAGTTGAAGGAGTATTGTCATATGGAAGAGCGGTATTATGCGCAGTCGAGTTCTGCGGTTTCAACATTTTTTACTCGTGTATTTGGCTGGATGACGCTTGGCCTTGGTCTAACGACGTTATTTGCTTTTATGGTAGCTAGTTCTCCTGCCGCGATTAAGACTATTTTTGGTTCCGGCCTTTTTTTAGGGCTTATTATTGTAGCGCAGTTTGCTTTGGTTATTGGACTTTCGGCCGGCATTAATCGGATGAGTTTTTCAACGGCATTATCAATGTTTTTGTTGTATTCAGGGTTGATGGGGTTGACGCTATCTTCGGTTCTCTTGGTTTATACGACGGTATCACTTTTGAGCGCCTTGGCTGTTGCGGTAGGTATGTTTGGCGCAATGGCATTGTATGGGGTTTTTACCAAGGCTGATTTAACACCAATCGGTTCTTTTTTGTTTATGAGTCTTTTTGGGCTTATTATTGCCTTGGTTATTAATTTGTTTGTCCAGAGTGCTGCATTTGATTTAGCGACAGGGATTTTTGGGGCAATAATATTTGCAGGGCTTACTGCGTTTGATATGCAGCGATTGAAAAATTTTGCTTTATCTACGCAGCGGGATTCGGAAGCTGCAGAACGCGTGGCTTTATTGGGTGCGCTAATGCTGTATCTTGATTTTGTTAATCTGTTTCTCAGCCTACTTCGTATTATGGGCAGGCAGCGTTAAAAATTTGATTTTTAAGAATAAAGAAGGCCGGACCCTGAAGCTTCAGGGTCCGGCCTTCTTTATTCTTAGTTAATATTGTGCTTTTGAGAGCTGTTTTGTTACGGTTTTAGTGGGGATTGTGAGGCGGCTAAAACTAAAAATTTGGAGGGGAAATGGAGTTGTTTAGAGCGCGACTATGGGCGTTGCCTGTAGTGTTGAGTGGTTTGTTTTTTTGGGGGATATCGGCGGCGGTCGATGATGTTGCAGCTTTGCGTCAAAAAATGCTTGCTTGTGAACGTATGGTTGGAGAGGGCGAGAAGATTTTGCGGGCCTATCCGCTTAGTACGGCATGTCGAATTTTTGAAAGTGATGTTCGATGGAATACCGCCGATTTAGTGGTTTCTGTTTTTGGCTTGCATCAAGGTGCGGCTGTTTGTTATTTAGACGGGCGTGATACACGATTAATTTGGAATTTTTTGGGTGGTCTGCGGGAGGGCGATTCAAAGAAGGCAACAGGATTACGGCAGATAAGTCGATATTCTGATACTCAAGAGCTTGGGCGAGAACAATCGCAGGACTATATCATTGACGAAATGGTTACGCGTGGCCGTGAAGGGGGCTGGATTTCCTATGAGTGGAATGGTAGCGTAAGATTTTCCTTTGTTAAGCTTGTGAAAAAGGCGGACCAGGATTTAATACTTGGTGTTAGCTTCTATCCAGATTCTCCTCAGTTTATTATACAGCAATTAGTGCAGCAGGCTGTTTGGTATGGCCAAAAATACGGCGCATCTAACCTGTTTCAACAGATTAATAATCCGCAAGGTCCCTTTGTGTATGGGGATATGTATCTCTGGGCATATGATATGGAGGGTTTTGCTTTTGCACATGGGCGTAATCTTGCATATGTAGGGCAAAATCGTCTTGGTTGGCGCGATTCTAGCGGGCGCGAGAGAAATCGGGCGATGATTGATCTTGTTGCTCGTGATTCACGTGGCTGGGTTGATTATGACGAAAGTGGTCTGAATAAAAGGGCATTTGTTAAAGAGTTGATCGATCCGCGGAGTGGAAAACGATATGTTGTTGGTGGCGGGTATTATCCTGACATTACGGCTAATACAGTTCGTGATATGGTCAAGCGCGGGGTTGCTTACCTGAAAGCCAATGGTCCTGAAATAGCATTTCGTGATTTTACGAGTTATGTGGGCCAGTTTGCCTATGGTCCGCTTCACATGTTTGCCTATGATCTGGATGGAGTAAGCCGAGCTGATGGAGAAAATCCAATTTTTATCGGGCAAAATCTAAAGAATATCCGTGATCCTGAGGGACGTTATATTGTTCGAGAGATGTTAGAAACTGCTCAAAAGAGAGGTAGTGGTTGGGTTAATTTTGTTAATAAGCGCGCATTTTACTCAGTATACGTTGAGTTAGTGGAAGTTCCGGATGGAAAATTTGTTGTAGGCTCTGGATATTGGCCAATTTCAAAAGAAAGCTATGCAAGTTTGTTGGCGATAAAGGCTACCAGATATCTTGAATCGAGAGATACATTTGAAGCCTTTAAAGAATTCTCTTCCAATGCACGAGATTTTGTCCATGGGGATCTTTTTGTGCAGGTTTATGCAGAGGATGGGACCTGTTTGGTATACGGGATGGACAAGAGTAAGGTTTGGGACGATGTTTCAGGCGAGCTTGATGAGTATGGGTATCCTTTTGTTGATCGAGTTATTTCGTTAGCGCAGCAAGGCGGCGGATGGGTTGAACTTAAGCGAAATGGGAGTCCATATAAGTTGTATTGTTCTTTGGTTACCAAACGACTTCAAGATCATGTTTCAACTGCGGCAACAGTGCCAGAAGGGTTACTAATGCTTGGGGATTTGCAGCAACCACAGGACTTGTCAGATAGGTCTGTGGCAACAAGGCCGGGTAGTACTGAGGCGAAGACTGATATTTGGCTTCGTCAGCAAGGCATGGCTTTGCAGGAAGCAGTATCTTCGGTTGAGGCGCCGCTAGCAGAACCAATAGCTCCAGAGCGAATTTCTGAGGGCGCGCATGGTGGCAAAGAATCAAATGTAGTTTCCTCTGCGATTGATCGAAATTTTGTGATTGCGGTTGGTTTTTATCTCTAAGACTTACGTGGCCGTGTAGCGAAATACACGGCCACTTCTATTTTTATTGAATTAGTCGGTCTAAGAAAATATTTGTAGATGAGTTTTGATGGTAGAAGTCAGAAGAAGTGGAGGAGAGAGTGGGATTCGAACCCACGATCCCGCGCAAACGGGATAACGGTTTTCAAGACCGCCGCTTTCGACCACTCAGCCATCTCTCCAAACAGATATTTTTATATTACGTGCAGTTTTGTATTTTAGCAATCTCTTTTTGTTGACCGTTGCATCGATCTAACTGCTTATGAGACACTAGCATCAGGGTGGGGGGTAATGAGTTCTATCGGTGGAGGTTGGTATGAAATGGAGTTTGGCCGGAGCAATTGGAGTTGCGGTAATCTCTGGCTTTTTTTTGTTTGGGGCCCGGTCACGGCCTGATCCAGTTAGTCATCTTGAGCGTGCAATAGGATTTAGTGAACAGTTGGTGCGAGCGGCCACCGAGTCGAATGTTTTGTGCGATGGGTGGCCTATGTGCGAGGAGCCTCGTGTTCATTTTCAAATAATTATGGATGAATTGATACAGGTTTATGAGATGCGCTGCTTTGAAGAAGGATGTTTTGATTTTGTCCACACACTTTATCAAATAAATAAATATCTTTGTGGTCCTGACGGTCTTTTTGACCAAGTCCTGGCGGTGCGTTATGAGAATGAAAAACTGGAAAATCCTTTTGCGCAATTAGTAGCGCAACTACACGATTGCTGTGACATGATTATTGCGCAAAATTTTCTACAGGTAGATGAATATGATTCTTTTGTTCGTTTATGTCGGGTAATACAAGAGGTTGCTATAATACTAGCGCGGCAATGGGAGTACCGAACTCCTTGTGTTGAAGGTGATTAGTAGTTGTTTTGGGGTGGCGAGTGAACAGGCATAATGGGGTTTTTGATGATTAGTGCGATAATAAAGGTTTGGGGGCTTGCTGTTGCCAGTGCTATTCCACTGGGGCCAGTAGGTCTTTCAATTATACGCTATACTTTGAGCTATGGGGCTCTGTATGGATGTATTGCAGTTCTTGGTGCGATTAGTGCTGACTTGCTCTATGCTCTTTTGGCTGGTTTTGGTGCTACGGTTTTAACTGATCTTTTGCTGAACTACCAAGTTTTTGTGGGGATATTTGGTGGGTCTTTGCTGATTTATCTTGGTTTTTTTTTCATACGGCACCCGCCCCAGTTTTTGGCATCAGGGGACGTTCAGCTTAGGGCAAGCTTTTTAACGCCAGCCGTGTCAACGTTCTTCTTAACCTTAGCAAATCCCATGACGATATTTGCTTTTTGGGGGATTTTTTCTGTGGTGGCAGATGCATCAATGAGTCTTGCCATGCGATTGGGGTTGGTTGGTGCTCTTGTTGCCGGTTCTTTTTCTTGGTGGTTGTTTTTAGTTTTGGTTTTACATCTTGCACGGGCACGAGTTTCTAACTCTCTAATTGTGCTAGCTAATTTTGGTGCAGGATGCTTGATTGCGGGAGCAGGTTTTTTTGTCGTACTCCGCGCAATCAATTGTATTATTCAGGCTATTATTGAGGGTGGATATTGTGCTTGGCCTCTATGATGATTTAAAGAGAATCAAAGAGACTTTGTATTTTTTCCATAGAATCTGCGCGACATGTTGGTTGTGCCGATAGAACCCAGTCGCGATACCAGCTCTGCTGGGCATGGCTGCCACCTAAATAGGCGATAACAGGCATCTTTGCGCGCTGTGCTGCGGTTATTCCAGTAACGCTATCTTCGATTACTAAACATTTTTCTGGTGAGATACCACATTGTTGTGCTGCAAATAGGTACAAATCAGGTTCTGGTTTTCCTTTTTCGACCATGTACGCGGTAAAGCGGCGCTCTTCGGGGAAGAATTTGTCTAGCCCACTGGCATGAAATGCGCTGTCCAGACGATCTTTTTTGCCATTGGTGGCAACACAAAAAAGTATGTTTTTTTGTTGAAGCAGCGTAAGAAGCTCAATAACTCCTTTGTTGGGGCGGAGTGGTGCGAGAAGAAATCGTTTTTTTATTTCCTCGTGGATGGCTGTGCCGAGAGCGTCTCGCTCTTGTACGGTAATCCCCGGAATGCTTTGTTCTATAATAGTTTCATGTGTTAGGCCAGAGGTCTCTTCCATAAGTTGTAACGCCGTTTTAGGGACGCCATAGGCGGAGATTTTTTCAGCGTAAACGTCAAATGAAATAAGTTCACTATCAACTAAAACGCCGTCGTTGTCGAACAGTACTAATTCAAGTTGTTCGGGAAGGCATGGAGTAGCGAATTTCATAAGGAATCCTTTTTGGTATGTTGATCTACCTATGTTGGTGTAACAAAATTAGCATCTATTTTCTTTTCTCCTTGGGCAAAGGCAATTGTCAGTACGGTCTTACCATCTGATCGTGTTTCGATATGGCGAATGATGCCTGTTCCAAAGGATTTGTGGCTAACAGGCTGAAGCCGCTTCCATGGGGAGTTTGGCTTTGGTTGTTTAAGCGGTATTTTTGCAAAAGGATCATTGCTGCAGGTGTTCTTTACAAGAGAGGCAAATTCTTGGGCGCGTGTTAGGTAGGGAGAATCTTGTTTGTTTTGAAGCCAATTGGAAAGAAATTGGCTAATTTGTAATGAGCTCCAATATGCTGTTTTTTGGAGCATGTTGGGCTCTTCTTTTATTTCTGCGAGGAATCTGGAGGGCGTCTGGCTGGTTATGTATCCGTATAGTGCCCGCTGTTCAGCGTGGGTTATAAGTAGATATTCTCGTGCTCGTGTAATTCCAACATAAAGTAGTCGCCGTTCTTCTTCAAGTGCTTCTGGGTCTTGTGTTGAGCGAGCTGAGGGAAGCAAACCGTCTTCAAGGCCTGGTAAAACAACAAAATCGAATTCTAGACCCTTTGCTGCGTGGAGTGTCATAAGTGTTACGTGTTTATTGCGGCATTCTTCGTTTCTTTTTGAAAACTCTTGAAGTAGCCCAATTTCATCAAGAAACGTGGCGGTTGTTGTTATGCCCCGCTCTTCAGCTGCATAGGCTGTTGTTACGAGTTCTTTTACGTTGTCTATCTTTTCTGCGGCTTTTTCTTTTTCATACTGAGTTTTGAGGTATGAAAGATATTCTGTTTTGTTGATGATATGTTCTAGCGTTTGAGTTGGTGAAACAAGCGTGGCAGATTCTTGAACGCACAAGAGGAACTCTTCTAATTTTTGTTTTTTCAGGGGAGGTAATGTTTGAGCGAGTATTTGAGCGATTTGATGAAAATCTAATAGTGGTTCATTGTCCCATGTTGCAAATAAAACTTCTTCAACCTTAGGGCCGAGTCCGCGTAGCGGCACGTTTAAAATGCGTTTGGCAGCAATGCGGTCAAAGGGATTGGTTGTAAGCCGTAGGTATGCAAGGAGGTCTTTAACCTCTTCACGTTCGTAAAACTGAATTCCGCCAATAATTTGGTAGGGAATTGAGTGGTATAGAAGGGATTCTTCAATTATGCGTGATTGGTGGTGCGAGCGGTAGAGTACAGCACATTCAAGTCCTCTTTCAAGTGCTTTGGCCAGCGCCTTGGTGGCAACAGTGCTTTCTTGACGGTCAGAGGAAACGTTAAGTATTTTTACGCGATTTGTAGCGATTTTTTCCGACCAGAGGTTTTTTTCTTTGCGACCGTAGTTGTTTTTAATAAGTTCGTTTGCAAGGCCTAAAATTGGTTGGACCGAGCGGTAGTTTTGGGCAAGGGTGATTTCTTGCGTGTCAGGAAAATTGTGAGGAAAGTTTAAAATATTAGAAACAACGGCACCTCGCCAAGCGTAAATTGATTGGTCCTCATCGCCTACAACACACAGCGATTCGCAGGTCTGTTTTCCGCTTTTGTCCCGGCTAATTAGTTGCAAAAGCGCATCCTGAATCTTGTTTGTGTCCTGGTACTCGTCGACAAGAATATGCTGTATTTGTTGTTGCGTGGTTGTTTGTAGCTCAGCGTTAGTCCGTAGTAACTTTATAGTTTCTAGTAGTAAGTCATCAAAATCAACGCACCGTGCCTTCTCTTTTTCTTGTTCATACGCGATAAAGATTTCTCGTACGAGTGGATGCTCAATGCTGTATGGACTAACAACCCCGGTTACGGATTGGTTTTTTGCTTGTGAAATGGTATGGAGAACACTTTGAGGGGTCATCTGTTTGTGTAAACCAGATTGAGATAAAAGCCCTTTGATGATTTTTTCTTGATCTGTGCTATCAAGAATTGAAAAGTCGGGCGATTTCAAATATTTTCGGTTTCGCTTGAGAAAGCGAAGACAAAAAGAGTGGAATGTTCCTAAGAAGGGAAGAGCTTCTTGGTTTGGTAGAAGTTTGCTCATCCGCTCTCTCATTTCGGATGCCGCTTTGTTGGTAAAGGTTAGGGCTGTTATTAATGCAGGGTCTACTCCGTGTTCAAGACAGAGATAGGCCATGCGCATTGTGATAACGCGTGTTTTGCCTGATCCTGCGCCCGCACGAACAAGGAAGATTCCTGAGCGCGGTATAACAGCCTTTATCTGCTCTTTATTGAGTTTTTCTGTGATATGCTTCATGCAGGTTTCCACCTTGCGAGCAAAGAAACTAGGGGTTGTGTCGCATTTTTGTCTTGTGCGGAAATGAAAACAGCCGGGGCATATTGTTGCGCGATTTCTTTTTTGTTTTCTGGGGTTAGTGTTGCCTGATCAATTTTATTAAAAACAAATATCTTTGGAATTGCACCCGCACCAATTTCTTTTAGTGTATCTTCGACAACCGTAATGTGATTTCTCCAGTTTTTGTCGGCGATGTCAACGACTAGGAGGAGAAGTTGCGCATATTGCAATTCAGAAAGCGTAGATTTAAATGCAGCTACGAGGCTGTGGGGTAGGTTTTGTATGAACCCAACTGTGTCGGAAATGGTTCCCTTTTTGGCGCCGTTTAAAAAGAGTTCGCGTGTTGTTGTATCCAGTGTTGCAAAGAGCTTGTTTTCAGCGAGAATATTGCTGTTGGTGAGGGTGTTAAGCAAGGTTGATTTACCTGCGTTGGTGTAGCCGACAATGCCGATGTGGGGTGTTTTGCTTTCTAGTCGACGTTTTCTTTGGGTTGTGCGCACTTTTTCTAGTTGGTCAAGTTCTTTTCGTGCCTGGGTTATTGCCCGTTCTAGGTGTTGTGTGGCTTTTTCTTTTGCCGTTTCACCTGGCCCACGGGTTCCAATTGTGCCCCCTTGTTGCGAAAGATGGATGCCGTATCCGGCTAAGCGGCTTTTTTGAAACTTTAAAATAGCCATTTCGACTTGAACCTTGCCTTCTGCGCTCTGCGCCCCTTGTTCGAAAATTCTGAGAATCAATTCTGTCCGATCGATGATAGGCGCATTAAGAGCTTCTTTAAGGTTTCGTGCTTGTTGGGTGCTTAGTGGTTCTGAGATTATAATTTCGTCAAATTGTTGTTGTTCACAAAGGGCAATTAATTCGTTTAACTTGCCTTTTGTGAAGAAGTATGAATGATCAATGCTGCGCAATTTGACGTGTACTTCTTCAGCTGGGATGGTGCCGCTCGTAGAGACGAGACTTTTAAATTCTTGGAAGTAAGCTTCTGCATCGAAAGTTTTATTATGTGGTGTTTGAGCACCAATAATTAGTACTGATGTCTGAGTGGCGGTATCAATGAGATTTTTTGTCGACATAGTATGTTTCCTGAAAAAATGGGATGCGCGCTATCTGTTTGTCTGGATTTTTGACCATTATCTTACCAAAAAATAAGAAGCTGGTATAATAACACTCTATGATATAGGCCAGGTTAATTTCCTCAGTTACCAGATGCATATTTTAGTTACTTGAGAGTTTTTTGTAATGTTTGATTTTCTATCTCGTAGCTTCTCCTCTCTTTTTTCACGATTTTCTGGGGCTCAAGAGCTCACAAAAGATTCGGTTGCGGAATTTTCTAATACTGTGCGAGAAGCGTTGTTAGGGGCAGATGTTCCTCTTTCTGTTGCGGACGCTTTTGTTGAAGAAGTTTCGCGTGATCTTATTGGAACAAAACCGCCGAAAAAAGTGAATCCTGAAGAATACTACATGAAGATTGTATATGATCGTCTAGTAGCTTTTTTAGGGGGCGTAGAGGGGGTTGTTGATCCATTATCCAAATTTACTTCTTTTGTTGTGATGGGATTGCAGGGTTCTGGCAAGACGACAACGATAGCAAAGTTAGCTGCCTATTTAAAAAAGAAGAAGCCTGCTGCTCGTATACTCCTGGCTTCGGTTGATTTTCAGCGACCTGCAGCGGTTGATCAGTTAGAGGTGCTTGCCGCGCGAGTAGGAGTTGATTTTTTTCGCGCTTCTGCGGGTGAGGTTGTCCCCGCGGCGCATGAAATCTTTGCTCATCGTAAAAATAATCGATATGAATACCTGTTTTTAGATACTGCAGGGCGATTACATGTAGATAAGGAATTGCTCGATGAGCTTGATGCTGTAGTGCATTCTCTTGAGCATCCGTATCGATTGTTGGTTCTTGATTCTATGACTGGGCAAGAGTCTTTGCGTGTTGCGCGCTCGTTTGAGGAGCACGTTGGTTTTGATGGAGCTGTGCTCAGCAAGGCAGACAGTGATACGCGTGGCGGTGCTGCTTTTGCTTTTCGCTACGCGCTAAAAAAACCCGTAGTTTTTGTTGGCTCGGGCGAGCATATACAAGACTTAGAGCGTTTTCATGCAGATCGTGTTGGATCCCGTATTTTGGGTATGGGTGATATTGCGACACTTGTTGAGCGGGCTAATGAAAAAATAAAAGAAGATGAAAATGATCGTATGATGCGCGCTTTGCGCACAGGTAATTTTACTTTAGATGATTTTATTCGTCAGATTGATATGATTAACAAGATGGGTTCATTTGGCTCCATCTTGAAATATATGCCGGGTGCGATGCAGTTTCAAATATCTCCAGAGCAGGTTGCTCAGGGTGAACGCGAAATGCGAAGTTTTAAGGCTATAATACAGTCAATGACAAAAAAAGAGCGCGTAATGCCTGAGCTCATTGTTGGTTCGCGCAAAAGGCGTATAGCGGCAGGTGCGGGCGTTGAAGTTGAAGATGTTGCGCGCATGCTGACTCGTTTTGAAGAAGGCCGCAAGCTGTTTAAACAGCTTAAAGGTGGAAGAGGTTTATTTCGTTAATTTGAGGATGTTTATGGCAGTAAAAATGCGTTTGACGCGTATTGGTAAAAAGCATGCGCCTTTTTACCGGATTGTAATTACCGATGCCCATAATGCACGTGATGGCAAGATTATTGAAAATCTTGGTACGTACGATGCGCTAAAAAGCAGGTTGGTTCAATTCCACCAAGATCGCGTTGAGTTTTGGCTTGGGCAGGGTGCTGTTCCTACCGATGCAGTAAAGAAAATATACACGCAGTATAAAAAGACGGCTGTAACGGCATAGTTGTGTTATGATGGCTATAGAAAAAGTTTTAGGTCATGTGATACGCCATATTGTAACTCAGCCAGATCAGGTGTTGTTACATGTAGTTGAGGCTGAGGGAAAGTATACGGTTCGTGTGCATGTTGCCTCAGAGGATATAGCGCGAGTTATTGGTAGTGAAGGGCGTATTTTGCGCTCATTACGCCACGTGGCTGCAGCGCTTGGCTCGGCTGATCATAAAGATGTATATGTTGAGCTGGTAAAATAAATGAATGTTTCGATCATTACTCTATTTCCTGATCTATACCAGTCTTTTTTGTCGACTAGCTTGATTGGGCGTGCGGTAAAGCAGGGGCTAGTGGACTTTGATGTGGCCTCCTTGCTTTCTTTTTGTTCGCCTAAGGAGCGTATCGATGCACCAACGGTTGGGCATGGTCCTGGCATGTTGTTGCGACCGGATATTGTGGAAAAAGCAATACTGTCGCAAGAACAAAAAAAGGGGCGTGCGTTTAGGGTTTTCTTTTCTCCACATGGAGAGTCGTTAACTCAAACCTTGTTGCACGAAGTTCGAGAAAAAATTCAGGCGTTTGGCAACCGTTGCATGGTTTTGCCGGCGCGATACGAAGGTATGGATGTGCGGTTAGAAGAGGAGTATGCCGATATTGTCCTTTCTATAGGGGACTATGTGCTTATGGGGGGGGATCTTCCTGCCATGGTTTTTATAGAGGCAATAAGTAGGCTTATTCCAGGAGTAATTGGTTCGAAAGAATCAGTGGAAGAGGAATCGTTTTCAGGTCCTTTTATTGATCATCCCCATTATACAGCGCCCGTTGAGTGGCGTGGCAAAATGATTCCCGAGGTGCTTCGTTCTGGTAATCATGCGGCGCAGGCTGCATGGCGGCGAAAACATGCGATACAGCGGACGCTTTTTGGCGGGCATTTTCAGTGGTTGCGTTCTCAGTCTTTGGCTGTGCAGGACAAAATTGATATACAGGCGCAATTGCCTCATCATTATGCTGTTTTAATGCATACGGATGTTGTTGTTACCGAGGATCGCGTGGGCGAAAGCTCTGTGACATCGCTTGATATTCATGATATTGCTCGGTCTGCAAAGACATTTGGCTTGCAAGGGTATTTTATTGCTACGCGGCTTGAGGATCAAAAGCGTATTGTTGAGCAGCTCTTGGGTTTTTGGCAGCAAGGAGAAGGGGTGACCTATAATCCATCCCGACATGAAGCGCTTGCCTTTACTCAATTAGTAGATGATTTGGATGAGGCAGTAGCGGCTATTAAGGAGCGCGAGGGTATTGAGCCGATTGTTATTGGCACGTCGGCGCGTGAGGTTAGCGGGGTGCCGGTAGTGTTGTTCACAGCGCAGCACTTGATTTGGCAACAGCAGCGGCCTATCCTTTTTGTTTTTGGTACGGCGCGCGGTTTGTCAAATACGGTATTGCAACGATGTGACTATGTTGTTCCACCGGTGAGTGGGGCTTCTGGGTTTAATCACCTTTCGGTGCGCTCTGCGGCGGCTATTGTTTTTGATCGGTGGATGGGACTATAAGGAAAAGCGGTAGATAGATACAGTTAGTGTTTAGAGGAAATCATGAAGGCAAAAGGTATAACAAAAGAAACGATCTTGGATCGTGGCGTAGCAAATCGTAATTTCCCTTCCTTTAATGCAGGTGATGCTATTCGTGTTGCATACCGTATTAAAGAGGGCAATAAAGAGCGGACCCAGTATTTTGAGGGTGACGTTATTGCAATACATAATAATGGTATCTCTTCTACGTTTGTTGTTCGTCGTATTGGTGCCAATGGTATTGCGGTTGAGCGTATCTTCCCGTTCCATTCTCCTCGCCTAGAAGGTGTTGAGTTCTTGCGTCATGGCGATGTACGTCGTGCGAAATTGTACTACATGCGCAGTCGTATTGGTAAGAAAGCCCGTGTTCAAGAATTGGTGCTTTCGCATGAAGCGCAAGAGCGTCGTGCTCGAGCACAAGAAGTGCATGCTGCACGTAATAATGGCGCAGGTAAGTCTTCTGAGGAAGATTCTGCCGAATAAAGATTTAGAGGGAATGGGGAGATTGTATGAAGAGTTTAGTTGTTTTATTTTTGTGTTTGCTTTGTTTGTCTGGATGCCACTCTCGGGTGACTCAGATTCCCGACAATCAAGTAAGTGCAGTAGAACTTTTTGAGGCTCGTCATGCAGATCTTCCTTTCCCCATTGATAGTAAAATTCAGACATGTCTTCCAGAGCTGTCTACCGAGACTAATGTAACGGGAGAGACTTTGTGTGTGTATACGCTGGGAGAGTCGGTTTCTTTTGTGCGCGACTTTTATCGTGAAGAAATGGAGCGCTGGGGGTGGCAGGAATTGTTAGCCTCTGGTTCATTAGATACATATATGTTTGTTTTCCAAAAACCGGGAAAACGTTGTGTTGCGATTCATATAGCTGATGATGTGCAACACAGACGTTCTAAAAAATCCCGTTCTTTAGTTTCTATATTTTTGCAGTAAATTATTGCGCTTTGTTGGATGAATCAAGTTGGTCTTTGATTTCATAGAGACGATCTTGCGCGCTTTCTAACGATTTGAGTTCTTCCCTTAGTTCGGCCATTTCTTTGCGCGAAATATCTTCTTCAAGGCGGCGTTCAAGTCGTTTGATTTTACGCTCTAATGCATCCATTTGTCCTTTTAATTCTTCGTAGTTACGAATTCTAACACGTTCACCATCCCAGGTTGTGTACGCAAAATGTGGCCCTAAGTATGGGATTGACCACCAGTAAGAAGGCCAGTTTCTATAGCGAGGATAGTGTCGATAATTATACCATCCGGCTGGGCGGCGTCCGTAATAACCTGTATAGCGGGGGCCTGCGCCTACGCTAATTGAGAATCCCCCGCTTGGCCGCCTATAGTAGCGACGCGCGAAGAGGCCGATACTAGAAAACATTACAATGCCAATTACGGCAAATAGGCTTATCTTTTTTGTATTCATCCTACTTTCCTTCCTTTTTTTATATATTTTCTATTGTTAAAATAACAAAAAAGAGCGAGGCAGGGTAAGAGTTTGAAATACTTGGCTCTGTTGTGAAAGAAGCTTCGCCTTTGCAGCAAGGTAAAGTGGCCTATTTTGTTTTCACCAAAATGGTTGAAAGTTTGTTAACTTTTCCTGCACCTAAAAAGAGAACGAGGCTTCCGGGTTGAACTTCTTTTTCTATTGTTTCTCGGATGTGGCGGTATTGATCGTCTTGAGGAATATATGCAGCGCAGTTTATTTTTTTTGTTTTATTGATGGCATCGGCTAGGTTTTTGGCATTGATGCTTGGGTTTTTTTGAGTTTCGCTTGCGCTGTAGATATCAGTAATAAGGAGGCAGTCTATTTGTGCATGCGCAAATACATCGATGAATTCGCTCCACAGGGCTTCTGTTCGACTGTACCGTTGAGGCTGAAATACGACGATAAGTTTTGTTGGTTCATGGCGTTGCGCAGTTTCTAGTGCGTGTGCGATTTCTGTGGGGTGATGTGCATAGTCATCAATAATGCATGAATTTCGGTATAAACCTCGATAGGTGAAGCGCTGTTCTACTCCGGTAAAGGTCTCTAGCGCGGTAATTATTTGTTGAGTTGTTATGTTGCAGAGTTGTCCGCTTATTATTGCTGCGGTGGCATTTTCGATCATGTGGGGGCCTGATTGGGCAATTGAGAACGAGATTGTTTCATTGTTTGCTTTTTTGATTTGGGCCCTGGATCCTTCTTTCCCAAAAATTTCTTGTGAGATGACAAAGTCGGCTTCAGGTGAGCGACCATAGGTGATTATTTTTTTGCGAGTTTCTGGGGCGGCTTCTAGCACAAGCTCTTTGGTTTCTGGGTTGTCAAGAAAGACTATAGCATGTCCGTTTGGTGGCAGTTTCTGCAAGAATTCATAAAAAGCTTGTTGCATGTCTTTTGCATCTTCGTAGGTGTCAAGGTGCTCATTGTCAATATTGGTGATAATAATAATTCGGGGATGTAGCTTGAGCATTGAGCGATCGCTCTCATCAGCTTCTGCAATGAGCCATTCTCCTGATCCTGCAAGGTAGTTAGAATCAATTGATTCTAAAAAACCACCTAGAATAACTGTGGGCTCTTGGTTGGCCGAAATAAAAAGATGGCTAATCATAGATGATGTTGTGGTTTTTCCATGAGCGCCGGTAATCGCGATACTTTTTTGGCCGCGAGTGAGTTCAGCCAATAAATCAGCGCGATGTATAATCGGGATATTAAGCTTTTGGGCGTCTTGCATAATGGTTGATGTGCTTGATATGGCTGTTGAATAAACGAGTAAATCAGGCTTCAAATCGGATAAACATGTTGTGTTTTGGTGACTAATGATACAGCCAAGTTGTGATAGCTTTTGTATGCTCTTTTGTTCGAGATTGTTGTCAGAGCCTGAGATGATAAAATTACGATGTTTCAGTATGCCCGCTAGTGCGCTCATGCCGATGCCACCTATTCCGGCGAAGTGAATGTGAGAACCTTTTTTTAGCATAACACCTTTCCTTTGGCTTTTTTCCTTAGGATACTGTGCTTTAGCCTATTTTAAAATGTTCTTGAGCTCTAAAAGTTGTTCTTTTATTGATAGGAGGATTTTGCATTTGTGTGAGGTGCTTTTGCTGTTTTCTCCAAAGCTTTGCAATTTAATGCGGGTTGGCGTCTCTTTGGAAAGTAGCTTTTTTGCACCCGCTATCGTGAATTTTTGGTTATGCAGCAGATCATAGATGGTGATAAAGTGGTCAATGTCTTTTTGTGTATAAAATCGATGTCCCTTTCGTGAACGCTTTGGTTGTATTGCAAACTCTTTTTCCCAGAATCGTATTGCAGATGGCTCTGCATAGACGCCATGATTAGCAAGGGTTTGTGCCAGGGTTCCTATTCGGAATGTTTTTTTTGATGTCTGCATGGGATTGCTCCTTTTGGTTAGTGCTTATGGTCGAACCTAGCACATCGGCTAATCGTATGGTAAGATTTGAAGGTATATTTTTCGTAGAGACTCTTCTTTTTTTTGTACAAAGGTATGTTGCGTATGAATTGGCGTGAACGTTTTCTTCAGATAACGCTTTTTGTAATGTTATTTTGGGCTATGAACGTTGTTGTGAGTTGGGGGTTGTCATACTTTTTCCCTGCGACTCGGGAAACAACATCCCAAGGGCAGCAGACCTCTGCTGTGGCTGGTGGGCAGTATCAAGTTGCTACGGTTGCTGAAATTCAACAGCCGCTTAATCGTGAAATAGATTTTTTAGACAGTGATGAAAAAGATTGGCCCGCTGAGGTTCGCACTGTTTTATCCGGGCCGCAGCTTCAATATGACTTTTCTTCGTATGGTGGTGGTCTGCAGCGCGCAGTGTACAGTCACAGGATTGAAGAGCGTGTTGAAGATATGGAGTTCGTTCGGGCCCAAGGATTAACGCAACGTGAGGAGGTCCCGTTTTTTGTTGCGCTTGAGTCGCCGTCTCCATACTTCTATGAAAAGGGTTTTGATGAAGCCGGGGCAACATTTATTGCTTCAACACCAAGAGCTCGAATTACTAAGCGTTTTTTGACGAATAGAGAGACTGCGCGTATTGAGTTGGAGTTAACGGTTGAGCCGCTGGCTGGTTCGACGGTTCGTCCGCGTCTTTTTGTAACGGCACCAAATCTTTTTGATGGAGGCGATTGGGATACGTTTCCTGGTTTTGTAATGGGAAGTAATCACAAAATACAAAAGGTGTATAGTAAAAAAATCGCTAATTCGGTGTGGGCTCAACCCGAAATAGTTGGCGTTCAGGATCGATATTTTGCTTGTGCGTTGATTGATGATGTTAATAAGTTTGCACGAAGAGGGTATTTCTGGAAAACGCCGGTTGGGCGCCCTGGATTTATTTTAGAAGGTCCTGCTGTTGAGCAGAAGACGAGCTGGCGTTTATCATTTTATTGTGGACCAAAAGAGACTTATGCGTTGGCCGCTGCAGATACGCGCTTAGAAAGCCTAATGGAGTATGGCTGGTTTGCTCGTATTTCGCAAGGTATGCTTTGGCTGCTCAATCTTTTAAATCATCATGTGGGCAATTATGGTTGGGCAATTGTTCTGCTTACCTTGTTGCTTAATCTTTTAATTGCGCCATTTTCAATAAAAACGATTCTTTCTGAAGACACAATTGCGGCGAAACAGCGCGAATATCAGCGAAAACAGGCGGCAATACGCCGGCGTTATGCTGATGATCCAGAGCAGATGCGCATGGCTCAGATGGAGCTTTTGCGAGAGCAGGGCTTAGGCGGTATGAGTGGTACGAGTATGTTGCCATTTTTAATACAAATGCCTTTCTTTATTGCCCTCAACCGGGTTCTTGCCAATGCTATTCAATTGTATCGGGCTCCATTTATTCTCTGGATTAGCGATTTGTCTCAACCAGACCCTTTTTTGCCTTGGGTTTTAATGACGTTGATGTTGACTATGATGTTGGTAGCGCTTACGAAAGGCAAAAAGAAGATACAGCCGACAGCGGTTATTATTGTCTTGTTTATGGGGCTTTTCTTTGGCGGCATTGGTTTTAGGTTATCAACAGGGTTAAATCTTTTTATCATAGTTGGTCTCTTCTTTAGGCTTGTGTTGTCCTTTGTTGTTAAGAAGGTGCAGAAATTGTGGATGGTCTCCCATCGTTAAGTAGGTTAATACGGCAGCTTCAGCGGCTGCCGTATTTAGCAACCAAGAACGTATACCGTGTTTCCCAGTATTTTTTGGAGCTTTCACCTGCACAGCGTGAGGAATTTTGTCGTGTGCTGCTAGAAAGTTGCCAGGCCTTGAGGCCTTGCCCGGTTTGTTGTGCTTGGAGTGAGGTTGATAAGGGTTGTCTTTTTTGTGATGCGCCGGCTCGGGATCATTCTATTATTTGTGTTGTAGAGTCGTGGTATGATCTGCAGGCTATTGAGCAAACAGGTGTATATAAAGGTTTATTTCATGTTCTTGGTGGAGTTTTATCACCCCTCGATGGCATTGGGCCCGGGGAGTTGTCGGTGGAGAAGCTACAAAAACGGGTTCCTGGGGCTGTGAAAGAGGTTGTTATTGCTCTTAATCAAACACCAGAAGGTGAGGCAACTGCAGCCTTTATTGCACGGCTTCTCAAGGGGACTGGTGTTTTGGTTACTTGCCTAGCGCGAGGTTTGCCAGTGGGGGCTTCTTTGGAGTATTCTGATCGATTGACGCTCAATAAGGCATTGCTTGAGCGCCGAGTATTTTAACGTAAAAGGAATGTATGTTTGATTCTCAGGTGTATGCCTTGCGTCGCAAAGCATTGTTTGAACAGGTTGGGCACCCGATTGTTATTTTTTCGAGCCCGGATTATGGAATTCCTGGGCAGCAAGAAGATAGTACTTTTTTTTATTTGACGGGTATTTCACAGCGTGGAATAGCATTGGTAATTGACGAGGTTGGGCACTCTACGCTTTTTGTACCACGTTATCGTGAAGAACGCGCACGGTGGGAAGGTACAAGTATTGGAGTTTCGGCCAATGAGGCCAAGTATTATGGATTTGATGAAGTTAGGTTTTCGGGCGAAGAAAATCCTCGTTTTACCGTGTCTCTTTTTGATCCATTTGCTACATGGGACGCATTGAAAGCGTTGATTGAGGAATGGTGTGCTCGTGGCGTTTCGATTGGCACAATTAAAAGTCCTTTCTTGTTAAAGTTTCAGGCGCTATTGTCTGAACTTTCTAAGTTTCTAATTTTTCTTGAGCCTGTTGTTGCTCGTATGCGTCGAGCAAAAAGCCGTCAAGAAGTCGCATTGATTACGCGTGCCTGCGATATTACCGCAATGGCTCAGGAAGCGGCATTGTATAGCATTTTAGGCGATAACCCTAATGAGTTGACAGTCCGGGCTGCGGTGGAATACCTATTTATCGAACATGGTGCAACTCCTGCATTTTCAACGGTAGTTGCAGGGGGTAAAAACGCAACGGTATTGCATCATCGTGCGCAAAATATGCCATTAAAAGGAGAAGATCTTGTTGTTGTAGATATAGGAGCTCGCTTTGATGGGTATTGTGCCGATATAACACGAACCTATCCCGCTTCTGGTAGGTTTACTGAGCGGCAACGCATGTTGTACGAGCTTGTTGCAGAGGCACAGGAGCTCGTCGCAGAGGCTGCCAAACCTGGTGTATTTTTGCGTAATCCTGATAATCCTGAAAACTCTTTGCATCATATTGCTTTAGAGTTTTTTAAAAAACACGATCTGCACGAGTATTTCATTCATGGTGTCGGTCATTATCTTGGTTTAGATGTTCATGATGTTGGTTCATATGCTGAGCCTCTGGTTGAGGGTGATGTAATTACTATTGAACCTGGATTATATTTGCCGCATGAGGGAATTGGCATTCGTATAGAGGATGATTTTTGGCTTGTTCCTGGTGGCGCGGTTTGTCTAAGTGATTCTTTGCCGCGGTCTGCAGATGATATTGAAAACCTGTGCGATTCAGTTACTCAGCTTGCCTAGCTAGAAACAGCTCTTTTGTTGCCTTGTTTTTCAATGCGATTAGAGTCAAGGTCACGGTTAGTCCTGTTACTAGAGCAAGAAGGAGTAGCTCATATGGGTATCTGCCTGGAGGTGCGAAACTTGCGATGATAAAGGCTATGGAAGAGCCAATAATCGATGGTATGGCATATTGTGTTTGTGTTTTTACGTGTTCCAAGTGGCTCGCGCCTGCAGAAAGTGATGAAATAATTGTGGCTTCTGTTAGCGGGGAGATGTGTGCTCCAGCTACAGCTCCAGAAAGTATCGCGCCAATTGTTTGATAAAGTAATGGTGCGCATGATAAGGCAATTGGTATTGTTGAGCTAGATGAAAGCGCTGTGATGGCCTGTATTGCTAGGGGCATCATAAGTGCTATTGTGCCCCAAGATGAGCCTGTGGAAGCTGTCGTTAGTGTTGCAATTCCAAAAACTATAACAGGAAGAAGGAAGAGCGGTATATTTCCTGATATTGCGCTAGCTAGGTAGGTCCCTGCGTGCAGATCTTTGGATATTATTGCTCCAAGGGTAAATGCAAGTGTTAGTGTTTTGAACGAATTGCGCATGCTCCAGGTGCTTGAAAAGCTGAGTAAAACGAGATCATAAATGGTTGTTTTTTTTCGATAAAGAAGAAATGAGCCTAAAATGATAGAAGCTATAATGCTTGTGAGGCAGAGACTAGCCATGACATTTGTGTTTTGAAGAGCCTCTAATATGTTTTTTTGTCCGCCAAATAATTTACTATTTCCTAGATATAGAAGGAAGATGGGTAAAAAAAGTAAAAAACAGGTTAAGGGGATTAGAAAGCTTGCTAGAGATTCGTGAGAGTTTTGTGTTTGAGTTTTTTCCTCAATGTGAGAGAGTTTGTTCTTTGCTGCTTTTTCTAGTTTAGCCATTGTTCCGAAAGAAATGCTACGCAAAACGATGTATAGGGCGCTTATGATGATGCATATCGAATAAAAACTAAACGGTATTGCTTTGATATAGGTGAAAAATGGGTCTGCATCGATGATTTGGGTTCCAGAAGGAATATCTGAAATTCCTGCGTCTTCAATACGGGTGATGATCATGGCAGCCCAGGTGCTTGCGGGAATAATGGCAACGAGGGGCGAGCTTAGAGAGTTTAGGAGAAATGCAATTTTTTCTCGTGCTATTGAAAAACGCTCTGCAAATGGGCGAATAATTGCTCCGGTGAGCATATTGTTTATGTAGTCGTCAATACAGAAGATAAATGAGAATGTTATTACGGCTATTTCCGCGTGTCGCGCGTTTTTGATCCTTTTTTGGAGTAAGGATACGTAGGCGGCAACTCCACCGGACTGGGCCATGAGTTCGATTACGATTGAAAGAAGTGCTAAAAATGCAAAAAGCACCAATGTTGTTGGTTCTAGGAATGTAGCGCCAATTTTTTTTACACTGAAAATAAGGCTTGTGCCAATTTGAAGATTGCTTGCGATATAGCCCCCTGTAAAGATTCCGAGCAGCAGAGACAAGCTTACGTTTTTGGTTATGCCCGCCAGAAGGAGTGTAACTAAGGGTGGAACAAGGGTGATCCATGACGGAAAGACTTCCATATATAATCCTTTGGATTCAAGTTGTTTTTTTGTAAGCGTTTATTTTTAACGTAATGATCTTTGTTTTCAAAGTAAATATTTGCACGAGAATTCTGTAAAAAGTTGCGATGAGCTTAACTCCTTTAATGCAAAAAATGTTGCCTGCGTTTTGAATTTTGGCTTGGTTTTGGCGGATAACGTGTTTGACCAAATAAGTGGTTTTGTGTACTATTTTTGGGAGTCCTCGTTTTTCGTGTGCTATTTTTAGATTCTAAAATTATTATTTAGGGTGCATTGTATGGATATGAATACCGCATTTCGCCTCAAAGCGGAAACCTTTAAGCCTACCTGGGTTTGTATTGACGCGACGGGTAAGGTAATTGGTCGTTTGGCGACAGAGATAGCTGATATATTGCGCGGTAAGAATGATCCCCGTTTTACTCCTCATGCAGATGTTGCTCGTTATGTTGTTGTTATTAACTCCGAAAAAGCTATTTTTACGGGGGATAAGATGACTGATAAAGAGTACGTTTGGTATACCGGCTGGAGAAGCGGTCAAAAGCGCATGGCTCCGTGGGAAAAGTTGCAGCGTGATCATGAATTTGTTATTCGCACTGCGGTGCGCGGCATGTTGCCAAAGAATAAAATCGCACGGCAGCAGATTCGCCGGCTTAAGATCTATGCAGGCCCAGAGCATCCACATCAAGGCCAATTAGCCTAACGCTATAAGTTAGCAATAAAAAAAGCCCCGGCATTATTTTGCCGGGGCTTTTTTTATTGCATTACCAGCCGATAATCTTTTTTATATCTTGATAGGTGGCAAAGAGAATAAGAATTAGGAATAGCAGCCAACATAAGTTAGCGATGGCAATTCGTGCTTTTTCGGAGAGGTGCTTTCCGCTTAAGCTTTCAAGTGTGATGATTAATAGTTGTCCGCCATCTAATATTGGCAGTGGGAGTAAGTTGAAAACGGCTAGGTTTATACTGATAATTGCTACAAAGAAGAGAAAGTATAAAAAACCCTCTTGGGCGGCTTTAGTTGTTACTTGAATAATTCCTACAGGCCCAGAAAATGCTGATGCGTCACGTTGAGAAATCATGCTAACGAGGCTTTTTATGATGAGTTTGCTTATTGATGTAATGGCGAAAAATGCTTTAATGGCAGCGTCTTTGATGGGTTGTTTGTTTTGTTCTAGCAGTAGGCATAATTCAGAGCTTGGATTTGGTTCTGTTTCCGATTCTTTTTTTATGATAAGATCTGTTTTTTTTCGATCATTTTCGCGCTGATAGGTTATAGCAATGCTCTGCTGGTTTTGTTGTTTTGCCGCAGAAAGAATGCGATAGACTTTTTGCGGTTGATCTTGAACGTCTTCTTCGTTGATTTTGAGTATTCTGTCACCTTTTTGCAATCCTCCCGACATGTTGCTTTCTTGAATGTGTGCAATTCGGGTAGATGTACACCACTGGCGAATGAATCCTTGTTGTATAAGGAGCGTAAAGATTAGGTAGGCAAAGATGAAGTTTCCTATGATTCCGCCTGTAATAATAAAGGCTTTTTGCCACCATGCTTTACTTGCAAAGGATTCAGGACCCGAGGACTTAGAAAATTCCTGTTTTCCTTGTCCGGGTTCATCCATTCCTGCGATTTCTACATATCCTCCAAGAGGAATAAGCGCTAGACGAAAATTAGTTTTTCCGAAAATGCGGTTTACAATGGTTGGTCCAAAGCCTATGGAAAATGTGGGCGTGTGAACACCGAATAATTTACAAAAAAGAAAATGCCCAAATTCGTGTATGGTGATGAGGACCCCTAGGGCGATAATTGCGAATAAAAGGGGAGGAAGGTATTGTGCTAATGCTTGGGTAGAAGATATTAGTGAGAATGAAGGCATGGAGTTCCTTTCTTTCTTCTTGTATTTGTTGGCTGATGAGATACACTGTTGTGGTAGCTCGAGTGAATACAAGTCTAACATAAAAACATTTTTGGGTACCACGTTTTACACAGTTTTCTTATTGGCGTTTTGGGTTGAAAAAAACGCGAAAATGGCTAGAATAAAAATGCCCCTCTTAATACTTCTGTGGATTTGGAACGTAGTCTGCAGCAAACGAGTGTGGAAGAACAGGTATACCAAAGTTGTTCCTTTTTTGTTTATAGGGATGGTGTAATGCCCACAATAAATCAGCTTGTCCGGTTCGGAAGAACGCGGCAAAAAGATAAGTCTAAAAGTAGAGCCATGGAGGGTAATCCTCAGGTTCGCGGTGTTTGTACGCGTGTTTTCACAACAACTCCAAAGAAGCCAAACTCTGCGCTTCGTAAGGTTGCTCGTGTTAAGCTGTCCAATGGGACAGAGGTGACCGCATATATTCCTGGTGAAGGCCATAATTTGCAAGAACACTCCATGGTGTTGGTCCGTGGTGGTCGTGTGCCCGATTTGCCTGGTGTTAAGTATCACATTGTTCGTGGTGCGCTCGACACTTCTGGAGTAGAGGGTCGTAAGCAAGGGCGTTCGTTGTACGGTGCTAAGAAGCAGAAGAAATTGTAAGGGTGCTAAAAAATGGCAAGACGTAGGTCGGTCAACTTTATTCGCGATATCGGGGTTGATCCTCGGTTCGGTTCAGAGTCTGTCCAAAAATTAATTAACGTAGTTATGTGGCGCGGTAAAAAAGGTGCGGCACGCAAAATAGTTTATGACGCAATGGATGCTCTGGTAAAAAAATCTGGGGCCGAAGACAAGGCGCTTGAGCTTTACGACAAGGCTATTGAGCAAGTTACTCCTTTGATTGAGGTTCGTCCTCGTCGTGTCGGCGGTAGCGTGTATCAAATTCCTAAGGAGGTTGCGCCTCGTCGTGGTCGTGCCCTTGCATTCCGCTGGTTGATTGATGCGGCTGCAAGTAGGCCGGATAAGACCATGGGTGCGCGTTTAGCTAATGAAATGCTGGATGCTCTCGAGGGTCGTGGTGGTGCAGTTAAAAAGCGCCAAGATGCACATAAGATGGCTGAAGCTAATCGTGCCTTCTCGCATTACGCTTGGTAAGGGGGAGGTATGGCTATTCCTTTAGATCGATATCGCAATATTGGTATCGCGGCGCATATAGATGCCGGCAAAACGACGGTTACTGAGCGTATTCTTTTTTATACTGGATTGGTTCATCGTATAGGTGAAGTTCATGAAGGTGGAGCGACTACTGATTGGATGGAGCAAGAAAAAGAGCGCGGTATTACGATTCAGTCGGCTGCGGTTACGGCTCAATGGAAAGATCATAAGGTTAATATTATTGATACTCCTGGGCACGTTGACTTTACGATTGAGGTTGGACGTTCTTTGCGTGTTCTTGATGGTGTGGTAGCAGTTTTTTGCGGGGTTGGCGGTGTTCAGCCTCAGACTGAAACGGTTTGGCGCCAAGCTAATCGCTATCGTGTGCCACGCATTATTTTTGTCAATAAGCTCGATCGTATTGGTGCTAACTACTTTAAGGTGGTTGGTGATGCGAATAAAAAGCTTGCTGCTAACGCGGTAGCTATGCAGCTTCCGGTCGGCGAATCAGAAAACTTTGTTGGCATCGTGGATCTCTTGTCGCAGCGTTATTTTACTTTCGGCGAAGAAAACCAGGGTGCTGAAGTTATTGAATCTGATATTCCAGCTGATCAAAAAGAACGTGCAGAAGAGCTTCGTGCGGAGCTTGTCGAAAAGATTTGTGAATTAGATGATTCGCTTGCTGAGCGTTATCTTGGGGGTGAAGAACTTTCGGTTGATGAGCTGAAGTCAGCGCTTCGTAAGGGCGTTATTGAGCGTCGCATTGTGCCAGCTTTTTGTGGTACAGCGTTTAAAAACAAGGGTGTTCAATTGCTCTTAGATGCTGTTGTTGACTATCTTCCTTCTCCGCTAGATATTCCGCCGGTAGAGGGTGAGAATCCTGATAATGCGGCCAAAGAAGAACGTCGTACTGATCCTAAGGCACCTTTTGCTGCTCTGCTCTTTAAGATTGCTGCAGATCAGTTTGGTACACTTTGTTTTATTCGTGTTTATTCTGGTGTCGTGAAGTCTGGCTCATATATCTATAATGCCACCAAAGGAAGCAAAGAGCGCGTAAGTCGATTGGTTCGTCTTCATGCTAACAAGCGTGAAGAGGTTGACGAAGTTGCCGCAGGTGATATTGCCGCGATTGTTGGTCTTAAGGATGTTATGACTGGGGATACGTTGTGTGATGAGTCGCACAAAATAATCCTTGAAAAAATTGACGTACCAGCGCCGGTTATTTCTACCTCGATTGAGCCAAAAAGTAAGCTTGATTATGAAAAAATGACCATTGCTTTGCGTAAAATGACACAAGAGGATCCTTCTTTGCATTTTACATTTGATCGTGAGACTGGTCAGACGGTTATCCGTGGAATGGGTGAGTTGCATCTTGAGATCGCGGTTGATCGACTTAAGCGTGAGCATAAAGTTGAGGCCACACAGGGCCGTTTGCAGGTTGCCTTTAAGGAGACTTTGCAGCGCGGTGCTGATGTTGAGGGCAAGTTTATTAAGCAGTCTGGTGGTCGCGGTCAATACGGACACGTTCGGATGCGTTTTGAGCCTCTTGAGCGTGGAAAAGGCTTTGAGTTTGTTGATGAAGTCGTTGGCGGTTCGGTTCCGCGCGAATATATTCCGGCAGTGCAAAAGGGTCTTTTAGAGGCGCTTAACTCGGGTCCCCTCGGAGGGTATCCTGTGGTTGATCTTCGTGCAACGTTGTATGATGGTTCTTACCATGAGGTAGACTCGTCTGAAATGGCTTTCCAGGTAGCGGCTTCTATGGCCTTGAAAGAGGCAATGCGTCAAGGCGATGCATGTTTGCTTGAGCCGATTATGAAGGTCGAAGTTGAAACTCCTGATGAATACTTGGGCGATGTGATGGGGGATTTAAACTCTCGTCGTGGTCGTATTCTTGGCATGGAAGAGCGCCAGGGGGTCCAGGTGATTCATGCAGAGGTTCCTTTAGCAGAAATGTTTGGTTATTCGACGCAGTTGCGTTCCATGTCTAAGGGACGTGCAACGTATACGATGGAATTTGATTCATATCAAAAAGTTCCTAAGTTTAACCAAGACCAAATTTTAAGTGTGAAGTAGGTTTGTTTACAGTCTATTTATGACCGGAGAAAACAATGGCAAAAGGTGTGTACGAGCGTAAAAAGCCGCACGTAAACGTGGGTACTATTGGTCACGTTGACCATGGTAAGACGACGTTGACGGCAGCTATTACAAAGGTTTTGGCTGAAAAAGGGTATGCCGAATCCCGTCGTTTTGATCAAATTGACAATGCGCCAGAAGAGCGTGAGCGTGGTATTACTATTGCTATTTCTCACGTTGAATATGAGACCGACAAGCGCCATTATGCGCACGTTGACTGTCCTGGTCACGCTGACTACGTCAAAAACATGATCACTGGTGCTGCGCAGATGGATGGCGCTATCTTAGTTGTTTCGGCAGCTGATGGTGCAATGCCTCAAACGCGTGAGCATATTCTTCTAGCACGTAACGTTGGTGTTCCTGCGTTGGTTGTTTACTTGAACAAGGTAGACATGGTTGATGATCCTGAGATGATTGACATGGTTGAAGAAGAAATTCGTGATCTTCTTAAGAAATACGAGTTTCCAGGGGATGAAATTCCTTTTGTTCGTGGTTCAGCGTTAAAAGCGCTTGAAGGCGATGCAGGTGAAATTGGCTCCCAGTCAATTATGCGTCTTATGGATGCTCTTGATTCATATGTTCCAGAGCCGGCTCGTGAGATTGATAAGCCATTCTTGATGGCGGTTGAAGGCGTTTTCAGTATTTCTGGTCGTGGTACTGTTGCTACCGGTCGTATTGAGCGTGGTATGATCAAGGTTGGTGAAGAGGTCGAAATCGTCGGTCTTGGTGCAAAAACTAAAACCACGGTTACTGGCGTTGAAATGTTCCGCAAGACTTTAAATGAAGGTGTAGCGGGCGATAACGTTGGTCTTTTGCTTCGCGGCGTTGGTAAAGATGATATCGAGCGTGGTATGGTTCTTGCCAAACCGGGTTCTGTAACACCACACAAAAAGTTCAATTGCCAAGTCTATGTTTTGAGCAAGGATGAAGGTGGTCGTCATAGCCCATTCTTTAATGGCTATCGTCCACAGTTCTACTTCCGTACAACTGACGTTACTGGTGTCGTTACGCTTCCTGAAGGACGTGAGATGGTTATGCCAGGTGATAACGTTGAGTTGTCGGTTGAGTTGATTTCTCCAATTGCAATGGAGAAAGATGGTCGTTTTGCAATTCGTGAAGGTGGCAGAACGGTTGGTTCCGGTATTGTTACCGCTATTTTAGACTAATGAGTAGGCAGCGATGAAAAAACAAAAAATTCGTTTAACTCTTAAGTCTTACGATCATCAATTGCTTGATAAATCGGTTAAGCAAATTGTTTTAGCTGTCCGTCGCACAGGCTCCCAAGTGGTGGGGCCTGTGCCGCTGCCCAACAGGCAGCGCTGTTTTACAGTATTGCGTTCTCCGCATATTGATAAAAAGTCACGCGAGCAGTTTGAGATTACAACCCATCGGCGCATTTTAGATATAGTAGCGCCTTCAGACCAGACGATGGATGCGTTGATGAAGTTAAGCATCTCATCTGGTGTTGATGTAGAGATAAAATAGGAAGGATATAGGTTATGATCAGTGGCCTCTGGGGAAAAAAAATTGGCATGAGCCAAATTTTCCAAGAAGATGGAAGGGTTGTGCCTGTCACAGCCGTCGATGTGTCACACTGGTATGTGACTCAGGTGAAAACAGCTGATCGGGATGGCTATGCAGCCATTCAGGTTGGGTTGTTGCGCCCACGCCACCAAGACAAGGAATTTTCGAGCGAGTGGTTGAAGTCAATGTCAAAGTACTTTGCTGTTCTTCGTGAGGTTCGCGTAAGTGGTGATGACGCTTTTGAGATTGGTTCTCGGGTAAATGTTGCTCAGGTTCTAAATTCGGGTGACACGCTTGATGTTATTGGAACTACTATAGGTAAAGGTTTCCAGGGTGTTGTCAAGCGTTACGGACACTCCGGAGGTCGTGCAAGCCATGGTGATAAGCTCGGTCGTGGGCCAGGTTCTCTTGAAGGTATGCGTCGAAGTGGGCGTGTGCGTAAGGGACGTAAATTGCCTGGACACATGGGGGTTGCGCGTCAGACGATTCGTAACTTGCGTGTTGTGGCGATTGATCAGGATGTTAACGTTGTTTTTGTTAAGGGATCGCTCCCTGGCAAGGCGGACTCTCTGGTCTTTATGAGAAAGAGTGAGTAATCATGGTTGTTAAAAAGAAAATAGAAGCAGTAAAAGCTCAGGATCTTGGGCTTTCAGAGCGCCCAGAATCAGTTGATCCTCATGGTTTTGCCGTTGCAATTCGAGTTCAGCGTCAAAATTGGCGTCAAGGAACTGTAGCATGCAAAGGGCGCAGTGACGTTGCAGGGTCTAATCGTAAGCCTTGGCGGCAAAAAGGTACGGGTCGTGCTCGTGCAGGTGCCGTTGACTCGCCAATTTGGCGTGGTGGAGGTGTTACGTTTGGTCCGCAGCCTCGTGTTCGTAGTTTGTCTATTCTAAAAAAAGTACGCAAATCCTTGATGCGTGATTTGTTATGGCAGCATTTGGAAGAGCAAAATATTGTGGCGCTTCCGGTGTCTTCTAATGATGATCGCATTAAAACATCGATAGCGTTTAAAGCTTTGCAAGATGCGGGTTTGACGGGTGTTCGTGTTACTCTTTTTGTTGCGCCCGATGATTATAAAACCCAGCGGATGTTTGCAAACATTCCAAGTGTTCAGATGGTTTTATTTGACCAGCCTAATGTCTATCAGTTGAGTGATGGCAATTGCTGGGTGTTTTTAGATCGCGATATTGAGTTATTTAAAAATATGGTGAGCGCATGGAATTAAATATTTATGAAGTAATTCGAAAGCCGCGCGTTACTATAAAAGCATTTGACTTGAATCGTGAGTTGCAGCAGTTGGTTTTGGATGTTCACCCAAAAGCGAATAAGGTTCAAATAGCTGAAGCGCTTGAGCGTTTGTTTGATGTTAAGGTTGCAAGTGTTCGAGTTATTGTAAACAAAGGGCGCCGCCGTCGATCAGGTCGCTTTATTGTTGAAGGTAACTTGCGCAAGAAGGCTGTTGTTTCACTTAAAAAAGGTGAATCAGTCAATTTGGGTGTTGATGCTCCAGTTGCACCAAGTGTTGACAGTGTACAGACCAAAGAATAGATAATTGCGTAGGAAATTTCATGGCTATAGTAAGAAGAAAACCGCGCAACGCGTCGCTGCGTTTTCAGACATTTATAGATACGAGTGATTTAACAAAGAAGAAGCCAGAGCGCAGCCTAACTAAGGGTTTAAAGCGTAGTGGTGGGCGAAATGCTTATGGTCGCATCACTGTTCGTCACCGTGGTGGTGGCGCAGCGCGCAAATACCGCCTTGTAGATTTTTGCCGGATGGATCGAGATATTGTTGGCAAAGTCGCGGCTGTTGAATATGATCCAAACCGAAATGTAAGAATTTCTTTGGTGGTTTATCCAAACGGTCGTAAGCGTTATATTCTAACGCCTGAGGGACTTTCTGTTGGCAGCATGGTAGCGGCCGGGGAATCGGTTGAAGCCCATGTTGGCAACTGTCTTCCTTTGCGTAACATCCCTATTGGTTTTATTGTGCATAACGTTGAAATTCGTCCTGGTTCAGGTGGCAAATTTGCTCGCAGTGCAGGAACTTCTGTTCAATTAATTGCGAAGGAAGAAGGTTATGCAACTTTACGTATGCCGTCAGGTGAAATGCGTAAAGTAAACGAAGACTGTTGGGCTACCGTGGGTGTTTTGGGTAATGCTGACGTTAAAAACGTTTCACTTGGTAAGGCCGGTAGGACACGTCATCGTGGTTTTCGACCAACTGTTCGTGGTATGGTCATGAACCCGGTTGATCATCCTATGGGTGGTGGTGAAGGACGTTCGAAGTCGGGCAAAATTCCTCAGTCTCCATGGGGCAAGAATGCGAAGGGTGCCAAGACTCGTCGTCGTAAGAGTTCATTAATTATTAAGAGAAGAAAATAGGCGAGGGTAATATGGCTCGTTCAGCAAAAAAAGGCCCATTTATAGACGATTCGCTTTTGAAGAAAGTTCACGCAGCTCGCGAAGGCGGAAAGCGTGATGTCATAAAAACGTGGTCTCGTCGCAGCATGATTATTCCTGACTTGGTTGGCTTAACCATCGCAGTTCATGATGGTCGTAAGTTTGTTTCGGTTTTTATAACAGAAGATATGGTTGGACATCGCCTAGGTGAATTTGCGCCAACTCGTACCTTCAGGTTACACAGTGGTCAGCGTAAAGCTGAAGCTGGTAGGTAGGAAGTAAGGAGTATCGGATGCAATTTAAAGCTCAGACTCGATATATCTGGTATTCGCCATATAAATTGAGACTTTTGGCAGATGTTATACGTGGTAAAGATGTTATGAGTGCTATGCAATGGCTTGCTATGTATAAAGTAAAGCGCTCAGTGCCTGTTTTCAAGACTCTCAAGTCTGCAATTGCAAATGCAAAAGATCGTGCAAATCATGATCCAAAGGATTTGGTTGTTGCAGAAGTGCGTGTTGATCAGGGCCCAATACGGCATTATTTTAAACCAGGTGCACAAGGAAGGTCTGTTCCACTTCGTTCTCGTCAAAGCCATATTACTATTGTGGTGGCTCCACGAGCAGAAGTTGTAAAGACTGGAAACAAAAAAAACAAGTTAGCAAAAGAGGCGTAGTGTGGGACAGAAGGTTAACCCGATAGGGTTTCGAATTGGCGTCTATTTAGATCACTCATCTCGGTGGTTTGCTCGCCAAAATAAATATGCAGAGTTTTTGGCTGATGACTTAGCGGTGCGTGATTACATTAAAAAGCACTTGGTTTCAGCAGAAGTCGGGCGTGTAGAAGTTGAGCGTCAAGGTGATTTGATGCGTGTTGTTATCTCTTCTGCTCGGCCGGGTGTTGTCATCGGCAAAAAAGGGCAAGAGATTGATAACATACGTAAACAGCTGACGGCTATTCTGCGCAAAAAAGGTACGCATGTTAACGTTGAAGTTTCTGTTCAAGAGATTAAGCGTCCTGAGTTGAATGCAGCTGTTTTAGCGCAAAGTATTGCAACTCAGTTAGAAAAGCGTGTTGGCTTTAAGCGCGCGGCAAAAAAGGCTGCTGCAGATGCATTACGTGCGGGTGCTCGAGGTGTTAAGATTCGCGTGAAAGGTCGTCTTGGTGGGGCTGAAATTGCACGTGAAGAATGGGTTCGTGAAGGATCGGTTCCGCTTCATACCTTGCGTGCGGATGTTGATTATGCGTTAGCTCAGGCTTTGACAACCTATGGTATCATTGGTGTTAAGGTTTGGATCTATCGCGGTGATTATATGATTGCCCCTAAGAGCTAGGATGAACGACTATGTTGATGCCAAAGAAAATTAGATATAGAAAGGTGCAGCGCGGCACACTTAAAGGGCTTTCAAAAGGAGCACGTGATGTTGCTTTTGGACAGTTTGGTTTACAAGCTATCGAGCCTGGTTGGATTACGGCACAGCAGATTGAATCTGTACGCGTTACACTTTCCCGTAAATTAAAGAAAATTGGTAACTTTTATTTGCGAGTTTTCCCTGATAAGCCAGTTTCGAAAAAGCCGGCAGAAACTCGAATGGGTAAAGGTAAAGGAAGTGTAGAGCTTTGGGTTGCTCCTGTAAAGCGCGGTCGCGTTATGTTTGAAATAGATGGAGTTGATGCAGTAGCAGCGAAGGAAATCTTTAGAATTGCTGCTTGCAAGCTTCCTATTAGAACTAAGGTTGTAAAACGTGTTGAAGTTTCGGTGGAAGAATAATGAAAGAGATAACAAATAAGGAACTCAATTCTTTGACTTTGGAGCAATTAGCTCTTAAATCGGAAGAATTGCGCCGAGATTTATTTCAGTTGCGGTTGAAAGAAGCGACATCTCCAACAAAGTCTTTTCCTTCTGATCAGCGCAAGTTAAAGCGTTCGATTGCACGAGTTTTGACTTGTATGAATGAAAAGTTTGTTTTGGGTTTGAGGGATTAGAGGGGATTTTATGGCATCTAATCAACAAGTAAATAAAGAACAGAAGAATATAACGGGTGTGGTTTTGTCTTCTGGTAAAATGCAAAAGACTATTGCTGTCCAGGTGACGCGGCAATTTGCACATCCTTTGTATAAAAAGGTTGTCCGCGTTCGTAAAACATACAAAGTGCATGACGAGCAAGAGCAAGCGCGTGTGGGTGATGTTGTTGAGATACATGAGGGACGTCATATATCAAAAACAAAATATATGTATTTGTCGCGCGTTGTGACGCCTGCTGCATAATTAAGAAGTGGTGAATAATGGCAATACAAAAAGAAACATATTTAAAATCCGCTGATAACTCGGGTGCGCTCGAGTTGCAGTGTATTCACTTAGTGGGCAGTTCTGGAAAAAAGAAGGCTCGGATTGGTGACATTATCAAGTGTGCAGTAAAAAAAGCTGTACCTGGTGCAACGGTTAAAAAGAGTGATGTTGTTACTGCAGTTATTGTGAGAACTCGAAAAGAGTTGCGCAGAGAGGATGGCAGCTATATTCGTTTTGGCGATAATGCGGCAGTAATTATTAAGTCATCAGATGACCAAACTCCAGTAGGTACGCGTATTTTTGGGCCTATTGCTCGTGAACTGCGTCAATTGGGTTATTCCAAGATTGTTTCGTTGGCGCCTGAAGTTTTATAAGGTTTAGCTAAGTATGAAAATGAAAAAGAATGACCTTGTTGTTGTGATATGTGGAAGTGATAAAGGGAAAACAGGCCCTATTATTGATGTTTCCAGCAAAAAAGGTAAAGTAAAAGTGCAAAACGTTGCGGTCGCTGTGCGTCACGCACGTGCTCGTCGTCAGGGGGAAACCTCTGGAATTCGCAAGCAAGAGCGCTGGATTGATGTTTCTAACGTTAAAAGAATAGAACAGTAATGTTCTACTGCGTTTTGAGCTGCAGTTAAATAAATAAGGTAGATTATGGCAAACGGGAATTTAGTTTCTTCAAGTCAGAATCGGCTTAAGGCATTGTACCGAGAGTCGATTCAAGGGCGGTTGAAAGAAACTCTTGAATTAAAGAACATCATGGAAGTCCCTAGGCTTTCGAAGGTTGTCTTGAACGTTGGTGTCAAAGGCGCCGTAGGCGATAGCAAAGAGATGACCACTGTTTTGCGTGTTCTTGAGGGAATTGCAGGGCAGGCGCCAGTTAAGCGCGCAGCGCGTGCATCTATCGCAGGCTTCAAGATTCGTGAAGGCATGGAAATTGGTGCATGTGTAACCCTTAGGGGTGAGCGTATGTATGCGTTTCTAGATAAATTAATTAATTTGGCGTTACCAAAAGTACGAGATTTTCAAGGGGTTTCTGCGCGTTTAGATGGCCGTGGCAATTACAACCTTGGTGTCAAGGACTGGATTATGTTTCCTGAGGCTGAAGCTGTCGGCGCAGGGGATAAAACGTATGGTTTGAATGTGACGATTTGCACTACAAGCCAGGATGATGACCACGCTCGTGCACTTTTGGCAGAGCTTGGTATGCCATTTTCAAAAAAGAGGAAATAGGGAACGTTTATGGCAAGAAAAGCTTTGTTAGAGAAGAATAACAAATTGCCCGTAACATCGATTCAGCATAGAAATCGTTGTCACCGCTGCGGTCGTCCTCGTGGATACATGCGGTATTTCCAAATGTGCAGGTTGTGTGTTCGAGAATTGGCTAGCCAGGGATTGCTTCCTGGGGTAAAAAAATTGAGCTGGTAAAATAGATTAATTGAGGACAAGAATGTCAGTAGACACAATTTCAAATTTTTTGACGACTGTTCGCAATGCTATTATGCGCTCAAAACGGTCTGTTGATTTTGCGTATTCTAATCAGGTGCTGCGTATAGTTGAAATTTTACATCAAGAGGGTTACATTCGGGATTTTCAGCTTGTTGAGGCGTCAGAAGAGTGTGCGTATCGTCGTATTCGCTTGGCATTAAAGTATGTTGGCGGAGAATCGGCTATCCACGAGCTTAATCGCATAAGTACTCCTGGATGTCGCGCTTATGCGGGTTCCAAAAAGCTTGGACACGTTGCGGGCGGTTTGGGTATTTCGATTGTTACTACCAGTAAGGGTGTAATGACCGATAAGGCAGCCCGTGCGCATGGTGTTGGTGGCGAAGTTTTGTGCGAGATTTGGTAAGGCGGATATACTATGTCAAAAATAGGAAGAAGGCCAATTCCTCTCGATGGTGTTACTGTTGAGGTTAAGGGAGCGGTCGTTGAATATAAAGGCAAGAGTGCTCAGGGTTCCCATGAGTTGCCTTCTCTTTTGAGTGCAGAAGTTGTTGAAGGGGCTGTTGTTTTGGCACCGACTCAAATTACTTCTGATACGAATCGCTTGTGGGGTTTGCATCGCGCCTTGCTAGCAAACAAGATAAAGGGAGCAGGCCAGGGTTTTGAGAAGAAGGTAACAATTGTTGGGCTTGGTTTTAAAGCGGTAAAAAAGGGTGACGGATTAGAGTTTTCTCTTGGCTTTAGCCACAAAATTGATTTTGCTGTTCCAGCGGGTGTCAAGATTGAGATCGATAAGACGGGACAGTTGTTAACTGCATGGTCGAGCGACAAGGAACTTTTGGGGCATTGCTGCAGTCAGATTTGTGCATTGCGTCCACCAGAACCGTATAAGGGGACGGGCGTTTACTTGCTTGGCCAAAAGATTCGTCGTAAGGCGGGTAAGGCTAAATCATAATATTTAAAATACGGAGTTTACATCGTGTCTTTGAGAAGAAAAATTGAGCAGCGCGCACGGCGCAGAGCTTTGCGTGTTCGCGGACGTTTGACCCGGGGTGGGCACCCTCGAGTTTCCATTTTTAGGAGCGCCCGCAATATGTATGCGCAGCTTATTGATGACAATGCGCAGCATACGTTAGCTAGTTGTTCTACGTTAGAATTGAAAAACCTCTCTGGTGATAAAAAGGAAAGAGCGTATGCTCTTGGCCTTGAATTGGCAAAGCGCGCGCAGTCGCTCAATGTCACCCAGGTTGTTTTCGATCGTGGCAGCTTTTTGTACCATGGCCGTGTTAAGGCTTTGGCAGACGGATTGCGTGCTGGTGGCCTAACGGTTTGATGCTTACATTGAAAAGATTTAGGAATGTACTTAATGGAAGAAAATAAAGAGTTTGCTAAAGAGTTTATTGACTCTGTTGTGAGCGTCCGCCGGGTGACTAAGGTTACCAAGGGTGGTAAGCAATTTTCATTTTCCGCATTTGTTGTTTCGGGGGATGGTAAAGGACGCGTAGGTATCGCATTAGGCAAGAGCCGCGATGTTTCCTCTGCCATAGCTAAAGCAACAGTTCGTGCGCGCAAGAGCATGTTTGATATTGCTATTCGTGGAACGACGCTGCCGTATATGGTTAAAGGGCATCATGGTGCCAATCGTGTCATTTTGTGTCCTGCCTATAAGGGTACCGGTTTGATTGCTGGTGGCGCTATTCGTGCTGTTATGAAGGCGGCAGGGATTCAGGATGTTTTGGCTAAATCGATTGGGCCATCCGGCTGTGGTATTAATTTGGTCAAGGCGGCATTGAATGCCCTTGCAAAGGGACGCTCTGCAAGTCGCATTGCTCAGCTGCGTGGAAAAACAATAGAACAGGTGGTAAAGGGTAGCCATGGTATTCAGTCTGCATAATCAAACCAAGTTGTTAAAGGCGCGTAAGCGCATTGGCCGGGGCGGTTGCCGTGGTGGTAGCTGTGGCAAGGGACAACGAGGACAAAAATCTCGTTCCGGTGGAGCTAAGGGCGGCATCTTTGAAGGTGGTCAAATGCCGTTAGCGCGTCGTCTTCCAAAGCGTGGATTTAGTAATGCGCGCTTTCAAGACGAAGTCGTTATCTTTAATGTTGGCCAATTAGGCAAATTATTTGAAGATGGACAGGAAATAACACGTCAAACATTGGTTGAGCGTGGACTTCTTCGTTCTGGTAATTTAGCTACAATAAAGGTGTTGGGCGGTGGCGATCTTGATAAAAAGCTCGTTGTACATGCAGACGCTTTTAGCAGTTCGGCTAAAGCAGCTTTAGAGGCAAAGGGTGGTGCGGCGCATCTAACCAAGGAGAGGTAGGTTGTGGTTCTTATTCGGAATTTGAGGAATATATTTTTTATTCCTGAGCTTGCTCGCAAGTTGGTCTTCACCTTAGCGGTGTTGATTGTATATCGTATTGGCTCGTATATCCCGGCGGTGGGTGTCGATGTAGTCTTTTTGAAGCAGACTCTTGAGCACAGCAGTCAGGTTTTGGGCGGCGTATTATCGTATCTTGATATGGTTTCCGCAGGAAGCTTGTCTCGAGGGATGTTGTTTGCGCTTGGTATTTCTCCGTATATTACGGCATCTATTATCATGCAGTTCATGGGATTTACGATTCCTTACTTTGAGCAGCTTATGAAGGAAGGTGATTACGGGTATAAGATTATGAATCAATATACTCGTTATTTGACCCTTGCTTTAAGTGTTTCCTACAGTGTAGGATATGCTGCAGCTCTTGAGGCTATGGGCGCGGTTATTTCACCAGGATTGGGTTTCCGTTTTGTGTTTGTACTTTCGCTAACGGTTGCATCCATGTTTATTATGTGGATGGGTGAGCAAATATCTCTTATGGGTATAGGCAATGGTAGCTCGATGCTGATTTTTGCGAGTATTGTTACACAATTTCCGAATGATGCTATACAGACGGTAAATGCTGTGCAAACGGGCTCGATGCATCTTTTCGCTGCTTTTTTTGTATTGCTTTTTTATCTTATTTTGACTGCCGCTATCGTTTACTTAGAAAAAGGTGAGCGTAAGATTCCGGTGCAATATGCTCGGCGAGTTGTTGGGCGTAAGGTGTATGGTGGCCAAAGCTCCTATATTCCTTTTAAGATAAATACATCGGGTGTTATGCCGGTTATTTTTGCTAGTTCTTTTTTGCAGATACCTTCTATTTTGGCGGGTATTTTGCAGTGGGCAGGCTTGTTTAAGGGTGTAACGGCGGCTATCTTAAGTGCGGGTTGGCGTACTAGCTTTTTATATAATCTGTTGCAGTTTGGATTGATTGTATTTTTCACATACTTCTATACGGAGCTTGTGTATAATCCGGTTAAGCTTGCAGATCAAATGAAGAAGAGTGGTGGTTTTGTTCCTGGTATTAGGCCGGGTAAGAGCACTGCTGACTTTTTCTATTATATTTTGACTCGCGTGGGACTGCTTGGTGCGTTATATTTAGGTTTCTTATCGGTATTGCCCAACTTAATGTATCGCTTTGTTTACATGCCATTCTTTTTGACTGGTACTTCCCTATTGATTGCCGTTGGTGTTGCCTTGGAATTTGCTTCACAGGTTGAATCTTATTTAATTGAGCGTCGCTATGAAGGGTTTCTTTCTGCCGGTCGCATGAAAAATAAGGTGCGGTAGCAATGGCACAGCAATTAGTTGTTTTAATGGGGCCTCCGGGATCTGGTAAAGGGACTATTTCTCAAATGGCGGTCGAGAGGCTGCCATTTGAGCACGTTTCAATTGGCAACCTTTTGAAATGGCAGGCTGCTCAGGGGGGTGAATTGGGTGAGCAGATAGATTTTTTTGTTCAATCTGGTAAACTCGTACCTGATGAGGTTGTGATAGATACTGTTCGTTCGTGGTTGCTTGCAAAAGCACCTCGGGATAAAGGTCTTTTACTAGATGGTTTTCCAAGAACCCGTGCTCAAGCGGTTGCTCTAACCAATATGTTAGGGCAGGTCGAAGGATTCTTCCCATGTATGCTGCTCTTTGAGCTTGCTGATGAGGAGGTCGCCCGTCGATTGACTGCTCGAAGAGTTTGTTCAAACAGGCAGTGCGGAGCGGTGTATTCTTTGTTGGATGAGCAGCTTTGTCCGCGTACTGATTCGGTTTGCGATCGTTGCGGGGACACGTTGCAGATTCGTAGTGATGATACGGTTGATGCTGTAGTTGAGCGTTTGAAAATTTATCATCAACAGGCAGATTCGTTAGCGGCTTACTATAAAGAGCATGGTGTTGCGGTTTATCGAATTAATGCTGCAGGTTCCGTAAAAAGTGTTTTTGATGATTTTGTTGCTGCGTTGCAGACATGTGGCTCGGTATAGATTAAGAAAATAGTAAGGATTTGATGATTGCGGTTAGAGGCAAAGAAGCGTTGCAGATGATGCGGGGTGCTGGTGAGCGCCTAGGTGAGCTTTTTTTGCAGTTGTCTGGTGTGGTTCATCCTGGTGTGACTACACTTGAGATTGATTCTTGGATTGAGGCGGAGTTGCGCCGTAAATCTTTGATATCTCAGACAAAGGGGTACTGTGGCTATCGTCATGTTAGTTGCATTTCTCTTAATGATGTTCTTGTGCATGGTGTTCCTTCTAATCGTGTTGTTGTTAAGCCTGGAGATATTGTCAAAATCGATATATGTGCTGCTTGGCGGGGTTACTGTGCTGATGCAGCCCGAACATTTTTTGTTGGAGATGTTCCTTCTGTTGGCAGAAGTTTAGCTGAAACAGCGGAGTCTTCGTTTAATGCGGGCATTGAAAATGCTGTTCCTGGTAGGCGCTTATTTGATATCTCTGCGGCAATACAAAAAACAATAGAGGTCGCTGGCTTTGGAGTTGTACGTGATTTTTGCGGTCATGGTATTGGCCGGCGTATGCACGAGGAGCCTGAGATACCAAATTATGGAGCTACGGGGACAGGGCCTGAATTGAAAGAGGGGATGACGTTTGCGATTGAGCCGATGTTGACGCAAGGAGATTTTCAAGTGTTTGTCGATAAGGCTGATGGATGGTCTGTTTTTACAAGCGACGGTGGTTTGACGGCGCATTATGAAAATACGGTCTTGATAACATCAAACGGTCCTGAAGTTGTAACGCGTATTAGCGGTAGGTAGGTGTTGGGTGATAAAGAATAGTCAAAAAGAAGATGTTATTCGTCTTGATGGCATAGTTAAGGAAACGCTTCCGAATGCTATGTTTCGCGTTGAGGTTGAGGGCGGGCACATTGTTTTAGGCCATATTTCTGGGCGTATGCGCATGAATTATATTCGCATTTTGCCGGGAGACAAGGTTGCTCTTGAGTTGTCACCATACGATTTAACGCGCGGGCGTATTGTTTTGAGATATAAAAAAGGTGCAGTTTAAATTTTTTCATACCTAAGGTATATTGAGGTTTCACAATGAAAGTAAGAACATCGGTACGAACAATGTGCAAGGATTGCCGCATTGTTCGTCGTAAGGGTATTGTGCGGGTTTTGTGTAAGAGCAATCCACGGCATAAGCAGCGTCAAGGTTAGTTTTGATTGATTACGTATTGTAAAAGGACTGTATGGCAAGGATACAGGGTGTTGATCTCCCAAACAGCAAGCGCATAGAGTACGCATTGCCTTATATTTTTGGAATTGGGTTGGCGCGGTCACGAGAAATCTTGACTAAGCTCGCTATTGATTTTTCGATTCGCGTTAAAGATTTGACAGAGGCACAGGTTGCAGCTCTTCAGCATGAAATTGCTGAGAAGTATCTTACTGAAGGTGATTTGCGTCGTAAAGAAGGCGAAGATATAAAACGTCTTCGTGCTATAGGTGCATATCGTGGAACACGTCATGCACGCGGTTTGCCAGTGCGTGGTCAGCGTACCAAGACTAATGCACGTACGCGTAAAGGCCCTCGTGGTACCGCTGTTGCAGGCAAACGCAAAGTAACTAAAAAGTAATGCTGGTTGAGTTGGGATATTAAAATGGCCTATACAAAAAAAACAAAAAAGACACGCCGCCAGGTTGATTCTGCAATAGTTCACGTAAAATCGAGTTTTAATAATACTTTGGTTTGCGTGACGACGTTAGAGGGCGATGTCCTCTTGCGTTGCAGCTCTGGTCGTTTAGGATTTAAGGGCTCTCGTAAAGGAACGCCTTATGCGGGTTCGCAGATTGGTGTTCAGTTGTCGAAAGAGATGGCGGTTTTTGGTGTCAAAAACCTTGAGGTTAATCTTCAGGGGCCAGGCGCTGGTCGGGACGCTGTTGTGCGTTCGCTTCAGGCGCAGGGTTTGAATATTTTGGCGTTGCGTGATGTAACACCGCTTCCTCATAATGGTTGCCGCGCGCCTAAAAAGCGTCGTGTCTAGGTTGGAATAGTTTGGAATAACGTGTGTTGAGAGATATTTAATGGAACGTAAGACAAGAGAAGCCGGCCGTGGGCGCGAAGAGACCAAGCAAAAAGGCGTGGTGACCAAACGGGCGCAAAAGGTTACGGAATATGGTCGACAACTTCGTGAAAAACAGAATTTAAAAGAAGCCTATGGTATGCGTGAGCGCCAGTTTAAACGCTTTTTTGATATTGCGGTAAAAAGCCAGCATGCAACGGGTGAAACGCTTTTGAGTTTGCTTGAGCGTCGTTTGGATAATGTCGTTTTCCGTCTTAAGCTTGCGGGAAGCCGTGCACAAGCGCGACAAATAGTTGTTCATGGACATGTTTTTGTTAATGGTGCCCGTGTTCATTCCCCATCGTACCTTGTACGTGTGAATGATGAGATTACTCTTTCACCGCTTTCTTTGGAAAAAGAAGCGTTTCTTAAAGAGGTTGTTGATAAGCGTGGACCAGCTCACAAGGTTCCTGAATGGCTTGAGCAGGATAAGAAAGCACGCAAGGGCAAGGTTCTTCGTATGCCAGTTCGTGATGATGTCATGATGCAGGTAAATGATAGTGCTATTGTCGAGTTGTATTCGAAGTAGTAATGAGCTTCAATGGTGTTGGTGGACGTAAAATAATCGTGGAGTTTAGATGGATAGAAAGACGTATCAACCGCTGACTATTCCTAAGGTGAAGTGGGATGCGGAAACATTAACCCAATCTGAAGGTCGATTGGTGGCGCAACCGTTGGAGCCTGGTTTTGGTTTAACTTTTGGAAATGCGTTGCGGCGTGTATTGCTGGGCGGCATTGAGGGTGCGGCGGTAACGAGTGTTATTATCAAAGGTGTTAATAACGAGTTTTCAGTTTTGCCTGGTGTTATTGAAGATGCTATGCAGGTTATCCTTAATATTAAGGAAGTTGTAGTACGCAATAAGACTGGGGAATCCGGAACTATGCGTCTTTCTGTAAATGGGGAATCAGTTGTGACGGTTAAGGATATCGTTGCAGATGAACATCTTGAACTCTTAAATCAAGACCATGTGATAGCCCATGTAGCAAAAAATGGTTCGCTGGAGATTGAGTTTTTTGTTGAAGGTGGTCGGGGATATCGTCCTGCTAAATGGCCTGTAGGCCAAATGTTGCAGCCTGATGGAAAGATTTACCTCGATGCAGTTTTTGCACCCGTGCGCAAGGTTACCTATGATGTTTCAAAGACACGTGTTGGTGATACAATAGACTACGATAAACTAGTTCTTTCTGTTGAAACTGATGGCACGGTTTCGCCGGTTGATGCGGTTAATTATGCTGTTTCTGTACTGCGTACCCAGTTTGAACATTTTCTTTCAGTTCAAGAAATACCGTTCAATGCTATATCTAAGGTAGCAGAAGAAGCGCAGAGCGTAGCGCGTCATGATAAAGGCGAGGTTTTGGTGGGCGGATTGCCAGTAGATCTTCTTTTGAAGCCTATTGATGCCCTTGAGTTTTCGGTACGAGCTCACAATTGCCTTATTAATGCGGGAGTAACGCGCATTATTGATTTGGTAAATATGAGTGAGGATGCCCTGCAAAAGACAAAAAATTTTGGCAAAAAGTCGTTTGACGAAGTTAAGGAAGGCCTTAAGCAGCATGGTCTTTCTCTCGATATGAATATACAAGAAGCTGATCTTCTTGCGATTAAAGATAAGGCAAAGGAATAACTGTGAAGCATCAGAAGAATTTTAAACGCCTGAATATGGCGGGGCCTCATCGTATGGCCGTTTTGCGTAATCAGGTCATTTCTCTTATTATGAATGGCTCATTAACAACAACAAAGGCCCGTGCTAAAGAGGCACGCCGTTTTGCTGAACGGCTTGTGACCTTGGCGCGTGGAGGCAACGAGATGACACTGCGTCGTCGAGCAAAGGCCTTGCTTCCTTACAAAGAAGAAGCTTTGGTCAAATTGTTTAAAGAAATTGCTCCGCGTTACACAGAACGTCCTGGAGGGTATACCCGGGTGCTGCTTTTGGGGCGCCGTATGAGTGATACGGCTGAAATGGCTCGTATTGAGTGGGTATAAAAAGTGCTAAAAGGCCTCCTGTAATGGGGGCCTTTTTACTTTATTAGAGGGTAGTTTTTAAGAAAGGGTCTGTTTATGACAGGGATGAGGACGTTATTTGTTCTTCTGGCAGGTGTTTTACTTGTTGGTACTTCTTTGGCAAAGCAGTTGCCAGTTGTGGTTATTGGTTCCGGCCCGGCTGGAGCTTCGGCGGCTATGCATATAGCAGACGCGCGAATTCCAGTGATATTGGTGACGGGTGATGAGCCTGGGGGGCTTATTACTCGTGCTAAATGGGTTGAAAACTGGCCTGGGATAAAGCCGGCAAGTGGATATGATATTATGGAATCGATTTTGCTGCAGGCCAAAACACGCGGTGTTAACTTTCTTGAAGACTCTGTAATTTCGGCTGATTTAACTCGATATCCTTTTGTATTAGATTTTGCTGAGTCCGATTCAATGGAAGCTGCTGCTGTAGTGATAGCAACTGGTTCTTGCCCTCGCAAGTTAGGCATACCTGGCGAAGAGCAGTATTGGGGCTCAGGCGTTTCGGGTTGTGCCACTTGTGATGCTTTTGCTTTTGAAGGCAAAGAGGTTGCTGTGATAGGTAGTGGGGACTCTGCGCTTACTTCGGCTGTTCACTTGGCAGAATATGCCAGTCATGTATATGTGTTGGTTCGTGGTCGTGAAATGCGGGCACAGCGCTATGTTCGTGAAAAATTGCGTGACTATGAGGGTAAAATTGAAGTGTTGTATGGCAGAGAGCCGCGCGAAGTTCTTGGCGATGGTTCTAAAGTAACGGGCATTATGCTTTTTAATAAAGATGAATCTGCCTTTGAGGTTCTTCCTCTTTCGGGTGTATTTGTCATGATTGGGCATGGTCCGAATACCGATCTATTTGCTGGGCAAATTCAGCTTTCATCGTCAGGGCATATTATTGTTGATCCGGTAACTCGCGAAACGAGTATGCATGGTGTTTTTGCTGCTGGTGACGTGGTTCAATGGGCGTATCGTCAAGCTCCAGTTGCTTCAGGTAGCGGAATTTGCGCTGCTGGTAAGGGTGTTATTGATTATGTTCGGTATCAGCTGCCTACCATTGCTCCGCAATAGAAACACGAGATCCGGCAGCGGTTTTTTCGATTATGAAATTGGCGGGGAATTGGTTTTTCATCTCCGTAAGGTGCGAGACCACTATAACTTTTTCAAAGTCATTTTGAATGCGATGTAAGGCTTCGAGTATTTTCTCGAGGCCTGCCTCGTCTTGCGAGCCAAAGCCTTCGTCGATTATTAATGTTTGTAATGGCTTGCCGGAACGTTTGGCTAGTAGTTTGGACAGCGCGATACGAAGGGCAAAATCTATACGGAAAGCTTCACCGCCAGAGAATAGCTCATATGGCCGTATACCCATGTTATCTGAGATATGTATATCTAACGTTTCTCGTGAATTTCCATTTTTTAGGTCTTTAATAGATTCAAATAAGACTTGGGTGTTGTTATCCGAAAGCTTTTTTAGAATTTCATTTGCTTCTATCTCCAATTCTGGAAGGACGCTTTCGATTATGAGTGCTTGGATTCCATTTTTTCCCAGGGCGGCACTTAATATTTGATATTCTTCTAAGTCGGTACTAATAGATTGCTTTCGAGTGTATGCTGTTTGTAGCTCCCCGCGAAGTTTTTCTAGTGCAGCTTGCTTGGTTTCTAGTATGGTTATTAGGCTTGTTGCCTGAGCATATGCGTGTGTATTGTTATCCGCTTCTTCTTGTAGTTCTGTGACTTTTTGTGATGGGTCGTGTAGCGGTAGTTCTTTGCGCGCCATGTCTATTTGATGCGTAAGCTTTTCGATGGTCTGATTGAGGGATTTGTAACGTAGGATATTGTCTTTTAGGATGAGGCAGATGCGCTTTTTTTCTTCTTTTTTAAGTGTCGAAAGTTCTTGCGCGGTCTTCCATGTGCGTAGGGCTTGTAATTCTTTGGTTAATGCTGGTTCATCAAGAAGTGAAAGTTGCTCCGACAGGGTCTGTACTTGGATGGCCGTTTTTTGTTGTTCTTCTAACAGATGGATACGCTCTGTGGCTGTTGTATATGTCTTGTCTAATGCAGCCATGCTTTCGTCTTTTTCTAGCAAGAGGCTCTTTTTTTGCTCTTGATGGCGAATAATATCCAACGAAATTTTTTGCTGTTCTTCAGTTAACTTCTGTAAAAGAGATTTTTTTTCTTCTAGATTTTTGCAGCTTTGTAGGTTTTGCTCGTATTCGTGAATAGTTCTTCTGATTAGCAGTTGTTGGTCGTAATATTTCTGTGATAATTTCTGCGCGATTTCATTTCTTATTTTTTGGCGTTGATATCGGTGTTCTAAGGTCTTTGCTTGCTTTTTGTATAGCGCTTGTAAAGAATGCTTTTGTTCTGTTGTTAGGGTTTGCGAGCAGGTTGGGCAATGCGCATCGGCGTGATCAAGAAGGACTTGGATTTCTCTCAGTTCTTTTTGAGCTTGTGAGATCCGGGCAATTTCACGTGTTGCTATAGCTATGCTGCTTGTTGTATGGGTATACCGTTGTGTTGAGTTCTCAAGATTGCGCTGCAGTAAACTAGGTTCGATGTTCTCTGTTTTTTTTATAAGTGCTGGGTACGTGATGAGCTCTTTTTCAAGAGTTTGTTGATTTGTTACCAGTGTTTCACGTTGTTGTTCTAAGAGGTGCTGCCGTGTTGCTAAAACTTGTGCTTTTTCATGGAATTGTTGTGATGCTTGAAGGAGTTTTTGTTGATGCTGTTGTTCAAGTTGATTGAGCTTATATTGTATTTCGTTACTGTGTCTTTGCAGTGCAATAATGTATTCTTTGTTTTTTTGTATCTGGTTAATATCTTCGGCTATAGCTTCTTCGGTGCGGGGCGGTCTTATGGTCTTGTATGTTGTAACGAGTTCTTTTCGTAATGCTTGCCATTGCCGAAGGTATTGCTGGGTGAGGTTAACCTGCTCTGCTACGTGTTGTTTTGTTATCTCTTTTTCTTTGGAGAGTATCTGTAATTTTTGGTTGGCTTCGTGATAGCAATTTTGAGCATGGAGCGCTTTTTGAAGCGCTTTTTTACTGTTGTATATGTTTTGACTTAGTGCGCACTGTTTGTTTTTTGCCTCTGTTATCTGTTCTTCTAGGCCGATTGATTCTTTGATTTTTTCTTGAAGTTCACTGATGCTGCCTTCGATGTGTAATTTTTCGCGTGTTAGCTCTCGTGTAACGGCAAGTACTTTTTCTCGCAACTCTTCCAGGTATGTAAGTCCTAAAATAGAGGAGAGGACTTCTTTACGTTCTTGTGGGGATTTTTTGGAAAATTCATGGGATTGTCCTTGACGAAGAAAAATTGAGTTAATGCACCCTTCAAATGAAAGCCCAAGGGTTCGTATTATGGTTTCTTGTGTTTCTCGCGTTGTTTTTCCTGTTTTTGCTATGAAATCATTGGTGCTAGGATCAAGAACACCAAATTGTAGTTCGGAAAGGGTTTTTTTGCCCCGTGCTTTTGAATATTCCCGTATTGCCCGGTATATAGTTTGATTACACTCAAAATCAAAGGAAACAGCCATGTGATCTTGACCCAAGTGTACAAGATGTTCATCTGCACGAGCCACTCCATTCATTTTGCGTGCTTGCCCCCAAAGAACCCAGGTAATTGCATCTAGAAGAGCCGATTTGCCGTGTCCATTTTTTCCACTGAGGCAGATAAATTGGTGATGTGAAAAATCAATCACTTGTGCTACAGGCCCATAGCTAAGAAAATTTTTTATTCTTATGATCCGCGGAATCATGGGGCTTTTCTTTCTGCGATTGAAAGGAAGTAATCCTCGAGGGTAGGTTCTTGAATTTTAAGGTGCACGTACGCGATTCCCTGTTTGGTTATTTCTTGTAAGATTGGCGCAACCTCAAGAGTCTGTACTTCAAGCTCAATTTCGTTTACTAAAAGGGAGAATGGTAAACTGTGTGATTGCGCAAATTCGACTAGTTTTTGGAGGTGTAGCGGCTCTGCCATGAGTTGAACTTTGCAGGTTTGTATTTGAGAGACTAGCTCCTCAGGCGTTCCCATCGTTACAATTTTACCTTTATCTAGGACAATAATGCGATCACATAGCTCTGTCATATCTGCCATATTGTGGGATGTTATGATACAAGAGACCTGCTCTTTTTGTTGTTCTAAAATAAAGTGACGTATTTTAGATGCTATTTCAACATCTAGGGATGCTGTTGGTTCATCTAAAAGTACAAGTTCTGGATTGTGAAGAAACGCCTTGATTATGATTGCCCGCGTCATTTCTCCTGCGGATAGGTGCTGAACATTTTGGTTTTGTAAATGTTCAATCTCAAGCTTTTGAAGGAGAACTTTTATCCTCTGTGTGCGGTTGTTTTTTGATAGACCGTATAGGCGCCCATAAATATCTAGATTGCGCCAGATTGTTAGTGGAGCTGGTAGTTGGGCATAGGCACTCGCGGTTCCAATTCGTGCAAGTATATTGCTTTTATTTTTTTCGAACTCTTGGCCGAAGTATCTGATTGTACCGGCGGTTGGTTCGAGAAGTCCCAGTAGCATTGAAAGCAGGGTGGTTTTTCCGGCGCCGTTTGGCCCGAGTATGCCAAGAATTTCGCCGCGTCCAAGAGAAAAGCTCACAGGCGCAACGATTTGTTTGTTTAGGTACGATTTGGTTAAATTTTGAACTTCTAATACGGGCATAACAATCAACCTATTTAAAGTGGTTTTGATGCTTTTAAGCCTAAAGAAAAAAAAGATAAAGAACAAATTGAGTCTTAGACGAGACCAGGGGTTTGCTTTTAGGAATTCTTTTAATTGGTGGTTTGTGTTTGTTAATTTGTTTCTATGAAGCAAGGTTTATAAATACTCGCGTTGTGAAGGAGTGGAGTAATGAAGTATCAGATTTTTTTAATAGGACTGAGTGTTATGCAGTCTTCTTTGGGGTGTGAATGGTGGGATGCGGCCTGTCATGCTCGGCAGGGAAGTGGCGTTTTTGAACCAGTTCGTGAAGTTGTGCAGACCGGGGAGCGCGTTGTTCATCAAGTGGGAGATACGGTTAAGCAGGGTGTGGAAACGGTAAAAAAGGTAGCAGAAGATGTAGTTCAGACGGGGCGAGATTTTGTTGGCGGTGTTAAAACGGCTGTAGAAGCAGATCTTTTAGGCAGGCTTAATGGAGCTCTTTTGGCATTACAGGGAATGCAAAAAGATGTTTTAGGCGATGAAGAGTCAATTAAGGCTTTGAATACGTATATTAAAAACGTTTCGGAGAGCTTCGATGCGCTTTCTTTAACCATGCGCGAGATCGATGATTTGCCTGATTCGGTAACTCCCGCTGATCTTGGTAAAAAGGTTGTTTTTGTTGCGGATAAGTTGGCTTCAATTAATCAATTATCACAGGTTACTGTGGTTTTTAAAAATTTTTTACGGCTTGTTGAACCAGTTGTAAATGACTTATTACAAGTTTTGTTACGTTTTGCACAAAATTCGGGCCGGCATGATATGGAGCGTCTATATCAAAAACGACTTAAACAGGCTCATACGTTCTTTTCTCACTTTTCACCGGTTTTGAATAAAGTGGGGCGTGAGTGGGATCGTTTAGCTCCAGAGATAACTGATTCGATCAAAGGTGCTGGTCAAATGCTCCAAAGTATGAGTGGTATGATTGTATTTGTTTTACAGCTAGGTGATATGACAACTAAGGATCTATTGGAGCATGCATTAAAAAAAGGCGAAGCTTTTGTTGGTAGCGGGACGTTGCGTGCTGAAACAGGTTCTCCTGTTCACGCTATTTTTTCTGGTGTTGTGCCATTGATCGAGTTGCCCAATGAAGTTTGGACTAAGCTCAATCGTCTTGGTATTCAACTAGGATCTTTATTTGATTACGGTTTTGATGAATTGTTGCCAAAGGTAAACAAGGCACTGTTGCTTGTTGACGATAGATTGGAAGAGCTTGCAAAGCAAGAGGCTGGTTTTGCAAAGGTCTATTCTATTGCTTTATTATTGTCTTATTTGACCCCGGTTTTACTTGAGCTAACGGAGAATCAGGGGCTTTTTGATCAACTTATGACCTTGCTTAATGACTTGACAAGGGATTTATTTGAGGCGATGGACCGGGCTACGGTAAAAGTTGGTGATGTTTTTGAGTATGGCCCGCGCTTTAAGGGGGTTGATAAGGATAAAATTCTTGTTTTGATTGAGCAAATGCAAAAGATGCGTGCAGGGGTTTTGGGGGTGTTGAAAAAGCTTGACAAGGAGCTTCCAAAAGTTGCAGAGATGATTCAACCTTTGGCAAAGGCCCATGCTCAAGCAATTGGTGAGAAGTTTACTAGCTAAATAAGCTGATTTAAGCCCTGTTTTTTGCTGTATTTATATGCCATGAGAAACAGGGCCCCACAAAAAATAAAATACCCAAGAGTGCCGACTATTCCTATGAATAAGTTTTCCCAAGAGAACTGTTGTGTGCTGACAAATTCTCTAATATTAGAGAAAAGGTAGTGGAGAGGAAAGAATTCTGCAGCATTTTGGAGAAATTTTGGCAGGCTTTCGATTGGGTAGAAAATGCCACTAATGAGGCCGAAACCCCAGCCAGCCATCCATATAATGGTTTGAAATCGAGTTCCCCAGATAATAAGGGCTGCGGTGGTTAAAAAGCTGATTGCTATACCAGTTAAAAAACCAAAGATACCTACCGGGATAATTAGTAGTCCTGCGTCCAAGATGTTTATGTGAAAAAGTCCCCATAAAATTCCCCCGCAGATACTTAGAACGGCAAGCGAAGATAAAGCCCCTTCGAGAATGCTTCCTAATATCCATTCATAGATAGAGAGTGGAGTTGTGAATAGGTTAGTAAGGTTTTGAGAGCGCAGTTCTTCAGCAAGGCTAAGAGAAAGCGTGAGACTACCGCGATTAACTAGGGGCCAAAGCGCAATATTAATAAGTAAGCCATGGGTTGTTAAAGGATTGTTTTGGGTTGTTGCAATGCTTGTAATCATAAAACCGAAAACGATAATATCAAGAACGGGCCAGTAAAAGATCGAGGCGAGCTTGTTAAAATCCTTATTATACTGGATTAAAAGCCGGTATGCCACGGCCCATATTCGGTGCCATTTCATATAGTTCCTTTCTTGGTTTTTTATATTACGATACAAGTCTTTATAATGAGGTCAATTTGTTGAACAGATATTCGGTAAAAAACACTTAAATGTTGCAATTAGTATTATATACGAGTAATACTAATGAGGACGTATGAAATACCCATTGGCGGTATGGTTGTATGACCTTTTAAAAGGAGATTGTCATGAAAAAGCTTCTGTTGAGCTTGGCAGTATTAGGTGTTATAGGTTCGGGGGTAGCATTAGCCAAAGAAGATGCCTCGACAAAGGAGTCGTGTCGTTCTTGTTGTGTAAAGAAGGAGAAGGTTGTTAAAGAGAAAAAGGATTGTTGTAAGCCTAAGTGTTGTGTAAAAGAAAAAAAGGAAAAGACTGAGAAGAATGGCTGTTGCAATTGGAAGCGTTGCGATGGCAAGACAATGGAAGAAAAGAACTGTTGCGCCAAGAAGATTTCATGCTGCAAAGATAAACCAAAGAAAGAAAAAGTAAAGGAAGAGAAGAAGTCCTGTAGCTCACGTTTTTCTTGCTGCGAAAAAAAAGACAAACCAAAAAAAGAGAAATCATGTTGCCGCACATGCAAGGTTAAAAAAAGCGAGCCTGCTGTAGAAGTACAGCTTTAAAAGCCAGCTGAGCTGTTCAAGGCCATGTATTGGCTAAACAGCTAAAAGGGTGCGAGACGGGTAAAAATACCCGTCTCGCATTTTTTTATATATTATTCTGCAGGAAATCGATGAGACGATTGCAATATCCATATTCGTTGTCATACCAGCCAAAAACACTTCCTACGTTTTCGGTTATTGCTGTTAGTGGAATATCGAGTGTGACTGAGTATGGAGAACCAATAAAATCTGACGAAACAACAGGATCTTCTGACGTGGCTAAAATGCCATTAAGCGTCGTTTTTGCAGCATCCTGGAATGCAGAGATTAATTTGTGGCGGTCGATTTTTTCTTGACTGTGCCACGTGAGTTCGACGAGCGAAACGTTGGCTACGGGTACCCGTAGGGCGAGTGCAGAAGTTTTATTTTTGAGCTGGGGGAAGATTTCGCCCATTAACAATCCTGCACCAGTGCTTCCAGGGACAATGTTTATGGCCGCGGCTCGGAAGCGGCGAGTGTCTTTGCTGCTATTGGGAATTGAATCAAGAAGCGCCTGGGTATTGGTATATGCGTGGGTAGTGACCATGTGTAATGATTCTATATGAGTCGCACTAAGAAGGACCTTAATTAGAGGTGCAATGGCGTTGGTAGTACAACTCCCTAATGAGACAATGTGATCTTTGGATTTTATAAAGCTTGTGTCATTGACGCCTGGTATGATTGTGCAATCGGGGGATTTTGCGGGGGCCGAAATAAGTACATTGCGCGCACCGGCATGAATGTGCCGCTCTGCTTCTGAACGTTCTGTAAAAAATCCGCTGCATTCTACTACCCAGTCAATACCCAGGGATCCCCACGGCAGCTTTTCTGGTTCTGTTTCTTGAAAGACCGAGATCTTCCAGGAGTCTAGTAGAAGTGTAGAGCCTTCTAGGGTTATTTGATGGTTGGTTAGGGGTCCCATAATGCTGTCGTATTTGATAGTTGAGATGAGTTCTGTTAGTTCTGCCGGCCCTATATTTATGGCGATAGGTATGATTTGGGGGGGCTTTTGTGCTTGTTTAAGTAAAATGCGTAAAAGAGTTTTTCCAATTCTACCCATGCCATTTATTGCAATACGCATACCCTCTCCTTATGAGTAATGGATTATTTATGTATGGTGCAGCCGATTTGATCTGGCTGAATGATGCCTCCTGAGATAATAATAGCCATTGCGTCTTGGCGCGAAAGGTCGGTCATAATACATTCTTCTTCGGGGACGATAACAAATGCGCCACCAGTTGGGTTGGGCGTATGGGGAATGAAGATATTGTAGTATGCCTTGCGTACAGAAGTGCCTTCTGCGTGGGAAAAAAGAAGAGAACTGTTCGGGCAGGTCAAAAAACCAAGGCTATAAATTCCTTTACGGGGAAATTCAAGAAGGACAACTTTTTGAAAGTGGGTTCCCTCTTGTGGGCTGAGGGCATGGATTAATTGTTTTGTGCCAAAGTACACTTGCTTTACTAGAGGAACTTTGCGTAAAAGTTGTTCGATTTGCTCAACAAGCCACTTGAGTAAGAAGAATTTAAGGATGACGCCAATAACGATAAGAAAGAGTGCGACAATTAATAATTCGATTAAAGGTATGTCTTGTAGGTAATCGGGTAATAAGAGCAAGAGTGGCATACACCAGCGGTGCGCTGTTTTAATAATAAAGGTAAATACAAAGACGGTAAATGCTAGTGGTAGAAGTGCAAATAGGCCGCTAATAAAGAGTGATTGAAGAATTTTTGTTAGGCGTAAAAACAGATTTGGTTTCATTTGTTGCTCCTAGGAAAGGATTGTTTGAAAAAGCGTTGTTAGTTGTTGTAGGGCTTGGTTGGCTGGGGCAGCTTCGGTGTTTTCTACCATGATGCGCAATATGGGTTCAGTTCCGGAGTAACGAACAAGTGTTCTACCTAATGGAAGATAGCATTGTATCTCTTTGAGTGTTTGTTGGTACGTTGGAAGTGTTGAAAAGTCCGGCTTGTGGAAAGCTCGCAGGCTAGCGTTAACTTGTACAAATGGTGTAAATGAATTCAGTGAGTAATCTTGGCGGCTTGCACAGCTGTCCAAAACCCAGCGGGCTGCGGCTGCGCCATCGCTACTTGGGATACCGGTCTCGATTATAATATGTCCCCCAGGTTCGCCGCCTAGAGGAGTGTTGTATTTTTTCATGGCACTCATAACAGCGCGGTCACCAATCTCACTCCGTACCAGTTCCTTACCTTCTTTTTTAAGCTGGACTTCAAGGCCTTGATTGTTCATTGGAGTTCCGACGAGGTATTTGATTGAAGCAAACTTGGGGTGTTGTGAAAGCACGAAAAGAAGATCATCGCCTGTTTTTACTTGACCCTTTGTGTTTACTGCAACGACGCGGTCGCCATCACCATCAAAAGAGAAGCCGATGTCTGCGTTTTCTTCTACTACTTTAGCGATTAGGGATTCCGGGTGGACTGCACCGCAGTTCATATTGATATTTTCCCCATTAGGTGTGTTGTTGATGCAGACTATGGAGGCTTGAGTTGGTGCAAAGAGCGCTTCTGCGACTTCAGACATGGCTCCATGAGCGCAATCTAGGATGATCTTTTTTTTGTGAAGGCTTGGCAGTGGCGTTTGTTCATTGAATGCGGCGAGGTATCTTTGCCGGGCTTCTGCTTGGAAGTCTTGTAGTTGTGTTTGGTTTATTTGCTCAGTTTCGGCTAGGCACGAACGAAGCAGGAGATTGCTAAAATGATGTTCGATAGAAGCTTCGTCTTCTGAGGTTATTTTTGCATTGGGTAGTAAGATTTTAATACCATTATCATGGGCAGGGTTATGTGATGCAGTTAAGATGAGTGCAAAGTCAAATGGTCGTTTTTGCATGATCCAGTGAGCAGCTGGGGTAGGAATGATTCCTCCGTCAAAGAGGACAAAATCTTCGAGTTTAAGCCCATGAGCCAGAGCACGTTTAATGTTGGGAGCAGAAGCACGGGTGTCGTAGATACAGAGGATCTCTTTTTTTTGAGTCGGACGCTGCTTGCCCCAGAGGGCTAATGCTTGACCAACGAGGCTAAGAGACTGGGGAGAGAAAAAAAGGCTTGCCTGGTGGGCGCGAATGCCATCGGTTCCAAAATATAACACAGCAGTGTTCCTCTTTGTTCAGGAAATATAATCAACTATTTTTGCTGACCATAAGGTTTGTTGGGGAAAAACGCAATACCCTAATGCTGCTTGGAAGTAGAAGGTTGCGTGATGTAATACGTATTTTGGTGTGAGAATTGGCATGTTCCTCTGCGTTTAAGTGGACTGCTAAATTTGAAAAATCAACAGTACGCAATTCTGCTTTTGGCCCATAGAGGGTTACTTGCACTTGCTTGGGGACGCAATATTTTGTTTGAGTTTGTGTGTTAAAAAGGCACAGTGGAATTGACAGAGTAATCGATGTGTAATGAAAGGCGCTGACCATCTGCCAAATAAGAATTCCGATAGCAAGAGCAATGCATTTATGCGTGGTTGAATGGTTGATTATGGCGAGAGTGTTGAGTTTCATAGTAAGAACCTTTTGGTTTTGGTACTTGGGTTATAAACTGTTTTATAAGGGAGAAGCTATAACCGGCACTAATATTTTCAAATCGTTTTCCTTCGAAGATGACATCAAAGAGTCTGTTCTCTGGAGAAAGAAATAGAATGATTGCATCGCTTTGCTGAGATATTACCGCAGCATCTTGTTTATGTTTTTCTGCTATCTTTAGATCGGGTGCTAACCATATCTCATCTTGCTCAATGTTCCATATGGGGTTAAATGCGATTAGTTTTCCTTCTTCATTTACCCAAAACGTTGCGGTCTCCTCAGATTCGGAGCTGTTAGTTAATAGTGTAAGAAGCTCCCGCGAAATTGGCGTGTTGAAGAGGCAGCGAGCGATGAAAAAAGGTTCCAGGTGCGCTTTGCGTTCTATTATGCCGATCATGTGGCGATTTTTGTTAACACCGTGAAGAAATGACTGTATTAGTTCTTCAATCCAGCGGTCTGCGATTTCTGGGTGCGTTGGAGTACTTTTGAGTGCAACATAATTTCTTTGAAGGGTTTTTTGGTGCAAAAGGATGAAGAGCATAGCAATTGCTGGAGCACTAACCAAAAGAAAAAAAGTAATACCGCTAATGTTGAGGTAGTAGGAAAGGAAAAATAGAGTGAGGTAGCTGTAAAAGCCGAGAACCAGGTTCTTTTGCTTGTCATGATTGAGCCAGCGTATAATCCTATAAATGACGCTTGAAAAGAATAGAATCTCAAGAATGTCGCGCCAGGAAAGAAGCCATAATTCTTGTTTGATGGTGAGTGCAATGTCTGATAGCCATTCCATGAAACTCGCTCCATTAAAATAATGCCAGAACAGTATATCCTTACTTTAGACAGATTTTGTTATTTGTGTATATCCAGGATGTAAAGTCGGGCATTTTTGATTGAGGATGAATAGATTTATGGCAGACATTGTTTTAACGGGTGATCGGCCTACAGGGCCGCTACATCTTGGCCATTATGTAGGTTCGTTAGCTAATCGTGTAGTGATGCAGGATGCTTATCAACAGTTTGTTATGATAGCTGATGTACAGGCGCTTACTGATAATTACGATAATCCTCAAAAAGTTAGAGATAATGTTTTTGAGGTTGTGTTGGATTATTTGGCTGTGGGAATTGATCCTCAAAAGACTACTATTTTTATTCAGTCGATGATTCCTGAAATCGCTGAGCTGACGATTTTTTATCTTAATTTAGTAACGTTAGCCCGCTTGCAGCGAAATCCTACGGTCAAAACTGAGATGTATCAAAAAGGTTTGGAGAATCGTATTCCTGTAGGGTTTTTAGTTTATCCGGTTAGCCAAGCTGCGGATATTACTATTTTTAAGGCCCGTTTTGTGCCTGTCGGTGAGGATCAGCTGCCAATGATTGAACAGACCAATGAGTTGGTTCGTTCGTTTAATCGTATATATGGGGAAGGCCTTATGCGGGAGGCTGAAGCAATTGTGCCTAAAATTGCGCGGCTTCCTGGTACCGATGGCTCAGCGAAAATGAGTAAGACCATGGGGAACACGATTTCTTTGGGTGAGCCCTCGGAATCGCTTTATAAAAAAGTGATGGGAATGTATACCGATCCAAATCATATCAAAGTCAGTGATCCGGGCAATGTTGAAGGTAATCCGGTTTTTGCTTATTTAGACGCATTTGATTCTGATTTGGCCGAAGTGGCGCGTCTGAAAGAGCATTATATGCGTGGAGGGCTTGGGGATGTGGTAATCAAAAAGTATCTCTTTGAGGTATTAGATGCTTTTTTGGCTCCTGTTCGTGAACGACGCTTGGCTTTTGCGGAGGACATGACGCAGATACATCGCATTGTTGCGCAGGGAACGGAACAAGCTCGTGATGTCGCTGCTGCTACTATGCGTGAAGTTCGAGCGGCGATGCATTTGAATTATTTTGGGGGTTAGAGGAATGTGGAGTCTCTAGAGGGATATAGCTCTAGAGACTCCAAGAGTCATTTTGCTTTTACCAGTTGGGCGAGTGGCCTGCCGTCAAAAAGCAGCATTTCTTTGTCATTGTTTAAGGCTTCAAAGTCCGTGTTTCTGTCGAGTATAATGTCTGTTCCTATGATTTTTCCGTTGGCTAACCTGACACCATCACCGGGGGCAAGATAGTAGCCCTTTGGGGTGTCTATGATGACAAAATATTTTTCTTGAATAGTTGGATTGTCGCGCAGATAAGGACCTTCCCATTTTTCTGGATGCGTTAAGTTCATTGATCCAACTTCTGATCCAACGAATCGTTCAACGGTTAGGAAGTCTACGTAGTTTTTTTCGTGTTCAAAGTCGATAATTTTGCACGTATCATCTATTTTCCTGAATATTTGAGCCAATTCTTCAATGGTTTGGGCGGTGAGCTTACTGCTTATGATTTTGGAGTCATGATAGTATCTTTGCAGCGCTATGCCAAGGAGACCAAGGAGGAGAATTGCAGTTGCTGTTGGCAAGAGATATCCGAGTATTTGGCGTTTGTTTTTTTGTGAGAGCTTCATTGCGTTTCCCCTTTCTCCACGCATACATATTTTGGGCGCAGTATACAAGCTTCGCTAGTAAAAAGAAAGCGGCATATTGTTCTTTTTGGTAGACACAATTGTTTTCTTTGCTATCTTGACTGAAGAAGCGTATGCGCATTATCTGGCGGGCCCATAGCTCAGTTGGTCAGAGCAATCGGCTCATAACCGAGAGGTCCCAGGTTCAAGTCCTGGTGGGCCCACCAAGTAGAATATCTGGTGGGATTTTTCATGCAAGATCCATATGGCGCGTTAGTTGCGCTTATTCGTTTTGATAAAACTATTCATGGGCGTGAGCGTGATATTGCCATGCAAAAAGAGGCGGTAGCCGCTATTTCCAAAAACATACAAGAAGCAGAAAAAGATAGCCTAAAAGCGCGAGAGGGGTTTCGTCAGCTTGAAAAGCGACAAAATGAAATAGATCTTGAGTTGCGTACGTGCGATCAAGATGAGCGGCGAATTACAATGCGTCTTGATACTGCTGGACGTGGAAAAGAGTTTGAAGCGTTAACTCATGAGCGTACCTTGCTTGATTCTAAACGTTTGAAGATTGAAACAGAGCTTGAATCTGTGTGGAGTCAGTTGGCTGAAGCAGAGACGGCTCTTAAACGTGCTCAGGGGCGTTTGGATGATATTGTTCGTGAAGCAGCTCCCCTGCTCAATGAACATGAGAATGAGATAAAAAAAGGTGAAGATACTCTCTTAGAGCTTCGTAGGCATCGAGGAGAATTTTTAGCGGCCGTTCGTCCTGAGTGGGTAGCGTTATATGAACAGATGCATGCACGTGTGGTAAATCCTTTTGTACCTGTTGTCAATGGGGCGTGCGGTGGCTGTGGAAGTGCTATTTCTAGGGTTGATATTGCTTCGGTTGAACACCATCAGCTGGTTTCGTGCCAAACATGTCGGCGTATGTTGTATGATTCACAGGTCCCTGAGGAGATTGATGCAGCTCAAGTTGTGGGGTAACACGGTCGAGCCTGTTCCAGAAAAAACACGTGTGATACGTGAGCCACTAAAACTGTTTGTTGACGGTGCCTCGCGCGGGAATCCTGGTGCCGCTGGTGCCGGGGTTGTGATTACGTTGGCTGGCGCGCGTATCTTCCAGGATGGGTATTATTTAGGGCGTGGTACAAATAATGAGGCAGAGTATTGGGCCTTGTTGCTTGGGCTTCAAAAAATTTTTGATTTGGATCTGCTTGAGCATACGATCTTTATCTTTTCTGATTCACAGTTACTAGTTCGTCAAATACGTGGTGAATACCGCGTGAAAAACCTAGGTCTTCGTCGCTTGTTTGACCGCGCACAGGAGCTCTTGCGCTTATGTGATTATAAGATTGTTCATGTGTTGCGAGAGTACAACAAGGAAGCCGATGCTATGGCGAATCGTGGTATCGATGAACATAATGTTGTTCCTGCAGACCTATTAGAGCGGCTTGGTGTAGCGATATGAAATCGGTTCTGCTTGCTGTTTTTTTGACAATAGGGATAAGCTGGCCGGTCGTTGCACTTGATGTTCGTGTTTTACTTGCAGATTATGTAGTGAGTGAATCGCCTGTCTTTCAGCTTCAATCAGCGGGCGGTTTTATTGTGTCGCGGGTGAATGAAGCAGATGTGTATGAAATAGAAAAAGACACGGTTTCTATAACCTTTGCTAAAGGTAGACTTGTGCTTGATGGAAGGCCGCTTGCAGTTTCTCGTTTTTTGGTGAGACCCAAGGATGAGGGCGCGGGTATAGCTTTTGGCGAACGTGTTTATGATGGTGCTTTTGTTGTTAGTCTTTGGAACAATAAGCTCTTTGTTGTTAATACGCTTGATTTAGAGTCTTATCTCTATTCCGTTTTGCGTTGGGAGGGGTGGCCAACCTGGCATGAAGAGGCCAACCGTGCTTTTGCCATTGTTTGTCGAACGTATGCGACGCATAAGGTTTTCCTTGCGCGGCGACGTAAAAAACCAACAGCTTTTGGTACGTTGTTTGATATTAAAGCGTCTAATGCTCACCAAACATACGGTGGCCGGCATACACAACGCCATTGGCGGCGGGTAGTAGATGAAACCGCAGGCATGGTGTTGGTGTACCATGACGAACCGATTGCAGCGATGTATGATATGTCTTGTGGTGGGATTACCCCGAGTGCTTTGACGGGCGTAGATTTTGCTAAATATCCGTACTTAAAGCGCTCGTACCCTTGTTTGGCTTGTCGTAAATGGCCGTATTTTGAGTGGAAAAAAGAGTTCTTAATTTCTGATTTTGAGTCGCAGTTGTCTATTCGGTTGCGTGCAGGGTTGCCAGATGCACGAATTTTTTTTGCAGTGCACGACGATGCGGGAGTGCTGCGGGAGCTTTCGATTAAGACGCGCCGTGGTGCACACATGGTTTCGGGAAAAAAGTTCTATTCGTTATTCAAAAAAGAGGTTAAAAGCCTCTGTTGTTCGATTGAAAAAAAATCAAAAACGGTTCTTGTACGCGGCAAGGGATATGGCCATTTGTTAGGCTATTGTCAGTGGGGTGCTGCATATATGGCAAAAGAACAGGGCATGAAATACCGAGAATTACTTTCGTTTTTTTACCCAGAGGCGGAGCTCAAGGTCTTAAAGAAGCGAGATGTGACCAGTGCCGGGATATAGGGGACATTTGGGTGGTGCAGCCGTTCCGATAGTTTTTTTGCTGCTGCTGAGCTTGTGTTTTGGGTGGCGCCTAGAGCGTGTTCTGCTTGCTTCATTGTTTTGCTTTTTGGGCGCCTTGGCTCCAGATATAGATACATATAGTCGTGCGCGTCAACTTTTTTTTGGCCTTCTCTTTGTTGCTGGTGTTTTTGCGTTAATAGCTGCATCTTGGTTTGTTTTGTTAATTCTCTTTTTAGTTGGGCTTTTTGTTATGTTGCAGCGACACCGTAGATTGTTTCACCGGCTTTGGTTTTGGGCTTTGCTCGGTGGAATTTGTTGGCTTGCTGTTATGTCTATGGCGCCGTCAGAAATTTTTAGTTTGGCGGGTATTGCAATTGGATCATTTTTGATTGGTGTAATCAGCCATTTATATCTTGATGGATGTCGACTTTTCTGATGGGAACTTGCCATTTTTTATGGGGTTGCATTATAGTGGCTGAGTAGGGAGTAACCACGTTGTGGACCGTAGTAAGGAGTTGGCATGAATCGTCACGATATACCAATGTTGCGCGCCCAGGAGAGCTATCCATCGCTCTCAATTTTTGTACGAACACATCGTGCAATGCCTGCGCGGGAGCAGGATCCTATCACCGTAAAAAATTTGGTCAGAGAAGCCAAAGAACGTCTTTTAAAAGAGTTTTCGGTACGAGAGCTTGAGGCTCTCTTTGCTAAGCTAGACGAAACAGTTGCAAAAATTGATTATGCTCGTTCAAAAGATGGGATTGCTATTTTTGTGAATACCGATGTCTCTAAGATATTTCGCTTACCTGTTCCTGTCGAAAGCCGTGTAATCATAGACAAGGTTTTTGCGTTGGGTGAGGTGGATCGAATTATTCATAGGCTTGTACAATACTATCTTTTACTGCTAAATGAAAAGTCCGTTCGTCTGTATAGTGGAGTAGGAAGTATTTTGCATGAGATGCAGGAAGGAGAATTTCCTCTGAGTTACGAGCGGCCTCGAGTAGAGGCTATGCAGTACAAGGTAAACAACGAGATTGTGCGCCATTCGCCCCATGATTCGGAATATTTTGATGAACATAAGCGGCAATTTATGCGTAAGGTTGATGAGGCGTATAAGTCGGTTACCAAAGATCGCCCTTTGCCATTGATTATTACTGGCGCCGATCGGACGATGAATTTTTTTAAAGAGGTTTATAGGCAGCCAGTGGCAGCAGAAGTTTCCGGAGATTTTGAGCTTTTTTCAATTTTTGATTTAGCCGATGCTATAGAGCCGGCGACAAAAGAGCTTTGGGAAGCAAAGCAAAAGGCCAAGTTAGCAGATTTTGATAAAGCTGTTGGGAAGTTGCAGCATGCATTCGGAATCCGTGCTGTCTGGAAGGCGGCAGAAGAAGGTCGAATAAAAGACTTGCTGGTTGAAGAAGGGTATACGGTAGCAGGCGCTATCAATAAAGCAGAACCAACCAATATTATGCTGGCCGCAGATTCGACGTTGCCAGGGATTAGCGATGATCTAGTTGACCTGTTGGTGGCCAAAGTTGGGGAACAAGGAGGTAGTATTACCTTTGTGGATAAGAGTAAGCTTAGCGATTATGAGCAAATCGCAGCAATTTTACGCTTTTAAAGTTGGGGGCGGGAAATTGTGCCGCCCCTTTTTCTTTTATTTACTCTTGTATTTAGCGATATTATTTTCGATGTCTTTGTTGGAAACGGTTTGATTGTAGTTTTTTGCGGTAAATCGGTTTGCGCCAAATCGTTCCTCTAAGAAAATGTCGAAAGCATCTTTTTGAGGTTCATTTAAATAGTGCGCGCATAATTCTACCCAACAATCCAAGCAGAGTGGTGGCATCTGGCAAGTAGAAATTTTGTTGGTTGCAAGTTTATAATATTGAAATGGATCAAATTCTTCTAGTTCACTATTGGCTTTTTGTTCAAGATCATTTGTTTGCAGGGTTTCGAGTAAAAATTTGTAAGCTTTGACCAGGGATTCGAATTCTTCCTTAGCTTTTGGATTTTGTTTGTGGAGATCGGGGTGCCGCTTTTTTGCTGCAATTTTGTAGGCTTTTTTTATTTCTTCTGCTGATGGATTTGAATTTGGTTGTAAACCGAGAATACGAAGTGCAGTATTGTAGTCAAGTGTTTTTGGGGCTACACATATTTTTTCTTTTTTACAGCGATGGCAAGGGCAGGTTGTGTTATTTTGTAGCTTTTGTAGCATATGGTCTTTAGTCTCCTTTTTGATGACAAATAGGAAGCGTCGAAGCGTGTTGAGTTTTTCGAGGTTACTCGTATTTGAGCCCCAAAATGGGCTTAATTCTTCTGCTAAATTTTGGGCATTCTGACTTATAAGACCTGGGAGTTCTTTTTCTATTTGTTCTTTTGCATGTGAATATGAATTTGTTTGGACAACAACATTCTCTTTGTTCCTGGTCTTGGCACCACCAGGCAAGGTTACGGTGAAATTAACAATGTAATTAAGATATTTGTTTAGAAGTACTTGGTCATTCGTAGCCTTTTTCATGAGTAGGTCGTAGGCTTTTCTTAGGCTTTCTTCTTCAGATGGATTTTGTGTAATTTTTGATGTAAAAGCGTAGGTGATTTGTTCTGGAATTGGTTTATCTGTTTCGTTAAAGCCTAACAATAGTAGCGCATCCTTTATTTCTTGGGGTGGATTTATGAAAGATTCAAATGCCGCCCAGATCTCATCTGTTTCTTTTTGTGTTGGTTTGTGGCAATTTTGGTATTCGAGGAATTCTTTTCTTAGCTGCCACTCTGGGTATAAGAGGTTGTATCCAGGTTCTCCGTATACCTTCACAAGAGATTGGGTTGTTAGGTTTTTAAGTGATGGATGCATTTCGGCAAGCTTTTGAGAGGCTTGTATGAGTGTAGGATCTTGTTGTAATTTTGTTAAGCTATGTTTCTTGTATGCAATTCTAGAAGAAAAGATTGCTTGTTCTAAACCCATGCTTGCTGCGGTGCCTAGCGCTAACCATCCTATTATTGAGGGCCTTTGGTAAACAGACTTGGCAAGACATAGAGGCTTGTTAAATGGTGTTTTAATTAGGGTAAAAGGGGTTTTCCAGAAGTGGCGTGAAAACAGAGTTGAATATATATCTGTTGTATTGGTCCAGTTGATATGTGGTCGTGTACCATTGGAGATTACGTTGTAGGTAATTTCATTGGATATGAAATTAGCGACATTAAGTGGTAGCGGGCCTGCAGAGAGTGCTACGGTGAGAGGGTAGCCTATTTTTCCTATTTTACTCAAGCGTCCTAGCGGTACGGATTGTGAAAAAGCTTTGGTGAAGGGAGTAATTGATTTAGTTGCAATTGATTCGTAACTAAGTTTGAGACCTGCTGCAATGAGTAGCCCACATGAAAAATGGTGCAGGGGCCTTGATATGATACTTTTTTTAAGCTGAAAAGGTGAAAAATCACTGTATTTTGGTTCTTCTCTGTCCTCGTATAAAGGGTTTTTCGGCTCTTGCCATGTAATTGCTATTGAAGGGTTTTGCGGTAATGTGATTTGTGATGCCGCCATTATTGCGATGCATCCAAATAATACAAATTTCTTTACCATGTAATACCTTTCTGATTTGCTTTTTATAAAGTTTCTTAATTATCAACTTGTTAGTATTTTGCGATACAGAAAGTTTTTGTCTATCTTCTTAAGCTTTCTTTTTGTGCCGTGGTATCTTGGTCCAAGCTAAAAGCCCGGAGAATTAACGAGCTAGAAGTAGTGGCATGGGCACAGATACTTAATAAGTCCGTGTGGATAGCTACGAAAATGGGCTAAACAAACTCCGATTCTGTATTTCTATTATAGACATTTTATCAGGTTTTAAAAATATGTAAATGCGTTTTTATTTGAAATAAGTCATTAGTCTTATCCCAAAAATCGTTTAAAAAAGCCGGCAATTGCTCCTGAAGAAGTATCTTCTATTTCTGAGCCGATCTGTTCTGCATAGTCGCGCAATATGACTTCGGCTTTCGAAGAGAGGTTTTTTGGAATATTGCATGTTATCGTGGCAATCAGGTCTCCGCGCCCTTTACCTCGGATTTTTTGAAAACCTTTCCCTTTGATTGTTAGGCGTTCGCCGACAGGGCACCCTTTGGGGATTTTTAATGATTCTTTGCTGCCATCAATATTGGTGATTTCGATCTGCGCACCAAGTACAAGTTGTGGATACGTCACGGTAACGGTACATTCAATGTTGTCTTCTTTGCGTTTAAATTGTTTATGTGGCATGACACGTATGGCTATAATTAGGTCTCCTGCTTTGCCGCCATAAATACCTGCGTCACCTTTGCTTGCAACGCGCAATTCTGCACCATCAAATATGCCTTTTGGTATCGAGACTGAGAGCGTGTCGTATTTTTGGATACGTGATTGTCCTTTGCATGTTGTACAAGGATTTTTGATGATGAAGCCTTGGCCTGAACAGTCCGTACATGCTTGTGAATATACAAATATGCCTTGGCGATAGTGCATTTCACCCGTTCCCCGGCATTTGGGGCATACTTCAATATTTTTTTCATCATTAGTGCCTTTACCATTACAGGTTGCACATGAGACGAAGTGGTAGTATGTGATATCTTTTTTTGTGCCGGCAAATGCCTCTTCAAGCGATATGGAGAGTTCTTTTACCAGGTCATGACCGCGCTTAGCTACTGGTTGAGGTTTGCGTCGACCTTGCTGGCGGCCGCCGCCAAAAATATCTCCGAAGATGTCACCAAAGTGGGCAAAAATATCGTCCATATTTTGGAAACCTTCAAAGCCGGCTCCTCCACCCATGTTTCCTGCTGAATGACCAAATTGGTCGTATTGCTTGCGTTTGTTTTCGTCTGATAAAACTTCGTACGCTTCGGCAGCTTCTTTGAATTTTTCTTCGGCTTCTTTGTTGTCTGGATTGCGGTCCGGATGATATTTCATTGCAAGTTTCCGGTAAGCGCTTTTAATTTCATCTGGGGTTGCTGTTTTGGATATACCTAAAACCTGGTAATAGTCGCGTTTTTCCATGTTTTTATTCTCCCGATTTCATGTTATTTTTTGAGTAAGACAGACTCATATTCCATCATTGTAACATAAACTTAGTTTGATGAAAAATTGTTAATTGTGGGGGTGTTTTGTAATCAGCGTTCTATGGGGATAAAGTAGAGCGATGAGAGGGTGGCGTCCATGGAGATTTGAATGTTAAGGGGCACAATAATTTCATTCTGTTGATGGTGTGCTGGAAGCGCGGGCGGTGTTATAAGGCCTAATAGGCGCATGATGTGATCATTGAGCTGTGGCACTGGCGATGGTGACGTGAGCTGAATATTGGTTATTTTCCGTTCTTTGTTGATGGTTATCTGTACCGCGATGTGATGTGAGCGGGTGATAATCCCTTTTAGTGAAAGTTGATTTTGGTACGAAAGTTCGCAGAATAAGAAGAGAAAGCGTTCAAAAAATGAGAGCGCTTCTGCGCGTCGGGCGTTTTCTTCTGCGGTTTGGCCCCAATAAAATCCTTCTTGTTGTGTTGGGCCAGATTGAAAGATCATTTTTTGTTGTTTTTCTTCGATGAATTGCGAAAACTGTTGCGAGATTTCTTTGCTCTTATTCTGGGTTACCGTTGTTTGCAGTTTTTTTTCACTGTGTGTTTGCAATGTTTTAATGCTTGGGCGTTTCCATGCTGCTTGCTTTTGTCGGGCCTTAGGCGGTGTCGCTCGTGCTTGTACATCTTCTTTGGGGCGCATTGGAGATTTATATTGTTCTTGAAGTTTAGTTGCTCGGAGTGGCAGTTTTTGCATAGGTAACGAAGCGTCGGGTCTGGGTTTCGTCGGTGGCTGGGGAGTAACGCGTTCGCTCGATTGGGGCTCGACGGTTTGCATTGGGTGAGGTGGTGTTAGTTGCTTCAGGGTCGGGCTTGGTTCTGGCGGTTTTGATGATGGTTGTATTGGCAGGGGTGCTTTGATTTTTTGTGGTGCATTGTCAGGTTTTACTTTTGGAAGGGCTTCTTGAATAAACTTTATTGGGGCTGGTTTTTGTGGTTGTAGAAGTTCTTTTAGATTGAGTTGTAGCGTTGGGTCAAATAACTTGATTCCTAGGAAGAGGAGAAATAGTGTATAGAGCGAAAGCGATAGGAGTGTAGCGCGAAATAGGGCTGTGGTGCGCTTTTCCTGTTCGTGGCCTGGACGTAAATATGGTACATAGGCCATGAAACACTCCCCTCTCTTCTTAGCCTTACTCCTTATTGAAGATCAGCCTAGCATACTGGCGATCTTTTACGATAGACCAATAGGGAACAATAGTGTGTCGAGTGTTTTTTGAGTTGCTAAAAAAGCGCAGTATTTCCTCTAGTATATGTTTTGATGGCTCGAATGGTAGCTTGCTGGCAATAACCCAGTGGAGTACTAGATTTCGCTGTAAGTGACGATTTGGCAGAGCTAAGAGTTTTACATAATCAAGTGCATGGGTAGGTTGTGCGATCTCTGCGTAGGTGCTTTTTACGACTTCGTCGAGGAGCGCATCTGTCTCTTGTAAATGTTTGATTGCTTTTGTAATTGAGAGGGTGCTGCGCGAGTCAACAGCTTCAAAAGCGGGGATAAGTGTATTTCTGATGCGATTTCTAAGATAGTCACTTGATGTGTTTGTTGGGTCAATGCAATAAGGACGGTTATTGGTATCAAGCCAATCGAGAATGTCTTTTTTGGGGGTTGTAAGGAGTGGGCGAATATATGAGCCATGATGTGGCCGCATTGCGGCTAGACCGGTTACGGTAGCGCCTCTAATGAGCCGGATTAAAAATGTTTCGATTTGGTCGTCGGCATGGTGGGCTAGTGCTATTTTGTTTGCATCGTATTTTTTTTGTAATTGTGCAAAGAATGTTCTTCGGAGTTGTCGGCCTAAATTTTCTTTTGATCCCCTAATGGATTTCTTTAGGCTAATGTTTTGAGCTTGTTCTATTTCAAGGGGGATAGAGAGTGATGCGCATAGTTGACGGCAAAACGCTGCGTCTTGTGCGCTCTCATGTCTCCAGCCATGATCTAAATGTGCAGCAAAAAGTGTGAGTTGGTGTTTGGAGCGCAACTCAGCAAGGATATAGGTTAGGAGGACCGAGTCTGGTCCTCCTGATAATCCTATGATAATGCGGTCGCCATGTTCGATGAGTGCATTGGTTATGCAAAATTCTTCAATGCGACTTCTGAGCGTGTCGATATTAAACGTCGATGTTTTTGGCAAACTTGCCTCGCTCTTCAATAAAGGTCTTTCTTCCTTGAACATCATCGCCCATTAATGTGCTAAACCATTGATCCGCTTTGATCGCATCATCAATAGAGACTTGAAGCAAGGATCTTTTTTCAGGATCCATAGCTGTTTCCCATAGTTGTTCTGCATCCATTTCACCAAGACCTTTATATCGTTGCAGATTCATTGAAGGCTTGCTGAGCTCTTGAATTGCGTTAACGAGGTGGCGTGGTGATGATCCAGATGCTTTTCTGTCGGCGCCTGTCATAGCCAATTTCCACGAATTATTAAGGAGGGCTACCTGCTTTTTGATGGTGATAAGTTCGGAGATTTCGTTTTTATGGAGAGTTTTGAGCGGAATGCGAACAGACCATGCCCCATCTAGTGCTTCAATTATAAGAACAGCCTCAGCATCTTCGGCGCGAATAACTTCGCTCCTACAATGCGGAAGGTGTGCTTGAAGTGAGGAGACAAAATTGTTGTCATCAGTGCTTTCTAGCCATTTTGACTCGATGATGGCGTCCACCACCATATCGGTTTCACTATCACTTAGATGGAAAATTCGTGCAGCTGCGTCAATATGCGACTCATAAGACAGGATGTGGGATAGAAGATTGTTCCAATCTTGGCTCGAAAGAACGGTGTTGTTAATACTGATCTGCGTGTTCTCTTGCGCCCAGTCAAGCAAGAAGGCGCTCAGAGAGCGTTCATCTTTGAGATATTGTTCTTTGCGGCCGATTTTAACTTTGTACAAGGGCGGTTGAGCAATATAGAGGTATCCATGCTCAATAACCGGACGCATGTAGCGGAAGAAGAATGTTAGCAAGAGGGTTCGTATGTGTGCGCCATCAACGTCGGCGTCGGTCATTAAGATAATTTTATGGTATCGAATTTTATTAGCATCAAAAGTTTCTTCATTGATGCCCCCACCAACAGCGGCGATTAGCGCTTTGATTTCTTCATTTGCCAGTGCACGATCTAGCCGCGCCTTCTCAACATTAAGAATTTTACCTTTGAGTGGAAGTATTGCTTGTGAAAAACGATCTCGAGCGCTTTTTGCGGAACCACCTGCGGAGTCACCCTCAACGATGAAGAGTTCGCACTGAGCAGGATCTTCGAACGAGCAGTCTGCAAGTTTACCGGGGAGCACTGTTGATTCCAGGACGTTTTTGCGTCGTGTTAAATCGCGGGCCTTGCGCGCTGCGTCACGCGCTTGCATGGTGATTACCGCTTTTTGTAAAATCTTTTTTGCGACAATAGGGTTTTCTTCAAAATATTTATCGAGGAAAGCAAAGGCCCAAGAGCTAACTTGTCCTTTAACTTCGCTGTTGCCAAGTTTGCCCTTTGTTTGCCCCTCAAATTGGGGTTCTGGGATCTTGATGCTTAATACGCAGACAAGACCTTCACGTACGTCTTCGCTGGAGAATGATGCTTCTTTTTTGAGCAGATTCATTTCTTGGGCGCGCTTGTTGCATGCTTTGGTCAGTGCAGCCTTAAAGCCGGCGACATGTGTCCCCCCGTCAGCGGTGTTGATATTGTTTACGAAAGAAAAAAGTTGTTCATCATATCCACTGTTATATTGTAGGGCACATTCAAACTCGTAATCGCTTCCTTCTTCTTTGGCGTAGATGATTTCTGGGGTAATTGGGGTCTTCTTTTTGTTGATATGTTCAACAAAAGATATGATGCCACCTTCGAAGAGAAAACTTGCTTCGTCATTGCTTCGCTCATCAACAATAGTTATGCGAAGCCCTTTGTTAAGAAATGCGAGCTCGCGGAATCGACTAGCTAATTTGTCAAAAGAAAAGACAACGGTCTCTTTAAAAATCTCTGGATCTGGTAGAAAGCGAACAATGGTGCCCCGTTTTTCGGTTGGACCAATATCTTCGAGGCGTGAAACGGCCTTACCTTGATGGTATTCTTGCGCATGAATCCGGCCGTTGCGGTAAATGGTTAATTTAAGCCACGAAGAAAGAGCGTTGACGACTGAAACGCCCACGCCATGAAGTCCGCCGGAAAAGCGATAAGACTCTTTGTCGAATTTTCCGCCTGCATGAAGTTTGGTTAAAACAACTTCAGCAGCAGATACGCCTTCAGCGTGCATTTCAGTTGGGATGCCGCGCCCATTGTCTTGGACAGAGCAAGAACCATCTTCATGTAGTGTTATTAATACCGTGTCGCAATGACCGCCCAGAGCTTCGTCAACTGAGTTGTCTACGACTTCGTATACGAGGTGGTGTAAGCCAGAAGGGCCGGTAGTTCCAATATACATACCGGGGCGTTTTCGCACCGCCTCCAATCCCTCCATTACGCGGATAGATTGGGCAGAGTATGTTGATTTTGGATTCGTGCTATCGGAAGATTGAGATGACATACGAACGCCTTTCTAAAAGGTGGTATGGCGTAGGTTGTTGTGGCCTAATTTTTTGGGTTACTATGTCCTAGATAGATGCACAACAACGGGCCATTATACAGATAAAGATCCCTACTTTTAGTCTATACAATGCTGCATTTTTTGCAAAGCGGGGTACCCTTTTCTGGGATGGGTTTTTGTGTAGAAAGGTGGTTTGTATGTATGAGTATGATAAACAATATATGTATGAAGCTCTTTTAATGGCGCGCGAGGCAATTAAAGAAAGCGATGTGCCGATTGGGGCTATTGTAGTTTCACCGTATGGAGAAATTATTGGTGCGGGGTATAATCAGGTCGAAAAGTATTCATCACAAGATTATCACGCAGAGTTAGTAGCTTTGCGCGCCGCTGGAATGGAAAAACAAGACTGGCGGCTGGACGGCTGCACACTCTATGTTACTCTGGAGCCGTGTCTAATGTGTATGGGGGCGTTGTTGCTGAGTCGAATAGAGCGGCTTGTTTATGGTAGCGATTCTCCGATATATGGATATACAAATATTTTGCTTGAACCAGAGCGCTTATATGGAGGTTTTTTGAAGAACGTGACCCGCGGTGTACTAAGGAATGATACAGAAGCCCTTCTTCAAGATTTTTTTGCAACAGTGCGATGATATAGGTACAAAAATTCTTTATCTTGAGCTTTGGTTGGGAGTTGTACTCTTGAATGAAACTGGTATACTTTTGGGGTATGTTGTGCCGATGTAGCTCAGCTGGTAGAGCAATTGATTCGTAATCAATAGGTCGGCGGTTCAAGTCCGCTCATCGGCTCCAAGAGAATTACTTGTTAGTCTTCTTAACTGTTTGTAGGAATTCGGAACGTTATGGCTTCACCAAAGAAAGCAAAGGTTGCTACTCCTGTTTCACGCGTGCCGGTTGCGCATGGTGTTGGACGTCGCAAGGCTGCTGTTGCACGCGTCTATCTCCGTCGTGGCAATGGCGAAATCGTCGTAAACAATCGTCCATTTGAGCAATATTTTGATATTGGCCTTGCCCAATTGGCAGTGAAAACCCCGTTTGAGGTTATTCCTCAGGCCAAAGACTATGATGTCGAGGTTACTGTTGTAGGCGGCGGATTGCGCGGACAAGCCGATGCAGTTAAGCTCGGTATATCTCGTGCACTGCTTGAGTTAGACGAATCATTAAGGTCTGACTTGCGTGCAAATGGTCTTTTGACTGTAGATGCTCGTGTTAAAGAGCGTAAAAAATATGGACAACGAGGAGCGCGTCGTCGCTTCCAGTTCGTTAAGCGTTAATTTTCGCTTTTCAATGTATTGTGGCAGGACTTTTTTTAAAGTCCTGCCATTTTTATTTGGACTACTTTGTAGCCCTGTGGGTGCCTTGCTTGGTAAGCTTTGCCAGGAGAGTTTTGTTTTGGGCAGGGGAGTATATGCAAGTTCGTTCGTTGTGGTTTTCTTTGTTGGTGTATTTTAATGCAGGTGCGGTATTAGTGGTCGTGGGGTTGCCGCTTTTGGTTGTCTTGTTAGCGGCTCCACAACGTTGGTATGTTCGGCGCAGCTTTGTGTTTTGGTTGTTAGATCTTTTTTACAAAAGTGTTTTGGCGGCGTTTATGGTGCCTATTACGGTTGAGGGACGCGAAAATCTTGTCCTTGACCGACCTAATATTGTTATTGCAAACCATGAATCGTTGTTGGATATTTTCATCATAGGGGCGCTTTTTAACGGAGAACCGCATATTTGGTATGCCTTGGCATATTATGCCCACATGCCAGTTTTTGGATTTTTGGTGCGGCATCTTGTTTTTGCTGTTAATCCGGGGCGGCCGGCAGAAGCCGCACGAGGCTTTATGCGCGGATTGCGTTATGCCGAGAAGCATGGATTGCATCTTGCGCTTTTTCCTGAGGGGGGACGCTTTAATGATGGTTCTGTCCATCCATTTATGAGAGGTTTTGCGGTGGCTGCACGTGCTTTGCAGCGTCCAGTAGTTCCGGTTTTGATGTCTGGAAATGGTGCTGTTTATGCGCCAACGTCGTGGCTTGTCTTTTGGCATGAGCTTGCGGTATTTGTTGGGCCTTGCTTTTTTATTGATGCAGAAGAGACTGATCTTGCTTTTGTTGAGAAGCTTCAGGATTGGTTTGCGACGGCACGAGCTAAACAGGCTGAGCTCTAGTCAAAAGTATCTGCTATTGGTAAGGTGTGACGTGGTAGTATTGAAAATTATAAGGCTTGTTTTGCAATAAGATATGGTGTCCGAGTGTGCCCTAAAATATATGTAATTGGTTTTAATTGTCTTCTTGTTTGTTAGGGATGAGGGGACGATTTTGTTTGTGCGTTCGATTTTTGTTTGGCATCCAGTACGATTTTTAATTGTCTTTTCGCTGATAGCATTTACATTTGGAATGGTTTCGGTATTTATTTTTTCTAGTGTTGCTACCGATACTTTGTTTGATGAAGAATGCTTCCCGATGTTGGTTTTAGCCTCCAGCCAGGAAGAATCTTCGCGAGAGCTTCTTGATCCTGTAGAGCGATCTCCCGAGCGGCTTCGTGATGTGGCTTTGGATTTTGCGGAAAAAGCCGGTCTGCGGGCACAGGTTGATGTCTTATATCAAGAGCAAGAATTAGAGGATTTTTCTACGTATATTCGACGTACGCGTGCCGCGAAAAAAAAGGGTGTTCAGAGACGGCAGGTTGCGCCAAGAAATGTTCGTGCAGCCCCTAGCCGCATGCCTGCGATGCGCCGTAAGAAGGAACAATGGGATCCTCGCTTTTCTTCGCCGATACCGCGTGGGTCGTTTTGGTTGAGTTCTCCTTTTGGGCCACGGAAAAAAGCAAATGGCAAGTGGGGTTTTCATCATGGCATTGACATGGCGGCTAATCGCGGGACTCCGATCAGTGCAGCCGGTAGTGGAACGGTCATTGAGGCAAGATGGTCAAAGGGATATGGAAAAACAGTAGTTATTAAACATGATGAGCGTTTTACTACACGTTATGCCCACATGGATCGAATTGACGTGCGTCTAGGAGACCGGGTTTGTGAGGGAGCAAAAATAGGGTGTGTTGGAGCTACTGGATACGTGCGCAAAATGGGGGGTGATGGCTCCCACTTGCATTTTGAGGTGCGTGATCGGGGTAAGTCTTGCAATCCTTTTTATTTCTTAAAATAAGATGATAAAGTAGCTCATTAGTTTGTAAAGGTTTTTAAGAGAGGTGGAGAAAAATGCTTCGACGTATAAATGCATGGATGGATCGACAAAATTTTTTGGTGCAGATAGCGGTTATACTGCTTCTTGTTTTTTTGATTCGAACCTTTTTGGTTGGGTTGTATTTGGTTCCAACTGGGTCAATGGAGCCAACCATGTTGGTAGGAGAGCGTTTTATCGCAGATAAATTGACGCCGTTCTTTAAAGAGTTTAAGCGTGGCGAGATAATAGCTTTTGATAATCCTAACTTTAAATATTCAGAGAATCCGCTCAAGTTTCTTTTTCAGCAATATGTTTGGGGCCCGGATAATTGGACAAAGCGGATAATTGGACTACCTGGAGAGCGTATTCAGGGTAAAATTGAGGATGGTAAGCCGGTTATCTACATTAATGGAGAAAAGTTTGATGAGCCTTATGTGAACCCTTTCCCATTGATTTATGTGCGTGATCGTAGTGGTGGCCCCTACGAGATTTCACGGCGTACCTTTGATCCGAATAAAGGTCTTGGCGAACAACCATTTTACAAGATAGATCCTGCTGACTTGTTGCCAAGTAGTTATGATAGTCTTTTGTATGCTGGTACACCGCAAGTGTATGATGAATTTGATGTCACTTTGGGAGAGGATGAATATTGGGTAATGGGGGATAACCGTGAAGGAAGCCATGATTGCCGCTCATGGGGTAACGATGGCAAAGGAATGCCACTTAAGCGCAGGCTGATTCATGGAAGAATATTTTTTAGAATTTTGTCAGTTGATAGTCAAGAAGGTTGGTTGTTATTAGATATGATAAAGCATCCAATTTCTTTCTGGTCTAAGGTTCGTTGGAGCCGCTGTTTTAATGTTGTTCGGTAGGGGTTGGTATGAAGTACCTAATTTCAGCTTTGTTGATTGGAGTAATAGCGATTTTATCTGCTTGTGCTTGGTTTGGCGGTGGCGATAGTGCCGGGTGCCCATGTTGCCATCATGGAACATGCCGACCTGCTGGCGGTACAAAAAAATCTGGGCATAAAGTTGGATTGCGCATTGTGAATGTTTTAGATCAAGAATTGTTTGATGATGCCCATATAGCGGGTGCTCCTGGTGTTGAGTCTATTTGTGTCCAGTTCGATGATATTGAAACGGCTGCTAAGGATTGGGATAAAGCGGTGCCTGTTGTAGTGTATTGTTCTAATTATTTCTGTTCTGCAAGTCGTGAGGCTGCAAATATATTGGGTTCATTAGGCTTTGAACAAGTTTATGCGTACGAAGGTGGTATGGCCGAATGGTACCAGCTTTTTGGTGAAACTGAGCGCGATTTGATTGCTGGTCCAGCGCGTCAGGAATATCTTTCTATTGTTGTTAAGGCCCCTGAAGAGCAAGAAGAGGGCGGGGAGAAGTTTGCAATTATTACTGCTTTGGAGTTGCAAAACCTGATTAAAAAGGCTACTATCTCTGAGTAGGGCTCTGATCCCTATCAAGATAAAGGCGGCATAGCCAAGTGGTAAGGCATGGGTCTGCAAAACCCTGATCCCCGGTTCGAGTCCGGGTGCCGCCTCCAAATATTGAAAAATTCTCCGCCGAGGTGGCGAAATAGGTAGACGCAAAGGACTTAAAATCCTTCGGCCGTAAGGCTGTGCCGGTTCGAGTCCGGCCCTCGGCACCATATGTTTAAAAAAAATTTGACAAATCTACCTTCTGTAATAGCTTACAGGGGAGTGTTTGTTGCGTTCGACCTAATCTTATGTTGGAATGGTAGGCGAAGCAGTGATTGAGCCTTAAAATTTGAGGGAAGTTCATGAACAAGGCGCAATTGTTAGATAAGATGGCCAAATCTTCAAAGCTATCTAAATCAACATGCAAAAAAGCATTGGAAACGTTAATTGATGTTGTATCAAAAACGTTGAAGACTGGTAACTCAGTAGTATTGACTGGTTTTGGATCATTTGTGGTACAAAAGCGTAAAGCTCGTACCGGTGTTAATCCAGCAACCGGCAAGAAAATGCAAATTCCTGCGAAAAAAGTTGCTAAATTCCGCCCAGGCCGCGCATTGCGTGACATGGTAGCGTAATTAGTACTGCTAATTTGCGTGCGGCGAAGCTACTGTGCTTCGCCGCTTTTTTTGTATAAGTATGGGGATCTAATGCAATATATTGTTGATTTTTGGACTAAAATTCAAATGTATTTTCAGGAATATCCGCTTTGGGTTGCGGAAGCAGTTGCTGGCGCATTTGTGGGAATGTGTGTTGGATTTTTGGCGCGTATATTTGGTCGTTATTTAGTTTTTTCTGCTCTTGCGTTTGCTTTAGCGGGCGCATTAATGCAGAATGCGGGATTGATCACGTTTCATTTTGAAAGCTGTGCCGGCTTGATAGGATTGGATGAGTTGCCTTCAGCGTCATCGTGTTTTGGCAGTGTTATGTTTTGGGCCAAAGAGCATGTTGCGGCTTTTGTTTTCGCTTTGCTATCATTTATTTTGGGTTGGCGCTTGGGCGGATAACCAACGATTGGTGGGTTGGTATGAATGACATAAGGAACTTATTTCCGATTTTTTCTAAAAAACCTGGTTTAGTATATTTAGATAGTGCTGCTACAGCACAAAAGCCTGCGCAAGTTATTGAGCGCCTTGTGTCGTTTTATTCACTTGAAAATGCTCCGGTTCATCGTTCATTTTATGAGCTTGCTGAGGTGGCAACAGAGGCATATGAGGGTGTTCGAAAGCAGACAGCAGAATTTTTTGGTGCCCATGAGGCATCTGAAATTATTTTTACTGGTGGTGCGACTGCGGGGTGTAATGCGGTAGCTTCGGGGTGGTTGCGGCATGTTCTCTCGCCGGGGGATGAGATCGTAATATCTGTTTTGGAGCATCATTCCACCTATTTGCCCATGGTTGAGGTCGCGCGTTCTTGTGGGGCTCAAGTACGATTTATGCCTCTAGATAAAGATGGCTCTTTGTTGCTTGATGATTCGTGTGCGCTTATTACAGAAAAAACTAAATTGGTGGTTTGCACCGCTGGTTCCAATGTTATTGGTGTTGAGACTACCTTAGAACCCTTGATTGCCCGAGCACGCGCGGTGGGTGCCGCCGTTTTTGTTGATGCGGCTCAGGCAGCTCCACGTCGCAGGTTTCAGCTTGAGGCCCTTGGGGTTGATTTTTTTGTTTGTTCGGTTCATAAGATGTGTGGGCCTACTGGTCTTGGTATTTTGTATGTAGCAAAAAAACATCACCATGAGTGTCAGCCTTGGTTGATTGGCGGTTCAATGGTGTATGAGGTACACAAGGATGATTGGAAGCCTGCTCCTATGCCGATTATGTGGGAGGCTGGCACTCCTCCGATTGCTCAAGTTATAGCCTTTGGAGAGGTGCTTTCGTTTTTATCGACATTGGATTTCTCCATTTTGCGTGCTCATGAAGCAGAATTATCGCGGGCTTTTATTCAGGGCGTTTCGGATTTTTCGGATATTGTTATTGTGGGCAATCGAGATTTGCTTTGTGAACAGGGGCATCTTGTGTCTTTTTATGTAAATGGTATTCATGCACATGATGTTGCTGCTTATTTGGCTCAATATCAAATTTGTGTCCGTTCTGGCTACCATTGCGCGCAGCCGCTGCATGAGGCCTTGAACATTCCGCAGACGGTTCGTGCGAGTTGGTATCTGTATACAACTCACGATGATGTCGCGTTATGTGTTAGCAGGTTACGGGAACTTGTACAATGAAGCATACTTTCGGTTTTTTTATAATAGGCTTACAGCTGCTTGTTTTCAGCTATTGGTGGTTCTTTTCTCCCAAAGGTGCCAAGCGAACATTGCACGAAAAAGAAGAACTGAAAGCATTAGAAATACAGTTGTCTGAGCTAGAGTCCAAAAAAGGAACATTAGAAGCGCTCTTAGCCGAATGGGAGCAAGATCCTTTTTTAATAGAAAAATATGCTCGGGAGCATCTGGGCCTTAGCAAGACAGGTGAAGAAATATTGGTGTTATAGGGGCAAAAAGGTAGGGCACACATTAACGCCTTGGTATACTGCTTGGAGTATATACGCTAACACATGCCCCTGTGGAGGTTGTTTTTATTGTTACTCTTATCTTAGATAATTATTTTATATAAGTCAATATTTTTTTAATATATTATTTTAGAAAGATTTGTTATGAAGTTTTTTATACCAAAATTGCCATATGGTTTTGATTCTTTGGAGCCTTGTTTTGATGGGCGTATGGTTGAGTTGCATTATTCTAAGCACCATCAAGGATATGTTGACAAGCTCAATGCGGCGCTTGAAGCGTATCCTGATTGGCAGGATGCTTCACTAGATGATCTTGTGTTGTTTTGGGAGCAGTTGCCCGTTGCTATACAAGAGCCTGTGCGGAATAACGCGGGTGGGCATTGGGCGCATACGTTTTTTTGGAATTGTATGATTCCGGGTGGTTGCCAGCCAAGTGCATTTTTAATGGCTCTTTTGGCTGAACATTTTGGGGCTATTGACGACTTTAAAAAGGTGTTTTTGAGTGAAGCAGGAAAATTTTTTGGGTCTGGTTGGACCTGGTTGGTTGTGGATTTACAAGGAAAATTGCGGGTTTATTCGACTTCAAATCATGATGTTCCGCAGCACATTGGTTTTGTTCCGTTATTAGTTGTTGATCTTTGGGAGCACGCGTATTATTTGCGCTTTGAGAATCGGCGCGCAGAATTTCTGACAGCTTGGTGGAATCTGATAAACTGGGATTTTGTAGAAGAACAATACCAACAAGCATCTTTCCGCAAGGATATCTGATGGATGAATTTTTAGGACAAGGGGAACGCGCTGTTCGTACAGCAAAAGTAGAGCGTCTACGTGAGCAGGGTGTGGAGCCGTGGCCAGAGGCCCGCGATATATCTGCCTCATGTGCATATGTTTACTCTGAGGGTGCCGAAGGGGTAGCGTATCAGGTGGCAGGCAGAGTAATGACTAAGCGCGAGCATGGAAAGTCTATTTTTGCACATCTTCAAGATGGTTCTGGGCGTTTACAGGTATACCTTAAGTCGGATGTGGTTGGCGCGGAATTGTTTGAGCGCTTTGCTGAGTTTGTTGATCTAGGGGATATTGTTTGGGTTTCTGGTGAGCTTTTTATCACTAAAACTGGTGAGAAGACAGTTCGTGTTACAGAATGGGTGCTTGAGAGCAAATCAGTTTTGCCGCTACCAGATAAATTTCACGGTATTGCGGACCATGAGATTAAACATCGTCAGCGTTATTTGGACTTGATCACTGATCCAGAAGCTCGGGATAGATTTTATCAGCGTTCTCGTATCGTCTCTTTTATCCGTTCTTATTTTGAGCAACATGGGTATTTGGAAGTTGAGACACCAATTTTGCATCCTATTCCCGGTGGAGCAGCGGCGCGGCCTTTTGTAACGCATCACAATGCGCTTGATACGGACTTTTATTTGCGTATTGCACCCGAGCTCTATTTAAAGAGATTGGTTGTTGGCGGCTTTGAGCGTGTTTTTGAGTTGAATAGAAACTTTCGTAATGAAGGTGTTTCGACAAGGCATAATCCAGAGTTTACTATGCTTGAGTGTTACACGGCGCATAAGGACTATAACTTTATCATGGATTTTGTGACAAACCTTTTACGTGAGTTGGCCTTGCAGACGGTCGGCTCATTGCAGGTTCCCTATGGTGCCCAGGTGATAAACTTTGATAACATTCGACGTATGAGTCCTCGCCAGGCGATAATAGAATTTGGAGGAATAGCAGAGAATGACTTGCGGCCGGAGCATATTGATGCCACGTGCGCGCGCTTTGAAGCTGAGGTCTCTCCTGAATATGGTTATAACCAGAAGGTTTTTGCTTTATTTGAAGCCTGTGCGGAACATAAAATTGTTGATCCTGTTTTTATTATTGATTTTCCGATTGAAATATCTCCTCTAGCAAAGCGAGATGCACATGACGAGACGTTGGCAGCACGATTTGAGCTTTTTATTGCAGGTATGGAAATTGGAAATGGATTTAATGAGCTTAATGATCCGTTTGATCAAGCGGAGCGCTTTAAATCTCAGGCCAAAGCTCATGCTTCGGGTGATCCAGAGGCTATGCGATATGATGCTGATTTTATAAGAGCCTTGGAGTATGGGATGCCTCCAACTGTTGGTGTTGGATTGGGAATTGATCGAATTGTTATGCTGATGACTAATACAACAACAATTCGTGATGTTATTCTATTTCCTGCATTGCGTTATAAGCCTGAGTGATAATGCGCCCTATGAACGTTGTTCGCGGTATGCGTTTTGTTTGGCGTATGCTTTTTAACGAGCGCGAAGAATTATTATTTGCTCAATCGGCATCTTTTTCGTTGTCCTATCCAGTTATGCAAGTATTAGCGAGTCGTGGTATGTCTACCACGACCGCTATCGAAGAGTTTCTTTTTACGCCAGCTAAGCCTCATTTGCATCCTTTCGAAATGCTCAAAGGAATGGATGTTGCTGTAGCGCGTATTGAAGAAGCAATAGAGAAGAAAGAGCGTATCTTAATTGTTGGCGACTATGATGTCGATGGTATTACGGCGACGTCTATTGTGCTTGATGGTTTGATTGGGCTTGGCGCGCAGGTTAATTTTTTTATACCTAATCGCTTTGTTGATGGTTATGGGATTAATAAAAAGATTGTTGAACGGGCTCACGCTAGTGGGTATCGCGTTGTTGTAACGGTCGATAATGGTATTACTGCTTTGGATGCTGCTCGTCGGGCGCGGGAGCTTGGTGTTGATCTAATTATTACTGACCATCATACGCCACATAATGTTTTACCTGATGCGTATGCGCTTGTTAATCCCAAGCAGCCGGGTTGCTTGTATCAATGTAAGGAGTTAGCGGGTGCTGGAGTTGCCTATAAGTTGGTTGCTGCGCTATACGCAAAACATGAGGGGGCAGTTCCTGAGCGAATTTACGAACTCCTTCTTTTAGGAACGATTGCGGATGTTGTACCTCTGGTCGGAGAGAATCGTGCGTTGGTTAGATTTGGTCTCTCTAAAATTCGAGAGCAAGAGAGCTTGGCTCTTTCTACGTTGCGAGCGAACGTGCGGTTGGAGCGACAGTTAACTTCCCAAGATATAGGTTTTTCTTTGGCGCCTCAGCTTAATGCACTTGGTCGTCTTGAGGATCCTCGAGACGGTGTCTTATTTTTACTTGGTTCTGATGCAGACGAAGTTGCGCGTATTGGGCGTAGGCTCCATGAGCTTAATCAGTTGCGCAAAGAAAAAGAACGGCAAGTATTTGATGAGGTGCAGGCTGCTATCGCCGCAGGTGATATTGCGCTTGATCGAGATTTAGCTTTGGTTGCCGTTGGGGAGCGTTGGCCAGCAGGTGTTATTGGTCTTACAGCTGGTCGTCTTAGTCAGCTATATGGGCGACCTGTTTTTTTGTTTCACCGGGCAGGAGAACTATGCAAAGGGTCTTGTCGCTCGGCACAGGGCATTGATGTTTTTAAGTTGCTTGAGGCGGTTGCGCATACGGGGGTGCAATTTGGCGGTCATAGTGCAGCGGCTGGACTTTCGGTGCCGGTTGAAAGGCTGCGCGATTTTACCGAAGCGATTCAGGCTCGTCTTAAGGAGATGATTTCATTAGAAGATCTAGTTCCTGCCATTTCATGTGATGCCGAGTTGTCTCTCGATGAGGTGCATAGCAAATTAATTAAAGATTTATCTCTTCTTGAGCCCTTTGGCGCGGCCAATGATCGCCCGCTTTTTTACTTGCCTCGTGTTCAGGTTGTTGGGGAACCGCAGCTTTTGAAAGGGGAGCATGTAAAATGCATGGTGACAGATCGAGGGGTGGTGAAGCCGCTGATATTTTTTAATAGGCCAGAATTGTATGAGTGGCTAGCGCGGCATACGGGTGCTTTGGTTGATGTTGCTGCGTATGTTCAAGAAAATGAATTTCGTGGTCGTAGGTCTATTGATTTACAAGGGGTCGATATTCGTTTGCGAGAGGAGTTGCTGTGATAATTACTATTGATGGTCCTGTTGCTAGTGGTAAGTCTACTGTAGCGGAAAAAATGGCTGTACAGTTTGGATTTTTTTATTTGTATACAGGATTGTTATATCGTGCGCTTGCTTATGCACTTGTTACTTCTTTTTCCTATACGAAAGAAACATTGCAAGAGCCTGCGCAGAAAGATATTGATTCTTTGTTGGCCGAGGGGCGTATTGTATACCGCTATGATTCCGGCGGACCGCATATTTTTTTTGATGGGGCCGAAATTACTGGTCTTCTTAAGTCTGAATTTGTGGATGGCATTAGCTCTATTAGTAGTGCAAATCCTCGTGTTAGAGAGGGCGTTTTTGTCTTGCAACAGTCAATTGCGATGCAAAATGATATTGTTGCTGATGGGCGTGATACCGGTACGGTTGTTTTTCCTGATGCTGAAGTTAAGTTTTTTTTGACCGCATCATTAGAAGAGCGCGCTCGGCGTTGGCGTATTGGTCAGGAACAGCAAGGAAACTTGTTGGATGAGCGCGAAGCTTTGGCGGCGGTGTCGTTACGTGACGAGCGCGATACCAATCGTGTGGTATCACCATTAAAAATAGCTTCAGATGCAATACTTGTTGATAATACTGGGTGGTCCATCGACGAGACTATTGCGCATATGCAGAATGTTGTTCTTGAATATCTTAATAAAGGAACAGAACGCCGAGTGCAATAAGTGTCGCATAGATTACATTGGTATCAACAAATGTTTGACCAAGTAGACTTGTTCTTGAAAGCATGGTTGCCATATGCTCGTTTTGAGCTATTTGCTTGCATGCAATACGTGCAATCCAGCCAGAGCCAATACCTGCTAGACATGTAGAAAGTGCTATTATCGCGGCTGTTGCTATAGATTTTGACATCCACGGATCAAAAGGAAGGAATGCAATCAAAAGACTTGCAACCAGGGCAAATAAGAATGGGGTCTCGATAACTGCCTGACTGATAAAAATAAATGAGAGTATTCGTTCGTATAAATTTTTTACGAGGCCTATTGAGTAACATGCTTGTGACCCAAGTAGCAAGATGCCAATGCTAGGTCCAATTGAACCAAATCCAACTAAGCAGCCGCTGCTTAACAGCCGAACACCCGACGAGATGGTCATTTCGGGGTAAATGTAGGCGCGCATCAGCAAAGCGGAGACAAAACCAAAAATAACAGGTGTTTGAGGGACGGTTAGTACGAGTAATAGAAGCGTTGTTAGTTTTGAGTATATATTGGGAAGGCGTCCGAGTGATCTGATTGCGTTTTGTATGGCAAAGTTGGACATAAATCCGACAGTGGTTGCAGGAATTGCCATAGCAAAAGCCATTCCAAGATAGCTAAGTCCGTTAGCAATAGAATAGCAGGGACTAAGCATGATAAAGATAGCAGTTAAGAGCGAAAAGATGGCGCTTGTTTCTGTTATTGCCAGGGTTAAAATCATAGTTTTTCGTATGCTACTTAGAGCGCCAGGTTGCTGATTAATGGTGTCGATTGATGCACGCGCCGAGAGGCTTTGGGAAACGCTTACAGCTGTAAGCGGCGCAAGAAGGGTTATTCCTATTGCAGTTGTGTGTAAAATGGGCGCTAATTCAATCTGCATACAAGCTTCCTTAGATATATATTATGCTAGGAGTGTGATTCATGGGTTTGTGTTGCAAGCGATAAGTAGGTTGTTGCTAAAATAGTGAACACGAAGGCTTGAATAAATGCTTCGAATAGACCAAAGAAAAACATGACGATAAGATTTAAACCGGTCATAACAAGTAGTGTGTGGATGATAATCGATCCACTGGCGGCTTGCTTAAGGAGTCCGACAATAATAGCACCACCAAAGATATTACCAAAAAGACGGAGCGCAAGAGAGATAAGATTTGCCCCTTTACTCATAAGTTCAAGTGGTAGTCCCAGGGTACCTATGATAATGTTAGCGATACCCTTAATTACGGCTAATGGTAATTGCTGGATTAGTGGTTTGTGCTTATTAATTAGGGTAAATGGCATTTTAAAATATTCTTGAACAAATGCAATAACGCCATGTGCCTTTAACCCTTCAAACTGTGCAAAAAATATAGCGATAATGGCAAAAGCGAAGGTGGTATTGGGATCTTTGGTGGGCTCTTCAAGGAGTGGAAGAAGGGGCAGTGCGTTGCAGGTAAAGATGAAAATAAATAGAGCGCTAATAAAAAAGAAATAGTATGGACGTACGGTACCCATTGATTGTTGAATAAGTGAGTATAGGCTGCGAATTCCCTTGAGTACAATATATCCAGGCAGTTGCCATGGATCTTGAATGGCTACGCGCCCTAAGATAGCAATGACCAAGATGATAAGAAGCGCAATCCACGTATTGGTTAATATTTCTAAGTCGAGGTCAAAGAAATTGTTCTCAATACCCCAGTAAGAGAGTGGATTCCACGTGTGTGTGTGAAATAACGCGTGTTCTTCCACGACAATCCTTTAGCGTTTTTGGGACCAGGCGTATGCAACTACACACCCAAAGAGAATACATATTGCTATTGCAACGAGTATAGTACCAAAGATTGGTAAATTCAACTGAAAAAGGATTGAGAAAAAGGCTAGAAGTGCTCCATAGCGTATAATTCTTTTGAGCAGTAGAAGCGGTAAACTTGCAGACCTGATCAGGCAGTCATTTGCGTATTCAAGGTAGGAGAGGAGCAGAAAGAGACTTCCAAAAAGGAGTGCGCTTGCTAATAAGACGTAGTGGTTCATATGATGAAAAAATTTTTTCGTTGGATAACCAAGGTGGAGAAATTTCAAAATTTCTCCACCTTGGTTAATTTAACTTGTTGGTTTTATTAGCCTAGTTTTTTTATATTGCGGTTTTGCCAATAGTTAGAAATTATACTTGCTGAACCAGTGATAATAATGAGACCTGTTTTAGGATCTGCAGAAGCTTTAGCGGCTTCAAATGCAGTCGCAAATGATTTAAATGCCGTTGCTTTAACTTTTTTGTTAGCCAGTTCGTTGACCAGGGCACCCGTATCCCAGCTTGGGCCTTGTTGCCAAGGGCTTGTTGAAGACTCAAGTGGACACAAGTAAATTTGACCTGGAGTCTTTTTAAAGAAGTAGCGAATGGCGCGAATAAACTCATCGTTAGGAAAGTTCTTCGCCTCTGCACTCATGATAATTGTTAACCCTTGGATTGGGCGTTGATAGTGAAGAAGGCGCGCACCCAAAAGAAGGTTGTCTAGTGCATCCAAGTTGTCTGCGCTGTCCAAGAGGACTGACGGCGCTTCTTTATCAAGGAGTTGGAAGCGTGAAGGTAATTCGTTTATATTTTCTTTCCAGAATTGCTCAACAGTCTTCTTTGGGTTTAATTTTTCTTGTTGTTTTGCTTCTAGCGTTGGACGGCCACGTTTGCCTTTTTGTTTAACCAAAATGCTGTCGGTAACAACCGTTGTATTTTCTGTGCCCCAGTTATTCATATAGAGCATTGCTGCGCGTTCTGCCAAAGCAGCACAACGACCGTGAATTTGTTCAAATGGATAGGTAAGTGGTGCAACTTTGCGAATAGGCATCTCCCAAACGCCGCCTTTTTCGAGGGTGATTTTTTCGATGTGTTGCAGATGTGTTTTGAGTTGATCGCCAGATATTACGTGCATTCCTGGCTTGATAATATCTTGTAACTCGTTGATCAGCTCTTCCTGCGCAGCTTCCGTACTTTCAATGTTTTCAGCTGTTACGCGGGTAACAATGACAACTTTAGTGTTGCATATTGTTGCTGGATCGTGGGAGCGTGAGGATTCATTCTCAATAACAAGAACATCGACATTTTGTGATTTAAAATATAGAAGCGCAATTGCCGTGAGTACGACATCGCTTGCGAGGGTTATCTTTTTTTCTGTGGCAATATCAAGAACTTTGTTGCCTAGGTCTGTAAACGAACGATTATTGATCTGTTCCCCGTTAAGGATGATGCGTTCGTTGTAAGTTAATGTGTGTGGACTAAATAGGGAGCCGACAACTAAGCCTTCTGATTTAAGAAGACGGGTAGTAAAATGCGCGGTCAAACTTTTGCCGTTTGTTCCGCAAACCATAATTGCATCTTGACTGTTCTGAGCAAGCCCGAGCGCCACGTTGATTTTTTGAAGCTGTTCTTTCTTTGCTTCACTAGACATTGGGATGTTCCAGTGAGCGTCTAAATAAGAGACAATATCTTGATAACTACGTTGCTTACCTGGCAATTGCGAAGCGTTTTCATTCTGTATACGCATCGATTTCATGATATTATTCTCCTTAAAACAAATGCCCAATACTTCTCTGATGTACAAATATAAAAAATCAGAGAGTTTTGTTAAAATTCCATATACAAATTAAGATATATTTTTTTCCTTTTATGTCAAATAAAGTTTTGAAATCAAAGCCGAGCGGGAGAAAAAGGCGTATTGGTGAGGTGGAAAAGTGACTCTGGGACGGCGATTTGAGGTTTTTGCCTTAGAATACCCATATTACTACTGGGAAAATACTTAAGCTTGCAAGGGCAAGATATGCGCCCAGGGGTATACGTGGGTCTAATGTCGGTTTTATAAATTTTTGGATAAGGCCGTGAATGCTTCCGATTGTTGCAGCAAGGGTTAAGCTTGCCCATGCACCAAAAAAACCTCCGACTGATGCGATAAGGGCAAATAATTCGACGTCCCCCAATCCCAGAGCTTCTTGTCCTGCGTACCATCTGGCGAGTACACGCACAAACCATAAAATACTGTATGCGACAATGCTTGAGAGAAAACTCTCAAAAATATCGAGCGGTAAGAGTCCAAAATAGGAGGCGAGGTATACGCTTGGAATTGCAAATAGTGTTGTGATTCGAAAAATTGTCTTTTCTTCAAAATCGGTACGTATTGTGATGATAAAAAGGCTTGCAAGGAGTAATGAGGGGACTAAAAAAGGTGTGGGAATAAAGAGGTAATAGTACACAAATATTAATGCAGTGGTGAGTTCGATAAAGGGATACAAAAGAGAGATTTTTTGTTGGCAATATCGGCACTTGCCACCTAGGAGAGCAAAAGATATAAGCGGAATGAGATCATACCACGCGAGCGTATGATGACAAGTTGGGCAGTAGGAGCGTTGAGGAAAAAAGGGCGTTTCATCGTGTAGGAGGCGATACGCCACTACGTTAAGAAAAGAACCCCAAAGCAGGCCGGCGATAGCAAAAAATAAAATAGGCTCAATCATCCTGACTGTTGTCATGCTCATGTGCTACATGGTCGATGAGTGCTTCGAGAGCTAACTGTTTTTTGAGATTAGTATCGTATTTAAAAACAATTTCAGGAACGTAGCGCCCTTGCAGTTCTTGACCAATTGCTTTACGCAAAGAAGGCTTGTAAAGAATTACATGTCCAAGTTTTTCTCTGAAAAAAGCTTCGCCATGCGAGGAATAAAACAGCACATAACAGACGCTCTTTGACTGATTAAGTTCAACGCGCGTGACCTGTAGATCTTGAAGCTCGGGGTCATCACATGCTTGCTGCGTGAGAAGCCCGGCTACAATTTTTTGTAACTGTGCTTCCCGACGCGCGCGTTTTATGCGATGCAAAGGTGTTTCTAATTTCATATTACTGATTTAGATAAGATTGCAGGCTGCCATACGCATCCAGTTTTGTTTAACTGCGCGCATGTGACGCTTGCGACGTTTTTGTGATTCAGCTTCGAAGTAGCTTATGCGCTTCATGTCGCGAATAACGCCTTCGCGTTCTAATTTTTTCTTCAATTGACGGAGGTAACGTTCGATATTTTGATCGTTTACAGTTACAACGATGTTTGCTTTTTTACTCATGTAAGTAGCCACAGTCCTTTGATAGGGGAAAACATTTTATCAATACAACCACAATTGTACTTTGTTATGCCTTTTCTGTCTAGACACGTTGAACTAGTTTTGGAAGCTCAATCTGTCTTTTGTTTTTATTCTACTAATATTGTACGGAGAGAGATCCTAGGATTGTGGTGCTGTAGTACGCGTTTCTCATTCGAACTGGTATTTGGCAGGCGCAGCCGAGCTGGAAGCCAGAGCAGATACTTAGTGTCGTTGCGAGGTTGATGAAACAGGAGCTCCAACCACTTCGGTCTTCCAGGACATTGGGGCGTAGGTATGAGATGATTTCTTTGTTCTCATCCTTGCTGTCGCTTAAGTAGAGTTTGTCTTTAAATGATGCAGGCGAAATTAATGTAATGCGATCTTTGCAGTGGTGCACATATCTAAATTCGCAGGAGGCAGAAAATAGTTTTGTAAAATCAAATGCGGCCATACTTGCCCCAAAGGTCCAGTTGGTTCCTGGTTCAAGCGTGTAATCGGCTTTAGTTGGGAATAGCGCTATCTGCTTTTCGTGGGTGGGCATTGGTGCTTGTTGGTAGGTGCGTGAAGTGAAATATGTTGGTGCAATGTCGCATCCAATTTCAATGGTGTCCAAAAAGTTTATGGTGACACCGGCGTGAAATCCGTATCCAGTATGGCCATTGGTCCCTACGTTTGCTGCAATAAGATTATTAGGGTTGATTTCGTGTAGTGCGGGTTCCCATTCAACAGCGAAGAATGGGCTGCAAACAAAAGAAGAATATGGCGAATCTTCATCGATAAAACAGTCAAAGTTTTTGGTAAAAAAGAGGGAGAATATGCCTTGGTCAATAGTGTTTTCGCAGTAAGGACGAATTCCAAGATCAAGCCGTTCGGTTATGGGGTTGAGCTTTTGGAAAATTAAATTTGAAAGTGCTCCTTTGTCATCGGTTCCGATGGTGGCGGATGCGGTTTTATCGGTAAAGGTTGGAGTTTGTTGCCGCTGCCCGATGGATATTTTTCCACTGATGCCTACACCAATGGGTGTTATGAAGTCTCCTTGAAGTCGTACTCCGTAGCTACGGAACTCCATGGGAACAGACATAAATCCTAAAAGCTGAGCTGGATCTGTGTAGTTTGGATTTGATAGTGTAGCTCGTAGCTCTGATTTTTCAATAGTGCTTTCATCGTCCCATTGAATGCCGAGTGGGTCGACAGGTTCTGTGGCTCCATCGCTGTAGGGGAATTTTTCTCGTACAGCTTGTGTATAAAATATGCCTAGGTAGTTCCAATTTCCATATATGTTGCCAATTTCGCATTCATTTTTATCGATGGTGTCGATGCTTGGCGACCAGACGACGGGCGTGTTGTGGTCATTGTAACGATATGCTTTGTACGCGTTTTGGCGAAATGGAGTAACGCTCAGTCGGACGTGATATTCAGGTTCGCACTGACCAAAGCTCGTGTAGTTCCCGAGCATATTTGCTGCAGTATAAAGAGGATAGGGGTCGACGCGTGATGGAAAACTTCCAAATATTGGCGTGCAGAATAAGGTAAGTAGACTGACGATACGAATATGGTTCATGATTCTCATCCTTTTTTTTAGCACGCGCTTTTGCGTTCTTTACTGATATACTCAGACTTTCTTATAGCGTCAAATGCTTTCCTTTTATTTGTATCATAAACCTACTATGGCGCAAAGGCACACAATGGCAGAGGCGGCAGTTGCGGCTAAGCCAAGAACCAGGTCCGAAGGTTTTTTAGTGGTGCCTTGAAGTGCAAGTGTAAGAGTAGCCATGCCATATGAACCAGCGATTCCTAGTGCGGTAATGTTAAAGAGCACCCCGAGATTTTGGGCAAACCAAAGAGCTCCAAGCGCACATACTGGTATTACGCAGCGCACGAAAAGAACCGGAACTTTTCGTTGCACTTGTGAGACCAGGTTAGTAATGGCGGGAAACATAGAGTAGAGCGTACCTGCAATAGTTATAATAATGGCCCAATTAATAATATTAACGAGCCAGTGATGTGAGGGTAGGGCGTATAGCAGTGCTTCGCTTAGGGAGCTGGTAGCATATGCTTCTGCGGGGAGAAGGTAGGTAATGCTACCAACAAAAAGCATGTAGAGGCTTCCGGTTATTAGGATTGTGCCGACGATGGCGCGCGCAGAATTTTTAGCAGGATTATGGATGCGTGAAAATAATGCAGGAACTGCTTCAAAGCCAAAAAAGCCAAAAACAACAATTGGTAGAGCCCAAGCAATATTAGCAAATCCATGAGGTGCAAGTGGTAGAAAGTTTTGATAAGAGCCAAAACGCAAGCCAAGAACGCTAATAAGTAGCATCGGTAGCAGCGTGAGTCCGAACAATAGGTACTGGCCCCAAGTAAGCCATGTTGTACCGAGTTGTGAGCCAAGTGCGGCAATAAGCAGTATAACGCTGCCCCAGATGTTTGTAGTCCCGATATTGCTTATGGGTACCAGGAGTGACCCGGCGATTTTCCCTAAAAGTCCTAGCGCAACAACTAATCCAGTAGTGTAGAGGCTGAGTGAAAGTGTTCCTGCAAAGCCGCCGCCCCAACGGGCAGGAAAGTCATATAGAAATGAGCGTGATGGGTAAATACTTAGTAAGCGGGTGAAGGCTAATCCGATTGTTAGGATTAGAAAGGTTGCTAAGAGGTAGGACGCTATTCCGATAGGGCCGGCGGTTCGATATAGCGCTAAGGGTGCGGAAAAAATTCCGGCTCCAACTGCTGCATTAAGTCCGAGTATGAGGGCAGAAGAAAGGCTCAGTTTGTTGTTTTCTCGGTGCATATGATATCCTTAAAGCAAATGCATTAAAAGCGTGGGTATTTGGATAGAAATTATATGAACTATTGTGTTTACTTTCAAGCAAAGATTGATCGGCCTCGTGTTTGGTTTTTTACTGCTACACTGCGAAGTTTTGAGCATTTGTGTTTTGATCGTACCCTGGATAAAGCACAAAGCGTTTTTGAGTTTTTTGTTCCTCAGGATAATGTATTGCTGTTTGTTCAGCTTATGCAGTGGTATCAGGAGCAGGGAGTTGCGTCTAATTTTATACAACTCCCTAATAGACTTACTGATCCCAATGAAAAATTATAGTCCGCAAACAAATATTAAGCGCTTTGCAAAAAGTACAAAATTCTATGTTTAGCTTCGCTCAGCGAAAGCATTTCAACTAAATCTTTAATGCCAATTCCATGGGCATTTCCTGTTAAGGCAATACGGATAAGGGCGAAAAGATGCTTCTTCTCTTCTTTGCTGCAAGCGGTCTTGGTTGTTTCAAAAAATATTTCATCACTCGTTGCGTTGGCAAGTTGTTCGAGCGCTGGGGTGAGTGTGGTGATGTGGTGTTCGCGGATGAGCTCTTTTGAAAATGTTTGTGGTGCGCGGTAAAAAAATTCTAGTAAATTAGGCGCATCATTAAGTGTTTGCATGTTTGGACGAATCTTTTCTATGAGAGTATGCAGCCGCAAATTTTCTTGGGCTTCTGGGAACTGTTTTTGCAAAAATGGTAGTGCCCGCTGAATAAGCTCATCTAGTGGCATGCGTTGAATCCATTTGTGATTAATCCAAAGGAGCTTTTCTGCATCATACTTAACGCTGCTTTTTGGACTGTTTGAATCAAAGGGGATAACGGCAGCAAGCTCTTCTATGGATAGAATTTCTTCTTCAAGTGAGTGGCCGAGGAGTGCAACATAGTTGCAGATGGCTTGTGGTACGTATCCTGCTTCCTTGAGATCATTGAGCGAGAACCCAAAGTCCCGTTTAGAGAGCTTTTTGCCTTCAGCGCTACAAACAAGAGGTAGGTGGAAGAATTTAGGGGCTGCTTTGTTATAGGCGTTATAAAGGGCCACTTGGCTTGCGCTATTTGAAAGGTGGTCTTCGCCTCGAATCACCATAGTGATGCCCATTTCTAGGTCATCAACAAAGTTTGCGAATAAGAAGGTAAATGAGCCGTCTTGGCGCGTTAGTGCAAAGTCAGAGAAGTTACGCAGATCGAACGCCATCTCGCCTCTAGTCACCTCTAAAAAAGAGATGGTCGACTCTGGAAGGCGCAGGCGCCAAATAAAGGGGACGTTTTGCGCAAGTTTTTGCTCAACTTCTTCTTTGGAGAGTCTAAGACACGCACGATCGTATTTTGGTGGCAGCCCTCGCGCAATTTGTTGTTGACGCCGAGATTCAAGCTCTTCGGGCGTGTCAAAACAGCGATAGACTAAATTCTGTGCAATGAGCTGATCAAGATAAGTTTGGTACAGCTCCGTGCGTTTTGACTGAAAGTAGGGGCCCTCGTCCACCTGTATACCTAGCCAGAGCAGGTCTTCTTGTATTTTTATGGCACCTGGATCTACGTCACGAGACTGATCGGTATCTTCGACGCGAAGAATGAATGTGCCCGCGGTCTTGAGGGCATACAGTTTGTTGAATAAGGCGGCTCGTACGCTTCCAAGGTGAAGCCAGCCGGTTGGTGAGGGGGCAAACCTAACACGTTCTTGTGTGTTGTTCATGAACAGTATCCTTAGTGTTGTGAGCTTTTTGGTTAGTATACTCAAAATTTTATTCCTGGGCATGAAGATAGAAGTGCAAATCTCTTGACGTGAAAAAACACTCCTTGATACGTTCTCAACGAGTTCCAGGGGAAAGGGGGGGAAACATGAAAAAAAGTTTGCATATTGTCGTGGGCGATTTGGATTCGCCGCGGCGTTTTGCCGAAGCGCTCAAAATGCGCATTCGTCAGGGGGAGGCGGAGGGTGTTGTCTCTGTAGTTTCTAATGATGAAATTGAGATTAATGTCTGTGGACCCAAGGACCAGGTTGATGATTTTCTTGGTGTTTTGGACACGGTGGTGTTTTTTGAGCAGCGTAATTCGGGGCACGCTATATCGGTTGTTGCAACGCCATTAATGCGGCATGAAGATTATCGCGGTGTTTTGCGGTTTGTTATGCCTCGTTAAATGGTCGGTAATTATGCGTTTTAGGCAAAGGTCTTCACAGCAGAGAAAAGCTAGCTTACACTGGAACGGTTCCAGAAAATTGATGATGTAGAACTTTTGTCTAAGAGGGCTTGCCGGTATGTCTAGTAATTGCTCGATGAAGTCGTGTGACTTGTGTTGTCATGAAACGCATAGTGTTTGGGGCGAGTTGGTTTGCCACGTACCCTATGCTATTATTGCACTGGCTGTTGCGTTCATTTTTTTGTCGATAACTTTTTTCTTTGGGTTGGCTTTGCCTGAAGATGTTGTTCGCTTTGGGTATCACGTTCTTTTTCACTCCTTTCATTATCTTCATATTATTGTCTCCGTTGCTGGAGCAGCCTTAACCTATTTTCGTTTTGGCCGTTCTTGGCTTACGGGTATTTTGGTCGCGCTTATAGCGCCAACTTTTTTTTGTATTTTGTCAGATATCTTGCTTCCTGCTCTTTCTGGACGCATTCTTGGTGTTGATATGGTGGTCCATGTCTGCTTTTTTCAGCTATTTGATGCGATAAATCTTTTGGTGTTTATGCTCATGGGTTTGGTTGCAGGACTTGCGCTTACTAAGGCGCCTGATTCAATAAAGCGTATTTCTACTTATTTTCATTCTGCGCATACCTTAATTAGTTCGATGGCATCTGTTTTTTACATGGTTGCTAACGGCTTTGACAATTGGTTTGGCATGATGGGGATTCTGTTTTTGTTTATGTTTTTTGCTGTGGTTGTGCCTTGCACGTTGTCTGATATTGTTGTTCCGTTTTACTGTGCTCGGGGTGTCCGGAGTAGATAAGCGTTATAAGACGCAGGAGCTGCTGTGAGAAGTGTTGAATTTCGCAATGTTACTAAACTGTATCATGGTGAAACAGTTGTTGAAAACCTTGATTTAACAATTCCCTCGGGTAAATTTTTTGCGTTACTCGGTCCCAGCGGGTGTGGCAAAACAACGCTGTTGAGGCTTATTGGGGGATTTGAAGAGGTTGATTCAGGAGAAATTTTTCTTGGCGAGACTGCGATAACCCGTTTGCCGAGCAATGAGCGACGTATTAATACGGTATTTCAGAGCTATGCACTTTTTCCTCATATGAATGTCTTTGATAACATAGCCTATAGCCTACGTGTCCGAGGTGTCGATGCTGTTGAGACGCGTAAGAAGGTTGGTCGCATTGCTGAGACCTTTGGCATAGAACGGCATTTGGCGCGTAGTGTTACGCAGCTATCGGGTGGGCAGCAGCAACGTGTGGCAATCGCTCGTGCGGTGATTAATGAACCAGACGTTTTGTTATTGGATGAGCCGCTTGCAGCTCTAGATTCGAAGTTACGTGAGCGCTTGTTAATGGAGCTTGTTGATCTGCAAGATATGTTGCAGACCACGTTTGTGTACATTACACATGACCCGTTGGAAGCCCTTGCAGTTGCAGACCAAATGGCTATTATGGGGCCGGAAGGGACTATTGAGCAGCAGGGTACTCCACGTGAGATTTATGAGTATCCAGTTTCTTCGTTTGTTGCGCGCTTTTTGGGAACAACGAATGTTCTTGAGGGAGTTGCGCAAAAAAGCGGGGGAGCGGAGTGGATACTTCGAGTTGCTGATCTTGGTGACTTAATTATTGATCAGACGGCGCAGACCCCCGGTGCCAGCGCTGTGTTAGAAGAAGAGGCTGTTGCTCGTATTAGCGTCCGCCCAGAAAAAATTATGATTACAAAGGTGCCGCAGGCCGGGCAGACACCGGGAATTGTTGGGCGTGTTGATAAGATGTTTTATAACGGGCATTCGACGATGTATCACGTGCGGATAAATGATTCTACGTTGCTCCGTGTCTTTGAGCAAAATGAAGAGCATACCAAGCAGGAGGTGATTAATTATGATGATACCGTGTATCTCTATTGGTTACCAAAAAATGTGGTGGTGTTAGAACGATGATAGTAAAAAAGATCTTTACCCAAGAGCTTCCTTTTTTTCTAGGCCTGCCAGCTTTTTTGTGGCAGGTGGTGTTTATTTATGCGCCATTACTGTTGATGATAGGATTGAGTTTTAAGTCTTTTTCGCTTGAATATGTGACAACATTTTTGAATCGAGAATATTTTTTAATCCTTGTTCGATCGTTGGTGCTTGGTGCTGGGACGGCGAGCTTTGCTCTTTTGTTGGGGTATCCGGTAGCATATTGGATTGCTCTTTGCTCGGGGCGGTTAAAAAGTTTTTTGTTGTTTCTTCTCTTTTTGCCTTTTTTGACTAACATTTTACTTCATATTTATGCGTGGATGTTGCTGTTAAGTCGGACCGGTTTTTTGAATCAGTTGTTGCAGTTTTTACATATTACGGCTGAGCCTGTTCATTTTCTTAATTCGGCGAGTGCGGTTTTTGCTGTTATGGTCTATTGCTATGTTCCGTTTATTATTTTGCCAATTTACTCTGATTTAGAAAAATTTGATGTGCGCATGATAGAGGCCTCCGCTGATCTTGGAGCAAGTTCTTGGCAAACGTTTTGGCGTGTGATTTTTCCGTTGAGTTTGCCGGGTGTTCGTTCTGGTCTTTTTTTGGTTTTGGTGCCTGCGTTTAGTGAGTTTATTGTCCCTGAGCTCATCGGTGGAGATCGTATGGTTTTTGCTGGTGGTGTGGTTGCACATTTTACTTTGCATGGGGATATGGTCTCTTATGGTGCGGCCTTTACGTTACTTGCAGCGCTGGTCTTGGTTTGTGTCGTTTCGCTCTTGTATTGGCTTATTAGCCCGCGCTGGTGGCGTACTCGCGGGGTTGCTGTTTCGCAAGATCTGACGCACTCTTCTTCCGGGGGGGAATAATGGCAATGCGACAAAAAAATCTTGCCCGGGTGTGGAATTTAATCTGGGTTGTACTGTTTTTTGTTTTTTTGTATGTTCCTCTGGTGGTCTTAGTGACCTTTTCATTTAATAATGCCGCGTTTCCTGCGCCATGGGTGGGTGGTACGCTGCGTTGGTATCGGGAGTTGTTTCTTGATGCTGCTATCTGGACGAGTTTTATAAATTCACTTTTTGTTGCTTTTTCAGCAGTCATATTAAGTACTTTTATGGGCGTTTTTGTTGTTTTTTGGGCTATGCGAAATGTCTATGTTAGACGCCTGATTTCGCATTTTTATGTTAATTTGATGCTGCCGGAAATTATAATAGCGGTTGGGTTGTTGCATCTTGCAATTATGGTTGGATTGCCTTTGGGCGCCGCAACACTTATAGCGGCCCATACCGTTTTAGGGCTTGGGTATGTTGTTCCATTGATATTTGAGCGCTATCAGGAGTTGGATAAGCGTCTTATGGAGGCTGCTTTGGATCTTGGAGCATCGCCATTTTTTGCCTTCGGGTCCATTATTTTGCCGTTATTAAAATCAACGATACTTGCTGCGGCAGTATTGGTCTTTATTATTTCGTTTGACGACTTTGTCTGTGCTTATTTTTGTGCGGGAAGCACTTTTCAAACCCTGCCTCTTTATATTTTGTCGATGTTGCGTGTTGGTATCTCTCCTGAGGTTGGGGCGCTATCTACCGTCTTATTGGTATTGTGTAGTGGTTTGGTTTTGTTGTATGCGTTGTTGCTCGCTAAAAAGCGCAAAGGAGTCTAATGCGAAACTTTTCTTGGTCACGCTGGTTGATTCGCCTTGGTATGGTTGCGTTTTGGGCTATGATTTTGATGGCGCTCTTCTCAATGGTCAAATATACATGGTTTTCTAAGGAGCGCTCTATTACGGTCTTGTCTTGGAGTGTCATGTTTGACCATGACCGTATTCGTGAATTTGAGAAAAAGACTGGTATCCGAGTTCATTTAAACTATTATGAGAGCAATGAAGAGCTGCTGGTGAAGCTTCGTGCAACAAAGGGGCAGGGCTTTGATCTTATTGCGCCCTCTGACTATGCGGTTGAGAAGTTAGTTAAAGAGGGCCTGTTAAAAAAGCTTGATCGACGTAAGATGCTGTATTTTGATTCGATAAATCCAAAGCTTTTGGGCCATTATTTTGATCCGAATAACGAATATTCGGTTCCTTACATATGGTCTGTTTATTGTATTGCGTATAATGCCCACAAAGTTATGGTTGATGCGGTTGCCAACTATTGGGATCTCCTGTTTGCGCGTTATAAGGATGAGCCGTGGTATAGAGTTGTTATGACCAATGATCCACTTGAGGCTATTGTTTTTGCAGCAATCCGACTTTTTGGATTACCATTGAAGACTCTATTAAATCAGGAAGATGCGCTTTTGATACAGCGTCTTTTGAAGCAACAAAAGCAGTGGGTTGAGCAGTATGGTAATTTGCGTGGAGATTTTGCTCTTAATACGGGTAGTGCACATGTGGTTATTATGCACTCAGGCGAAGCTCTACGTGCTGCGCGCATGTATCCTAAAATAGATTTTGTTGTTCTGCGTCCTAGTGTAATTACTATCGAACATTGTGCTATTCCAGCAGAAAGTACCAAGGATGAGTTGGTATATCAATTCTTGGATTACATGTTTGCCCCAGAAACTTTTGTGTCGCATTTCCCCAAGACGCTTGACTTTCCTGCGCGTTTTGATGTCGAACCGTTGCTATATCTTTCAAAGCGTGAAGAGGCTGTTTTTAGGTTGTGGGATGACGTTGATTTTTCATACACGTTTATTCGTGACTTGTTGCCCGAACGCGAACGTTTTGATCTCTGGCTCTCTGTTAAGTCTTAAATATTTTTAGTGTAGTATTCCCATTTCTCTGGTTGACAAGCGGGGGGGGATTGTCTAGAACTGATTCATCAGAATCGGGCAGTATCTTTTTTTGCTTGGAGGAGTGTCGAGCGTTATTTTTTTGGGTATGTAAGGAAGTTGGGTTTTAAAAAGGATGAGTGTATGAATCTACACGCGCTCAAAAAGCATATATGGGCGGCCTTGTTGGTAGCTACGCTACCCTTAGGGTCGTTATATGCAGATAAAATTTGGAATGGTGTTGTTGGGGCTGGGCTGAATGCGTTCAATGAAAACGTTAACGTGACCGGACACGTTCAGTTTAACAGCGCTCACGTGGAAATGCGTGCTGATGATGGTTTTCCGCATTTTTTCAATGTTACTGTTCAAGCTATATTGAGTCAGAATATTCCTGGGGCTATGTTAGATTTTATTGCTGACAATGGTTCTATAATCTATGTTAATGTGGACAACAATCTGACGTTTGCCGGTAGTGGCGTAGCGGGTTCTTTTATTGTCACCGTTTCTGGCTCTGGTTCAGTAGTATTCAAACTTGCTGATGACACAGAAGTAAGCCTTACTGATGGAACCTATCTATTCAGTATTATGGATGGTGTAAGTCATGATAATGTTGTGGTCGTGCGCAATAATCAAGCAAGCAATGCTGACTGCTCATTTGTCGTTGGTGAGAATTCCCTCTTGGGTTTTGCGGCACAAAATGGTGCGCATACCGGTCGCATTTCGTTTGTTCCAAGCAATAATATGGCCAATACCGGTCGTTTGAAGCTTGTGGTAAACGATGGCGGTTCTGTTGCGGTTCAGGGTTATGCGTTTAATCCTTCGGTTCCAGTTGTTCCTGCTGATTTTGTCCTTACCGAGCTTCGTGGACAGTCCGCCGAGTTTGCTATTGCCAGCAGCGACATGGCTCTTTGGTCAGGCTTGTTGGTAGTTAACAATAACACGGTTTTCCCTCTGTTGCGAACAAATCCATGGTATGTAGATCCTGCACCTGCTGTTGCGCATCAGCCAGGCTTTATTTTGGGCCAAAATGGTATTTTGAATGTTGCCACGGATTCATATTTAGATTATGTGGCAGCCTATGCCAACATGAATCCAGCGCCCGCTATTGATAATGATATAATGAGCAAGTTCGAGGTAAATGGCTCGATTCCACCAGTAAACACCCTGGTTAAACAGCGTAATGCTTCGGCATTGATTGTTGATAGTGGTTCGAAGGACAACTTTGCTGTAGCATATCCTCGTCTTATGGTCGGAGAGGGCGCCAAAGTTTATTTCTTATCGGCAGTTGATTTTGATGGTCCTTCGGTTAATGCTGATTTTACTGTTAATCCAACGCGTCAGTATACGGGACAAGCAGGGTATGGTTCGATCGTCTTTGATGTTGAAGGCCGTCTTGATGTGCTTGGTGGCGGATTAAGTGCTATCAATATTCTTTCGTTGAAGGAAGCCAATGTTGGTGGTTCAGTTTTAATAGAATTCCCAGGCACCCACTTTAAACTTCGCATGTATGAAAAAGTGACGGTTGATGACGTTGAATACTATAAGCAGTATGGAAAAGCATGCGCACTGATCAATGGTCGTATTAATCTTAACAATATTGCCTTGCAGCATACGGATTCGATTCATCAGGTATACGAAAAAAATATAACAGCTGAGTCTGAGCCAACCTATATTGGTGGCGAAAGCTTCTATCTCGGTGGTTCTATTCATCGCCCAACAGTTGCACTGTATGATTCAAAAATCTTAGTGCACACGGATATGGCTCTCAGCGGTGTTGATATACTCGTTCCTGATGCAGATGCCTCAAATAATGTCTCAGAAACTATCTTCTATCAAAATGGCTATGTAAAAGACCAGGGCACCGGCCGCAACTTGATTTTGGGAACAAATGTTGGTTCAACCGCTCAGGATCTTGGTACTATTGTTGATCGAGCAGCCCATTTTGATGTACGTCAGGAAAATGAGCAGGCGGCGGAAACTGATATTCGCATGGAGCTTTTGTCTGCGCCAAACAATGATGAGATTGTTGAGGGTGTTCCTGCCGGTATCGAAAGTCAATATTCTGTTCATTCTATCTACCTTGCGCATTCAACAAATATTTCTTTAGGTATTTTTGGTGCAGAGGGTGTTGATCCGCTTACAGGTCACCCATTTGTGCCTCTTTCGACAGGTACGTTGCGTATCGGTGGTCACTTCTTCTCCTTTGAATCTCAAGGGGGTTACCTTGGTGCGCCAAGCCGCAGTATTCAAATAGGTCAAGGTGGAATCTTTGCAGATAACCATGGACGTATAGAGCTTTCTGATGCTCATCCTCGGGTGAACATGAATGCCATGATTGGTTTGAGCTATAATGGTGCAGCATATCTGCCTTCGCAGTTTATTACCTATGATAAGAACATTGGTATTTCTAACTCAGCATTAGATTTGAGCGTAGCAGCTCAGCGTCAGATTGTTGGCCCAGGAAGCCATGTTTCTGACTACACCTTAGATTGGAAGTATATTAAACGTGATCCTACATTTATACCTTACAATCCTCCATCGACGCCAGCAGCAGGGGCCCAAGAGGCGCCGATTGCGGCTAACTTGGCAACAATCCCAACTATTTATGCTGGTGCAGGGGAGTTTGCACGTGTTGACCAGTTCCAGATAGCCAACTCGCGCCTTGGCGATTCAGCGCATCTTATGATTAATGGTGGTAAGGTCCGTGAGCTTATCTTGCAAAATGGCAAAGAGAGTGGAACAGTTCCAACCGCGGTTGTTGCTCTTAAGGGTGATGGCGAACTTGGTATTGGTGCTGCATTTACGAGTCCAGATTCGCTCGAAGCGGCCGTTGTCTTGGGTAATAATGGTTTAACTATCATTGCTGATGGCGACTGTCAGATCTACCTCAACCAGGATGTTGTTGTTGATGGGGTCTGTCACTTACTTCCTGGTCCAGAGTTTGGTCCAGGTAATCGCCTTGAAATTACTTCTGGTACTGCTAAAGAGTTTCGCATCAAGCGTGGCGGTGTTCTTGATTTGAGCCTATTTAATCAACTTGGAGAGGCTGTTGTCTTTGGTGGCAATGTTCATGTTATCTTTGAACCGGGTTCACGCCTGATTTTAGGTAATGATAGTCAATCAAGCCAAGCTAGTTTGATTTTCACGGATGACGCGCAAGTTATTTTTGAAAAATATGTAGATAGCCGATTTGATCTAGTAGACGTTTTAGTCAAGATTAATGGTCGTGGTAATATCATCTTTGACGAAGATGCAATGCTTGATATACCACGTGATGCCTTTGTTGCAATTGAATCGGGTGGCGACGAAAACATCGGGTATATTACTGACCTGAATATTCAAATGTATGATGCAGCGAATTTCTACATTGGTTCAGACGAAGACTTTGGTGGTTCACTTCAGATTGGTAATCGCCAAGACTATTCTGCGCATGATGGTTCGGTCAGCGTCAACTTCACCATCAATGGTATCAACTCCAAACTGCAAATCGGCAGTCAGGGCTTCTTAGGTCTTGGTGCAGGCATCGTGTCTAAGCCTAATGGTGCGCCGGATACTTGGTCGATTGAGAGCTTGCGCAATGTTGCCAATATTACGGCCAACTTGACACAGGGTGTTATCGAACACAACGAAATCTTTGCCGGTTCTAATGTGGATGCTTCTTTGATTGCTATTGGTGATGCAGCTGTTTTGAGTTTGGCTAACTTCCCTGCCGTGGCTGAGGATATCATTATACGTGGTGGCGGTAACATGTATCTCGTTGCAGGTTCTGTTGAAGAGGTTAATCCTGTTGTAGGCAGTACCGACAGCAGCATTGTTGGTATTCTTTCTTCACGCGACACGTTACGCGATAGAAGCAAGTTAGCTGCAGGTGCTCCGGCAACAACGCCAGCGGCACAGTTTGCTTACTTCAAGGCCAACCCATATCAAGAGCAATCGGCTAAGTATGCGCAGCTTTCGCAAAATTCCCTCGGGACATTGCGCTTGGGGTATATCGATGACACAAGGATTATGCGCGAAGATAAGCCATTCTTGATAGGGTATAGTGCAACCAACGCTGATCCTCGTCGCTCGCTTGATCAAGGTACGGTCATTATTGCACAAGATGAGGTCGGTACTACTTCAGTTTCGGCCTTTGCAGTGTACATGTAAGGATTGTCAGCAAATCGTAGTTAGAAATTGCTGGTTCTGGTGGCGCATGCTGCCAGAACCAGAGAAAAAACAGATGGTGGGCAGAGATGCCCCTACCTATGAGGGTGGTTTATGAAAAAAATGTCTAAGTTGAGTCTGCTCTCCCTTGGGCTCTTAGTAGCCGGAGCGGCAGCGGCGCGCGAGATACGCACACCGCTTCCAACGCTCTGGGGATTTACGCACTATCCAGTGCAATATCATTGGGAGCAGGATCCAGACAAGGATGGATGCTGGAACTGGGATCTTAATGCCAGTGCCGTTGGATACTATCGTTCGACCGACAAGTCATATCGCAAAGATCGTTGCAAAGAAGAATACACGACACTGCTTTTTGGCAAATCAGATTTTCGTCTGGGTGAGGCCTATCCTAATGCACATGTAGCCGCAGATCAGATAACAACAAATCCATTTGTTGATATTGCGACAATCAAGCCACGCTTTGAATATCGCGAAGGTGGCGCAATCTTTGGATTGCAGGTCGGCGCTGTTGCGACGTGGTGTGATACCGATTACCGCTTCGGCTTGCGCGCCAAAATGCCATTTAGGGATATCGAAGTTTCCGATACCTGTGCCATGAGTGATTTGACGGGCGAAGAGCTTAAGGACCTCTGGCAGGTACGTATGGAAAAAAATGGTACCACGGAGAATTTGGTTTACGCAGGTCGCCTTGATTTCTTGACCCGCTTAAACCGTGTTTCTACTATTCCTTTGGTTTGGTATCGAGGCGCTGCTGGCAACACTTACATAGCCGGTCAGTTCGTTGATGCCGCTGACAATACTGGCGATGGTGTTCCTCCAGTAGCGATGCTCTTTGATGGTAATGGTAAGATGCCTACTGGTTTGACCTGGGGGGCACGCGTTGCAGACTCTGGAATGCTGGATGCAGCAGGAGCTACGGCAAGTGGTCGGTATATTTTTGATGAAAATATACAATACGACAATGCCTTGGGCGTTAATACTGCTGCGCAGAGCAAGCTCTTTGTTGTGCCTGCGCTTTTGAATGCTGTTAATGGTGAGATTCCACTAGCCGCTAAGCAGATTCGCTCAGCAATTGAAGTTGCAATCCAAAGTATAGGTGGATCGATCGAAGACTTTATGGCGGAGCAGGGGTTGAGCTTCTGCAACGGCCGTCAAAAGGGCTTTGGAGATCTAGACCTTGAGCTTTATCTTGGTCGCAACTGGGGCTGCGAGGATTCGTTGTGGACCGATGTCATGTTTGGTGTTCGTCTGCCAACCGCTGATCGTCTCTGCAACTGCAAAGCATTGCTCGCTCAGCCATTAGGCAATAATGAGCATTGGGAAGTTCGTGGCGCCTTGGCTGCTGGTTATGATATTTGTGACTGGGTCAAGTTTATGCTCGACGCATCATATTCATGGGCACTTAAGCACAAAGAACAGGTTGCTGCACCATTTAAGGGCGCAACAATTAAGAACATTGGTCCTTGTGTTGATGCAAACATTAAGTGGGATTACTTCTTGGGTCATGCTGATTTAACCTTCTTTGCTAATGATTGCTGTGGTTTGGATATTGGTTATGAGCTTTATCACAAGCGTTGTGACAATGTTAGCCTCTGTGTCAGCACGGCGTTACCACTTGGATACTCAGCTGGTGCGACAAAGCAGAGCTTAGATAGCAGTATCTTGCGTGCAAATACCGAACGTACGGCGCACAAAGCTCGTGTAAGTATCTTTACCACTCTTGGTGATTGCACCTTAGAAGGTGGTTGGGCACATACTTTTGCGGGTAAACGTGCACCACGCGATACTGACTTCTACCTCAATCTTGGTGTAGCGTTCTAGGGTTTTTACACAAAACTCTTGCTGCGCTTAATTGCAGTATGATACATACAATCACAGCCCCTCAAAGCATGCCGCTTTGGGGGGCTGTGTCTTTTGGTACAAAATGAGTCTCTAGGACTCGTGGCAACGCTAACAAGGAGAATCGTATGAAAATATTGGCCTTTTGCCGGCTTGGTATGATGAGTGTTGCAACTGTTTGTCTGATGTGTGGTGCGGGGGTCGAATCGTGTGAGCGGCGGTTGCAAGCTGAACAGCCAGTCTCGCTACGCATGTTTAAGTACCTTGACTTTGTGAGTGCTTTTGATGCTGTTTATATGCATGCCGTTGCAATGGATGAGCTGGATGCCTTGCCTGATGGATTTGTGCGTGCATGGGAAGCGATTAAGAGTGGGCGCGAGGTTATCGATCTCAAAGACTTAATTGTGGCGTTGCCGATTTTGTATCATCAACTCTTAGTTGCTCGTTCACCTGTTGTACCTGATGATTCATGTGATCATCTTGTTAGTCTGCAAGAGCGCTTGTTTGAGGTAGAGCGGGGATTGATTGAAGTCATGTTTGATTTTGAGCGGCGGCTGAGCTTGCTGGAAAAAGATAGGTAAGTTGTTCTGTTGAATCTGTTATAGTTGTCTATATTGTATGTTTGTAGGTTGAGTTATAGGATAAAGAATGGGGAAGGGGCTAGGGGCGTGGATATTTTGTATGCACCGTGGCGGAGTTCGTATCTAAAGTTTGGCGGCAAGAAGCCAAAGAGCGATTCAGGCGTTTGTCCATTCTGTTCAAAATTAGAGCTGGGTTCAGCGTATGATGAACAGCACCTTGTTCTTAGGCGCTTTAAACATTGTGCTATTATGCTCAACCTGCATCCATACAATGCGGGGCATGTTTTGGTGATTCCGTATCAACACGTGCCCGCGTTGCATCAATTGTCGCGAGAAGCACGTGCAGAGCTGATCGAAATCACTTCAGCAGTTACGAAATTATATCAAGAGCTTTTTTCCTGTGATGGTCTAAATATGGGCTTTAATAGTGGAAAGGCTTCGGGGGGCAGTGTGCCAGATCATATGCATATTCACGTGCTGCCCCGCTTTATTGGCGATACGGGTTTTTTGGCGGTGCTTGCTGATACTAACCTATTTCTTTTGATATCAACGTAGTGTACCAGCAGTTGAAAGAGTATTTTGCCGCGCTATCGTTGGACTGACGTGCTGAAAATTTAAAAACAACGGCTACTCGTTGTCGACAAATTTGAGTACCCTGATAGACGAGGAATAATTAAACAGTGGGGTACTTGTATGAGTTTGGAACACGAACAGGGCTGTACCAAGCCCGCGAATAATCGGTATATAACGACGCCAATTTATTATGTAAACGCCAAGCCGCATCTGGGGACGTTCTATACGACGCTGCTTTCTGATGTTTTTAAGCGTTGGTACCAGATTCAAGGGGAACATACCTTTTTGTTAACGGGAACCGATGAACATGGCCAGAAAGTAGCTGAGGCAGCAGAAAAAGCAGGCATGACGCCGCAAGATTTTGTTGATCAGCTCGTTCCATCGTTTGTAGCGGTGTGGGATAGATATCAGATTGGGTATGATCACTTTATTAGAACAACAGATCCGTCCCATATGCGCGCAGTACAGGGATGGTTACAGCGCCTGATTGATTCAGGGGATGTTTACAAAGATACCTACGTTGGTTGGTATGACCAGTCCCAAGAAGCTTTCTTGACAGAAAAAGATATGGAGTTTCGTCCGGGCGAAGAGGTGCCATATTCGCTTTTGTCTGGCAAACAGGCAACGAAAGTTAGCGAAGAGAGTTATTTCTTTCGGCTTTCCAAGTATCAAGATCGCTTGTTAGCCTGGTATCAAGAGCATCCTGAGTTTGTGGTACCCCATGAGCGGCTTCAAGAAGTCATATCATTTGTCTCGTCGGGGCTCAAAGATCTTTCTATTTCGCGTCGTACGTTAACGTGGGGGGTTCCATTCCCGGGGGATGAGCATCATGTAACCTATGTTTGGGCTGATGCGCTTCTTAATTATGTAACGGGTATTGGGTATGACGCGTCTGGTTGTACCACGAAATGTCAGCAGTGGTGGCCAGCGGATATTCAGCTTATGGCCAAAGATATCTTGCGTTTTCATGCTATTTATTGGCCGGCCTTTTTGATGGCGTCAGGCTTGCCGCTTCCCAAAACGTTATTGGTACATGGTTGGATTAAGGTTGATGGACAGAAGATGTCTAAGTCGATCGGTAATGTGGTCGATCCGCTCAAATTGGCGGAGGCGTATGGTGTTGACGCAGTACGCTACTATTTAACGCGCTATTTGCCGATTACGCAGGATGCTACCTTTTCTACAGGCGATCTAGAGGCGCGCGTTACTACGGATTTGGTTAATGACTTGAGTAACTTGGTTCATCGAACTATGATTCTGGCTCAAAAGCAGTCACTCGTTACGTTGAGTGGCCCCTATGCGTGGACAGATGCTGAAAAGAAGCTTAAGGCAGATGTTCAGCAGGCAATCAATGCCGCTTGCAATGAAATGGAGCGATTGTACCCGCATCAAGCGTATGCCGAAGTTTGGCGCGCCGTTGCGCGTGTGAATAGTTATATGCACGAACAAGCCCCGTGGAAGGTACTCAAAACAGATGAGCAGCGTTTTGTTACTATTATTGCGGCAGTTTGTCATGCTCTCACGCTTATCGGTGCCGTGATTTGGCCGGTTATGCCCTCGAGCATGGAGCGGCTATTTGGTGCGCTTGGTGTCCCCTTTGTGCCCGGGCGAAATATGCGCTCCTGGATCTGTAATGGTGCTTGGGATCTATCTTTTGTTTTGGCACCAGCAGAGCCACTTTTTACTCGATTAACAAACAAGGAACTGGTTGTGGAAGAAAAAAAACAGGAAACAGCGACCGCGGCGCCCGCTAATCAAATTGGGATAGAAGAATTTGCAAAGGTTGAGATCCATGTGGGTACCATTATCCAGGTGGAAGATATTCCCGGCTCAGAAAAGATCTATCAATTGCAGGTAGACTTGGGTGAGCTTGGGGTGCGAACGATTTGTGCAGGGGTAAAAAAGTATTACACGACTGGTGAATTAACGGGGTTGCGTGCGATCTTTGTGACCAATCTACAGCCGCGTAAGCTTTTGGGGGTTCTATCTCACGGCATGATGCTTATGGCGACCAACGCTGAAGGTGTACCAACGATTGTTGCGCCTGCTGATGGGGTGTCGAATGGAACGCGTTTAAAATAACTAGCTAAGAAAATGGTGAGGACGGAATAAGAATCCGTCCTCCTATTTTTTGGGGCTCTCACTAACTCCCAAATACTGATGCATCAAGTGCGTTGTTAGTATTTGGGTTTTTTAGTTCTGCTAGTTCTTCAATCTTACTTTTCAATTCTTTTAGTAAAAATGGACTTTGTATCTCTGTTTGGGCTTTTCTGTTGTTTGTTTTAATAAATTGGCCATAGTTTTCGGGGTAGAGTTCTTTGACGACTTCGTTGTGCCAGGTGACGGGATCTTGCTTGAGGGTTTTTTCGTATGACCCAATAGCATGTAAAGTTTTGAGTCGGCGAAGCTGGTATTGCTGTTCAAGTTCGGCTTTGTCTGAGTCGTCAAATTTTATTTGTTTGCCTACGATCTTAGCGTAATATTCTGCCGTTTCATTGGCAAGGGTGTTGATCGGAATTTCGTTACCCACACGATCTTCAAGATTTTCGTGATGCTCGTAAAATTGGTTAATGTACTGGCCTTGTTTGGAGTTTTCTGAAAGCTTGTTTTTGAGAACAAAGATTGGACGCGGATCTTTACTCTGTTTTTTGCAAACGTCGAGAATGTGTTTTGGGATACGTTCTTTGTTGTATTCAAGTGCATCGTCATGACTATGGGCGAGTCCCGCTTTTGCTAGCCATTTCCACGTCTGTGCGAAGACAAAATCGGCACCGTGGTTTACTAGGTCTTTGCTGGAATATTTTTCTGGTTTGAATAGATAAAATGTTCTACCTTCTTGCTCAGCTTTCATGAACAGAAGGGTGCGCATACCGACGGGTAAGAATAGTTGTGCGTTGTCCTGCCAGAAAAGAGGATTCTGCTGCGTTGACCAGATATCAAGTCCGTAGATTTCTTGTTCGGAAAATCCTTCTTTTGCTTGTAGATGGGAGGCCATACGTGTGTACTTATTGTTTCGTGCTGATAAAAGATCGAAAAGAATTTTGCCTTTGTTTTTTTCTGTAAGAACGAAGGAGAACTCTTCTGGCCCGGTGCGGACTGGTGAAGTGAGTAATCCTTGGTAGTACATATACCAGAGCAGTTGGGTGATCTCTTGATCTTTTAGCTCTTTGGTTTCATCTGAAAGATCTTTCCAGAGCACGGCGCCTTTTTGAATATTTTTGAATATTGTTTCGGCTATATATGCCATCCTAATTTGTTGCTCTTCTTTGTTTAGCTCTTTTTTGTAGTTGGGGCCATTGGTGCGTCGTAGATATTTTTCTCCATATAATTTTATATGGTACATAAGTCTTTTCCAGCCAACGGTTTGACCTTGAAGTTCTTGTAGTTCAGGTGAGGTTGTAAGGCCCGAAAGCATGACGGATTTTGATAGATCACCAGTGCTTTCGTTAAACTGTAACAGCTCTTCATACAGCACAATGAAATTTTTGCTGGTCTGCCAGGCTGTTGTCCAAATAGCATCTGCTTGCCCTTTGGGTAGTAATGTTATCTCTGCGGCGTAGGTGAGTAATTGGTTGAATTGTTTTGCCCAGTAGTAAAAGTCGCTATAATCTTCTAGTTTTTTGATTCGTTCTTCGCAGGTGCTTACTGATTGCAGATTCCTATAAAGCTCATCTTCACTTGGTTGTAGAGCGTTAAAGTTTGGTGAGGCAAAGTATTTGATAAGTTCTGCTGCCAGATCTTTTTCGACTGTTAATTTTTCAAGGGCTTCTACTTGTTGCTCAATTTGGCCTTTTTGTTGATTAATTTTGGTGTTCTGCTCTATGAGTTTGTTTCCAAGGGACTCTTGGTTGTCTGGTGCTTGTAATATGCTTAGGTCAAGTGTATTTTGTTCTTCAAGTTTTGTAATTTTTTGTTGCAGTTGGTCAATTGCCTGTTGTTGTTCTGATTTTAGCTGCTTATACAATTTCTTGGAGTTTTCTAGATTCAAAGCTAGCTGTTTAATTTCCAATTCTTTTTCATTCAGCTGTTGAGCTGCCTTTTGCTGTTGTTGTTGCAACTCTCTGGCCACTTTTTCCTGTTTTTGAAGTAGTTCTGTTTTTTCCCCGAGCGTCTTTTGGGTTTCGGCAAGCTGGGTTTTGATTTCTTCAAGTTTAGCGGCGTTTTCTTCGGAAAGCTTTTCTTTTTCTTTCTCTAGTTCTTGGATCCGGTTTTGCAGCTTTGTGGCTTCTTCTTGGGCCTTTTTCGCCTCTTGCTCCAATTTGGTTTTTTCCATTCCAGCTTGGGTTAATGCCTCTTGCTGTTGTTTTTGCAACTCTTTGGCCGCTTTTTCTAGCTCTGTTTTTTCTTCGAGCGTCTTTTGGGCTTCTTTGAGTTCTTTTTCGATTTCTTCAAGTTTAGCGGCGTTTTCTTCGGAAAGCTTTTCTTTTTCTTTCTCTAGTTCTTGGATCCGGTCTTGAAGCTTTGTGGCTTCTTCGTGGGTTGTTTCCTTGCCTTGCTCTGTTTCTTTGATCTTTTTATTGAGATCTTCGATCTGTTGGTTTTGTTGTTCGATTTGGTTGTTAAGTCTTTCGAGTTCAGTGTTTTGTGATGCTCGTTTGAGCAGCTGGTTTTGCAATGATTCCATTTTGTTTAGGTCGTAGATTGTTGCACCGAGGAGGGCGATGCCGCTTATAGCAATGAGAGCACTGCTTAGATACGGATGGTCGCCAATTCTTTTGATCAAGCGGTCTGTCGGTCCCCATGTTTTGGGTACAAGAATAAGCTGATCGATGGGTTTTTGAGTTAGTGCGTGTAGTTGTTGCTCAGCCAGCGCGACGATTGGTGTGATAGCCATAAATAAAGGCAATAGGACGTGTAGTGATTTAATTTTCATAGGTTCTCCGCGATTAAATTTTTGAAGGGCTGACTTGGCAAAGTAATGTCAAGTACCAAAACTTATTAGTGTTTCAAATATAAAATATCAAAATGACGGAGTTTGTCAAAAAAAGAACGGGGAGGTTAGCCGTTATGCTGAGCCCTGAACCTAAATTTTCCATTCGCTTGGTCGTTTAAATATACAGTTTTGGTTGATGTGAGGCTGGGTTTTCGAATATCTGTAAGACTGCCTGTTGCATCTTTGTTTCCTCAGAGGATAGTTTTTTATTTCTTCTTTTGTTTGTCTTTTTTTTGTTAGACGTTTTGTTTTTTATTGTTTGATTTGCACACGGGGCTTTGGTGATGATATCAGTGATATTTTGTGTTTCGAAGGATTCTTCTTTGTTTTTTTCTTCTTTTTCGTAGTCACTTGTTTCGATGAGTTCTTCCTCTATTTGGGTGTTTTCATCGCGGTTGTCTGGGATTGTTGAAATTTTTGTGTTGTTTGCCAGGTTATGGTCGTCTTCTATTTCTTTTTCTTCTTCTTCTTCTTCTTCAATTACTTGGTTGCTGCTGTCAAGCTTGTTTTCGCTTTGGTTTTCGATTTTTTCTTCTTCAAATTTGTTGTTTTTATCGTTGATTTCATTTGATGTTTTCTCCTTTTGTTTTTTAAGAAGCCAGATGGTGCTTGCCATTGCGGTTGCTCCAGCGGCTAGGAGAAGTGACTTAATGAGGTATGGATGAGCTTGTATTAGCCCTAAGTCTTTAACAGATGTTATTTTTGTGGTGGGAAGTTGCTGGGTTTTTAGAGTCACGACAGGCTTTGCCAGTTTTTGGATAGGCGTTGCGGGCTTCTTGCTCAAAAAGAAGGCCACAGAGTTTTGGGGGATGGTCAAAAGAGACAAAAAAACATATCCGAGGGCGGCTAAATAATTCATTTCTTCTCCACACTTTTACTAGTATCTAAACTTTATCGATTAGGAAACAGAGCAACCGTCGACGGGTGTAAACCCAAAGACTTGTTATATTTCTCATATGAAATTAGTTTAATTCAGCAAGGATAAAAGTCAATTTATTCAATTGCTTCGGTTTTGCTAAATCCGCATTCTCGGTTTGGGCAGGTCAATTTTCGGATCCCATCTTTTTCGAGTTTGAGAAGGTACGGGCTCATGCACTGGGGGCAATTCTCTTCTAGAATGTCTCCAGAGATAGAAAATTTGCATGCGGGGTAGCTTTGGCAAGACCAGAATACTTTACCTTTCCAAGATCGGCGGACGAGTGGCGCTTGTTTACATCCTGGACACATAAATTTAGTTGTCTCTTGTTTGATGTATTTACAGTCAGGGTACCCCGAACATGAGGTAAATTCTCCAAATCGGCCTACTCGTTTTTGAAGCGGTTTGTTGCATTTTGGGCAGAGCTCTTCGAGTAGTTCGGGTTCTTTTTTTTCTACCAGGGTTATGCGACCGTCTTCCTCGCGTTTAAATGGGGAGGAAAATGTACACTCCGGGTATCCCGGGCAGCCTGCAAAGGCGCCAGCGCGGCCGAAACGAATAACGAGGTTTTGTTTTTTGCATGTGGGGCAGAGAATATTAGTTGGTTCTACTGGACGCTCAACATTTTCGCCGGCAAATTTTTCGAGGTCTTGAGAAAACTCATGATAAAACTCGCGCAGGAGTGCGTCCCGCTCAAGGTTTCCTTGAGCTACTTTATCAAGGTCTTCTTCCATGTGAGCAGTAAATGCTACATCCATAATCTTGGGAAGGTTTGCATCAAGGAGCTTGGTTACAGCAAAACCGAGCTCTGTGGGAATAAAGCGTTTGCGTTTATCCAGTTCGGTATATGAACGAAGTTGGATTGTTTTGAGAATCGTTGCGTACGTCGAGGGCCGTCCGATACGTTCTTTTTCTAATTCTTTAACCAATGATGCTTCGGTATAGCGAGGAGGTGCTTGAGTAAAATGTTGTTTTGGTTCAACAGTAGTTAAGCCAACTTCCATCTGTTCGCGCATCTCTGCTGGTATTTTGCTATTCTTTTCTTCCTCTTCGTCTTCGTCCTGGGCGGAGTATGCTTTGAGAAAGCCATCAAATAAGAGCGTAGAACCGGTAGCTTTGAAGGTGAATGTGCCCCCGGTAATTGTTACGGCACGCTGCGCATATTCGGCGGGCTTCATCTGGCAGGCAATAAAGCGTTTCCAGATAAGTTGATATAGTTTAAATAGGTCTGCATCAAGGTGCCGTTGGACTGATTCAGGAGTTTGGGTGGCATCAATGGGGCGGATAGCTTCGTGCGCGTCTTGCGCTTTGTCCTTAGAATATACCAGTGCTTTGGTGGGGAGGTACTCTTTGCCAAAGATCTTGGTTATAAATTTTCGCGCTTGATCTAAGGCGCTTTGGGCGATGCGCAAGGAGTCGGTTCGCATATAGGTGATCAGTGCAACCGGTGTTCCTTTATCCTCGAGCGGTATACCCTCGTAGAGCTGCTGGGCCAGTGACATTGTTTTTTGGACAGAAAAGCCAAGCTGATTGTAGGCGGCTTGCTGCAAGGTACTAGTCATAAAGGGTGGCGCAGCCTTTTTTTGGCGTTTGGAATCTTTAATGCTGGTTATTTGGTAGGCGCATTCGCGTAATTTAGGTAAAAGCTTTTCAACTTCTTCTTTTGTTTTTAATTCAGCTTTTTTGCGACCGATTGTGGTGAGTGATGCAGCGAGTGTCGCATTGTCGGCTGTTGCAAATAGACCGGTTACACTCCAATATTCCTCGGGAACAAATGCGCGAATTTCTTCTTCTCGTCTGCAAATGAGTTTGAGCGCAACTGATTGAACACGGCCTGCAGAAAGACCTTTTTGTAGTTTGCGCCAGAGTATAGGAGAAACTTGGTAGCCAACCCAGCGATCGAGAACGCGGCGCGCTTGTTGTGCCGCAACTTTGTCGAGGTCCACGCTGCTTGGGTGTTGTACAGCATCTTCAATAGCTGATTTGGTGATCTCATTGAATGTAATGCGATGGATAGCTTTAGGATTTTTCATTACTTTGGCAACTTCTTCGCCAATGTGCCAGGCAATTAGCTCTCCTTCGCGGTCAGGGTCAGGGGCAAGATAGACGGCATCCGCACGCGAAGCTTCTTTGCAGATATCACTGATAACGCGGTCCTTTTTCTCGAGCGGTTCGTAGGTCAATTGAATTTGACCTTTCTCTGGTATCGCTACACCAAGCTCTTTTTTGGGGAGATCTTTGATGTGGCCCATTGTTGAAAGAACTTTAAAATCGCTTCCCAAAAACTTACTGATAGTCTTTGTTTTTGCTGGTGATTCCACAATTAAAATTTTTTTCATGACCCTCTGAGTATCCTCTCCGAATGCTTAAATATCGATCCTTGTTATTATTGTTATATCTTCATATCTATACATAGTATTGACTAAAAGTCAAAGGTATTTCGTTTTTTTACCTGAAAAGCATTTTGAAAAAACAGGTTTTAATGTCTAGGTGCCGGCGTTTTCTAAGATCATACAATGTTTTCTTGGTCCTTGGCCGGTGTGGGAATGCGGTGAACTTTCTTGTTAGGTTGCTCTAATGAAGGGCTTTGTTGGCTTGGGAGGCTTACTCGTTGTGTTTCTCGGGCCATATGTGGTAGGGTGCAGCAAGTGAGTTTTAGGTTTGGGAGAGAAGAGATGAATGTGCGTGTTGTGGGGGCTTTGTGGCTCCAGGAGGTAAAAAGTTTTTTTTCACCCATGTGGTGGGCTCGTTTTTTATTCTTCACTTGGCGGCGGCTCGTACGTATTTGGCGAAGTCCGTATTTTTTGTTGACGGTAGTCTGGATTCAGGTGATTTGTATTTGGGGTGGGGTTGCTCCACTACAGGTCGGATGTTTTTGCTTTGACCCGTCAATGATGGGTGTTATGCGTATTGCGCTTGGCCTTGTACAACTATGGTATTTTTATCTATTAATTATGTTATCGCGCGTATCGCTGTATCCTCCAATTCCTGAAGCGTTTCGTCGCATTGAAAAAGAGCGTGGTGTGGCGTGGCTTGTGCAACTCTTGGTGCCTTGCTTCTTTTTTATTTTTTTGCTTGATATTCCGCTTGTTTGGCCACTTTGTTGCTTTTGGGCTCTGGTTGCGGCAGATAGTCGATTTTTGGGAGTAGGCTTCCTGTGGCAGCTTTCGTCTTGTGCTCTTTACTGGGTTATACGGCACCTTCCTATTTGCCTGTTGTTGGTGATAGCTGTGTATTGGTTGGCATATTGGTTTGGCAGCGCTCTTATTCTTTATTTTGTTCTATTGCCATTCTTTTTTGCCGCCATGAGTGTTGTGTATACGCAGGGTCATTTGCAGGGATAGGTAGATTTTCGAATAAGGGCGGAACAGAAATTCTCTGTTCCACCCTTATTTTTGATTACTTAAGTTCTTCGGTCTCTGTAGTTGGAGTCATTGGGTTTTCAGGGAGATCTTCTTGAACTTGTGTTGTTGCTATTTCAACAACTTCAGTTGTTGGTAATGCTTCAGGTGTAGCTTCTTTTTTATCTGCCTTGAAGAATGAGCATGCAGGTGCAACTAAAAGTAGACCAAGGAGCAGACCAAGGGTAAGTTTGTTGTTCATAAACAAGTCCTTTTGTATAAAAAACACCCGCGTACGGGTACCATTTCAGTTTCTTTTTTTCTTGCTAGCTTTCTGGGGCTGTGTGAGTACTGCGTCTAGTACTGATTGCACATGATCAACGAAGTTTATTGTAAGGCCGAGAGAAAGCTCTTCTTGAAGCTTTTCAACCTCTTCTTTGTTTTCTGCAGGTACAAAAACTTCTTTGATTTCGTGTTGTTCGGCCGCAATCAATTTTTCTTTTAGTCCACCAACGCCTAATACTCGTCCGCGCAAGGTTATTTCACCGGTCATGGCAATGTATGGTTTAAATGGTGCGTGAGTAATAGCAGATGTAACAGCGCAGCAGAGTGCAATACCGGCAGACGGACCGTCTTTGGGGGTTGCGCCTTCTGGCACATGTACATGAATATCATGCTGTGAAAAGAAATCTTTTTTGATTCCGAGCTGTTGGCTAACAGATTTAATATAACTGAGAGCGGCATGTGCAGATTCTCGCATGACATCTCCCAATTGGCCGGTTAGCGTGACTTCGCCTTTGCCTGGGACAACGGTGGCTTCGATTTCAAGGATATCGCCGCCAAGCTCCGTCCATGCAAGGCCCGTTGCGCAGCCAACTAAATTCTCCTGCTCTGCAAGACCGCGTCGCTTAAAGAGCGGAACACCAAGCCAAGATCGGCATAACGCAGGGGTTATGGTGATAACCTTGTTGTGTTGTGATTCGTGATCTTTGGCCGTAAGAAGTTCGGCGATTACTTTACGTATTAATTTTGCTAATACCCGCTCAAGCTGTCGTACCCCAGCCTCTTTGGTGTACTGACTTATGACAAACGAGAGAACGGTCGGAGAGAGTTTAAACTGACGTGCGGGCAGGTTGTATTCTTTGAGAAGCTTTGGGATGAGAAATTTGCGTGCGATGTGCAATTTTTCTTCTTCGGTGTAGCTAGAGAGGCTAATGACTTCCATGCGATCAAAGAGCGGGTATGGTATTCCATCGATGCTGTTTGCTGTTGCGATAAACATCGTTTTGGAAAGGTTGTATGCAACTTCGAGATAGTTATCAACAAAGTTTTTATTTTGCTCTGGATCAAGTACCTCAAGAAGGGCCGAAGCTGGATCACCATAGATGTCTTGGGACATTTTGTCGATTTCATCGAGCAGAATAACAGGATTTGTTGTTTTGAGATTGGCTAGAGCTTGAATGAATTTTCCTGGCATGGCGCCAACATAGGTGCGTCGATGGCCTCGAATTTCTGATTCGTCGCGTGTTCCGCCTAGTGAGATTCGTGCAAATTCTCTACCAAGTGCGGCTGCAATGGAGCGTGCAAGAGATGTTTTGCCCACGCCCGGAGGCCCCACAAGACAGACTATTGGAGAACGAGAAAGCTCAGGATTGAATTTTTTTGCAGCGATAAATTCAAGGATGCGTTCTTTGACCTTTTGTAGCCCATAATGATCTCGGTCTAAGATGCGCTCAGCTTGTACGAGGCTTATGCGATCTTTGCTTTCTTTGTGCCAAGGTAGTTGTAGTATCCAATCAATATAGTTACGGCTTACTGAAGCTTCGGCGGATAGAGATGGCATCTGCTCAAGGCGCCGTAGTTCGCGCTCAATTTTGGCATGCACCGCTTCTGGGAGGCGGGCTTTGCTTATCTTTTGAAGTAGCGCATCTTGCTCTGCCTCTTGATCATCTCGCCCAAGTTCTTTGTTTATGGCCTTTATTTGTTCGTTGAGATAGTATTCACGCTGATTTTTTTCGACCTGCATTTGAACGCGTCCGCGGATGCGTTCCTCAATCTTTACGATTTCAACTTCGCGTTCTAATAGCTCAATAAGTGCCATAAGTTGATGTTTAAGGCTGGTCGCTTCAAGTAATAATTGTTTGTCTCGAAATCCTAAACCATTATGGGCACTTAGCGTGTCAGCTCCAACGGCGATGTTTTCAAAATCCTGAAGATTGTGTGAAAGGTTGTTCTGGTTTTGCGCATGCAGGTTAACATAGGTTTTGTAGACTTGCTTGGCACGACGCCAGAGCGCGTGAATTTCGGCACTGCTTTGATCATCTTGGTAGCTAAAGGAGTATCCGTTTGCCGTCCAAATACCATTTTGCTCGGTAGTTTCTTGGATTGAAAATCGACAGATCCCTTCGACCAAGACTTTTACGGCTCCTTTGGCCATGGGAAGTACTTGTATGATGTTGGCTCGAGTACCCGTTAAGAAGATATCTTCTTCTTCTGGATCTTCGATGGAAGGATCATTTTGGGTTACTAGACAGATGCTTGTTTTGTTTGCAGCAGCATATTCAATAGCTTTTATCGATCGTGGTCGACCGATAATTAAAGGAATGACGCTTTGTGGAAAGAGAACAACGTTTTTAAGGGGAATGATGGGAAGGTCATGCTGCTTGTCTTGGTTTTCTAAGAGGTGTTGTTCGTGTGTTTCTTGCCTGGTTTGAAAGCGTGTGGAATCGATGCTTTTTTTGTTCATAACAACTTTGGTTTTTGATATTAGAGACAATAGCTTCTTAGTTGATGTTTTACCCATGCTGCTCTTCCTAAATCTTAGCCTAACAGACTCAAGCATATTGTATAGGGATTCTTTGGATGGAGTCTGTGAGTGTTGAAATTTTTGATAGGGTGGATGTACAAGTTTGTTTTTTTCGTTTATACTTCGGTGCTGGATGCTTGTTTGGTCTGAAATGTTTTTAAGACATAGAGAACAGCGGCTCCCCTATCCGTGTTTCACGTGTATTGTGCAAAAATCAATGGTCTTCTTTTAGAAAGGACAAGAGACGATGAGTAGTCTTTTAATCGGGTTGGTAGCGGCACTTGTTGCGCTTCCAGCGCTTTATATGACAGGAATTTTGCAAAAAGCGCTACGTTTTATCTATGGTGACTTTACTTCAAATGAAGTTAAAAAGTTTGTCTCATATGGTTTTTTGTTTTTCATCATTATTGGTACGTATTGGCTACTTCGTTGTGCCAAAGATCCTATCTTTAATGCGTTTGTTGGCGCAGAATCTATTTGGCTTGCAAAAATTGTCTCGCTCTTAGTTATTTTCCCTATCGTTGCGGGTTATAGCTATTTGGTAGATATGTTTCCTCGTCACCGTCTTTTCTATGCAATTGCAGCAATCTACATTGTATTGTTTGTTGGCATTGCCTTTTTGATGGGCAGCTCTGTCTATGGCATGGGCGCGCCAGCAGCCAATCGCTGGGGATTGTTGGGCTGGTTCTCATATGTGATGATTGAGAGTTTCGGCTCATTGGTTGTTGTGCTCTTTTACTCGTTTATGGCCGATACAACTACGCCTGAAGCTGGTAAAAAGGCATTCTTTATCACAGCAACGTTTGGGCAGGTTGGAGCGATTTTAGGCTCCTATGCAACGGGTGTAATTGCGCGCTCTTTGAGTGTTCCTCAGGTGCTTTTTGCTGCTGCAGCGGCTGTTGCTCTGATTCCACCAATGGTTGCCTTTATTATGTGGTTTATTCCTAAGGGTGAGTTTGCAGGGTATCAAGCCAAAGGTGGCGAAGCGAAGAAAACAAAGCCAGGTTTTGTTGAAGGATTCAAACTGTTTCTTTCTGAGCCTTATTTGCTTGGGATCTTTATCTGGGTATCTGCGTTTGAAGTTATTGCAACGGTCTTTGATCTTCAGTTCAAAGTATTGATTATGCGCGAAGTTGGTGACAACGCTGCTGAATTTGCTCGTTGGACATCTGATTTTGGTGTTACGGTTGCTACCTTGGCGTTGATCTCGCTGCTCTTGGGTGTTGGAAATATTGGCCGTCGTTTGGGTCTGACTCTTTCGTTGGTGATATTACCTATTTTGATGGCGGCAAACGCTTTTGTAATGTTTGTTTCGCCGGTAGTACAGGTAGCATTCTGGGTTATGGTTGCCTCAAAAGGTATCAACTATGCATTCGGTCAGCCATCTAAGGAGCAGTTGTTTATTCCAACGTCCCGTGAAGCCCGATACAAGTCAAAAGCTTGGGTTGATTCCTTCGGTTCACGTGGCTCAAAAGCTATGGGCTCACTGATAAAAGGTTTTGCTGGTGGTTCAGCCGCACTTTTATTGGGAACCGCTATTGGCATCAGCGCAATCTGGGTTGTTGCTTCGTTATACCTTGGTAAGAAGGCAACACAGGCCGTGGCGAACAACGAGGTTGTTTGTTAGTTGTCTTTAGGTAATAGATTGTGAAGATGAAAAGGCTCCTTAAGCAAATCTTGCTTGTGGAGCCTTTTTCTCTTTTAGAGGAGAGTAGTTTTGGGGCATTAAACCTTTGTGTTGTGAGAAGGTTTTTTATTTCCGTGGGGAGCATGGTATGCGTTGCGCGTGCGCAAAGGGAGATTATAGGTTAATTTGAGGGCGGGGATTATGAATTTGCTGCGTCGGTGGAATTCTTTGGTATCAGCGTTTTTTGGGGAAGATCCTGTTGAGCGAAAAAAGATTTTAATCTTGGTGTTTTCTTTTTTTGCAGTCATCGGGGGGTATACGATTATAAAAGAGTTTAAGGACACGGTTTTTATGAGTGTTGTTGGGCTCGATTATCAACCAAAAGCCAAGATTATGGCGATCTTTCTTTTGATTCCTCTTGTGTTTTTGTATTCACGATTAGTGGATATTTTGCAGCGTCACCAGGTTTTGATTTTTATGTCAACCGCCTATGCTTTCGTGGGGCTTGTTTTGGCGTATCTTTTAGGACATCCAACTATTGGGTTGCCAAATACTGATTCGAGTCCGTGGCGCCTCTTTGGCTGGTTTTTTTACTTCTTTTGTGAAGCCTACTCGCCGTTTGTTCTCAGTGTATTGTGGTCTTTTGTTAACTCGATTACTACTCCAGATAGCGTTAAAAACGGATATATTACCTTTACTATAGCCTCTAAGATTGGTGGGATGTTTGCTGCGAGTATTTCCTGGTATCTTCTAAATCTTCAGTGTTCTGGGGTGACAATCTGTTCTGATGCGGGTATGTTCCAGATTATTTTTTCTGGTATGTCCCTGCTGCTATGCCTTGTTCCTTTAGTAGTTATATATCTGGTTCGAGTAATTCCAAAATCTCATTTGGTTGGTTACAAAAAAGCGTATCAATATGATGAGAAACAGGAAAAAGCGGGGCAGTTGGAGCTTGGATTCTGGCGTGATGCGTGGCGAACCTTTAGGGGCATGTTTTCTGGGTTATATGTTATTTTGCGGTATCCTTATGTTTTTGGCATATTCTTGATGCTCTTTTTCTGGGATATTGTTAACTCAACATATAATTATATGCGTTTGGGTGTGGTGCGCGAGACTTCAATAGGGGTTGTGCGTATGGGTGAGGACCTTTTTAGTCAGGTCTTCTTTATGCATCTTATTGGCTTGATTATTGTATTAGTCGGTACTAAGACGCTTGTCTCATTTATTGGTATGCGGCGTAGTTTAGTAATGATTCCGGTGACGATCGGAACAGTTGTATTTGCTTATCTGTTCTCTGGTGGGGCACTTCCTATTTGGATAGCGTTTGTTATTATGCGTGCCTTTAATTATGCCTTTGCCTACCCATTGCGTGAGGGGTTGTATATTCCTACAACGAAAGATACGAAGTTTAAAGCCAAGAGCTGGATTGATAGTTTTGGATCAAAACTTGCTAAGGCGAGTGGGAGTTCGTATATTATGCTTTCACAGCAGATTGTAGCTTCTGGTTTTATCTCGTCTTTTTCTTTAAGTGTTGGTTTTTATGGCATTCTTGTGGGGTGTTGGGCCCTTGTAGCTGGTCTTCTTGGGCGCAAGTATGAGCGAGTTATTGCTAAGAATGAGATTGTTGGAGCAAAATAAGGCGTGTGTTGCGCGGGCAATGATTTGCTTTTTTAGGCTATATTCGTCAAACTAATAAAAACAGATTATGTGGCGCTGGTGTCTTTAGTCGTTGACGCCAGCTCTTCTTTTCAGGTTTAATCCTGTTAATTGTGCTAATTAGTGACGTCTTTAAAAAATTTTGATTTTTAGTTTTTCTGGGGATTGGGAACAGTATATGAAATGGGTTCGCTCATTGTATGAATTTGTATTTGGTGAAGATCCGGTTGAGCGTCAAAAAGTGTTGCTTCTGGGGTTTTCTTTTTTCGCGGCGATCGGCAGCTATACATTAGCGAAAGAATTAAAAGATTCCATCTTTATGAGTGTTGTGGGGTATGAATACCTTCCTGAGGCTAAGTTTTGGTCCATTTTTGTCTTAATTCCTCTTGTGTTTGTTTATTCTCGTATCGTGGACGTACTTAAGCGCCATCAGGTTCTTATGTTGATGGCGGCATTATATGCTGTTGGTGGACTTGTTTGCGCGTACTATTTTGGGCATCCAACTATTGGGCTTCCTAATACAGATTCTGGGCGTGGCCGTTTGTTTGGTTGGGTCTTCTACTTTTTTGTTGAAGGGTATTCGCCCTTTTTGGTTAGTGTTATTTGGGCATTTGTTAACTCTGTCATGAAACCAGATTCTGTTAAAAGTAGTTATGTTGCTTTGACCGCTTTAAAGCTTTTGGGTGGTGTTTTTACAGCCTTTTTGGCCTGGGCATTTTTGACTTTGCAGTGTAGCCACTGTGTTGAAGTTTCAGATGTTGTGAGTTATCAAATTTTGATGATTTTTGCAGCGCTTTTGCTTGCTCTTATTCCCTTGTTTTGCCGGATTTTGGTGCGTACTGTCCCCAGGGACCGTTTGCATGGGTATGAAAAAGCCTATCAATATGAAAAACATCAGGAGGAGGAGCAGGGTAAAATTACTGGTTTTGTCCCTATGATGAAGGACCTCTTTAATGGAATGTTTTCGGGCGTGTATGTTTTGGTGCGTTATCCGTACGTTTTTGGGATCTTTTTGCTGAGCTTTTTTTGGGAAGTTGTCAATGTCAGCTTTAACTATGTGCGTCTTGGTGTTGGGCAAACGGTTGCCGCTGGCTCGGTAACCAAGCTTGGTGCATATCTGTATGGGCAGATTTTCTTTGTCCAGCTCGCAGGCTTTCTTGTTGTTTTGCTGGGCGCTCGGGCCCTTGTTGAGCGGCTCGGAATTCGGCGTAGTCTTATGACTGTTCCTTTGGTAACAGGTGGAATGATTTTGGCCTATTTATGGCTTGATGGATTGCTTTCTATTGGGGTTACCTATATTATTATGCGGTCTGTTAATTATGGCGTGGCTGGTCCATTGCGTGAAAGTCTTTATATTCCAACTACCAAGGCAACTAAGTTTAAAGCTAAAACCTGGATCGATGGATTTGGTGCTAAGTTAGCGAAGGCTTCCGGAAGTGGTTACAATATCTTTACTGCATATGTTCTACGCAATGGTTTCGTGAGCGAGTTTTTCTTGCATAGCGTTTTCTTTGGTGGAATTGTTGCCGTTTGGACATTGGTAGCAAGTTTGATGGGGCAGACCTACGAGCGTACGATCAAGCGTGGATCGGTTATTGGGGCGTCCGAGTAGATTGATGATAAAATTTTGCAAAATGTGGCTAATGCGCTACATTAATACCGTATGTTTGGATCCTGTTACCTTTTTCAGGTGGCTTGTGCCGCTTATAGTTTGGCGCAGCCAGGTAGCAGTAGAAATAACCTGTGGAGAATAATCTTATGTTAGATTTGAAGAAGCTTATTGAGGCCGGTGTTCAGTTTGGGCATCAGACCTGGCGTTGGTCGCCGAATATGCGTCAGTATATTTGGGGCAAGAAAGATGGGGTTCACCTCATTGACGTTTCTAAGACAGCGATTCAGGCTGAAAAAGCAGCTCAATTTCTCGAATCAATAGCGGCTGAAGGCAAGCAAATTCTTTGGGTTGGCACCAAGCGGCCAGCACAGGGTGTGATTGAAAGTGTTGGCGAGCGCTTTAAGGCTCCTTACGCTACGCATCGCTGGGTTGGTGGTACGTTGACCAACTATTCGCAAGTGAAAAAATCTGTTGCAAAGCTTTTGCATCTTGAAGAAGTTATTGCTAAAGCATCCACTGATGAGCGTCAGATGTACACGAAAAAGGAACTGGGAAGCTTCCAAAAAGTTGTTAATCGTCTACGTGCAAGTGTTGGTGGTTTGATTAACCTTCGTTGGCCTGTCGGTGCTGTCGTTATTGTTGATGCAAAAAAAGAAGCAACAGCAATCAAAGAAGCAGCGGTAATGGGCGTTCCGGTTGTTGCGCTGGTTGATACCAACAGCAGCCCTGAGGGTGTTTCAATTGTTATTCCTGCTAACGATGATATTGAACGCTCCATCCGTCTTATTGTAGATGAGTTGGCTGAAGCAGTTGCTCGTGGCAAGGAGCGTGCAAAAGAAGAAAAAGTTGAAGATGTTCTTGAAGTTTCTGCGGATCAGGCGGCTGGCGAAGAAGAAGAGACAGAAGGGGCTCGTCGTGGTTCACGTACGCGTCGTCCTGCCACTCGTCGTGTAAGCGCAGGTGAACAGGAAAAGGCTGAGCGTAAAGCTGCAACAGCGCCTAAAAAGGCTGCGGTAGGGGCGAAGGCTGAAAAACCGGCTCCTCGTAAAACAGCGGTGAAGAAGGTTTCGGCAACTGATGAATCCAAAGATTCAGAAAAAAAAGCTGAAGAATCAGTAGTTGCTGAGGGCGCAGAATAATAGTACATTGAAATGCATCGGAGAGGTGTCTGAGCGGTTGAAAGAGCACGATTGGAAATCGTGTATGTCCTGAATAAGGGGCATCGAGGGTTCGAATCCCTCTCTCTCCACCAAATTTGGAAGAGTCTGCGAGAGGTAGCTGCAGAATCTGTCAGGTCCGAAAGGAAGCAGCAGGGGCAGTCAACTTTGTGCAGACTCTTTCCTTTTTTTTGTTTTGCGTGTTTTTCCTGTCTTGAGTTTTGGTAATTATCCGATCATTTTTCTGTTAAGATAAAGAGCATGGCATAGATTTCTGGTTTAGGGGAAAGAGTCATGAGCAAGTACTGCAAGGCGTGTAGCATGCCAATGCATCAAAAAGAAGATTTTGCTCTTGGTGATGAGCGGGCTGATTTTTGTCTTCATTGTGTTACCAAAGAGGGTTTTGTAAAATCGTGCGAGGAGATTTTTGAAGGCGGAGTCCAGTTTTTTATGAGTGTGCTTGGTGGTCAGCGTCAACTGGCTGAAAAGGTAACTCGAAAAAATATGAGCATGTTGCCGTATTGGCAAGATAATGCCTGTGCTATCTTGCAAGGAGAGATGGTCAGTGATGAAGAGTTTGCTGAAATTTTAAAAAAATTAGCGGAATAGCGTTGCTGATTACATAAAAATAATAATAAAAAATCGCAGTATTTGTGTGGGATGGGTTTTATGACTGGCTCGGTGTGTCGATTGAATTTTGCGCGTTCGTGGCGACCACGCTTTTTTCGTGAGGTTGTCGGGCAGGTAACTCCAGTGCAGCTGTTGGCAAATAGTGTTGCGCGGGAAATTTATTTTCCCGCATATCTTCTTTCAGGCATGCGTGGTTCTGGTAAGACGACCGTTGGCAGGTTATTCGCTGCAGCATTAAATTGCGAGTGTCTAGGAGCCTTTTGTTCTGGGTCATATCAGTGGCATGATCTGCCTTGTGGCGCGTGCCGTTCGTGCCAACTTATGCAGCGCGGGGAACATCCAGATTTCGTGGAGGTAGATGCTGCATCTTATACGGGTGTTGAAAATATTCGACAGATCATGGATGAGGCACAGTTTCTTCCCGTTGTTGGTCGAAAAAAAGTTTATCTGGTCGACGAAGCACACATGTTAAGCAAGTCTGCTTTTAATGCGTTTTTGAAGATGTTGGAGGAGCCGCCAGCGTCGGTTGTTTTTCTTTTGGCAACGACAGAGGTACATAAGATTCTTGATACCGTTCGTTCGCGAAGTTTTCAGTTGTTTTTTGATCCACTGCCATTTGATGTGCTTGCTAATTATTTGATGCAGGTGGCTCAAAAAGAAGGTATTGCTTGCGAGGCGGAAGCTGCTTTGCTTCTGGCGCAGCAGGGAGAGGGATCGGTTCGTGATGCTCTGACATCTTTGGAGCAAGCGTGGGTAGCGGGCAGTGAGAAAATTACGGTTAATATGGTGCGTGGACTTTTTGGGCTTGTCTCATTTGCAACGGTTTTTGAGTTGTATCGCGCCATTTTTGCGCTTGATGCCATAGTTGTTTTTGAAAAAGTTTCTGAGCTTGCTGCTCAAAGGCGGTCGCTTTTTCATGGTTGGCAGGTATTGGTCGAGGTAGCAAGTGGCTGTTTGTGGTATGAAAAGTCGATTCTTATGCCTGCATTGGAGGCGTATAAGGACGATTTAGTTCGTTTGGTAGAGGCAGCGCCGCAAGGTTTTTTTGCTCGTGCGCTTGATTTGTTTTTTAAGTATGAGCCGCTTCTTCAAAAAACACAGCATCAAATACATCTCTTTGAGCGCATGATGGTAGGTTGTTTAGAGCTTGTTGGTAACGGCGTAGGCGCGGTCGTCCCCAAAAAAGGGGCGGTTGATCCAGTTTATTCGACTGCAGGTGTAAAAGCTGCGAATGTAGGTGTTGTGAGTGAGACAAAAAACCAGAGTTGTTCACCTACTACAGAAGAGGTTGCACCGGTTGAATTAGCAAAGACAACAGAGCCCGACTCTTTGTGGGGGCAGTTTTTAGTACGTGTGCGTCCGTTGTGTAAAGACCCAATCTTGTTTTCTGTCTTTTCTTCTGGCCATTTTCAAGTATGTGAAGAAGCTGTAGTGCGCGTCTTATTTCCTAAGTCTTTTGCTTTCTATCAAGACCTTTTACTACAATCTCGTTCCTTTTGGCAACCTGTGCTAGATGAGGTTTTTGGTTGCAGCGTGACTCTGGTTCCTTCTTTTTCTGGGGGTGTTGGTGGGACTGTCGAGCGCGAAAAAGTTTTTGATGGTAGTGGGATTAGTCCTGCTCATGAGCTAGCGAAAAAAAAAGAACAAGTATTGCCTCCACCAGCACATAAAAAAAAACAGGCGCGTGGGGTAGCCGTTGATATTGCCGATGCTAATGCGTGGCCAAATGCCAATGTGTTGGTTGGGTTGTTTCCCGGTAGCGTGAAATTATACGAGGAATAAAAAAATGAAAAAAATGTCACGTGTGGCTGTTGTTGGCCGCATGAATGTGGGAAAATCAACGCTTTTTAATCGTTTGGCACCGCGTGCGCGTAGCTTGACGTTGAATTACGAGGGTGTAACGCGAGACGAGATTACCGATTTGGTTGATTGGAAAGGGCGCGTTTTTGAGTTGGTTGATACAGGGGGTGTAGCAACCGTTGCTCGTGAAGATGTGCTTTTAGAGGAAGTTCGTCAGCGCGTTTGGCGGACTATTGATGCTGCGGATCTAGTTGTTTTTGTTGTTGATGGTGCTGCAGGGGTAATGCTTGAAGATGAATCAATATCATCTGAACTGCGTAAGCGCAATAAGCGCGTTATTCTTGCGGTAAACAAAGAAGATACGCGTGCTGCGCAAGAACAATATTTTGAGTTTTCTGCCTTATACCATGAGGAACAGTTATTAATTTCGGCTCAGCATGGAACTGGCATGAGTGATTTGCTTGATGCCGTTATTGGGATGCTTCCTGTACAGCCGGAGGCAGAATTGCCTGAGCGTGCAGAATGCCGTGTTGCGTTTATTGGACGCCCTAATGTAGGGAAATCTTCTTTGCTTAACGCGCTACTTGATGATGATCGTGCCCTTGTTTCTGATATTCCTGGTACGACACGGGAGCCTGTTTCTAGTGCTATTCGTTTTTATCAGGAGACATTGCAACTAACAGATACTCCTGGTATTCGTCGTCAGAGATCTATTGATGAAGAGCTTGAAGAGCTTATGGTTAAGAGCTCTTTTGCTGCAGTGCGTGATGCGCAGATTGTGCTTTTATTGCTTGATGGTAGTCAGGGGGCTTTTGTCGATCAAGAGTTAAAGTTAGCATTTTATGCGTTTAATGATCTTTCGAAATCGCTTATTGTTGTGATTAACAAAAGCGATCTAATGGATGAGGCTGCCCGTGCTTCGCTTGAAACAACGTTTGAGGAATATGGACATCTTATGGGGCGCGTTGAGCGTCTTTTTGTTTCGTGTAAAACAGGAAAAAATGTTGGCAAGATCTTACCACTTGTCCAAAAGGTGTGGCAGCGTACATCCCAGCAGTTGCATAATGAGGAATTGGCGTTGACGTTGATTGATGCATTTCGTAGTACACCAATTATTAAATGCCAACAAAAGCTGCAGGTATTTAAGGTACAGCAGGTCAATTCGGCACCGATAACAATAGCTCTGCGTACTAACTATCCTCAATGGTTTGAGGATTCACAAAAACGCTTTGCAGAAAATGTCTTGCGTAAGACATTTGATTTGGTGAGTGTACCGATCAAGTTTATCGTTCGTTAACATAGATAAAGATAAACACTGTTGCTGAAGTATACTTTTTGGTAGATTAGCGCTTAGGAGTATTATCTCTTGATCCCTATTCGTAAGGAGTTGTCCATGCAACATCGTATATTCTTCGGAGGTTGCGAACGTACGAAGGTTTTTGATGATCATCTTAATGAGCAATTAAAAAAGATAGAACGTTTTTTGGAGGCGGAGCCTTCACCACGTATGATTGAAATAAATGTCCATTTCCATGCGCCGCGTAGTCTTTATGAGGTGCGTGCTCGTGTTAAAACACCTCACTATGATTGTTTTGCGGAGCATAGTGGAACTGATTATTATGCGGAAGTTAATGAAGTAATTGATCGTTTGTATACGCAGTTACGGAACCAAAATCAAAAAATAAATCAGCAACATAAGCGTGGCTGTGACAAAACGTGTCGTGCTCGAGCGGCAGAAGAAGCGGTTGTTTACGATATTCTTGAGGATGATGACGAAGCATAGATTTAGTGATTGATTTTTATTAAGCGGGGCCCCAGTATTAGGGCCCCGCTTATTTTTATCCTATGATTTCTTGGATTTCTTGTGTTAGTGATTGCGCTGAGTGCTTAAGTATTTCGGAACGCCATTGTTTGAGAATTGTATTGTTTGATGCATCAAGCAAAAGCACTACAGGAAGACCTTGAGTGATACCATACTCTTTTTGGTACGCTTTGACGGTTAGATTGTCACTTTGTGTACAATCGCAATGTGCGAGTACAATATCCTGCGCGGTTAGGGCTTCGATATATTCGGTGTTGAGCATGATTTTTGTTTTGATTTTATTGCAAAGCGAGCACCAGGTAGCGCCGAATTCGACCAGGATATATGGTTTTTTATGAAGTTTTGCGTACTCAAAAGCCTCAGAAATGGTATGGATTGGCCGCTGTTGGATCGTGTGTGGTGCTGCAATATACTGGTAAAGGCCCATGCCAGTAAAGTATATTCCAATGGTAAAGGTAAGTAGATTTACGAGAAAAACGTAGCCTTTGAGAAAGGAGCCTCCGCCATAGTGCGGCATACGCCAGAGGAGCCAGCCGATGATGATTAGCGTGATACCAAGTACAAGGCTAAAGAGTGCTGGCGTGAACAGGGGCTGCATATAGCCAAAGCAGAGCGCCACCAGGAGAAAACCAAATATTTTTTTGATTTCCACCATCCAAAGACCAGAGCGTGGTAGTTTATCTGCGGCCCCCGAGAATGTTGCAATGATAATCAGTGGTATTGAGAGCCCAATGCCAAATGCAAAAAGGTAGGAGAATCCAATGAGCCCGCTTTGAAGAAGAGATAGTGTGCCAGCAGCAGCTACTTTGAGCTTGGCAACGATGCCAAGGACTAAAACAAGGCCAGGTGATAAACAGGGTGAGGTGACGGTGCCACTAATAGCGCCGAAAATAAACGCAGAGCTGATTGAACCCTTGCTTTCGATATTTGCTGCTGAAAGTTGGGGAAGTTTGACCTCATAAAATCCAAACATGCTGCCGGCAAAATATCCGAGAAATGCAACAATAAAGAGGATAAATAAGGGTTTGCCTAGCAGCGCGCCAAATTGAGCTCCGCCGAGTGCGACAAGTAAGCCCATCACGGCAAAAGTTGTTGCGATTCCTACAGCATACGCGCAAGCCAAAACAAAGTTTCGTCCGAGGGTTTGTGCTTTATTTGATTGAATAATGCCTATGGTGATTGGTATCATTGGATAAATGCAGGGTGTGAGACTCATGAGTAGGCCAAGAAGTAGGATGAGTAATATTTGGATTGGTCGAGATTTTGTTCCTTCAACAAGATTAGAGATTGTTGCTTTTAGCCATTGTAATGAGTCCCCAAGATATTGAGTGAATCTTTGCCAAAGGGATTGTGTTTCTGAGTTAATAGGTTCATAGGCGGGAAAATTAAGGGTTGCTGTTTGTACGCTTGCGCTTTGGTTAGTTTTAAACGTGATATTAAGTTTTGCTAGAGATAAGTTTTCTGGTTGAGGGTGGAGAATGACGAGGCTGATAAGTCCGCTGTTGGTGAAGCAGGCGGCTGGAGATTCTTGGTCTATGATGGGACATGTTGTTGTTTTTTCACTGCTTTTCCAGGCAGTGATAGTGGAATCATCGGCATTTTCAAGGGTGAAAGATAAGTCATCTGCAAGTATGCCCAGCGCATTGGGGAGTTGATATTCCAGGGTAAGGACGCTTTGTGCTTTTTTTTGAGTAAGGCTGTGAATTGAAAACAAAGGTGCTGAATCACCAGCACGACAAAGTGTGCTTAGGATAAGGATATAGAGGCTTAAGTAGATATTTCTTTTCATAGAAATCCTTTTTTAGTGACAGTTATTGTTGCATTAGCAAAGAAAATCTGGTATTTCTGTTATTACTGTGGGGCTGTAGCTCAGTTGGTAGAGCGCATGAATGGCATTCATGAGGTCACCGGTTCGATCCCGGTCAGTTCCACCAGTTTTTTACTTTCTTTCCCATATTTTTATTTTTCCTTTTTTTGTGGACTCGAGAAATATTTTATTTCGCTTCCCGGTAGCATGTCCTTGCTTTTTTTGCTCTACTGGTGCGCCAAGTTGGCCTTTAACGTTGTGCAAAAGGTCTTTCCATGAACGTGCAGAAATTTTGGTGGTCGTTGGGGCGAGTGTAATAAAATGGTCAGAAATTATTTTCCCTTGTGTTTGCCCTTGGATATCACCACTTGTTCCTTTTGGGAGCGTTAAATTAATGTTAGAGGTGGCCGTTAATACAATGGAAGATCCCAGTGTAACACGTTCATAATCAATGTCGATCTGCCCATTGTTGGCAGTAGCGGTGATGCTGTTTTGTGCGTTTTTGACAGCAATTGATCCGGCGTGTGTTTCCAATGTTAGTGGTGCGTGAATATCTTCCACCAGAATATTTCCACTTGCGTTGGTTGCTGACAATTCGTTTTTTTGTGGAATATACAGTGTTAATGAAATTGAAGCTTCGCTGTCAGAGGGTGCATTGATGAGAAGGTTATTGTTTTGATGTTCAATTCTAAGCTTGGTTTTGCTTACTTTTTCGGCTTTGCCGTTTAATTCTTCTTCAATGATTACCGTGTTTGTTTGTTCGCTTGGTAGAATTGTTAACGTTCCCACGTTGTCTTGAGCGATAAGGATGTGTGTTTGGGGGGTTATTCGTACTTCTGTTTTTATTGTGTTGGTTTTTGTGCCGCGTACCCAATCAGCTAGTTTTTCGGCTAATATGCTTGTGTTGAATAGGAGAGTAAGTAATGTGATTGTGTAATGGACGTGTATACTTTTCATAGGGATCCTTGGGTTAAAAGATATTTTTCTGCAAGTCTAAACAAAAAGGTTTGGTTCGTATACCAGCTGTTGACCCAGGTAATTACATGATACGTAAGGAACTATGTATGGAGACTACGTTATCCTCGAGAATGTTGCACGCGGAGGAACAAAGTAAATTTTCTAACTTGCTGAAACAATACCGTGTAAATCCTTTGTTAGAGGCATTAAGTGCAGAGGGCGCTTCTATCTATTGTGTGGGCGGCGCTGTGCGCGATCTTTTGTTAGGCTGCTCTGTTAAAGACCTTGATTTTGAAATTCACGGTATTGAGGAAACATTAGCGGTTTTGGTGTTATCTCGATTTGGGCGTGTTGCAAAGCAAGGGCGGGCATTTGGAGTTTTGCGTGTCGGTGGTTGGGATGTTGATTGGTCCCTACCCCGCGTAGATGGGCCGGGGCGACATCCTCATGTTGTTATTAATCCGCATATAGGGCTACGAGAAGCGTTGCGGCGCCGCGATTTAACTATGAATGCTATGGCTATTGATTCTACGACGTATCAACTCTTTGATCCTTTTCAGGGAGAACGTGATATGCAAAATAGGGTTCTTTGTGCCGTTAATTCACAGACATTTATAGAAGATCCTTTGCGGTTGTATCGTGTTATGCAGTTTTTAGCTCGGTTTGAGATGGAGCCTAACGGTGAATTGGTAGCGTTGTGCCGTACCATGGATGTTTCAAAGGTATCTCGTGAGCGGATTGAAGATGAGTTAAAAAAGTTGTTTTTATGTGCCCGATATCCCTCATTGGGATTTCGTTGGCTTGCTTCTATTGGTAGGTTGTCTGAGCTTTTTCCTGAGCTTGCACAATTAATAGGCGTAGCACAAAATCCACAGTGGCATCCCGAAGGAGACGTCTTTGAGCACACGATGCAGGTGCTTGACGCAGTAGCTTTGGAGGAAAATGTTTCTGAGATTGATCGGCTGGTTCTTTGTTATGCGGCTTTGTGCCACGATATGGGTAAGGTTGCTACCACTCGATTGCATTCCAAGGATGGACGCTTGATTAGTTATGGTCACGAAGAAGCTGGGGTAGCGCCGGCAAAAAGCTTTTTAAAGCGCATTACAGAGAACAAAGAGCTTGTTGCGCGGGTGGTGCGTCTGGTTAAATACCACATGCGTCCATGTGCGCTAATTCGTGGAAAGGCTGGGTGTGGGGCGTATCGTAGATTGGCTATGCACTGTGCGCCAGATTCACTCGAGTTTTTAGCGCGTATTGCCCGAGCTGATATGCGAGGCAGAAATGGCAGCTCGCCACGGCCCCTTGTGAATGCGGTGGCATGTGTTGATGAATTTAAGGCGGAAGCCCAGCGGTGTGGTGTGCTACATACACCAGAGCAGCCTGTTTTGAGTGGTCACGACCTTTTGGCTCTGGGTATTAGGGGAAAAAAAGTTGGAGCGTTGCTTGCCAAGGCGTACGAATATCAAATTAGTTCAGGGGTTCGTGAACGGGCTGCACTGCTTGCGTATTTAGGGCTTTCTTAGGAGGACTTGGTAGATTTTTGTGAAAAAATATCTAAGGTAGAAAGAGAAAAGAATATTGAAGTGGTTTGTGGCCAGGGAAGAGTATTTTATGAAACATGTTTTTGCAGCACAGTCATTTTGGAGCTTGATGTTTCACTCAAGTTTTTTAAGTAAGTTGATTTTATTGGGTGCAGGGATTGTTCTATTCCTTGTTTTGTTCTTCTTTTTTTACAAGTACTTTTTAGTGCGCGAGTATCGCGCTCAGGTTGCCCGGGCACAAGGGATCTTGTCGCGCTGTTCGGATTTTCCTGATTTAATAGCAGCGGCTAATACTTTGGGGGGGACGTATCCGGGTTTATTGTTGAATAGTGGTTTGGCTGCTTTGAAAAAGTCTATAGAGGCACATTCTTCTTCTGGGCGTATTGAAAAATCAGATGCAGAAGCTTTTTCTGCGGCTCTAACGTTGTCGTTTAATCGTATTGTGCAGACACAATATCAGTTTCTTCCTTTTTTATCCGTTAGCGCAGCTGTTTCCCCGTTGATTGGTCTTTTTGGCACAATTACTGGTCTTATTCAGTCGTTTATGGCAATTGGGCGCGTTGGAAGTGCCGATTTGGCTTCTATAGCACCAGGTATTGCTGAGGCGTTGTTGACGACGTTTGCAGGACTTGTGGTTGCAATTCCTGCTTTTGTTTTATTTCATGTGTTGACTACGTATATTCGTTCGTTTGAATTTGAATTGGATCAGCTTGTGGTTGGTTTTGAAAGTTTGGTTGAAAAGCAGGTTGTGGCATGCGTGAATTAAAAAACTCTTATTCAAAGCGGCGAGTAAGTAAACCAGAACCTTTAGAAATCACTTTAACGCCGCTTATTGATGCGGTGCTTGTTTTGTTAATTATTTTTATGGTGGCTATGCCAATCATACAAAATACGATTCAAGTTGAGCTTCCTACAAGCTCGACCAACGATGTGCAAGAGCGATCATTAGATCAGGTTACTGTGTATTTTGATAAAACAAGGCGCCTTTTTATTGAAGACAAAGAGGTGGCAGCAGGTGATTTTTTGAAGGAGTTAGAAAAGATTTTATTGGCGCAAAAAGGTGAAGACCACATTGTGATGGTCAAGGCTGATCAGACGGTTTCTTATGGTGACATTGTACGTATTGTTGATGATATAAAGTATTTAGGTGGTGTCCGGTATGTTGCATTGGCAACTGAAAAAAGATAAATATACAGCGGCGGCCTTTAATGCAGCCTTATGGTGCGCGAGTATATCGTTTGGTCTGTTTATTATTGGGCTTGGGTATGTATGGCATGTTCCACCAGAGGATATCCTACGCATTTCTTTGCGTAGATCACCTGCGCGTATTGTTTTGAGGTCTTTGACGCCGAATTCTCCTGTGGTGGTAAAAAAGGAGGGCAGCGAGATACAAAAAAAAAGTGCGCATGATACGCGTGCAAAGCAACCGACTGTTACGGTGAAAAAGGCGCCACCGAAAAAGGTCCAATCAAACTTGAATAAGCCCAAAGGATCGGCAAAGGTTGCTCCTAAGGTGTTGCCTAAAAAAACGGCTGCTCCAAAAAAACCAGTGAAAAAGGTGATTGCGCCAACAGGTAAAGTTGTTGAAAAAAAGCCGGCAACTGTAGCAAAAAATGTTGAAAAAGTAAGTGGAAAATCGCTGGAGGACCAAAAAAAAGCTCCCGCAACGCCGGCGGAAGTGAAGCCAACAACACCGGTTAAGAAAGAGCCACCCACGCAAGTTACGGTTGAAAAAGAAAAACCTGTGAAAAAAGAATCTAAAAAAGAGCTTCAAAAAAGAGATGAGGCGAAAGTAATTAATCAAGATCAGGCTTCTGAGCCGGCGGTGAAAAAAAGTGATGAGCAGGTATCTTTGTTGGCTGAAAAAAGTGTGGTGGCAGCAGAAGAAAAAGAGATGATCTTGGAGATTGGGTCAGGAAATATTTGTGAGCGTGACAATGCTGCATTTGTTTCGGCTATACGGCGTGTTTGGCGTTTGCCCCGCGGTTTGAGAAGTGACCTAAAGGCGCAGGTACTTTTAGATTTGGGACCGCAAGGAACCGTCCAAAGTGTTGCCGTTGTTCGCTCTTCGGGGGTTGTTGCGTATGATTTGTCAGCGCGTGCGGCGTTGCATCGAGCTGAGTATCCTCAGGTGTTTTGGGGAAAGAAAATTTGTATTGAATTTGGAAAAGAACTAAGCGAATAAATAGGGTGTGGCCATGGTGAAACGCAGTTTTTTGCTCGGACTGGCAGGGCTTTGGGTTATGTTTGGTAGCTTTGGTGCGTATATCGCAGCTCTGGCTTCTGAGGAGTTTGTTGTCGGAATTTCGAATCAAGATGCGGTTGCAGGGCCTATGAGGTTGTATGTAGGTGTTGTTGCTTTGGCGGCGACTGCACATAAAGAAGTTGAAGTATTTCTTGAAGATTTAAGACAGAAATTTTCTTTTGAAGATCGATTTCAGGTGACTGCTGAGTTACGTGCGAACTTGCCTAAAAAGCGAAAACAGATTCAGGAGTTGTTTGCATCGGGGTATGATGCGGCAGTTTTTGTCTCTTTTTATGGTTCGGGGAAGGCAATTGATTGGCGTTTGTATGAGACTGATGCTGGGTCTATGGTCCATGGGCGCAAGGTTGCATGTTCGACGCTTGGCGATGCTACCGCCCATATAGCTACGCGTGTTATTGAAGAGCTTACAGCAACCAGTGTTCCCTTTTTGACGCAGATCGCTTTTATTGAGCGTGGCGTTGAAAACCAGGGAAGCGTAGTGCGGCTCGCAACTTTTGATGGGCGCAAGCAGCGTGCTTTGTTTGATTCGAGTCGTATTCTTGTGGGTCCGGTGTGGGGGCAGGCAAAAGAGACTAGATTTTTAGCTGTTTCTGAGTTTACGCCACATAATGTTCGTTTTATCGGAATCGATATGCAGGGACGAAGATATCGGCTGCTTGATGAAGATGGTACCAGTGTTGGTATTTGTTATGCGCCCGATTCAAAAGAGGTTGTCTATTGTCGGTCAGGCAATATTTGGCGCTTACGCTTTAATCAAAGCCGGCAGTTATGGGAACATCGTCGTGTCACGGAGATAACAGGGACGTGTGGTTCACCGTCTTTGAGGAGTAATGGTGATATTGTGTATTGTTCCAATGGCAAAATCTGTCTGTTTTCTACGGCTGAAAAGAAGCCTCGAGTATACACTCCCCAGGGGTATCATGTCGCGCCAGCATATTCTTCGGCCAAGGATGAGGTTATTTTTGCTTCCAAGATTGGAATGACTATGCAATTGCAGCGTTTAAATTTGTCTACAGGATCGATCGAACAGATTACCTTTGGGAAGGGTAACAAAACTGATCCAAGTTGGTCTCCTTGTGGCCGGTATTGTGCGTACTGCTTTCAAGAGGGGCGAAGGAGCTCGGTTTGGGTTATGAATTTGGAGTCTAAGGCGACTTGGCGTATCTCGTCGCCAGATGTATTTGCACAATTTCCTTCTTGGTCTCCGTATTTGACGTCGCTGGAATTAGTATAGTTGTATTGAAAAATTGATATACGCTTGTCTTTTCCGAATAGTTTTAAGTATTTTGAAAATGAAATTACTTGTTTTTTCGGTTGAGAAAAAAGGTGCTTTCTGTACAATTAATCAAGGAATGTAATTACCATGGCAAGAAAAAAGTATCGTTTTAGCTGATCTTAAGATGGGTATCTATGAAGTTTAAAAAGAAGTCGGGCAATTTTTCGAGTTCGCCCCGTAACGTTTTGATTTTTGTTGCAGTTTTTGTTGTTGGATTAGCAGCATTAACGCGTTTGGCAGATTATAGTCGATCGACTGATTTGCTTAGTTATTCTCAGTTTTTGAAGAATGTTGAAGCTGGCGAAGTTGCTTCGGTTAAAGTTGCCGGGAGCCAGGTATTTGGAACATTTAAGTCCGGAAAGCATTTTGAGGCGACGATAGCAGAAAATCCTGGAAACTGGGAGTTGTTACGCAAGCATAATGTTGATTTTGCTGTGACGGACGTGCCGGGTAGCTTTAATATTTGGTATATGGTCATTTTCTTTTCGATAGCAGTGCTTTTTGGTTTTGTTTGGTTTTTATTGCGTCAGTTTCGTGGTGGCGGCGGTGGCGGTGGTGTTGGAGGGCTTTTTTCAGCTTCCAAGAGTACGGCCAGAATGTTTTTACCGTCGCAGATAAAAGTTAAGTTCTCTGATGTTGCAGGGGCGCAGGAAGCTAAAGAAGAACTTCAAGATTTGGTTGATTTTCTGAAAAATCCAACGAAATATCGTCGTGTTGGTGCAGAGATAACTCGTGGGGTTTTGCTTGTTGGTGAGCCAGGCAATGGAAAAACATTGTTGGCGAAAGCGGTGGCAGGTGAAGCGAACTGTCCCTTTTTCAGCATAACGGGCTCCGATTTTATGGAGATTTATGTTGGTGTTGGTGCGGGGCGTATTCGTGATTTGTTTGCGCAGGCAAGAAAAAATGCACCGGCAATTATTTTTATTGATGAAATTGATGCAATCGGACGTCGTCGCGGAAGTGGCAGCGGAGGCGGTCACGATGAGCGTGAACAAACGCTCAATCAGCTTCTTACTGAGATGGATGGCTTTGCATCAAGTGAATCTCCTGTGATTGTGTTGGCTGCGACGAATATGCCGAGTGTTTTGGATCGAGCTTTGCTTCGCCCTGGTCGTTTTGATCGGCGTATTACTGTGCCATTTCCAAATGAAGTAGCGCGACGTGATTTGATTAAAATTCATTCTCGTAAAGTTAAACTGGCTGAGGATGTTGATATCGAAAAAATTGTGCAAGAGAGTGCGGGTTTTAGCGGTGCGGATCTTGCAAACTGTGTTAATCAAGCAGCAATTAATGCGACTAAAAGTGGTCGTGATAAGATTGAGCAACAAGATTTTGATGTTGCATTCAAAAAATTGGTTGATTCGCTTAAGGCGAGCCGTAGCGAGCATAAAACTTCTGGGGCTGAAGAGTCTTCGGCACGTGTCTACATGCCGTCGCAGATTAAGGTTCGTTTTTCTGATATTGCGGGGCTGCAAGAAGCCAAAGAAGAGATGGAAG
>CAZJVA010000002.1:0-114113 GCA_964549625.1 uncultured Candidatus Babeliaceae bacterium
TCTGTATTGGTAATGAATGCGGTAACGATATCACAACCGGCAGTTCTAATATCGCAATCGGCAACCTTGCCGCACGTGCACTAACAAACAGGTCCTACAATATCGCCATTGGGGAACTTGCTTTAAAAAATGCCGGTAGTACAGCCATGGGTGATAACAATATTGTTATTGGATACAAGGCAGCTGGTGATGCAGCCTCGGGTGGAATGCAAGGCGACAACATCATCATTGGCTCCCTAGCAGGAAAATGGCACAGGGGTTCTCGAGCAGTTATCATCGGCACCGAAGCCCTTGAATTAGCACCAGATGCCGGTAGTTCCATTGCCATCGGTTACCGCGCAGGCCAAAACTGCAATGGCTTAGATAACTTAAATAACATCTACATTGGCGCAAACCAAAAAGGTGGCGATGAGGACAATGTTATACGCATCGGTTCCTGGAACGATGATTATGACACCCCACTAAGCACTGCCTGCTACATCAACGGCATCGTTGGCCAAAATACCACAGGCGATGCAAACGTTGCCCTGATTTCTCCCAACGACCACAAGCTTGGCACCGGAACAACATCATCGGCAATACTATACGCCCCAGTCTTAACCATCAACAACGGCTCAGGAGCTGCGGCCCTCGCGCTCCAAGATAATTCAGGAACCTCTGTTACATGGTCTTTGATCGCTGGACGAGACCTAACCACAGACTTTGAAATGCAACAAAATGGGACAACTCGGTTACGGCTCAACACCGCAGGAATTCGTTTAAGCGGTATGAGCACCGGTGGTGCAAACGTCGCAAATGGCAACGTTCCGATGATCGTCCAAGACTCATTGACCGTCTGTCCTCGAATACTTTATGGCAGAGTCGAGAGCTGGACATCTGCTAACCTGGCTGGCACCCCAGTAATCTCAGGCAGTGGCGGTTGGGCAGCCAGTCAAATTCAAGGAGGTGTTTCTAGCGAAGCCACTTTTACTTTTGCTCAACCATTTACCCAAGTACCAACGGTCCTTGTAGAAGCAGCCATCGCCCACCCAGCCTATGCTACGCTAGATTCAGTAACCACCGACAATTTTAGAATGAGCTTTAAAAACGAAGGAGGGGGTTGGATAGATCGATGGGAACGCCTTCCTCACTTTATAGTGATTGGATACTAAAATACTCATCATAGGCAACAAACATTTCAAGAGGAGGCGGGAATGTTCCCGCCTCCTCTTCTTTTCATCCTTTTACCAATTCCCCGCTCAAAATCTTTACTTATCCTCAACCGCTACAGTACAGTACCTGGAAGAACTTCCTACAAACTATTTTCAAGAAATGTTTCTATGCAAAACATACAAACCTATTGTTTATTCATTTACCTTATTGGCAGCATTTTTTCACAAAACTCAGCATGCGCAACACCCAACCACTCGATCACCATAGACCAGCCACAACTCAGCATTGGCCATTATGCGCTGCCTATCTACACCTATAGCTTTCGCGGGCCTCGCGAAGCACAAACACCAGGCCTTCCTTACCTCGAAACAGGAACCATTGTACCAACCAACACACCACTCAAAGATTTTTTTGTTAGCAACAATTTAACAGTAGGTGGCGATATTGAAATTTCGGGCAATGCACACTATACCGGCAATGTATCAATCAACGGGACATTAATCGTGGGCATGGCGACGACCTTGCATAGTACCCTTTCCGTAACCGGCACAACGACGCTCAATGACACACTGTACCCAATAACCAGTATTGAGGCCGGCCCCTCAGGAACCCTCTCTCTTGGTAGCACCAATGACACAGATATCCTTAACCTGGGAATATCGAACACTGTTCAAGAAATACATATTGGCACAGGTACTGCCGTAGATACTATTAACATCGGTACCGGTGCAGGGGCAACCACAATCAATCTTGGTAGCAATGGCGATAGCATCAACCTTTTTGGCGACGTAACCTATATTCAAGTAGAAGATCTGCAAGTCGCGGACAAAAATATCACCGTCAACAAAGATGGTGGCGCCGCCAGTGCAGGTTTGGCGGGAATTAATATCGAAGAAGATGACAATGAGCAGGCCGGCTACATGCGTACCACCAGCAATCGAACAGGGTTTGAATTTAAAGCTCCCAACAATAACGCCGTAGCAACAATGCTGTCCCAAGGTTTATCCATCGCCGGCGTGGATATTGGTGGCGGAAACACTGCAAATGGCAACATGCCTTTGGTTGAAGGTACCTTTAGCCTCTGTCCACGGCTTATTTATGGCGAAGTTACCGACTGGACATTGCCAAACATTTCTGGAACCCCGATCATCTCAGCTCCTGGCGGATGGGCAGCAATACAACCACAAACGCCAGGACAACAAACCTATATTACCCTCACCTTTGATCAACCATTCACCAGCAAGCCAGTTATTCTTATTAACGATGAAAACAACTTAGTACCCGTAATTATTTCGACCACAACAACCCAGACCACCTTTCAATTGCGCAATAGCGCAACCAACAACTTCTGGAATCGCTGGGACACGCATGCTCGCATTCTAGTAATAGGCATATAAGACTCTTGCATAACACACGTGCTCGCGCCTATACTCGTAACAACAAATGTCTTGGCTAGGAGAGAGTATGAACCGCAAACACATTCAACAACTACGGGTGCACACCGGACCCGCACTTACAATCATCTGTTTGTGCAAGCAACCGACACTAAAAAATGCTATTGATGCAGCCGAAAACAAACTAGCCGATGCCGGTCAAACAAGACTGCTTGATCAACTCTATCTCGCTCAAAAAGGCATCATCTGCCCGCCCCATCAGTCTCATAAACTTGCGATTTTTGTCGATGAACACCGTGCCCTTAGTTTTGTAATCCCCAACGATGTCCCAGAGACCATCACCGTAAGTCAAAGTTTTGTGTTAGAACCAATTATCGCATCGTTATGCCACAAAAAACGCTACTGGGTCATTGACTGCACCAACGAGATACCTCTGCGCGAAGGCTGCGAAAGTTTTGTAAACGAATTTTCTGCCGAATGTATCACCGCACTACATAGCTGCCCTACCGACATGCGGCCAGAATTTTGTTTTGATAAATGCATCGGTCAATATCTAGAATCTGACCAACTACCCATTATCATCGTTGGCGATGCCCACAAAACCACCTACTTTACTCTCCTGGCTCCTTACCAAGAACACATTATTGCCCATGTTCCTACGATTGATTCGGCATGGGGTGCTTATCAAGAATGGTACCAAAGGCGCACCGCACACATGCTACAACAAATAGCCCAAGGCAAACCAGGCCTTGATTTTATCACCGAAATCACACAACTTTTGGAATTCTCATACCAAGGGCATATCACAACACTTTTAATCGAAGAACATTATCACCATATCATCTGCCAACACCGACTAACAGGCCAAATAACCCAAAGTGATCATTGCCCAATTGGATACGAAGAAGCCGATTTAGTAGAAAAACTTCTGCTCAACATTTGCGCCAAAGGCGGCGAATTACTATTTGTCCCCGATCAAAGCCTGGCACAGTTTGGGCATATCGCTGCGTTTGTTATTGAGTTCTTTTTGGAGGATACACTTACCTCGTAGCAACACCAAATCACACCGAAAAAAACTACTGCGGCTGATTATCACCCAATACAAGAGCATCCAAGGACAACAACCCGCACGCGGTTATTTTTGGCCCTAACGGAAAAAGCTCTTTGCCTGGATAGATAACAAAGAGATGGTCAAGATGCAAATCTTCTAACGCGATATGCATCGATTTAGTTGTTTTAGGCACATCAACATATTTGAATTCAAAGCCTAATCGCTTACCCCCTTTGAAAATCAACAGATCAAGCTCGGCGTCTGCATGTGTTGCCCAAAAAAAGACCTCCTCAGGTGCCGCATCATACAAGCGAATAACCTCTTCTAGCGCAAACCCTTCCCAAGAAGCACCAAGACGAGGATAAATATCAAGCTCCGTTCTATTTTTGATCGCAAGCAAAGCATGCAATAAACCGCTATCACGAAAATAAACCTTAGGAGATCGCACCTGACGCTTTTTGATATTCTCGTACCAAGAGCTCAACTCCCGAATCATAAATGTTCCTACTAAAATATCGAGGTATTTTCGCACCGTTGGACTCGATACCTGCAACGCTTGGGCCAACTCGCTGGCATTGAATACTTGACCGTGATAATGGGCCAACATCAACCAAAAACGCCGGATCTGCTGAGGCGGTATATTAAAACCAAGATAAGGAATATCACGCTCCAAAAAGGTCTTGATATAACTTTGCCGCCAGAAAAAACTATCCGCTTCATCCGGTGCCGTATACGAAAGAGGGAACCCCCCGCGCAACCACAGCCGATCCCCATCTTCCACTTCATTTAATGAAAAGGGGGGCAGCTCAACATAGCCAACTCGGCCCGCAAGTGTTTCTGAAGACTGACGAATAAGGTCGCGCGATGTACTACCCAAAATCAGAACTTTGTATGACTTCTCTGGGGTATCAACTAACACACGAAGAACGGGAAAGAGATCTGGTCGCATCTGTATTTCATCGATTACAATAAGTTTTTCTGGCTCTGATGAGAGCGCTAGCATAGGATTATCAAGGCGTGCTAAGTCAAAGGGGTTTTCTAGGTCAAAAAAGCGAGCAACTCCGCCCAATCGCTCTTGAACATACGCGCGTGCCAGCGTTGTTTTTCCAACCTGACGCGGGCCCAAAATTGCACACACCGAGTGCACACGAAAGTTTTGATCAATTTTTTGTAGATACTGCTCTCTTTTGAACATAGTTTTTCCTTGAAAATTTAAACACAGCATTTAAATTTTCAAGGAAAGCTTTAACTCCCCCTGCCAAAACCACAACGCCAGATTTAATCTCAGTATCTTGGTCGCGTTACCTTGCAACAAGGGGACACCTTACGCAATGCTTTTGCCACGACGCACCGTAGGAGACTTTTTCACTAAAACGCTTCGCAACAAAAAAAAGAACAAGTACTTGATTTGCGTTTTAATTATTTGTTAGAAAATAAAGAAAGTGGATCAATGGAGGTTGTCATGAAAAAACAAAATAAGCTCACCAAGGTCTTACGACTTGGTATTCTCGGAGGAATAGTGTTTCCAACTATTATATTTGCACCATCGGCAGTATCATCAATGGCGGTGGTCTCACAGGTCGATCTAGCTGAATTACAGGAACTAAGAACTGAAGTTAAATACCTAAGATCAGAACTGCGCAACGAGGCAACTGCAGCGCGGGCAGCGCGTGAAGAAGCCAAGCGCTATTTTGAAGCATTAGTAAAGTTAAGTAAATGACGATTTAGCTACCATACAAGAAGGGCAGGGTTGGAAAATTCCAACCCTGCCCTTCTTTGCTGAACTTTGATCAATTATAGCGTCACTAACAAAAGCGAAACCATAGAAAGCAACTTAATTAAAATATTAAGCGCTGGACCTGATGTATCCTTAAATGGATCACCCACCGTGTCGCCAATAACCGCTGCTTTATGCGTATCTGAGCCTTTGCCACCAAAGGCACCAGCTTCGATATATTTTTTGGCATTATCCCAGGCACCACCGCCGTTAGCCATCATAAGTGCTAACATAACGCCGGTGACTGTTGCACCAACAAGCAAACCACCAAGAGTTGCCGTACCAAAGGTCTTCCACACAAGGACCGGAACAGAAACGGTTATAACACCCGGTAGAATCATCTTCCACAATGCCGCCTTAGTACTAATGGCAACACAGCTACGATAATCTGGCTCTGCGGTTCCTTCCATCAAACCAGGAATTTCACGGAACTGACGCCGAACTTCCATGACCATCTGCAAGGCTGCATCACCAACGGCACGCATAGTAATTGAGGTAATCAAGAATGGTAATGCCGAACCCATGAAGATACCAACTAAAATTAATGGATTGACCAAATCAAGACATGCCACACCGCTCTCTTGTGCATACGCAGCAAAAACACCAAGAGCTGCTAACAATGCAGAACCTATAGCAAAACCTTTGCCAAGCGCTGCGGTGGTGTTACCCAGCGAATCAAGTTTGTCAGTAATATCACGAACCGGTTTACCAAAACCAGCCATTTCTGCGATACCACCTGCGTTATCTGCAATAGGACCATACGCATCAACCGTCATGGTGATACCGGTAGTTGCCAACATAGCAACAGCCGCAAGCGCGACACCAAACAAGCCACCACCAAACATAAAGGCAAACCAGATGCCAGCGGCAAGTACTAAGACTGGCGCAACCGTTGATTCCATACCAACTGAAAGCCCGTAAATAATATTGGTCGCAGCGCCTGATTGTGACGCTTTGGCCAAATTTTTAATCGGCGTGCTTGAGGTGTAGTATTCGGTTATTAAACCAACCGAGATACCTGCAACACAACCGGTTACAATAGCATAGAAAAAGTTAACCGGAATACCAACCATAGCAAGGTAGATATACGATGCCAACATAAAGAATCCAACCGCTACAAATGTTGCATTACGCAACAAAGCAGCTGAACTGGCACGAATAAAGAGATTGGCAACCAAACCAACCATAGAGCCCAAAAGCCCCAGGGCCGAAACCATCAGCGGCAAGGTGACAAAAACAGGATCACCCGCAAACAGCTGATACGAAAGCGCAGTCGTAGAAACCATAGCAGTTAAGTATGACTCATAGATATCAGCGCCCATACCAGCGGTATCACCAACACAGTCACCAACGTTATCCGCAATAACTGCAGGATTTCGTGGATCATCTTCGGGAATCCCCGCTTCGACCTTACCAACCAAGTCAGCACCAACGTCGGCAGATTTGGTATAAATACCACCACCAACACGAGCAAAAAAGGCAACAAAAGATGCACCTAAACCAAAACTGGTAATGAGATTGGTGATCGACGGGCTATCCATGTAGAAAAAGAGTAAAGCGCCTAGTCCAAGCAAACCTATGCTTGCCACGGCAAAGCCCATCACCCCACCACCCAAGAAGGCAACTAAAAAGGCCGAACGCTCACCCTCTTCACGCGCCGCCATAGTAGTACGCACGTTTGCGCGCGTAGCTGCGTGCATGCCAATAGCCCCAGTAAGCAAAGAAAGCATAGAGCCGATAAAAAAACATGCTGCAGAAAGGAAGGACGAAAAAGCCGCAAGCAACGAAACCGCAAGAAGATCAACGATCAAAATAATGCGATACTCCTCCTTGAGGAATGTCATCGCACCAGCGCGAATTGCTTCTGCAATATGAGCAGCTTTGGCATGGGTTACCTGATAGCGATTAATTTTTCGTAACAAGGCAAAGACGGTCAAAAGACCAAACAGACCCATCCCCGCTACAAATCCGTAGATATGTAGTAAAGACATACAGAAATACTCCTTTCTAAGGTAAACACGAAATGCGTAAAGCCAAGAGAGCCTGAGTTCCGCCCAGGCTCTCTTTGGTGTACAGCTTTCAGTATACCGTAAAACGTATCTATATGTCTTGCTTTTATCTAAAGCGCTTTACAAAGCAACCGCAAACAGAGCTGTTACCTGTGCATGCAGCGCAGCCAGATTAGCCAACGCCCCTGCCAAACGCGCCTGTACAGCAACCTTGCGTGGTATATCAAGTAGCGGAATCTGCGAGGACTCATTCAAAAGCTGCAAAGACGCATGAACAGCCTTATCATAATCGGCAAATAACTGTGGATTCATGTCATATGCACGGAGAAGGCGATCAGTAGTCAAATAGGTGAAAAGACTCAAAAAACCGCTCAACTCAGGAAAACGATTCTTTATTTCCTTGTATGTTTCCATAGACTGAACAATAGAAGGAGTTGCTTTCCCCTGCGGCTGAGCAAAGACTCCAACCGATGAATATAAAGCAACCACACCACCAAGCAGCGCTAAAGCTAATAACTTTTTCATACTAAAACTCCTTTTTAAAAAATACTATTTAGCATTAAGCTTATAATACACCAGTCCAAACAGCAGAATCAATATTTCTATATTTTGGTTTTGCTCACGACAATCCTGGATAACTATCCGCAAATCAACCCCTTTATTAGAAAAATGCGAAGCAGCACTGAATAGAAGACACCAAGAAAAACATTGCGAAAAATGATACATCTTCGTTACTTTTCTTATTGAAATACGTGTACTAAAACCCTGGTCCAACGCTATGAAAAAAGCTTTTTTAGTCCTATTACTAATTTTAGGAAGCACATTCCTTAACAACAGCCATGCGGAACAAAAACTTTCACCCTTACAAAGCCTGCACGGCGCTTACACAAGCTTGCCTCTCGAACTAAAAGAACTCTCAATAATTGATGGTGCAATAGCGCTTGAGACAAAATTTATCGAACGCCTCTACAAAGAGACCGAATCCGATAAAGTCATTACTAAACCAAGCCTCAACCTAATAAAAAATCTTTTTTACATGATCCCTGGAACCAATGATTTTGGCCTCTCTAAAAACATCTTCAAAGAGATGAAGAAAAACCAAATTGAAGAAACAATAAAAAAATTTATCCAAAATCTTAGTGCTCTCTTTCTCATTGAAGAAGTAGAAAAACATGGCCCACAATTGCACAAAGGAAACGAGGCTAAACAATACAACAACACAATCAAAAAGCTCAAAAACAGAATTGTCGCCATCACACCACTCACCAAAGAATCATTTCTAGCCGCATCCCACGAGATTGCACGATTTGCACTATTGGCAAGTCTCTGGTTTATCAAAAAAAACATACAAGATTTTGATTACGAAAAGCTGCTCCAAGAAGAGATTAAAAACGCGTGCGCCGCTATGCTGCTACAAAACAAGATACCCGGGATACTTACAGAAAAAATAGAAGCAATCAATGACCAAGCAAATTCGATCGAAAAAACAAAAGACGCGCAATACGACATAGAAGAGACATTCCAAAAAACGGAATCGCTTTTATCTCAAAACACGATAACAACCCTCAGCGAAGACGAGTACGAAGCCCTGCTAATATCATTTGTTGCCGAACTATTAGGAACCACAAAACACCCACAAATCATTCGGCAGACAAAAAAAGCAAAAGTCTTCATCAATGAAATGCCCTTCTCATTTTTAAACTGCGTTGAAATTAGCCTTTTCAATGTCATCAGTTACCTTGCATATAATGAGGAGGTAAAACAGATTTCCACCACATACCTGCAGTCAAAATTTCCAAACACACCACAACCGGTCATCGACTTCTATAAAAAATATGAAAAGACAATCAATATGAACCTTTTGGAAGACATAGACCAACTAAAAAATGAATGGAGCGCACTTGCCTGCCAAATACCCGGAATCAAATACAAAAAAAATATCTGTGAAATTGAGGCAAACACAGTAAATATCATTATTGCACTTAACCACCTTCTAGGACTTAATCTATTTGATGAATTGAACAATTATCCAGAAGACGAACTTTTTTTTATCGAACACCATCTGCCCAAGGTTATCAAGCTCTTTGAACCGTTCAAAACAGTGAAAATCAACCATCAAAAAATAGATGATTGGGGCGAGATAAAAAATCAAAAAATCGTTCTTGACGCTGAATACAACGACATCGAAATAATAAAACAACAATTTTCTCTGTTGCTGGAAATCAGAGAAGAACACTGCGTATTTAAATATCCAACAAAATTTATTGTTGATAAGGAATTTGCAAAAAACCTCTACCTACAATACCCAACACTCTACCTCGTAACTCCAATCAACAGATGGCCCCTAATTCTAGGGCCAACCACCCGTCCCTCATTTTTACCCTTCTTTGCTCATCCTATTGACCAAAAAAAATTTGTTTGCGAACTGGAAAACAACCTTAAAAACTACTCCTATTTTTGGATAAGCCGCCTTGAAAAATTAGTTCAAAAACACTGCTCCAAAGAAAAGGTCAAAACGTTTACGAATAAAATGTATCGAATCGCACTCGATACCATAGAAAAAGAAAATATCAGTCAGCAAAACAAACTAACCATTATCAAAAAAAACCTTGAGAATGTTGAGTTATTTTTTAATAAAACACTACCCCTATTTACCCAACTCTCCCTGCATGGAGGCAGGTTCTTTGGACAATCGTTTTTACAAACAAATTTCGACCTTTTAAAAACCATGATCGAAAAATTTTATGATCTTGATAACGCTAGAATAAACAATAGCGCCATAGGAGCAATCAACGCTATTTATAAACTACAACCCTTAATGACTCGATATGACGTGTACGCAATGCTCTCACTAACAAGAGCTTTATTTAACGCAAATAGCCAAGATGAACATATAAGATCCACGGCCCAAAAGCTTGCAGAAGACATTCTTCAGGAAAGAGAAAAAATCTTTGACGCCGCACAAACCGATAAAAAAATCAAACAGAAAGCCTTGCGCCTTCTGAAAAAAATAAAACCCCTGGATTAACAAGTTGTGCCGCCACGTTAACGTGGCGGCACAACAATTAAACTTTTACACGTAGGCTGTAAAAATTATTAAATATTCAGCCCAGCATTCTGACGCAATAACGAACGAAATGCTGATTCATTGCTAGTAAAGACAGAGCTATACCGGGTACTGCCATCTTTTACAATGATCAAATAAGGGATACGCTGTATACCATACATACTCTTAGCCTGTTCCCCAGCGCTTGTTGTGTGATTAAACGAGGCAAAGTAAGCCTGTGAAGCGGCCTCTACACCAACCTTCGAAAAAACCGGAGCAAATCGGGTGCAATGAGGGCAACCATTGCCATACACATCTAGTACTAAAGGTTTATCTAGCTTGCTATACAAGGCTTGCAAACTGCTCACATTAAATTTAGAAAACAAAGATTCAATACTTACATTCTCGGCAAACGAATATTGCACACCAGCCAATAATGCGGCACCAAAAAGCAACTTACGTAACATACTCAGGCCTTTCTTTACAAAAAAGAACAACTCCATCTTTCTGAGTCTAACAGTATCAAATATTATTAAAAGACAACCCAAAAAGACTATTAGATAGATACTCCCAAGCAGTGACCTGCAATAAACCTTGACAACTCGGCCTCAGTAGCCGCCCCCAGACGCGTTGCCAAATATTGACCATCCTTATCAAACACCACAAAGCTAGGAACCCCATGGCTCGCATAAGCTCGCGCCAAAGCACGCGCCCCGGGCTGCTGCACTTCGATAGCAACAAACCGAATCTGGCCCTCAAAATCTTGCGCAAGTTTTTCAAATACTGGCCTCATGCGCCGGCATGGTGGGCAAAAGGTGCCATAAAATTTAACCGCAACCGGATATCCTGCTGTAAACAAAGCATCAAATTCCTCTTGCGTACTAATTTCTTGCACGCCCCAAACATCTATTTCACGCGTCTGCACTTCAGCATCAAGCCCTTTCTCAACTACACGCTCTGGCAAAGTATCTGTCGGCTGCTCAATTGCAACTTCAGGAGTACCCATCTTTTGTGCCACCGGCTCATGTTTTTCTCCCCAAGAACAAGAGGCACAACAGAGCAATGCCGGCATAAGCAAACTGGTAAATACCATATATTTCATCAAGCTCCCTTCAAAACAGTTCATACGATCTATTGCGCCCAACAATACCACTTTTGTAAACTAAAAAATAGTAAAGTGTTCCTGGCCTTTGTAATCAGGAGCAGGTAAAATAAAGCGATTTATACCTAACTAAGGAGTCCAATTATGTGTCTAGAATGCCCAACCTCATCATGTAATATTGGTTTAAAAGAAAAAGATCGGGAGCAAGTTGCCTCGCATCTCGCCAAATTACTGAGCAGTGAATACGTCTTTTTCACCAAAGCATACAAATATCACTGGAACGTGCGCAGCCCGTTCTTCTCACAGCTTCACGAACTTTTTGAAAAATCTTACGAAGCTCATTTTGCATCAGTAGACGATTTTGCGGAACGCATTCGTATGCTTGGTTTTGAAGCCCCAGGAACACTAGCCGAATTCCTTGAGCTTTCACTCATCGAAGAAGTCCCTGGATTTAATCCAAGCGAATGTTTTATGATGGCCGAGTTACTGGGTGACCTTGAAAGCATGATTCAACACATGCGCACCGACCTTATTGAAATTGAAAAAATCGATCCAGTAAGCGCCGATCTTCTTATAAGCAAAATGAAGGAGTACGAAAAAGAGGCCTGGATGCTTCGCGCACACCTAGAAATTGTCGAAGACGAACACGACGAGGACTTTGAAGAAGAAGTATTTGCTACTGACAAAAAACCAGCAAAGAAAAAATCTAACAAATAAAACTGCCTACACAATTACTATACCAACGCCTGAGTGCTCTCCAGATTGTTTTATCTGAGCAAGCAGGCGTTGATCTTGTTTATCTGCATTATGAACAAAGACCTGTGCAACCATACCCTCATCACACAATACTTGTACGGTAGAACAAACCGCAGGGGTCAAACGATATAGATGATAAGCCGCAATACACGTAGCACCAAACGCCTGCGCCAAAAATTGTGGCAAACGGTACCGAGCCCACGAATCAAGCGTCCGTATTTGACGGCGCCCACCATGATCAACAATACAAACTCCATGGGCTTCCTGAGAACAGACTAAACGCTCCGAACCGCATAAAAAAGTCTTTCTAGCACCAACCCCACCATGCCAACCAACCGCCCAAAATAAAAAAACAGCAACACAAGTCATCAGCGCAAAAACGGAAACATAGCGACGTCCTCTACAATGCACCAAAAAAAGAATTACACAGAAAAAAAGGGCCAAGGGTACATACCCAGAAAAAAGAAACGCTTTATTGAAAAAGCGCAACTCATTAGTGCTTGCAGCATTCCAAACAGACACAATCACATCCAAAATCGCACCCACTTTTTGAGCCAAAAATGGAAATGGCAAACTAACAACCAAAAGGGCCGAAAAGAGCAAAAAAAGAATAATAACCGGGGTAAAAAGAACATTCCCGATAACCCCTAAAGGAGACAACGGTATTCCCCACGCAACCAATACAGGAAACGCAACCAGGGTAAGCAGACCCTGAAGAAGAACTACTGAAAAAACATTAGCGATAAAACGATTCACAAAAAGACCATAAATAAGTAGGCTGCGCCCGAGCGGTTAGCTATATTTGATTTTTTTCTTAGCATACCAAAAGGTCTGTATGAACACCAATGACTGGCGCTTAGCCCTTGCGCAAAACCTTCGTCTCGACGTCCTACAAGCAACAACCATTGCAGGCTCTGGGCATCCCACCTCGTGCTTTTCTTCGGTTGAAATCATGCTCAGCCTTTTTTTTGAAGTTATGCACCATGATCCATACGCATACGAATACCCCAATAATGATCGATTTATACTCTCCAAAGGACATGCAGCACCACTTCTATACGCAATATGGAAAGAACTTGGACTAATTAGCGAACAAGAACTCTTTGACCTGCGCACATTTGACTCCCCCTTAGAAGGGCACCCGACAGCACGTTTTGCTTTTCACGAAGCAGCAACAGGCTCACTAGGCCAAGGCCTTGCAATAGGAGTCGGCGAAGCACTAGCAGCACGGATACATCAACTTGATTACAAGACCTTTGTACTTATGGGAGATAGCGAATTAGCCGAAGGCTCAGTCTGGGAAGCTGCGCAACTAGCAGCACACTACAATCTCAACAACCTCATTGCCTATGTGGACGCCAACCGACTTGGCCAGCGCGGCGAATCACTACTAGGAACAAAATACAAACAAAACGCAGAGCAGTGGCGCTCGTTTGGTTGGGAAGCGCACATTGTTGATGGACATAACATCGAAGAACTCACACAGTGCGGAATAGAGGCACGTACTCAAGCCGCCAAACCTACCATAATTATCGCAAAAACCGTTAAAGGAAACGGCCTTGGCCGCACTATTGAGGATCAAAACGGCTTTCACGGCCAATCGTTTAGCCAAGAAGAACTAACACGTTATTCCCAACAGAATCCACGTCGCCCAATTGCTCATCTCCCTCTTCCTCCGCGACCTAACCTTCTTGCTCGCTCCTACCCAACAGTACCAACCGAAAAAACACCTGGAAACAAGAGCGCCGATAACATCAAAAAAGCCACGAGAAAAAGCTACGGCGAAAACCTAAGAAGCCTTGGCGCACAACACAAAGAAATTGTCACACTTGATGCTGAAGTTAAAAACTCAACCTTTAGCCATATTTTTGAAGATCAATTTCCAGAACGTTTTATCGAATGTTTTATCGCCGAACAATCTATGATTGGTCTTGCAACCGGACTGGCGCGAAGAGGCCTTGTTCCTTTTTGCTCAACCTTTGCGGCATTTTTAACACGTGCATATGACCAGATACGCATGGCTGCGATCGGGCAGGCACCACTTCGTCTCTGCGGCTCACATGCTGGCGTCTCCATTGGCCAAGATGGCCCCTCGCAGATGGGTCTAGAAGATATTGCTATGATCAGAAGCCTGCCAGAAAGCATTATCTTTTACCCAGCCGACCAATATGCCACAAAAAAATGCATGGCGCTTATGTACCAATACACCGCGGGCATTAGCTATTTACGCACTACTCGAGAAGCAACACCAACAATTTATAATGACGAAACAACCTTTGTTATTGGCGGATGCCACACCATCAAAGAATCAAACAACGATGAAATCTGTATTGTCGGCGCAGGAGTAACATTATTTGAAGCACTAAAAGCCTACAAGATCCTACAAGAACACAATATCAATGCGCGCATCATCGACTGCTACTCAATAAAACCACTTCCAGTTTTAACGCTTACCCAGGCAATTGCCGCAAGCAAAAATCGCGTCATCATTATTGAAGACCACTATCAAGCCGGCGGACTTGGTGAAGCAATTTTATCAACCATACCTCAAATCGAAAAACAGACCCACTTGTGCGTTCATCAGCTACCCCGCTCAGGAAGCCCAGAAGAACTACGAACCAAAATGTGCATAGATAACGCCAGTATTGTTGCGGCTGCACTAAAATTGTGTACCTAGTGCAAGAGACTGCGCAACCCATAAAGCCTATTTTTTAGCATCAAGGGAACCGGTTCGCCTGCCATCATTTTTTGCTGAATAAGATAAAATGCTTTGATATACGCAACAACAGTATTCTTTTTATCGGGAGCATGATTCAAAAAGTGCTCATATGAAGAAAACATGCCAGGTAAAACCTCATCGCTAAAACTAGCAAAGCTTTCTTGCATCAGTTGGAACTGCTTTTTAAATGCATTAAATCGATCTTCTTCAAAAAGACCCTGATACTGATCTTGCGCAATCGCCTCAAACTCTGCTTCAACGACCTGTTTTTTTAAAACCTTAGAGCCGTGCTTTTGGGAAAACAACGAAATGGCAGCAATGCCTACACCAAAAACCAAAACTAAACGCTTCATGCAAAACCTCCTTAAAAACAACACCCTTGGTAGCGTGGCACAAAACAAGTACGCCGGTAAATATTTAGGCAGCAAAAGCAAAAAGGGGCCGGATAAATCCGGCCCCTTTTGATAACAGTCTTGTAAGAAAAAAACTACAAAACTTCTGTCGCGCTCATAGCAACCATGGCACGTACTGCTGGAGCAACTGCAGGAGTCACATCTTCAGTTTTAGGCTCAAGAACTTTCTTAGCTGGCGCAAGAACAAAACAGTCTTTTTGCGCGTCGAACAGAACAACCTTGTCAAGCAGATTAATAACAATAGCAACCGCTGCGGTTTTTTCTTCTTCGTTCTTAAACTGAGCATAGCGCGCATTAAGCTCTGCCAAAACTTCTTCGGTCACAACTGTTCCACGAAGAGATTTAACATACGCAAGAAAACTCTCACCCGTAGCTGCGTCAACAGAAACAACAACTTCGGCATTTTTTGTTGCTTCTTCTTTTGCCTCTACACCTGCCGCCAAGACCGAACCCAAACAGCTAGCAACAACCAAGCCCATCAATGATTTTTTATTCATAAATGCCCCCTTAAAAAACGAAATTAAACAATTAACTCTATCGGAGACAGTCTACAAAAAAACTGGTTTTTAACCAGCCCTGACAAAACAATAAGGACCTACCGACAAATTTACACTTTTTTGGGGAAGCCCAGTATACTAACACAAAGAAAATCAAAACAAAATTACGGAAGGATGCGGCATATGTCGGCTCGATCATACATAATAACGGCATGTTTTTTAGGATTGCTAAACGCACCGATACAGTCGATGCTCAACCAAGACATCTGGGAAACTCACAACGTCGACAAAACATACACATATAAGCCACAACCCTATAAATTTACTGAACCCGAAAAAAAAGTGCTCAACGTCTTAGAAAAGCTAATCTTCATCCTCCCCGTTCAATATGACCCAAACACCCCTGAAAATGAATTAAATTCAACGCAATTGTGGATTAACCTTCTTTTAAAAGAAGAATTTGAAGAAAGTGATACACGATTAAATGCACAACAAACAGCATTAGACGAACAAAATAAACCAGAACTTAATAAAACCCTCTCAGATGAACTTATGTTGCGCAGGTACGCATTTCAAAAAAGAAAGTTTCTCGGCCTACTTACCCCAGGAGAACTCGAAGACCCCTTGGCGGTAAGTGGACCATCCATCTTTTTTGAAACGCAAAAAAAACTAAACGAACAAATTGAGCTCGGGGCGCAAACACTCAAAAAAAGATCCTTAGAAGAGTTAACCCGTGCTCTCATCGAAAACAGCAAAAAACAAGCAGCTAGCATTGCTATTGCAAAATCAGTAGAGATTGAACTAATTAATCGGTGTAAAAATCTTTTACAATACGGGCAAGACGCCAAGATAAAAAAAATTCTAAAAGAGATCGATAACGGCTTTCAATACCGCCTTTCCTCAAACTTTAGAATTGGCACCCCAGAATACAGCCAAAATCCATATCAAAGTGACACGTGGCCCCTTAAGCTTCTTACCCGGAACACAAAAATCCATCAACTCGAAAAAATTTTACTAGAGAATGGCTTACCAATTCCTATAGGCGCAACAACTTTCTCCTTCAACTCAACAAAACAATCCGTTGCTGTCGGGACTCAGTCGGGCGAACTCTTTTTTATAAATTTAATAACTGGAGATATTGTTGAATGTCGAGATCAAGCACTATACACCCCCATTAAAACAACATTTTTTGACGCTTCTGGAAAAATAATTTTTGCGTTTCAAGAAAATGGCGTACTTGAGGCATGGGATTTGGTCCATCAAAAAAAGATCTTTCATGCCATAATGAGCCCCGACGGTTTTGTAGCTATCCCAAATCAAAATAGAAGCAAACTGCTTTTTATAAAAGAAACAGAAGACAGTTCGGATAAGCCTATGACTTTCGTTGCTCCAATCGTGCAACTTTCTCCAGCTGAAGCCTTACTTAGAAAAATCTACGCTGATGAACAACCACCAGCACCAAACAGCCCACTCTTTGAGTACTATAAGAATTGTCGAGACGGCTCATGGTTACCCAAATAAATCCACGTGAATACATAACCCAATTTTCACATCTGCCCACGGTTGACGTTCGCTCACCACAAGAATATGCCCATGCGCATATCCCTGGAGCCCTATCAATACCGCTTTTTTCTGATCAAGAACGCGCGATTGTAGGGACTTTGTACAAACAACAAGGCAGGGAAGCGGCTGTAAGGGCGGGGTTAGAAATTATTGCGCCCCACATGATCTCTTTTATTGATCAGCTACGCAGCTTTACCGAAAAAAAAGAGCTCGTCGTTCATTGCTGGCGCGGCGGCATGCGGAGTCATGCAGTCGCTATGCTTTTCTCGTTTGCAGGATACAAAACCTACCAGATCATTGGCGGATATAAGGGCGTAAAACAAGAATTACGCCATTATATCACCACCACAAACTTTCGCCCCATATTAATTGGCGGCCACACAGGAAGCGGCAAGACAAAGCTTCTCGCAGAACTTGAAAAACAAGGTGAACAGGTTATTAACCTCGAAGATATTGCCCATCATCGCGGCTCTACTTATGGCAACCTAGGGCAACATGCACAGCCTACTCAAGAGCAATTCAACCTTAGACTCTTTTGGCAGCTCTACCAATGCGATCCCCAAAAAACTCTTTGGCTTGAGCACGAGGGGCGACGGATTGGCTCTCTGCACGTACCGCAAGAAATAATAAGCAAACTAGAAAAAGCACCTGTGGTTTGCATCAAGATCCCTGAAAAGGAACGAATGAATCGTATTTTAGAAGAATATGGATCATTTGCCAAAGACGAACTCATCGCCAGCACAAAACAACTTGAGCAACGCCTCGGTAATCAAAAAATGCAAGAAGTCTGCTGCAATATCCAAGAAGACAACCTAACAGCGGCCGTCGAAAAACTCCTGCAACATTATGATGCAGCCTACAACTTTGCAACTCAACGCAACACAAGCAATACATTTATCGACCTAGACTTCACAAAAGAAGAATCGATTCAAGAGCGGGCAAAAAAAATAGTCTTCTTTGCACAAAGGCTATAAACATGTATGCGCGGGTACAACTGCTAAATGGGTTTACAAAACCCCTTACCTATAAAATTCCCAAAGAATGGGAAATCCGCGACTTAGTAGGATCTGTTGTTCTAGTTCCCTTACAAAAGCGTGTTGAAGCCGCACTTGTAACAGAACAGATATCAACACTTTCCCCGCTAGAGCAGACGTACAAACTACGCACCATTATCCAACAAGAGACCCTGCCGCCTGATGAACATTTTCAAAAATTTATCTTACGTATCGCACAATTTTATGCGCTTTCACCACAAAAGTTCCTTCAAAAACTTCAACGATTTTTGTTTCAAAAAAAGGTCCCTGAAACAACCTTGACTCCTGTTGATTCCAAACAAAACCAACAAATACCCACACTTAATTTTGAACAAAGCAATGCATGGGCAACAATACAACCTGCTATCGAAAATCAAACCTACCAGCCCTTTTTGTTATACGGAGTAACGGGCTCTGGAAAAACAGTCGTCTACGAGAAAGCAATTGAAGAGGCTTTCAAAAAACAGAAAACCACAATTTTCCTCGTTCCAGAGGTTGGCCTTGCCGTCGCATTTTTCGAACGCTTTAAAAAACAATTTAACGATCAAATCCCTATTCATCAGTTTCACTCCGCAAGCACCGCAGAACAAAAAAGATCTGTATGGGAACTTGTTTTTCAAAAAAAACCTGGCCTAATCATTGGTGTACACCTTCCACCGCTTTTACCTATTCCAAACCTTGGCCTAATCATCATTGACGAGGAACACGATACAAATTTTCAAGAACAAAACCATCCCAAAACAAACACACGAGAGATTGCCCACATACGAGCACAAACATATAACATTCCCATTGTTTTTGGTTCAGCAACGCCCTCAATACACACACTTTATACGGCACAAGAACGCAAATGGCCGGTCTTAAAACTGTCACAGCGCTTTTTGGGTGCACCACCCCAAATTGAACACATTAACTTGTTACAAGACAAGCGACGCCCCTACTTTTGGATAAGTCGACGCCTAGAAGAAGAGATAGCCAAGCGCTTGGAACAAAAAGAGCAGAGTATTATTTTCCTTAACCGACGCGGGTTTAGCTTTTTTATACAATGCAAAGACTGCGGCCATATCTTTAGTTGCCCCAACTGTTCAGTCAGCCTCACACTACATGGAAACAATACAATAGTATGCCACTATTGCGGCTACCAAAAAGAAGAACCTAAATCCTGCTCCAAATGCCCCTCAAAAGATCTTTTAAAAAAGGGTATCGGAACACAACAACTAGTCCAAATACTAGAAAAGCTCTTTCCCACAGCGCGCGTCATGCGTGCTGATTTAGACACAACAAAAAACAAAAAGACTTGGGCTAAAACTGTTGAAAATATCATTCAAGGAAATGTTGATATCATCGTCGGAACCCAAACCATCACCAAGGGCTATCATTTTCCCAAAGTGACGCTCGTTGGAATAATTTGGGCAGACATTTCTCTCTCAATACCCAAATACAATGCGTGCGAGACAACCCTACATCAACTGATTCAGGTCACAGGAAGAGCTGGCAGAAACTCTCACGAAAGTAATGCAATCGTACAGTACTGCAACAACCATCCCATCTTTGCTTATCTAAGCGAAGAGACATACCCATTATTTGTCCAATATGAGCTTGAATACAGAAAAAAACTGGGATACCCACCATGCCAAAAACTCATTGAGTTTGAATTACAACACAGCAACGAATTAATCGTAGAAAAAGAAAGCAGCCGCTTGAAAAAAGTATTGCAAGCAGCTGCTACTCAAATAACAGTCCTTGGGCCAGCTAAGCCGCCAATTCATAAACGTCAAAACATACATCTGCGCAACCTGTTTGCAAAATGTTCTTCGCACAAAGAAGTACAACAACTTGTTTTAATCGTTGAAAATCAGACCTGGCAATGCCGGATTAACACCACACTGCAACCGATTTAAACTCCGGCTGAAATGCGAGAAATTTCCTTTTGAACCGCCTTCCAACGAGCTATATTCGCTGGAGAACGCAATACATAGCCCTCGTGCTCAGGATCAAACAGATATTGCCCATATCGATGCACCCATGCCAAAACAAACCATGATTTTTTGTTATCCTGAACCCACGCTCCTCGTTTTTTAAATAAGGAGTTAACATAGGAACAATAACTTTCAACCAGAGCTTTTTCAAAAGACGCTTGTTCAGCTTCCTCAACCAGCAAAATCCGATCGCGACGCGCACGCATAAAATCAATAAGTTTCGCAAACTTTGCAACCAAAGGTTTGTAGTTTACAAAAAAACCTTTCCCGCAGTCCTCGATCCAATCATAATACTTAGCCTCTAGCAAAGCCTTTTGTTTTTGCGAGAGTTCACTACTCAGCAAATATTCTTCCGTTTCGGTACGGTACATAGTTGCCAAACTTTCACTTGTACTCAAAAAGGCATCGATGCGGGCTTTTGCATCAAGGATCTGAGCATATGTTCGCAATGCCTTTGACTTATCATTGGTATATACATCAACAGAGAGCCTCTTATACGTCTTGAGCAAAGAGTCTAAATTTCCCCGTCCCCGCCCCGCCACAAACTCGCCTGGGGACACTTCTTTTTGTTGGACAAGTCCCGAAAAGAGATTTGTTGAACACGCAATTGCAAAACAAAAAACAAATAAAAACTGCATACACAACTTCCTAAAAAAGGTTTTTATTTATACTACTTTATTTTATTCTTCACCTAGGCTAATAAAATTTATTTTATTAATAGAATAACCCAAACTAAAAGGCCTTCAAAAAATTATATTGCGCCTGAGAAGTATTTTTTATATTATCACATGAAAACAAAGAATCAAAAAAATAAAGAAGGTGACCATGAAAATTTCTTCACTTCCACTTTCGTTATTCACCATAACTATGGGTTTAGCCGGCTATTCGATCGCCCTTCGCACGCTCGCTATTTTTACAAAAACCAGCGCCTTATTTTATCAAACATTCTTTTTTCTTGCTCTAGCAACATTTGGAATAACAGTTGTACTATTTTTTGCTAAATTTATGCGTTATCCAAAAACAGTACGACATGACTGGCAAGACCCAATACATATAAATCTCTTTCCAACTACTAGCATATCGCTCCTACTTCTCTCGATCGCAGGACAGGATATCTTATCAACTTATTCTTGGTATTGTTGGCTTCTGGGAACTATTCTGCATAGCATCTTTTCGCTTGCTATAATCAAATCATGGATCGAAAAAAACCATTTCGAAGTAGAACACCTTAACACACTCTGGTTTATCCCCGTTGTTGGCAACATCTTAGTTCCAATCATGGGAACCCAATATGGGTTTCTCGAGCTTTCTTGGTTCTTCTTCACCGTAGGATTTTCTTTTTGGTGTTTACTCATGCCGCTCATCATGTATCGTCTGTTTTTTGCAGCACCACTACCCAAAGAGCTCGCACCCTCCATGTTTATCCTAACAGCACCACCCGCAGCAGCTTTCATTTCTTATTTTAAGCTAACGCACCAAATTGACCCCATGGCACACATATGTATCTATCTAGCTCTCTTCTTCTTTATATTCAACATTATGCAAACGCTACATCGGGGCATTAAAAAGTTTTCGCTAAGCCTATGGGCAACAGTCTTTCCAACCACTGCCCTTACTACGGCCCTACTGATCATGTATCACACAATCCAGGCCCAAGCATTTTTATACTGCGCCATATTTTTACTTGCTGGAACAACAATATGGCTGGTGTTTTTACTACCAGCCACTGTTAAGTTTATTATTAAAAATTAAAGAACACCCTTACCCATTTTTATATAATTCTGGATGCGCATGAGGAAGAATAGCCATTAAAAGAGCTTCCTTCATGTTGGATTTTCGCGTTATAGCCCCCGCTGAAAGCGCCCCTATTGTCCCACTTTTCCCACCAACATTCTCTTCAGCAGGTAGCGGGCTACTTAAGGCGTTCAAATCTTTGACACAAGATTGTAGGGCTGACGCAAGCTTCGAAGGCAAAACAAACGAACCGCTCCGCCCTTTGCCCACAACGGTACTGCTCTTGGCTAAAATAACTGCCCACGCAAAAGCCAACACATCATTACCAAAAAAAGAAGTCCCACTTTCTACCCCTACGTAAAAATCATACTCCCCATCTTTATCCTGAGTTTTGATTTTCTCGGCTCTGTTAAGCGCCCCCTGATACGTCTCTTCTTCAGATGTTGGGTTACTAGAAACACCACTTTCACAGCCTAAACCAACAACAAAACACTCTTTATCCCTCAAGAACTGAAAACGCCCCTTATCTTTCAACTGCGTGAAAGCCTCCAAAGTTGCACCCATTTTTTGCGTGCTTTCACTTGCTACCGCAACACGCAACATTTTATCCAACACCAAGAACTTCTTAATTAAACTAGCTAAAGAGCTCAAGCGCTGATCTAAGCTTTCAAAGTCACCAAAAAAACGAAATGTTAGTGGCTTTTTAACTACTAAACCAGGAAAATAGGAGCTCAAACAATCAGAAAAAACGACATCCAGTTGATACAAAAAATCACAACGCTGATTAATTCGATGCAATAAAGCTAAATCGGAGACAAAAAAACCATCTTTTCGCTCCTTCAGTAAAGCCTCAATCTCAAGTAAAAACTTTTTAACTGCGGTTCGATACGGCTTAAGTATGCATGCATCAACTTTTTCTTGAGGCACAATAAAATTCTCGCGCGCACCAAGCGCTAACAATCTACCAAACGCTTTATGCATAGAATTTTTATATCTATCAATCTTCTTGCCATTGTTATTATAGAGCTCCTGCCAAACCAAATTTTGTGCCAAACCTTTTTTGTTTAACTTTTGGTAAACATCCAAATAAGAAGAGCAACAACCATACAAATAAAACGCATCTACTAGAAGTTCCAGCCAAGCTTCAAAAGAAATGGGAATCTTCACCAAAGACGCTGCAGGTACGTAGGCATTGTATTTTTCTATAACGTTTTTACCCACATCCTTACATGTGCTAAGCAATTGCTCAGAACTAGAAGCATCATCCAAAAATTTATTCAAAACTTCAGCTGCGTATGCGCCAGGTACTAAAACAACAAAAAACAGAAAAAGAAGCCCCTTCACTAATATCCCCCTTAAAAAATTAGACATAAAAATTTAAAAACTAAGACAGGTTCGCAATAGCCTCGAGCACCCCAGCCTCGTAGGCCACAGGCCATCCCCGACTAAACAAATCCTGCATATGCGCATAATACCAGGCAAAAGACCGATTTAAATCAGACAAGCGATACAGGGCCCCATTATTCATAACCAGAGGATTAACCCCACGGAATTTGCAAAAAACAACCCCTTTGCCTTTTTCCGCAAATGAAAAAACAGTATGAGGATTTAGAAGGCCCTGAACAAATTTTTGCATCAGCAAGTCGTCTGACGAAGTTAAGATTTGAAAAACCTTCCCATCAGAGCCGGTCAAAACATCATCGCGCGTGATTAACCCCAACTGCACGGCACGACGCAGGGCATATCCCAGCATTTTACTTGATACAACACTATACGGAGAAGTCCACAAGCCAATAGTCATGTAAATAGAATTACGAGAAAACAGAGATGCCGCATCAATAGAATCGAAACACCAAGAATCATGCTCGGGCAAAAAATGTATGGCCCGCACTAACTGCTCAGCTTGTTCCCTTGTTAAAAATCCTTCATACAAACCGCCAGTAATATTATATTCAATACGATCTGCACAAAGATCTGGCAATTCTCTCTCTAGGCGACTAAAACCATTTTCATCAGGCAAAATGTCCTCTATTTTGATATCATAGCGATCAAGAACACCTTTTAAATCGCTACTTTCGATATAATACTCATGCATTTGATCCTGCCAATGATCTGCCGCCAAGAAATCATCTGTAAAAAATGAAGCGCCAGAATGAGAGAACGCCGTATGAGAAACATCATGCAATAATGCCGCAACCTGCTCTAATATAGAGCCTCCCGACTTGCGCACCAGCAGAAAAACATTTATCGAATGCTCAAGCCGACTATACTCCGCCGGATTCGCGCAATAATACCAGTTACCATGCTGCCGAATCGAAGCCAATCGCGCTAAAGAAGGACTTTTTAATAGCTCTATTAACAAAGGTTCAGATATGCGCTCTTCTTGACCAAACAAACTTGTTATAGAAACATTCTTCTCATCTTCAAGCTTCACCTCCATATACTTCGATTCAAAAATGACGCCCGCTCTACCAAAAAGCAGAGATGGTAGTACGCCCAACCAAAAAGCTACTAAACAAAACCTGTATACTAGCGCATATTGCATTCCATATCCTTCTTTACAGAAAACAACAATTTAGGCCATTGTATCGAAAAGACAAGCACAGACCAAGAACAAAATATTGTCGTGCAACAAAGCCATGCTATACTGCCCCTAGTTTTCACGCTTAAAGGGGAGCTCTTATGCAAAAAAATCAATGGAGTATCGTTATACTCCTTTTATTAATTACCTCTACAGTATTTATCGTACGCCGCGTACAGCGCAGCAAAAGGCCGGCACTACCGACCCTATTAATCATCGGAACAACGGCAGATTACCCGCCTTTTTCATTTAAAAAAGCCGGAGAAATACAAGGATTCGACATCGAGATAGCCAAGGCAATAGCCGAAAAACTAGCTGTAGAATATGAAATTAGAGACCTTCCCTTCTCACTATTACTGCCAAACCTTCAAGAAGGCAAAATTCATATCGCAGCAGCCGGCTTATCTGCCGAACCAAGTCGCCGACACCAAGCGCTTTTTACCAAGCCATATGTAACCCAAGACCCCCTTATTATACTAACATTACAAGAAAGCGCGATCGCGAAAGCCGAAGACCTTAGAAACAAACGGCTTACCGTTAATACCGGGTATACCGCCGATATCTACGCCACAGAACTACCCAACGTAACCATTCAAAGAACGCAAACACTTGCTCAAAGCGTAGAACTCCTACAAGCGAATGAAGTTGACGCATTCATTACAAACCTAAATACGCTCAAACCTATCTTTGACCTCTACGGCGCAGAAAAATTCAGAGCAGTCACCATACCAGATACCGATGAAAACATAGCTCTTGGACTCTCTCCTCTATATCCCGAACTAACTGCGCGTATTCAAGGAATTCTTGATCAATTTATGCGCGATGGAACAATAGATAAATTACGTCAAAAATGGCATATCCAATAAGCGTTTTTACACCAATATGGCTATCTTGACACGGCAAAAGAGGAATGTTACAGTCGAAACGCAAAAAATGAAAACCAGATCTTAAAATATGAGCGATATACCCAAAATATCGCTCACCCCCCTACCCCTTCAGCTTTCCCCAAAAGTTGAAGGGTTTTTCTTATGATACAAAAAAATGAGAGCGATAATATCGCAACTCATTCATAGATTCAAAGATGTCATCAAGCGCACGATGTCTCTTTTGCTTAGCAAAGACTGCTTTGGGGTCCTCGGGATACCACCCCTTAACAAGCTCCTTGATCGTAGAAACATCAATTTGACGATAATGCAAAAGACTCTCCAGTCTTGGCATATGTTGCCGCAAAAAAGCTCGATCTTGATATATCGTATTTCCCGCCAAAAAAGGCTTAAGCGAACAAACTCGTGTAAGAAACGAAATAATCATCTGTTCAGCGCGACCACACTCCAGTGTCGACTCTTTAACAAGATCCATAAGCCCAGAAGCCGTATGCTGCTCGTAGCACCATTGTCCCATATTATCTAGAACTTCGCCGGGTTGATGAATTATAAGATGTGGACCTTCAACAACTGTTTCCAACTGCATATCACTCGCAACAACAGCAACCTCTAACACTTTGTCACGCAAGGGATCAAGACCAGTCATCTCCATATCCAACCAAAGCAGCTTGCACCCTGCCTCTTCATTCAAAAATTCCATATATCGCCTTTGGCTAAAAGAATCAACCATGCTAAATTCTATGTATACACAATATCTTTTTATACTTTACAGAGTTCACCGCCATAACACGAGGGGATTATGAATAAGTTACGTGTTGGCATCATCATGGGAGGCCGCTCCATCGAACGGGAAGTATCCTTTAATTCAGGCCGAACAATCTGCGACCATCTGGATACCCAAGAATATGATCTCCTGCCACTCTTTCAGCGACACGACGGCAAACTTTTTCTTCTTCCTTGGCGCTTTTTACACCGAGGCAAAATTTCTGACTTTGAACATCGACTCGAACAAGAGGCTGAACAAATAACATGGAGTAGCCTCAAACAGCGCATCGACTTTATGTATATTGCACTTCATGGCCGCTATGGCGAGGATGGATGTATTCAAGGCTTTTTAGAAATACTTCAAATACCGTATTTTGGAACCAAAGTACGAGGAAGTGCAATTGGCATGAACAAACATGTTCAAAAACAGTTGCTAAAAAACGCTGGAATAACAACACCCAAAGGTATTCGCCTAACCTTCTCAATGTTTCAGGAGCTAGAAAACAACCATCCAGCAATTGAAACTCTTTTAGAAGAAAACACCTTAAACTTTCCTTTGATTGTAAAGCCAGAACAAGAAGGCTCTAGCCTTGGCGTAAGCAAAGCAAATACCGTAGAGGAACTCGTTAACGCACTGCGCCTTGCTCACCTCGTTAACAACAAACGGCCTCAAGCTGCCTTGATTGAAGAATATATCAAAGGTACCGAATTTTCTTGCATCGTAATCACGGACTACACAACCAACAAATTCATCGCGCTCCCCCCAACAGAAGTAGAGATCGAAGCAAATAGTCAAATATTTGATTATGAACAAAAATATATGCCAGGCCGCGCATTTAAACATACTCCAGCACGATTGCCCGACGAAATTCATGAAAAAATTAAAAAAACCTGTGTCACAACAATGGATATCCTTGAGTTTAGCAATATCGGACGCATTGACGGATTCGTTAAACCTGACGGCTCAATAGTCATAACTGATCCCAACAGCTTCTGTGGCATGAGCCCATCCAGTTATGCATTTCTTCAAGCAGCAGAGCACAATTTTTCTCATACCGGCTTTATCAATCACCTTATCAAAACAGAACTGGCTGCCTACAAGTTACACATGTTCTCAAAAGAAACGCCCATGCAAAAACAAATTGAAACTGATACCAAGCGCTTACGCGTAGCAGTGCTCCTCGGAGGTGCATCAAACGAACGAGAAATATCACTCGAATCAGGCCGCAACATCTGCTACAAACTCTCGCCACAAAAATACGCCGTCACGCCGCTTTTTGTCTCCAAAGATCTGCAGCTATATCCGATCAATCAACGACTTTTAGTTCGGAACAAGACAGACGAAATTATGGAAGGCATAATACAGGAAAAAATTAATCCAATAGCCTGGGACGCCTTACCGACCCAATTTGATTTCGCTTTTTTGGGCCTTCATGGAGGAGTGGGCGAAAATGGATGCGTTCAAGGAACCCTTGAAATGCTAGGAATGCCGTATAATGGATCCTCGGTATTAGCAAGCTCTCTCTGTATGGACAAATACAAAACTAACGACTTTTTGCGCACTCAAGGTTTTGCAGTGCCCAAAAGCATTCTTATATCCTCACAAACAGCTTCTCCTGATCAATTGACTGAAATCACAACCTTCCCCGCCATAGTCAAACCACACGACGATGGCTGCAGTGTAATGGTCATGAAAGTTCATAACGAACAAGAACTGCAAGTCGCACTTGATCACATCTTTGCGAATGGAAAAAGCACAGCTATGGTAGAAGAATTTATCACAGGAACTGAGGTCACCATCGGCGTACTCGGTAACGAAAAAGCATTTGCACTACCACCAAGCGAATCAATCGCAGCTGGTGGCATTTTATCAATTGAAGAAAAATTTCTTCCAGGTGCGGGAGAAAACCAAACCCCAGCACGCCTACCACAAAATGCTATTAAACTTATTCAAAAAACGGTTGAACAGATATATCAAGCAGTGGGATGTCGAGGATACGTTCGAATGGACTGCTTCTACCAAACAAAAAATCAAAGCCCAACAGGACAAGAGCGCGTTGTATTAATCGAAATCAACACTCTGCCCGGGTTAACACCAGCGACTTGCCTCTTCCATCAAGCAGCAGAAGTCGGTATAAAGCCTATGGAATTCATAGACCTAATCCTAGAACTCGGACTCGCTGAGCACCAAAGCAGTAAACAAAAATCTTTTGAAATAAACATTCCGCTACCAACAAATCAAGCACAAGAAAGTACAAGCGGACAACACCAGTAAAAAATAAAGCCCCCCTTTGGATATCGCAAACGTTCTGCTGTGATCCAAGGGGGGTTAATTTCAGACAAGACGCTTACTCTTTATCACTATCTAAATAACTAAAATCATCTTCGTCACTCGCATCAGAACCACTGTCCTCATTCTCCTTGATCTGAGCCAGAGACGCCTTAAGACTTTTTATCCTATCCCCCAAATCAACAAATCCAAGGGTATCTCCAACCCCTGACTCTTCAATACGATCCAAATAATCAGGTATTACTGAATACGACAAAGAAGAAACAAACCAATCTTGCTCAAAATAAGAGAGCAGCAGACTCAATAACACTTTCTGCATTTCTTGCGATAAGCTTTCAAAGCTTTCCAAATTTAACACCATCTCAAAAAACTCTAAAAAAGCGCCCTGATGAGCTTTATCTTTTGAATCAGCCCATAAAGAAAGCATTTTTAAAACAAAAGCCTGACTTGCCTTATCCTCACCCTGAACAACAATTTCCAATATTTTGAAAAGTTCAGGATTTACCTGTTGTGCCTTGGCCGTTTCAAACGCAGCGGCAATCGCCCCCCCAATAGTATCAAGAGCCATACTCCGTTCTTTTTCTTCTTTGATCACTTCCCAAAAGGCTGAAAAGACTCCTGCAAATGTTTTAAATGCAGGCAAAAAACTCTTCAATTCATACGCGGGCAAGAGAGTTACATATGCCTTGACGATACCTTGCTGCTTAATAGGCTCAAGCTTTTTCAACAGAGCAAACAACTCCCGCCACAATTTTTGAGTATTTTTTCTGACTGTTAGAAAGCTTCCTTTTTTAGCAACAATAAGCGCATCCTCAAGAAATTCGTCCATCAAATTTGAAGAAGTAAAAAACCACGTATTCGTCCCACTATTTAAATAGTGGATAAGCGCATAATAAGTCTCAGCAAGATTATTGGTCGATTTAGGCGAATCAAACCACTTCAAAAGACGTCTCAAAACGTCAAAGGTTTTTGCCCTCTGCTGCTCAGACATTGAGCGCTTTACAAAAGACGCAACAACCGCATTAACAAAAACAATATCTTTCTCAATTTTTAATGTCTCTCTCTGGTCCCAAATACTAGATACGTATTGTAAAAAGTTTTCAAGAGAAAGCTGGTCGACCGCTTGGAACATAAAGGCTGAAGAAAATTGGTACTTCTCTAAAGGCTTCCAAAATATAAGACTTTGTAACAACGCATCTTGCGCGCCGGGAACACCTTTTTTGATTGCATCTTTCAAGAGCGTATACGCGACCTTTCTTAAAAACAACGCTTCTCCAAGCAAATGCTCTTGAGCAAAACTAAATATATCACCATAAACACCCGCGTTACGCTGCGCCTCTTCGGCCCAAAGAGTAGAAATAGTATGCGCAACATTGGACTTCTGAGCAGAAGCCTGATCAAATCGGTCAATAGAACGCTTTTGAAATTCTGCGTCAAACAACAGTTTATTTCGTAAGTCAACCAAAGTTTTAGTATCAGCAGATTTCACCATCTCCTCATTATACTGTTCTGAACCCATGTCTGGATAGTTCAACCAATACTTAAGAGGAACTGATTCTTTTGCAAAAACTTCCGGTCTCTCAGGCATATGTGATTCATCTGACATGGCTAGCAATACATTCAACAACCGGCTAACTTCTTCAATATCGCTTGGATTAACAAACCAAGAAAGCTCAAGACCATACGTAAAAACTTTGGTATCTTCAAGCATCAGCTCGTTTTTTAGCGAAAAAAGCGCGGCAAGCTCGCCCAAACTCTTCCACCTATCATTTCTAATCCCATAAAAATGCAACGAAATCAACGCCTTCTTTTTAGGTGTCCAACGAAGCTGTATAAACGCACTATGAACCATCTGAGGCCAATTATAAAACAGGTGTATCGCACCACCACCAAAAGAAAAACCGACCAGCGAAGCACGATTTAACTTTAAAATTAATTGGTGCAAAGCCTGGAGCTCTTCAGGTAAAAATGCATCACCAATAACCACTTTTGATATGTACGAAAGCAATGAAAGCAAGTTTTGATGAATTGCAGTAAATACATCTTCGAGTGATTTTGGCCCCACCTCACAAAACTCACGATAACCAACCAAACAACGCGTTGCATCAAACCCACTCGATTCAAAATCTTTTTGGCGAGTCCCAAGCAGCGCTTTTTCCAAAGCGCTTTCTAAAACTTTTAGATCTTTGCCCCTGCGCCAATTCTCTGGTGATTCATTTTTGGTTATTGCTACTGAGATATCATTATACAAGCCCCACCAAGACTCCAGTAAAACAAAATACTTGCGCAACATCACGATGAAAGCAGCGCCTTTATCACGATCCTTCTGAATGCGCTGAGGTATATTTTTAGCTAAAGGCTCCTTTACCACACGATATAAGGGACTTCGTGACATTATTTTGAGCCCCGCATCAAAAAGCTCAACAAGCTTTTGCATAACAGAAAGCGCTATAATATGGCTAGTTGACCCACTCGAGATAAAAGCAGTGTGGAATTTCTCTGATAAAAAGTAATCAACAATAGATGTAGTAAAGCCTTCCCATACCTTCAAAAACTTTTTAGGATCCCCCAATCCCTCAAGATTAGAGCCCGCTATAAGTGATTGGTAATGCAACAACGCTTGAATGAATGCACGATCCAAATCTTGATACTCAACAAGTAAATCGTCCAGACCCTTAGCTTGAGCAAAAATAGCATGTAGCCAAGTCTCTAAAACTCCAGCGCGTCCTATCCAGGCGAAAAGCTCTAAAAACTGCTTCTGCTTTTTGACTGAAGCCTTTGCAAGATCATTAAGCACAAACTCCTTCCACTTCTGTGCAAGATCAGGATTCATTGCATAATCCGCAAGTTTTAAATATTCAATCGTATAGTCATCAAAAGGCATATCACCTATCACAGCCTTAGCTCGCTTTGCAGCAAGCTGACTTTTACCAAATAGCGCAAGAGAAAAACCATTAACAATCTCATCCCCCGGTTGTTGGTAATTGAGAGCAAAATCAAAACGTCTTAATAAAAGAATCTGGCGCTCAGCTTGTTTGGTCGACAACAACGCTAGACGCGCAAGCTCCTCCTCCACATACCGCTTATTTGCCATTAATAGTAATCCCTCTACCATTGATGCATGTTTTTTCAATGACAGAAGATGCCCCCGTGGAACTAAACTCAAAAGAGCCGGTATTGGATATTGCACCCAACCAGAAACCACTATTCCCTTAGAAAACAAATCTTCAAACGTTTTAAGCTTATCCTTGTAAGGAGCAAACAATCCACGCTGCGTATCAACCAATACTGATTCACCCTGCTCTAAAATCTTCCCAAGTTGGTCGTATTGAGGGAAAAATATGACCGGCTTACCTTCACTACGAAAAGTAGTTGCCTCATGCGAAGTTGAAGGCGCATGAGTCCCAATAACAATGCACTCAATCAAACTTCTCTTAAATCCTGGCTGTTGATAAATACTTAGAGCCTCTCCAATTGTTTTTGCCCCAATATAAGAATCTTTCGAAGAAATAACACGAACACTACCCCCGGCAGACCCAATAATCTCCCCAGAGAACGCACCCTCAGGAACTGTAACAAGATAGGAAGGCTTGGCTTTCTCGGTTGGATGAACAATTGGGCGAGCTTGAACAATAGCAATAGACTTTAATTTTCGATCTACAACAAATTCAACATCCATCGGACGCTGATAAAACTGTTCCAATCCCGAAGAAAAAAGCGTCAATAAAAAAACTTCTTCACGGGAAAGAACAGGCACACGCTGCAAATCTCTGGGGTTCTCTTTTCTAACTAGTTGTCCACTCGTCAATCCCGGATTCAATCGAAAAACCTTAGGGCGTATTACCGGAAACCAGTTCCCAAATGAAGTTGTATAATATGTGTCCACAGGCACTATACTATTCACAACCCCTTCATTATGCCCATAAGAAGATTGTATCACAGAAATACCTGATGTTTCTTTATAATCAGTGAGCCCCGACAAACCGCCCTCTGGCTCCTCGGTAAACATTACCCCACAACGCGAAATCGACTCTATATCTTCGGATGAATCCGAAGCCACACCAACCATACGCTGAACTATAACTGGTGTCATAGGAGTCTGAAAAACTGTTTTGTCACCTGCTCCTAATCGCTGCAACAAAGACTTTTCGCCAAAATAAGAGGCTACAACTATACCCATGGCACGACCGATATCCAGGGAAACTGGCTTTACATTGGCAACCGTTTCATTACCTCCTGCATTTGCAAGTTCCGCTGTATCCTCTCTGCCAGAACTGCGCACCATGCACCGATCACTCTGGGCAAGCAGCTTTTCAAATGAATCCCTAAGAGGAGTATCAATCTGTTGAAAAAAACCAAGATTCGCTTCATTTTCTTCGCTAGAAGACTCAAATAGATGCTTAATAGGCTCTACCAGAAGCGTCGCCAGCTTTGCAAAAAATTCCGGTGGAAACTGCTGACTTTTAAAAACAGCACTTCTCGAGGATTCATCAGGAAAAACCTCCTGCACGACCGCCGACCACCTTTTAGAAATATCGATCCCCTTGGCTTCGAGAAAATTTTGTATTTGGCCGCTCGAAAAAGATACAAACTCAGGCACAACAAAAGAATATTTTGTATAGGGCTTAAAATTCACATTTATAATATCAATAAACTGGGTCAATAGCTGTAAGTTTGCTGCCTTGTAGCCATGCCCCTTGGTTTCTGCTTCAACCATTATTTCTTTTTGTTCAACTGGTTGAATACTCCCAACCAGAGCTTTTCGCATCTCCAAAAAGCTCTTACTTACTTGAGCGGAAAAAACCGGCTGGAAAAGGCCAAGCATTAGAGATGCAGCCAAACCCAAAAAATTTAAGCGCATACCCACGAACCCCCATCAAAGAAATAAACTTTTTTTTAACCGTAGCAGAAGCACACAGCCCAAATAAAGTATCGGTAGGTTTCTCATTTTTGACATGGGATAATAAAGAACTACAATTAAGATTGGTCCGTTGTGGGAATAGCTCAGCTGGTAGAGCGTTGCCCTCCCAAGGCAAAGGTCGCGGGTTCAAATCCCGTTTCCCACTCCATGATATGTCTAGTTGACGCGCTTAGACAAAACTTGCAAGGCCGCTTTTAAAATTTCGTGAACTTGAAGCTCTTTCTTGTTTTCTTGTGCTGACTTACAAACAACATCCACCGCGCCTTTTATCTCTGCCCGTGCATATCCGAGCGCCTCTAACGCTTTAGTCGCCTCTGCTATTGTACGTGTTTGCACACCCACCAAACCCAAAAGGCCAGAATCCAGCGACGCTTGAATCTTGTCTTTTAACGCCAAAATAAGCGCCTCTGCTTTTTTACGGCCCAACCCGCTCACGCTGCTCAAGGTTCCACTGTCGCCACGCAAAATAGCATCAACAACCACCGCTCTCTCTAAATCTCGCAAAATAGCTAACGCTAGACGTGGCCCAATCCCAGAAACAGAGAGAAGCAAACTAAACAACAAGCGCTCTTCCAAATCAATAAAACCAAACAACTGCGGGCCTGTTTCCTGGTTCCAATGCACATGCACAAAAACAAAGGCATTCTCACCCGGCGTAAACATAAGCACTTGTGGCATAAAAAGTAAAAATACTATGCCATTAACATCGAGCGCTAGGCTATCAGTTCTAACGGCAACAACACGCCCCTGCAATGCGTCAATCATGTGGCTATTACCAGCTTGTAAGGTTCATAATTTTTCGTTGACAAGTGTACCAGGTATGCTATCGTGTTCCTAGGTATTATTTTGATATATATGTGGGAATAGCTCAGCTGGTAGAGCGTTGCCTTGCCATGGCAAAGGTCGCGGGTTCAAATCCCGTTTCCCACTCCACTTCTTTTTTGTTGCTATGCGCCACCTCCCCGTTTATCTTATATCCAAACCACAATACCAAATACCAAACCATATCCTCTAACTTCATACATGGTAGGAACTTTGATGAAATCAATCGTCCAAGAGGCATCTTCTATCGAAAAAGCTATTAATAAAGCATGGGAAGAAGCTGGTCGCCCCGCGGAATTTTCCGTACGAATACTCGAGCATCCAACGCGAAACTTTTTTGGCTTCCTTAAGCGCTCAGCTAAGGTTGCCCTAGTTTTCCCTTCGCAAAATAAATCACAAGAACGATCACGCGACAAAAAGCCAGTTCGTGATGAACGTCCTAATCGCGATAAAAAGCATGAAAACCTTAAATCAGAATCTGTTGAGCGCACAAAAAAATCAGTACGCCAAGAACGCCCAACACCAAAACAGCCAGACACTAAACACACCCGCCGTGATGAGCGCACCAAAGCTCAACATACAACGAGTGAGCTCTCCAAAGCGTTAGCTCATGATGCAAAAAAAATAGAAAAGCCTTCAAATCAACAAGAGCTCAAAACGCCTAGCAAACACACCCAGCAAACACAAAGCCCAGAAGAGCAGCCACGAACACAAGTGACCTGGGAACCTCAGTTGGTCGAAAAAGTTCAAGAACAACTCAATGCCCTATTGGGGTTAATTGATAAAAAAAACGCAACGTATACAACTTCGATTCAAGGTCGCGAGCTTTTAATAACTTTTTCCGACTTTATCCTCGAAAATGAAGACCAGGACCGTCGCCTATTTAGTGGCTTGTCTCCTTTGCTCATGACTATTATTAAGCGTGAGTTTAAAAAAGCATTACGCGGCTATCGACTTGTACTGGGACATGCAAAATAATACCATTGTTGCCCAAGCAACGCCCGTTGGACCTGGCGCAATTGCGCTAATACGCTTATCAGGAAAAGATGCAATATCTATAGCAGAAAACGCATCACAGCTTTTAGGCGGTATTGTGCTGTCACAAAAAAAATCGCATACAATATCCTATGGGGCTATTGTTGACTCGGTCGGCCAAAAAATTGACCAAGTCCTATTCTTGTTAATGCGCGCCCCTAACAGCTTTACCGGCGAAGATGTTGTCGAAATAACCTGTCATAATAACCAGCTCATTATTCATGCCATCATTACACGCTGTATCGAGCTAGGTGCGCAACCAGCAGAACGGGGCGAATTTACTCGACGCGCAGTAGAACACGGCAAAATCTCTCTCTTGCAAGCAGAAGCTATTCAAGAATTAATTAGCTCACAAAGCACCTCATCTATACAAAAATCTCTTGCACAGCTCGAGGGCAGTCTTTCCGCATGGATTGAAAAACTTGAAAAGAATCTCCTTAATGCACGCGCCTTATGCGAAGCCAGTTTTGAGTTTTTGGAAGAAGAATACGACCCAGAAAGCGATTTACAAGAGTTATTAGCCGAAACACGTTTTCTCCTGCTAGAAGCACATGAGCAGTTTAGCGCTCAAAAACAACTAAAAGAAGGCATCAGAATAGCGCTGATTGGAGCAACAAACGCCGGCAAATCTTCACTATTAAACGCGCTCTGCAAACAAGATAGAGCTATTGTAACTCCAATAGCAGGAACAACGCGCGACACCATAGAAACCACGCTATATAAAAATGGCATAGCCTGGACCCTCGTCGATACCGCCGGACTACGCAACACTCAAGATCCTATCGAAGCAGCAGGCATCCAAAGAACCTACAAGGAAGCACAAAAAGCCGATATTATTCTTTTGCTGGTTGATGGTACCTCTAAAACCACAACAAATGAACTGAGCGAATATCAAAGCTTCTTAAAAGAACATCAAGGAAAGTGTATTATCCTGCAAACTAAGGCCGACCTACAAAAAAACAAGGTCAGCGCGTTACCAATAGATCTCTTTGTTTCGAGCAATCAAAATCTGGGCCTTGCCGAACTTGAAAGTAAGATAACAGAACATTTGCAAAACCTGCTGGGGCAAACTGAGCTACCCTTTACACTCAATCAAAGGCACATGCACGTTCTTACACAAATCCAACAAATTGTGGAAGATGTACAAGGCGATCTCTGCGCAGCACAACCCAGCTATGAACTCATTTCTCTCAAGCTTCAAGATGCTATAAAAGCATGCGTACAGATGTCGGGTAAAGAATATACAGCCGCACTACTAGATACGGTATTTTCACAGTTTTGCGTTGGCAAATAAAAAACCGGTGTACTCGTAAAACACGAGTACACCGGTTCAAAATTATTTTGAAAAACGCTATTGCTCAATCAAGGGATAAATCTCTACACGACGATTTGGCGCTTGTTGTTTTTCCCCGTCTTCCATAACAATCGGCATTTCGTTTCCTCGCCCCACAACTTTGATTTGTGCTTCTGGAATACCGGCGTCGATAAGGCGAGCAGCAACTATGCGCGCACGTTTTTCAGAAAGCATCATGTTATAAGCGGGAGATCCACCGTATCGACATGCATGTCCTTCAACCACTACGGCGGTACCACTAGTAATTAAAGTTTTTACCGCCTTAATATTGTCTTCCAACTTTTGTTGCTCACTTGGCCGAACACGGTATCTATTCAAATCAAAATAGATATTGTGTAAGCCATGTTTTGCCTGCTCAACGCGACGACTTGCCCAAATGCGGTCCGCAAGCGCTTCTTGTTCGTTGGCCACCTCTTCAAACAACCCATCACCCGCAACTAGTGGCTCAGCCGAAAGATCGTCTTTTAAAACATCCCCTTTGGTTTCTACCTCTTCTACAAAGTCTAACTCACCCAATGATTCATCCAAAAAGAGCGAACCTTTGGCGATAACCGTCTCGCCTTGTTCGGTAGTAATTTGAACCTCTTCAGATAAGACATGAGCTTTTTTAGGCGTACGTTTGCGACATGCAGGAACTCCCAAAACCGCTAGCATTGACAGCGCCAAGAATATACGTTTCATGGCAAAACTCCTTTAATTTATTGATTTACCGCATATTGACCACCTGCGCCAATTATAACGCAAGAAAAATTTTCCGCCTATAACAAGCAATATGTATTCTTTGCAACCCTTGCAGGAGAAAGATATCTTCTCTAATCTACAAAGCAAACAAGGGGGATTAAAAAGGAGAAAGATTGATAATGCTACAGAAAAAAAACATGTCCGTCATCATAACCAGTGCTCTCTTTGCTTGCTGTAACACGTTTTTTGCATCACAAGAAATATTGCAACCCCTGCAAAAAGAAAAATGTGCCAAAAAAAACCAGCAACAGATGATAATTTTAGCTCAAGACACTATTGGAAAACAAAACGATCTCATCCAAGCGCTCAAAATCGAAAATTTCTTATTGCGCGAATCCCTCAAAACAACAGCGAGGAAAAACACTTCCCTGCTGAGCCGACTCTGCATCTTAACCAAGCAACTCAGCAAAAAAGAAAACCTTCTCGAAGAAAAAGAACAGCGCATTAAGCACGATAAAGAATTTTGGAACCTGATGCTTCAACAGATCGCTTTTCATTTAAGCATGATAGACAGCAACTTTCAAAAACATGAAGCTTTAAACAAGCATAACAAAGAGCTCGAACTAATCTTCAAACAACAAAATAACGAGCCCACAGATCCTTAAAGCTCAAATACATGGCCATCAAAAAGCGTACCATCCAGAAGCGTTGTCTCTTTTGAAAAATGCGCCAAAGATTTTGCAGCCGCAAGAGAAGGTGGTTTTTTCCGTTCCTGTTCAAATTCATCATCAAAACTTGTGGTTGTAGGTGAAAACGTTGTTAGAGAGCCACAATGTTTAATGGTGTTTTTTGGCGAAGAAAGCATAAATCTGCCCTGTAAAAAAGAGAAGAATTTTTTACGATTAAGAAGTCCAAATTCCTCCAATAACTCTTCAACTGACTTTTTGTTGCTCGCTTCACTTTTGAGCAATTTATCGAACAATTTACGCAAACCCCGCTTTTGCAAAAAACTTGTTATCAAAAGAAAAGGACTCTCATCTTCGTGCAATAGCGCATGTTGAAAAGCTGAGTAATGTACAGGCATCCCAGAAGACTTGTCTTTCTGATTCAAAACGGCAGATAAAGAATTTTCCTTGTACGCATACGCCAACAAAGCCTGTAACGCCGCAAAATACTGCTCTTCAATTGATAAAATTAACGGAGAAAAACCGTTTTCATCATATGAAAAAAGTAATTTATTTTTTCCATTATTTACCTTTCGGGTAGTTTGCAATAAAAAGCTAACAAGTTTTTCATTATCCAATCGACAGGCTTTATGCAAAGCACCTTCCTTAAGAGCGGTCGCAGCGAGAACCTTCTTAAACTGAGGTGCGTAATGGCTTGCTAACTTTTTTAAAAGTTCCAGATTAGCACCCTCAACAAGATGGTTAATTGGCGTTTTTCCGTCGGGCCCAGGAGACTTAAGTAGATTAAAGAGGATATTCAACTTTTTTTGTTCCACCAAAAGCGGTACTAAGGAGCTAAAAAATTCATTCGCTTGTTTTTGAGCCGCAAGATGAAGAACCGTCCCTTCCGTCTCGCTCCCCTGCAAAATCAATTCATCTATAAAGCTTTTACCAATAAGAAGAATCGCCAATACCAATCCTTTAAAATCTCCCTCCAGAGCTTGGTATAGCGCGGTCTTCCCTGCCGCATCAGGCGTTAACAAAAGGGTTTTTGCATATAAAAGATCTTTGTTTTCAGGCTTTAAGGTAAGCAAAAAAGAAATGAGTGAGTTAGCAAGCCCGTATTTTAACAAGACTGAAAACACTTGTTCCCTGCTATCTTTGGATAGGACTGTTAAAACTTGAACGGTATAGGGCAAAATAACCGAAAATAATCGTTTCAAATAAACCTTTAACAATTTTTCTTTATTATTAAGGCCAATATAGTTTATCAGAGCTTGAGAAAGTTCCTGATGAGATAAAAAAGACTGAAGCCAAACCAAAGAAACAGTCTCCTCCAAGCTAGCTCGCAAAAAAGCAAATCGACGGTCTAGTGTAATCAATCGATCAAGGCCAACACCTATTAGCTCACCAAAAGAAAGCAATTTGTCCGCCAAAAGCCGCGCCACTGTTTTTTGGCTTTTGCTACTTTTTATCAATAACAATTTTTCTAATTCAACGGCTCCAAAACGCTTATCCTCCAAAACCTGCCGCAAAACTTCTTCAACAAAGAGTATCGGATATCGCTCTACCAATAGAACGATCAAAGGATCCGGCTCACCAAGATCATGATCTGCTAAAACTTTAACTAAAGGTACTTTGGGATTCTGAAAAATATCACGCAAAAACTTCTGGGAACAACCATCCGAACATGAGTTCAAAGCAAATCGCTGAAGCGGCAAAAAGCCGTTTTCATCAGGCAATGTAAAAACAAACCCTACTTGAGCTGCAGTTGTCTCTTTCAAAAATAAAAGCATTTCCTGATGAGCTTTTTCTATCTTTTTCTCTTCCGCTGCTGTTCTTTCGTTTGGCACATCCAAGATCATTTTTCGTTGCTGCCACCAACCCCACCCAGTTATCGTTCCTGTGCCCGCCTCCATACGCTTTTTATGCGCTTGATAGCCCTCATCAGTAAACACAAAATCCTTAGTTTTTTTTGGCATCTCATTCCCGCCCCCTGCTCCATAACAAAGAAACGAGAAAAACAATGCTCCAAAAGCACTAGAAAAGAAAGCATTACGCATGGGCACCTCCACTACTTAATCTTTTTTTGTTCACCCTATAAAAAAAGAATCCTAAATAGCAATAATTATAAACAATTGAGATCTGGTAAAAGAATAAGAACTCGTGGTACTGTAGAGCAAACAAAAGCCTCACGGCCTAAAAAGGAGTACAAGATGAAGTACTTTGCCTGCCTTTTTTATATTTTGACAAGTATCGGCCCTTTCCTTAGCCTTCCTCTAACAGCATCCTACTTTAGAGATGACCTGGAAAAGACATGGAACATAAAAAGCAGCAAAGATATACTTGAGGGAAATCTCAATCAATTTTATTTGAGGCTTTCTACAAAATCTTCATTTAAAAAAATCGCTCTCGAAATATATGATGCATCTAAACCGCTTATCGAATACCAACTTCCTTCACCTTTTGCACCGGCTAAGGAACTTATTAACGCAACACACCAACTCGCCAAAAAAACTCAGTCTCTCAACAACACATTATTTAAAATACTGGAAACAGATAATAAACAATTAGATTACATAGACCGATTTTATCTACTTTTAATCACAGCCCAAGCACTTCGCACAACTATACAAAAACCGCATAGGCCCAAAACATGGAAAAATCTTGCACAAAAAACACTTGATCTGGAAAATAACGCAAAAAATCTAGCTCCCTATTTTGAAGAGTCAGAACCTGCCTACAAGGTCCTTAAATTTCTGCAAGAAAAACAACTCTTAACAAGAATCAAAGAGCAAGAAAAAAACCCCTCCATGCTTATATTTGACCTAAAAGAAACCCTTCAAAATGCAAGCGAAATCGCAAAAAGCAGCTTCTTTTCCCTTGCTAGAAAAATTAATCCATGAAGAGCTGTTAATGATTTGTTAGAGACTAACAAAGTAAAGCATTGCGCTGGATTGCAATGCAACTACGTTGTCGCGCTTCACGCTGTTTCGCTCGCAATGACGGTGGGGCAGGCGTTGTCAGTGTGTAGAATCGTCGAAAATGTGCCGTTGTACTGGGTTGCTATGCAACGATGTTGTCGCGCTGCGCATTGCTCTGTTTGCAATGACGGGAGAAGCACCAGTCTCGTCATCACGAGGAGGGCCTAAAGGGGACCCACGTGGTGATCCAGGGCAAATTCAGGCATCAAATACCCTCAAAAAACAAAAAACGTTTTTACGAAAGCTTTTACAATACACCCTTGAGATTTACCGCATCACGAGTCCAAACTATCCCTAAGTACACAAATTTACCTTCGACTAAAGAGTTTTTTAATATTTCAAATTTTCATTTGCAAACTAACTCTTTTTCGAAAAATTATGATATACTGGGCACGAGGTGACATATGAAAAAATTTTTAATTAACACAACTCCCTGGGAAACGCGCATAGCTATTACCGAGCGCAACCAGCTGGAAAATATATATTTCGATGCGATACCAAACAACCGCCTTGAGCGGAGCTTTTTCCGTGGTACCGTAACCAAAATCCTGCCAGGCATCCAAACAGCCTTTGTTGAGATCGGCCAAGAAAAATCAGGATTTTTACACATTTCAGAGATCGATCGCGAGCTTGCAATAACGCGAATGTCGGACTTAACCGATGATCAAGACGATTCATTCGAAACAGATGAATGCGCTCTTCCGGCACAAGCGCCGCAACCTACGCGGCACGAAAAGCCTGACATGAACAAAATTCTCAAAGAAGGAGAATCTATTCTTGTCGAAGTAAGCAAAGAGCCTATTGGAGAAAAAGGTGCAAAGCTGACGACGTGCTTCACGCTGCCTGGACGCTTTGTCGTACTCATGCCCAATATCCCCCGTATTTGTATTTCAAAAAAAATTGGACAGGTTGAAGAACGCAATCGCCTACGCGAAATAATACAAAAAAACCTGCCCGAAGGCATGGGTGCCATAATAAGAACTACCGCTGAAGATGCACTCGAAAAAGAAGTTGTTCGCGACCTAAACGGGCTCATCAAAATATGGGAAAACATCCAAAAGCGTTTTAACACCACTACCAAAACCGAAAAAGTTCACGAAGATCTAGACTTAGTACTGCAAATTATCCGGGATAATCTTGACGAATCCGTAGAATCAATCGTTTGCGATTCAAAAGAAGTTGAAGCGAATATTTATCGATTCATCAAAGAGCACGCACCAGAACATCTCCACAAAATAAAGCGTTACGAAGAGTCCATGCCGCTCTTTGAGCGCTACCAAATTGAAACACAGATAGAACAGGCGCTACAAAGCAAAGTACATCTAAAATCAGGCGGCTCTATTGTTATAGAATCCACTGAAGCCATGAATGTTATTGATGTTAACACAAGCCGCTTCACGGGAACCTCTTCGAGCCTAGAAGAAACAATATTCAAAACAAACCTAGAAGCTGCTGAAGAAATTGTACGGCAACTACGCCTACGCAACGTCGGTGGATTAATCGTCATAGACTTTATTGATATGTCAAGTCATTCCAACCGACAAAAACTATTTAGGCACTTTGAAAAAATGCTTAAAGAGAAAGACAAGTTTCAATCTGTTGTCCTCCGCGTTTCAGAATTCGGCCTAGTACAAATGACTCGAAAACGCTCAGGAAAAACGCTTCAACAGCAATTAACAAGTAAGTGTAACTGCTGTGGTGGAACGGGGTTCACCAAATCACTTCAAAGCGAATCCTTTGCGATATTACATCGAATTCATGAAATGCTGGCTCGGGGCAAAATCTTGGGCAACATAACTGTTGCTGTACACTCAGAAATTTTCGATTTTCTTATCAACAAACAGTACAATGCTATACTGACTTTGGAGCGGGAGTTCCAGTGCAAGATTACCCTAGCTGTTGCTGACACGGCCCGCCTCAACGTCTACAACATCTATCCGTCACGAGGAAGCTCAGAAAAAGGATCATAATGACTACAAATACGTCGGTTCTTGACCGCTATCCAGACTATCAGGTTGATATAGGAATCGAAGTTCACGTGCAACTGAACACCAAGAGCAAGATTTTTTGCGCAAGCCAAAATGGCCCCGCAGAAGAAGCCAACGTTAACATTGACCCTGTATGCACTGGCTATCCAGGTAGCTTACCTGTCCTTAACAAGCAAGTGGTCCATGATGCGATCAAGACGGGTCTTGCAACCAACTGCACCATTAACCTTTGGAGTGAATTCGCACGAAAACACTACTTTTACCCAGACCTTCCCAAAGGATACCAGATTACCCAAGACCAACACCCTATCTGCTCGGATGGATCAATTTCAATACTACTTGAAGACGGCTCAACCAAGAACATCCGACTTCAACGAATTCACATGGAAGAAGATGCCGGTAAAAACATTCATGCTCCACAAGCAGGCGTGAGCTTGGTCGATCTCAACCGCGCCGGATCACCACTTCTTGAAATTGTCAGCCACCCTGATATTAAAAGCACACACGAAGCACGTGCATATCTAAAAATGCTTCATAGCATCGTAACGTACATCGGTGTCTGCTCTGGGAACATGGAAGAAGGAGTTTTTCGCGCCGACACTAATATCTCGGTTCGAAAAAAAGACGACCCAGAATTAGGTACCCGCTGTGAGCTAAAAAACATTAACTCATTTAAATTTATTTCTGATGCTATTGAATACGAAATTGAACGCCAAATACTGCTTATTGAAAGTGGCCAAAAAATAACACGCGAAACACGCCTCTGGGACACCAAAGAACAAAAAACATTTAGCATGCGCAGCAAGGAAGATGCAGCCGATTATCGCTATGTAAAAGATCCAGATTTGCCTCCGGTATGCATAGACCCGTCATGGATAGATGCAGCTCAGGCGGCACTTCCTGAACTACCTCTTGCTAAATTAAATCGACTACAAAAAGAATACCAACTGACAAGAGATGAAGCTGAAATCTTGGTAAACGATCCCAAAATAGCTGAGTATTTTGAAGCGGCATCTCGAGAACACCCAAGCAAGTCTCTCATCAACTGGATTTTGCGTGACCTACTTGGATACCTGAAGGACAAAAAAATTGCCTTGCAACAATGCTTAGTAACGCCAAGCAAGCTCGCTAACCTTGTCAAACTTCTAGACATGGGGACAATCAATAGCCGAGGCGCTCAAGATATTTTCATCGCAATGGCAGAAAGCGGCAAAGAGCCCGAATTGCTCGTAAAAGAGCTTAACCTCACCCAACTTGACAACCCTGATGAATTGCGTGCTATTGTGCGTGATATTATCACGCACAATCCGCAACAGGTAGCCGGATACAAAGCAGGGAAAACAAAACTTTGGGGATTTTTTGTAGGACAAGCTATGGCCAAAACCCAAGGACGGGCCAATCCTCAACTACTTAACAACCTCCTTGAAGAGCTGTTAAATAATTAAATAACAAAAAAGGCGGGGCGTTTATCAAAGCGCCCCGCCTTACGACTTAACTGTATCAACTCTTAAATACGTTCTTCTGCTATGCTAATCATGCCGATATTAAAATATGGCAAGCGATAGTTCGCATTAGCCTCTATAGACCTCTTAAACAGACCAAAGGCCTCATCTGTGTTTCCTTCTTTGTAAGAAACACAACCAAGATCATTCAACGTTGCAAAATTTTGCGCATTGATTTCAAGCGCTTTATGAAAATAGCTTGCGGCTTCGTTAAGATTATTTTGATCATATGCCAGAGCGCCCAAGTTATGATACGCATAATCAAAAGAAAGATTAACACTCAGCGCCTTTTCAAAGTTCTCTTTTGCTTGATCGAGCTTATGAAGTTGCATGTACGCAATACCCAGATTATTGAAACTCGCAGGGTTTTCCGCATTCAATACAATTGCTTTTTGCAGTGGCTCAACAGCTTGGTCTCCGGCTCCATGAACCAAGAACAATGTTCCGAGATTGTACCAAGCACCAACACAATCGTCTTTCAACTCGGTCGCCTTTTTAAGCAAACTTAAACCTTCTGCCACTGCCCCCTGTGCTGCAATAATCGCACCCATGTTAGAAAGAAGTTCTGCTGATTGTGGATTTTTTTCCAAGGCGTTTTTATAGAGTTCTGTTGCTTGCGGAATATCTTGCTGCTCAAAAGCCACGTTTGCTCGCATCAAAAAATCTTGTGCTTCGCCATTAAGGCTAGGAATCTCATTATAATAAATATACGGCGTGGTAAGTGTGGTAGTCATGAGCCGAGGACTGTTCTGCTTCGTCATATGCTTTTTCCATTCTAAACAGGTAACATCTATCTAACCATCACGTATTAGACTACCATGTTTTGGACATATCGTACCAAAAGCAAAAAACGAATAAACCAGGAAACATGCATGAAAAAAAATATCATTATCTTATGTTTGTTTTGCAGCAACGCATATATGTTTTCAAGTGAACATATGAAGCCAAAATCCCAAATCACATCATCTGAAAACAAGTCAAAAGTTTTACGGCCGCTCCCATGCATAAAAACACGGGGCGAAATATCTGGACCTATATACAAAAAACAATTTTCAGCACCAGCCGACAGCCCGCTTGTGCAATTAAAAAAACTATTTTTTGATTTTTGGCAAGCAGCCAATCAAATAAACAGAACTGATCTTGCCACAATAGACAAAAGCAACAAACAAAGCGCACTCACTCAAGAAGCACAAAAACACTTTATCAGACTCTCATATACAGCATGCTTAAACCTTATAAGAGCACCCGAAAAACAAAACTTGGTATACGGCCCATTTCCTAGCCCCAACAAAGAAGAAACACAATATGCCCTACAAAACTTATCTCTCCCAGCCTATATAGGATTAACCCACCAAGAAAGCTTTTTTAAAAAGAGCTACCATAGTCTCTTTCTAGATAAAAATTTTTGCTATTACCTTAAAACGCTAGATGGGAAAATTTGCGTCAAACAACTCACCAAAAAGAGCGCTAAACGCCCCGACGCAACCATTTTACTGCCAGAAGTGGAAGACATTGAAATTCTAGACTATTCTAGCCAACACCAACAAGGTCTCCTTTGTTTTAAAAAACAAAACCAACACATACTTCAGAACTTCTTTCTCATCAAAGGAAAGAATGAAAAAAAACGGTTTTTCCGCGGCGCAACTAAAAAACTTATCAAAGAACCAGACTCAGGGATCATCTCTAACTCGGGCAAATTTTGCGCCATCTTGCAAAATGATCAACTAACTACATATAAACGTGAAAAAAAAGACTGGCTAGAGCTAACAACAACTCAAGTCATAGAGCCAAACAATCTCGACTCTTTATCCTTTGCTCTAGAAGACAGCTGCTTAATTTATCGAGACAAAGAAAACCGCAAATTAATAATACCCCTCGTGCAAAAGCACCCGATGATTACTAATGCAACAAAGCACATATCAGAAACCTATTGGAAAAATTTTGCCTTAGTTGCGAATAACAAAGAAATAAATATTTACCAACAATTAACTTCAGGCGAATCACTTGGTTACAAAAAAATTTTGACATGGTTGAAAAAAAGCAGCCCCAATGATGTAATTCATCTTGCCGCCTCAAAAAAAAATCCAGAAAAACTCATAATTTTAATCTACGAACCAAAACAAAATAGCTGTACTCATTATGAACTCATCATCAAAGAAGCAAAGCTCTTCCAAACAAATAAAATCACAATAACAGAACCATTGGCACAGTTCGTTACAAATAAAAGCGGCAAACTAACTGCTCTTCTCACAAAAACAAATACCATCTATCATTGGTCAACGCAATCAGATGCCATTGCACCATTTTTCATGCAACCTCAAGAAGAGGTTAACCGACTACAAGTTAACGATCTCAACTTGATGGTCACCTACCCTTCACGCTTTGCGGTTTACGGAAATAACCAAATAATAAGCCCAATAATGTATCTATTTCTTAACCTTATCTCAACAAGCGGTGGGATCTTTAGATTCCCCTTCCACACGCCTGCAGGAATAAAGATAGCCGGGAAAAGTTGGATCGAATTCTATTTACCCGAAGTTAATAAAGAACTTGCACATTACAGAAGCCCAAACCAATTTATTATCGAAGAAGATGAGCAAAAAAAAGAAAAAGCTTTAAGCCTAATCTGCATAAATGCGAGTTAGACAAAAAAGCGGCTGAAGGCACGTTGCCTTCAGCCGCTCTCAAAACTACAAATTCCGTACCTGCTGCTCCAAGAATCGAGCATAGTCAGGATGGTTTGGATTCATTGGTGGATTTTGCACCAAAGCTTTTAATCGATTGATTTTTTCTTGAAGCGCGCACAGACGTTTCTCAATACGAGCAACTTCTTGCTGATACCGATTATCACTCTTCTGTGCGAGATCCAACTGTAACTTTTGTTTTTGCTCTTCAAGTAAAGCTATCTTCTTTTGTAGCATTGCAATATACGCTTCGCGCTCATTAATTTGCTTCTGCATAGCAGAACACAACTGTTCCGCACGTGCCGTATTCTTTTTTAAATCAGCCTTTTCTTGCGAGTCTTCTTCTAAGCGGGCTTGCTCGAGGTTGTTCTTCCTGCGCAATTCACGTGCCTTCTCCTCTTCAATGGCTAGACGCTTCTTTTCCAAAGCAAAACGATCCCGCTCTAATTTAATCCGCTCTTGAGCTAAATCCGTATCACGTTTAAGACGTAGTTCCTGACGATACTCCTCAGAACCAGAAATCTTGGCGATCTCCGCCTCTAAACGCTTTAAAAATGCCCGCGCCTGCTTAACAACTGAGCGCCCCTGCTCATCATCCGACGCCTTGCTCTGCTTAATTGCATTGGTGCGCTTTTTCAAAAAGCGCATGCGCTCTTGAAGAGAGCGTACATACTCAAGCGTTTGAAAAGGATTTTGAATGTTTTTTGATGGCAAGCCCCCACGCAAAACAACTTCAATTTCCAAATAAGACCTGTGTCGATCAAATTCTGCCAAAATCTGCTGCAATTGTTCGACCAACTTTCTTCCCCGAACAATTTGAGAATGGATTAAAGACACTTCCTGGGCGCTAAGGCCCTTATTTTCTAAATAGGCAAGCTGCGCAAGATACGATTCCAATGTGACAACAGTCTGACGCATTTGACGAACAAAGCTGCTAAAAAGCTTAAAAGCATCTCCTCCATCTTTGCCAACAATATAATCACGAAGCCCTCCAACACCGTGTGCTTGGTGAATGAAAATTACACGATTATAACGCTCTTCTGCAGATATAAAAGCAGCGCGCGCATTCCCAATCAAGCGCCGATCCGTCCAATGAATAAGAACATCGCGCACATACTTAAGCCCAGTAATAACAACAAGACCAGCAGTAACAACTCCAACAAACTGCAAGGGACCGCCAATTTTCCCTGAATCAGAAGCAGGCTCAGCACCACAAAACGTACATGTCGCTAACAATAACCAGCCCAAACGCTTTAATTGCATATACACCTCTAATCAACTAAATACAATAATTTACAATACAGACGCATCAACATCACTTTGGAGTACACGCGCTCTTTGGAGCAAAAGTGCACAATCCAAGCTTGCTTCACGCTCAATCATGCTTTTTTCACGTTGATCCCGTGCGCTACTTTCCTTTTCTACTTGATATGCGTAGCTTTCAACAACTCGAGAAATCTCTGTGTTTAAAAATCTTATTCTACGCTCATATTGATCTACCAAGGTTGCATATCCCCCGCCTTCATACAGATTTTCGCTGCAAAAAGATCGATATAAATCAAGAAGTTGTTCTCGATCACGAGCCAAAGCCTTGGCATATGCTATAACCGGATACCGCTCATAAACATTGTAAAGTGGCAATGCCACAGTTGAAAGATAATGGAAAAGCAATATAAACGCTCGCTGGCGCTCAAAATAAAATTTCCAAGATTCCAACTGCAGTAAAAACTTATGTGCATCATCTACGGCATCCGCTGCCTCTAAAAATACACTATTTGAATCCTGATCACACGGCAAAACAAGCAATTGCTCAACATGTGTACACATATCAACTAAACGGACAAAGTCCTGTTCAAATTTTGCCAAAAAATCTTCTACGGATCGAACATTACAGACCAACAGGTCTGCAACATCACTAGCATCGGCACAATGACTCTGCAATAAAAAATCATACCGCCGCCTGAGTTCGGAGACTAACTCGTTTAAAGAAGCAACACGCGACTGCTGGTAGTAGTGCTGCATATGAGAGAGCCCCTCATAAACCAAAGCCATACCGCAAGCCACCGCCCCTACACCAAGACTTACTTTTGCCGCACTATCCCAATCAACAGCCCGAACACCGCAGCTTGACAGAAAAAACACACCTAGCGCGCAAAAGCACCTAATACGATAACACATAACAATCCCCCAAATATTTTATTTATTACGGCAAAAACCCTCTAATTCAGCGGGAGTAAGCCGAACCTCCTCCCCTGTCAGCATGTTTTTTGCTGTAAGATAGTTACCCACGCGCTCATCAGAACCCAACAAAAGAGCAAAGCGTGCCGCATGCTTATTAGCTCGCCGCATCATGCTTTTTACCGAGGCAACATCAAAAAGCGGCTCGCAAGAACAACCAAAAGAACGAATCTTTTCTGCATACAAAAACGCCAATGCAACTTCATCAGGAGAAAAAGGGACCACTACATAATCCAATCCTTTAACTGGAGCAATCTTTCCTTCTTCTTCAAGCAACAAAATCAATCGCTCAACCCCAATACCAGCGCCAAGCGAGGGAAGAACCTCAGTAGCACCAAACTCTTTTGCCAAAAGATCATACCGACCGCCACCACAAAAGGCACTCTGAGCACCAAGCAACGTACTCGAAAACTCAAAGACCGCCTTGTTATAATAATCCAATCCTCGAACCAAATAAGGATTTACAACAAAAGGGACCGCCATATCATGTAACAAATTTTGCAAGCAAAGCCACTCGGCACGCGAATTATCGCACAAAAAATCTGCCAAAACAGGAGCTTTGCTCATTATTTTGCGGGAAGCTTCGTCTTTCAAATCAAAGCACCGCAAAATATTAACATCTTTGCGTTCTGCAAGTGGAGCAGGCAAATCAGAACAAGAATTCAGATACTCCAACAAAGCCTTTTTATAAGCCGCCCGATCATCCAAGGAGCCCAAAAAATTAACCTCTAGAACAAAATTTTCAAGCTTAAGATTAGAAGAAAAAAAGCGATATAATAACGTTATTAATTCGGCATCATAGGCCACAGATGCGGCATCAAGGATCTCTAACGAGACCTGGTGGAACTGGCGGTAGCGGCCCTTTTGCGGACGTTCATACCGAAACGCAGGTCCCCACGTAAAGACGCGCCACGGACGAGCAACAACATCATTGTGCACCTCAAAAAAAGCGCGCATAATCGACGCTGTCATCTCGGGACGCAAAACAAGCGCCTCACGATCTTCCGTCCTATTTGCAACGAAAAACATCTCCTTATGTACAACATCAGTATGCTCACCAAGAGAACGGACAAAAAGCTCAGCATGCTCTAAAATCGGTGTTTGAATAGGAGTAAAGTTGTAATGCGCAACATGCTTGCGAATACCATCTATTACCTGTAAAAAACCCCGCAAATCGAGAAAATCCTGTGTGCCTTTAACCCGCCTAAACATAGCAGCCTCTCTGGAATAAATAGAAAATGCTTCCAAAGTATATCAAAAAAAGGCTTCGCAGAATATTTGCACAAAAAAACTTTTTAAATTCGATACTTTGTCTCAAGTAGATGCCAAAACTGCCCCTGCATGATCCCTACTAACATCATGACCACGCTACATGTGAATAAAACAACTGAGTTACTGTACAACTCTTGGCTCCACCCCCACGAAACAATAAACTCGGTAATAGGACGTATCAAAAGGCTTGCTAACACCACGACAGCAAAAATCACCGTACCAACCAACACAACCAACCAAAACAGGTAGTTAAGCCGTGTAAAGTAGCGTGCAAAAAGATCAAATGCTCTGGTAATAACGCGCACAGTGCTCTGTTCTTCCTGCTCGTAAACAACTGCAGGAATTAAGAAAAAATTAAGGCCATACGAAAGCAAAATGCATCCACCCAAAACAAGCAAAAGCAAGAGATCTATGTTCTGGCCAAAAAGACTCTCCGGCTCATCAAGTATCGCCCAAAAAGAACCAAACCAAAAAGCCATCACCAGGACAAGCCACCAGAGACGCCGATAAGCATAAAAACTCTCACGGAACAAACCATTCGACCCAACAACATCACCACGCTCATCAGCAATTACCCACCGCACAAGAGCCACATACCAAAAAATATTGACCGTTTCGTAGAGGAGGTAGTAAACATAAGGCGGTAAAAACCGATACAGTGGCATCATAGCAACCCAAAAAAGAGCCCCAAATAATGCAAAAAACCAAACGTACCACCGCGTACACGCATACGCGACCCCGCTAGAAAGTAGCTGTGTTGCGTTCATCCGCATAAACAGATCCCTTCATCAAAAGAACTATACTTTGATGTCATGGTACCATATTTCATCAAAAACCTGGGAATACACAAGAGTTATTCAAAAAGAAAACATAGGGAGCGCAGAAGATATTGCGCCCCCTATAAAAATTAAAAACGATAATCAAGGCCAACGTTAACAAAGAATGCGGGATCTGAGCCCAGCAATGGCACACGCTCAGCAGTATCTGCCCCTGTTGAGTCAAGGCTATTGAGATAGCGAAGCTCATCAGCGCTTAATCCGCGACCCGATATATCTTCAAAGTGTTGTCCAGGAAAGAACGCACCCAACACAGCAAAGAAGGTTAACCCCTTGCTAATGAGGCCATCAATATAAATATTGGCCTCTGTCCCCATAAAACGGCTTGCATAGATATCGGCATTATTTACCTGGGCAATTCGAGTTTTGTGATCTTGCCAGAACGGTAAAACGTTTGGATTAATCTTCCAAAGAACCGACCCCACTTGGCGCTCATGCCAAAGTCCAACACCGCTGTAGATAAGATTGGTAAAGCGGGAAACCGTAGAAGGCGTACCACCACCAATACGACGATCTACAGGGAACGACAAGACCCGTGGAATACTTCCCTTACCGCTCAACAAGAACGCGCTACGTACCCGCCGACCAGAGTAAAGCTCTTGCAAACTGATAAAGCCGCCATAATTACCATCGATAGAGCTCTCGTTGCGCTCATCAAGATCTTGGTTAGGATTTTCATCACCACTAACAAAAGCTAAAGTTAAAGCACCTATCACATCTGGCGTACGGAAATGATATGATGCGTCGCAAACAAACATCGCACCGCTTAGCGTGTTTTTGTATGGGTCACGGAATCGATCATCAGCATTTTTGAAATAAAAGTCCGTTTTTCCGTCAAATTCATGCTTCAACGTACCGTCATCATTAAAAACCTTACCTTTTGTGCTAGGGACACCATATCCATTAAAAACTTCAAGCTCAGCGTACGGCGAAAGAGCGTCAGCAATCTGCTTTTCTACTTGGTTTTGGTTAGCCGAGTCCTTTATATACAGCGCACTTTTCCCATAAACACCGCTACCATCAACATAATCCGTTGCCTGCTTAACTTTTGAGTTCACCTCAACGATGAATCCATTTTTATCCAGCTCTTTTTTAACAACATTGCGATCAATACCGCGAACATGTTGTGAACCAAGGTTAAACGCAGCTTCACAACCGAACTCAAAATCACCAAGCGCAGACTCAAAGGCGATACCAACAGTTCCAAGGTTAGCATACGCATCACCACGCAGCTCAATACGCTCCTCGGCCTGATGATCCCAAAGAACATACGGCTCGACATACGCTTGACGACACTCATCATCAAGCAAATAACCACGAAGACGGGCAGCCGCAACAAAGTTAATTGCACCAAAATCACGCGCTTGCTCATATCGATGACCAAACATCTGGGCGCGAATACGCTGATTAACTGAAGCAAAAGAAGATGATCTATTAGAAAGTACACCAAAATATATGTCGTACCCTAGTGTCTCATCCGATTTTAACGAACCAGAGAGTTTAAAGCCTGGTGCATACTGCTCAACAGCCGACTCGGGGTCATATCCAAGGGCATCAGGAGAGACTGCATAGGCATCACCCAGTGCAATACCGCGCCCAAGGCTAAACGGAAACAAACCAATCGTCAAAGTATGTGGATTGTTAAATGAAAGGCCAAAGAGCTCATTCACTATAAACTGTCCCCACAACTCACGCAATACAAGAACCTGAACGTTAATTGGGTGCTGATGGGCACCAAGGACAACATCCAAATCTTTGATCGTGCTAAAACCCGTCTTAAAAGATTCTTCAGGAGCCCCAAAAACCCCCTTAGAGCGAACACCGGCTTGCAAGACTACCGTATCCCAATTACATGCATCACTATGAAATACATGACCAAATCCCAAATCCCATGTGAACTTACCGAGCGTCAGAGTTTCATCAAGCCCACCATTACAATAGTTGAGTTTACGCGTATTTTGGGTAAACAAGCCTTCCATTTTCAACTTATTAGTAAGGTTGATACTCAGCCCTTCGCCGTACTGATGCACAATTTTTGGATGACGAAATGCCACGTCACCCGACTTGAACATAACAAACGGCCCCTTAAAAAAATCTTTTGGCGTAGCCACAGCCGCAAAACCATATACTATCGCACAAAATAATAGCGCTGTGCGCATTACCCGAACCATGATGCACCCCTATAAAACAGCAATTAATGAGAATGAACATATTGTGCAAAGGAGCAATCAAAACGCTCCTCATACCCCGCCTGATATGTAGTGTATCGCTTTGGTGCAAAGGAGCAACTTGGAAAAACGCACAAGATCATTGACAACAGGAGGCAAAACATTTGATTATAGAAAAAATAAAACAGCCCTCCACCAAAGAAGGATCCGCATGAAGCTCATAGTAAGCCCCAATGCACTGCTCTTCTCCTTTTTTATATTCCCTGCGCTAAACGCCATTACCACAACAAATTTTGCCCGCAATGCTATTTTATACAGCTATGTAACCGCAGATTTTATCAAAGCTCATCCCAAGTCCGCCGCCCTTGGTATTGGCTGTAGTGGACCACTCCTCTACCGAAGAAAAATGGACCGACGAACCGCAATGCTTCAGATAACGTATTCTGCAACACTCTTTCTCGCACTTCAAATACTCAACGAAGCAGACAACTACCAAGAACACAAAAAAGCCACAATAAAAAAGCTAGAAACACTAGCCGAGCAAGGACAAACCCTACAAAAATCTATCAACGAAAATCATCACGAATCTAAGGACAACTTTGCAATTTTGCAAAAACTCATAGAAGAGTTACAAAAAAAAGCAGACGAACAATCTCAAGCCATCAATGCCAACAAAGAGCTACTTGAGCGTCTAAAAACCATACTTGATGAGCTCCAAAATACCGTTAAGGAAGGCCACGAAAAAGCAGCAAGCAAAGAAGATATCCAACAGCTCACCCAACTCATTTTAAGAGCCATAGCTGCTACATCTGCAAACAATTAAACTTCCACAAACACCAACGCGCTACCCAGTAGCACTTGACAAAAAAATATTTTATGTGAAAATAAAAGCTCTAATTATTCGTAATATAAGGTCATAAAAAAATGGAGTGTTTCTTATGATACGTCGCATTGCGCTCTGTGCGCTTTTGGTTGCGCTACCCGCAAAACCAATCTTCCAAGATGTTAAACAGGCTATCCAAGACAAATTTATTAAAGAAGTCGCCAGCTCATTTGGTGGCATGGGCAAACTCGTCGCTCCAACCGCTATCGGAGCCTCTATTTTTGCTGGATCATCGTTATTAATCAAAAAAACCTCAAAAATGAGCCGCGGTTCACGCCTAGCCGGCAGTGCAACGCTGGGGATCCTTGCCATGCATTGGATTACCGAAGGCAGCATTTGGAACGAGTTAACAACCATCAGAAAAACACTAGAAGCGTTTCGCCTCGAAACTACAGAGAACTTCGAAAAAACGTGGAACCAATTAGACAAAATTCAACAACAAAACATTCTAACATCAATCAGAAACAGCATCATGTTTAAACTAATTCGCCAAACAGAACTCACACAAGATGAAAAGACTGTTTCAACATGGCTAGAAAAAGCAGACCACTTACAAAAAATCAGCGACAAAGAAAGCCAAGCATTACAAAAGCTTATCAAAGAAAACTGTCTGCTCGGCTCTTCGAAACTTGGATCCGGACTTAAAAACATTCTTGAAGATGCTTGTAACAAAAAAACAAAAAAAGAGTAAATGAAACTCTCTGACCTACAAAATCTAATAATCCAAATACCCTGGCATCCGATTTATACAATCTGCCAGGGTATTCTTGTTGGCATTTCATTACACCAAAACATCACCAAAGGATTTGCCCTAGCCCTAGTTTGCGGCTTTATTCATCTGCTTTTTAAAAACATATCATACCAAAAGGCACTCTTTATCTTCTCGCTCAGCCTTTTTGGCGGCTCATATCGCATGCAACATATTGAGCGAATTTTTTATCAAACAATAGCAGCAAGCCAAAGAACAGCATTGGCTATACAAGGAAAACTCTTGGAAACAGCAGACATAAGCGACACACATACACGCTACAAGCTCCTGATCTATTCGGCCAAAGAAAACAAACGCAGGATACCTATGAACAGCTGGCAAACAACCATCACCGCCCCCAAAACAAGCGACGTAGGAGTAGGCGATATTGTTAGCTGGGAACGCGTTTACCTAACCATAAATACCAGCAATCAAGAATATATTGCCTTTCTAATAAACAACGGCCTAATCGGGCACATACGAACCAAGCAACCCCCAACGCTAATTATGAGACCCTGGTTTTCTGCTCGGCGCGCAATCAGTAACCTTCAAGCAAAGATTATTAAAGCTATTCGTGCATACACCACACCAGAGACCGCCGCCCTGGTCGAAACCATATTTTTAGGCAAAAAACAGGCTGCCAACTCCCCCATCCGGCGCTATCGAAAATCATTTCAAACCTGGGGAATTTCTCACTATCTCGCACGATCAGGGCTTCACGTATCTCTCTTAGCCCTACTCATAAACTTTTTAGCCCTATTCTGCATCCCTTGGTTTGCGGCGCGCACCTGGCTATTGCTCATTTTAAGCGCTCTTTACACCCTAATCTCATGGAGCAGCATCTCCTTTATCCGAGCACTCACTTTCCTCATCCTTATTTCAATTGGCACCCTACAACGAACACCACCACACAGCTTTGTAGTTTTTGCGTGGATCGCGACCGCAACCATGATCCTGCAACCGCACCAGTTATTTGCGCTAGATTTTCAACTAAGCTTCCTGTTATCAGGCATGCTTATTTGGCGTAACCAAATAAAGTTTTTTCAATCTCTTGCAAAACCAAATTCCCAAAAGATAGCCTAACTAGCGTATACACGTATACAGGGGATTTGGAGGTTGGCATGAAATTGGTAAGTAGGGTTTTTGGCATATTTTGGGTTTGTTTATTTTTTTCGTATATTTCGGGTCATGTTGAATACGTTCAAGCAAACCATCAAAAGCCGTTAACAGAAAAAGAATGGACCTTTCTCATTTACATGTCAGCCGATAACGACCTGTATCAGTTCGCCTGGCGTAATCTTGCACAAGCAGCAGAAGTAGGCTCTAATCAAAACCTAAACGTTGTAGTGCATCTAGATATAAAAACACCCGGCAAACCAAAAGTCACTAAGCGACTCTACCTAGAAAAAAACAAAATTCTTCAAGTAGAGCCGGATGCGTGCATGGATAGCGGGGATGAAGAAACCTTCACCAGTGCTGTTTTATGGGCGCACAAAAAATATCCGTCTCGCCACTTTGCACTTGTATTCTGGAATCATGGATTTGGCGACCTCAACCCGGTCCTCAAGCGAATCGCCAACCCCGCACATCTGTTTCACTACAACACGCGTACCGGACTAATTGAACTCGACCGCAGCATCCCATTTATGGAATATAATCAACTTGTCGCCGAACAATCGTCGCAAGAAGAGTGCCAACGCGGTATCTGCTTCGATGAAACCAATTATAACTATCTTGATGACAACAAACTTATACGCGCGTTTAAACGCATACGCGAAGAACGCAACGGAAAAAACATAGACTTTGCCATTTTTGACGCCTGCCTTATGGCAATGACCGGAACCGCCGCACTGTGCAGCATGTTTTCAGACTGGATGATTGCCTCTCAAGAGGTTGTCTTAGGCCCTGGCTATAACTACAAGCTCACCCTTAAACCGTTTGCAGAAGGATTAACAGATTGCGCAGAAATTGCCAAACAAGTTGTTGCAGGATACTACGCCACGTACGGCAAACTCACCGAAGATTACACACAATCGGCCTTTAAAATGACATATTTTGAACAATTAAACCAAAATATCGACTCAGTAGCACAACTACTCATCGAAGGACTACAGCGCCAGAAAAAACAGAGTGTGAAAGCGCTCATAAGGTCATGCCGCAATCGCCATCTCTGCACATATTTTGACGAACCAAGCTATATCGACCTGTTTGATTTTTACAACAACCTGCTCAAACGAATCAATTCCGTCGAATTAGAAGACAGCGCCGCAACCGAAGACTACATGATTCGCTTTGCCAACACTCTCATCAATGGATTTGAAATAGCAAAAAAGTTTGTAATCGCTAACATTTGCGGCAAAAATGTATCTCGCGCAAAAGGCATATCAATCTATTTCCCGGAATATCGTGTCAACAACATCCACCACAACTCCTATCAGTACACATACTTTGCGCAAAACAACAGCTGGCCAGAATTTTTAAAAGCCTACCTTAGCTGAAACTTATGCACAACACCCCTCCCAATAAGGAGGGGTAAGACTACCCAAAAAGCGGACAACAAAGCAAACCATCCAAGCGCGCGCCAAAAAAATTTTATACACTAAAAGGGTACATCCTTAGATACTAAAACAAAACAACGCTCCATGAAAACAAAACAAGAATTGTTGAACGCTTTATACGAACCACACCGCGACTTTCGCTCATCGCCACTATACATAGAACAGAGCCAAAACATAATCTTTGGGGAAGGCGACCCCAACGCAGAAATCATGCTTATCGGTGAAGCTCCCGGTAAAAATGAGGAAATCGAAGGCAGGCCATTTGTTGGCCAATCAGGGCGACTCTTAAACAGAGCTCTTGAGCTATGCGACATCCAACGCGCGCAAATCTATATAACCAATATTGTTAAATGCCGCCCCCCAAACAATCGAACACCACTACCACAAGAGCTTGAAATAGGCTGCACAGTAATGCTATTGGAACAAATCAACATAATTAAACCGCGCATCATCTGTACATTAGGCGCCATCGCATTACGCGGCTTAACTAAATCAACATATCAAATAACCAAAATACACGGCCAACCTATAGATTTTAACGGAATAATACTACTTCCCACCTACCATCCTGCCTACATACTCCGCAACAGAAGCCAAGCCCCACAATTTCTCGCCGATATCGAAAAACTCAAAAAATTATAGGACGAAAAAAGCGCGGATTGCATGTGGATAACTATGTGGATAATGGTGGATAAGTGGTGCATAAATCAAATAAGATGCATTGAAAAAGCCGACCAGGAGGGCTTTAAAAAGCCTAGCGCGCCAAAAAGAGCGACCAGGTAGTCAGATTGCGCTATCAGGAAAAAGTTATCCACAAGTTGTCCACACACTATCCACATACTTATTTAATCATATAAACATCGACTTAGAGGGGTTTATAGAGCACGAAGTTGCGAGTTATCCACAGTTATCCACACACCTACTACTACTAATATATAAATATATATATATAATATAATAGTAGTAGACAGGCACAAAAAATGTGGATAACTTCTCCCCAAGAACCGAGGCGTTCCCCCTGTGTGTTTTTATGGTATACTATGTCTGTCCTGTCGAAATAAAGGGTTTGATAGGTTTTTTTTAAACAAACCAAGGATCGGTGCCCTGTGAATTTATCTCAAATAATAGAAGAGCTTGTTGAAGAGCGTGATTTAGATCGCAACGCTTTAAGTAATATCGTTTGCGAAGGTATGCTGGCAGCTTACGAAAAAAAGTACCCAGAACTCCAGCTTGAAGCCGTATACAACAAAACTGCTGATAAAATTGATATTTTTGCCTGGAAAGAAGTAGTTTCAAGTGTTTTGGATGAGCTTTCTCAGGTCAGCTTGCGCAAAGCGCGCGCAATAAAGCCTGATGCCGAAGTGGGCCAAAGTATTCAAGTTCCTTTTGATGGGGCGATTGGTCGCATCGAAATTTTACGCGCTAAGCAGTACATTTCGCAACGAGTCCGCCAACTTGAGGCTGCGCAGGTGTATGAAGAATTTAAGCCAAAAGAAGGCTCAATAATGTCCGGTGTGGTCCACAAGTGCGAGATGGGCGGCGCTGTTGTTAAGATTCAAGATGCGTTTGCTTTTTTGCCTAAAAGCTTGATGATCCCTGGCGAACGCTGTGTTGCTGGTTATGCATTGCGTGCTTTGGTAAAAGAGGTTTTAATAGAGCCGCGCAATGAGAATCAAATTATTCTTGACCGTGCATCAGAGTCTTTTTTGCGTCAGTTATTTGAGTTAGAGATTCCTGAGGTCTTTGATCGTATTGTTGAGGTAAAAAAAGTTGTTCGTATTGCGGGGTACAAGTCCAAGGTTGTTGTTGCGTCTAACGACAAGAACATTGATCCTGTTGGAACCTGTGTTGGTGTTGGTGGCGCGCGTATTAAGCCAATCTTGCGTGAGCTTGCAGGTGAAAAAATAGATATTCTTGTTTATACCGATGATCTTGAGCGTTTGGTGAGAGATTCGCTTAAGCCGGCAGAAATTGAGCGTGTTGAGATTTCTGGTGATGTAGCTCGTGTGTGGGTTGATGAAGATCAGCGCTCCGTAGCGATAGGTAAGGGCGGCAAGAATATTGCGTTGGCGTCCCGTCTGACAGGTCTGGATATTGAATTAGTTAAGGGACTTGAAGAGTCGGGTGAGAGCCTGGCAGATATGTTCTCTGCGGCCGAATCGGAAGATGAGAAGACCCGCGATCTTGGAGGTTTTTCTGCCTTCGATGATTTTGAAAATGGTGAAAAATAAGCTGATTTGAAGGAGTTTCTATGGCCAATTTGTGCAAGGGTAAATCAGTACTGGTCTGTGAGCCGATGTCCGTCGGTGAGCTTGCAACCCGCTTAAATAAGCCGATAACCAGTGTTATTGCTTATTTGTTGAAGCAAGGAGTTGTTGCTGCTAAAAATGTTGTTTTGACCGCTGATGTTGTTGCACAGGTGGCCGAATTCTTCGATTTCGAAGTTTGTTTTCCTGAGGAAGAGGCCTGTGAGCTTTCAGAGTTTCACGATGAAGTTTCTGGGGCAAAGGCATTTACGCGTCCTCCGGTTGTTGTTGTGGTTGGCCATGTTGATCATGGCAAAACAACTTTGCTTGATTATATAAGAAAGACGCGCGTTGCCGCCCGTGAAAAGGGTGGTATTACCCAGCATGTTGGTGCGTATGAAGCAAAAACAGAGCATGGCAAGGTTGTCTTTATTGACACACCAGGGCATGAGGCGTTTTCTGTTATGCGGGCTCATGGTGTTTCAACGGCCGACATAGTTATTTTGGTTGTTGGCGCTGATAATGGTGTAATGCCACAGACAATAGAAGCGCTTGAGATGGCTCAACAATCTGAAACGCCCGTTGTTGTGGCTATTAATAAAGTTGATCGCGCCAACGCACGGCAAATTGATGAAGTTAAGCATGCGCTTTCGCGGCATGGGTTACAGCCAGATGAGTGGGGTGGTGATACTATTTTTGTTCCCATTTCGGCGCTCAAGGGTACAGGGGTTAATGAGTTACTTGAGGCTGTTGCGCTGCAGGCATATGATTTAGGGTTAGAAACCTACTTGGATGTTCCCCCCTGTGGCTATGTTCTTGAGTCGCGTCTGGAAAAGGGGAGAGGTGCGGTTGCAACGGTGATTTCTCGGCGGGGCATTTTGCGTATTGGTGACTTTTTTATTGCTGGTGGTGCACCGGGCAAAATTACTTCAATGAAAAACGCCGAAGGCAAGAATATTAAAGAGGCATATCCGTCTGTACCTGTTGTTGTGGCAGGATTTTCAGAGTTGCCTCAGCCTGGAGACGTTCTACGTGTCGTTGAAGTTACCGAATGGAATAAGTCGCGCTCTCGAGATAGTTCGTTAGATCGAAAGTCGGGAGGCGGCACATCGGCTCATCTTACTGCCGCTCAGCAAAAGCATGGAGTTCCCGTGAAACTGATTGTCCGTGCTGCAACGAATTCATCGCGTGACGTTTTGGTTTCTTCATTAGAAAAGATTTCCAAAAAAACCTTTTCTGGGGTGACGGTGCTTTCTTCTGGTGTTGGGCCAGCAACGGAGAGTGATGTTGTTTTTGCTTCTGATACTGGTGCTCTGATTCTTTCGCTTGATGCTAAAACCGAAACAAAGGCTTCTCGCTTAGCCCAAGATTTGGGCGTGGTTGTTAAGCATTTTGATATTATTTACAAGTTGCTTGAATATATTGAAGAGCTTGCGCAAAAGGACAAGCCGGCTGAGACAAAAACGGTTAAAACCGGAGAGGCGCTTATCCTCAAAGTTTTCGATATAAAAAACATTGGTATTGTCGCGGGTGCCCGGGTTGTTGATGGTTTTATCAAAAAAACAGCGACTGTGAGAGTCTATCGTGGCAATCGCAAGGTTGGAGAGGGCAAGCTTACGAGTTTGCAGCGTGATCGAAATCAAGCCAAAGAGGTTAAGAAGGGCTTTGAATGTGCCTTTATGGTTGATAAGTTCGAAGATTGGTTGGTGGATGATCGTGTTGAATTTTATGACGAAGTTGTAGTCACGTAACTTCTTCTATCAGCTCTATTTTTATAGACGAGGAATTTTGTTTTTCTTAATTCCTCGTTATTTTTTTGTGATTTTTGAAGAATTGCTTGTGATACTTAAAGAATGGTGGCTCGCAGTGTTTTGAGATTTGCTGCGTGATCGTCCAGCGTCGTGCGTGGCGTTTCTATGATTTTGCTTATCGAGTTAAAACGTTGATCGTTCATAATTTTTGCAAACACTTCTAGTCCAAGTGCGCCTTTGCCAATCGCTTCGTGGCGATCGAGGTGTGAACCGCAGGCTTTTTTTGAGTCGTTTAAGTGAAAAACGTAGAGGTTTTTTAGTCCGAGTATTTGGTCAAACTTGCCAAAGGTTTGCTCGTATCCTGATTGAGAAGAGAGATTATATCCAGCAGCACAGGCGTGGCATGTATCAAAGCAGAAGCCAATCATTTTTTTGTTCTTACACTGCGTATAAATTTCGGCAAGCTCTTCGAATGTTCCGCCTAGGGTCGTGCCTTGACCTGCCATATTTTCGAGCAGGATTTTGGTGTCCCCTGGATTTTGCTCTAAGGCGGTATCAAGGCTGTGCGCAATTTGTGTGATCGATTCTTCTTTATTACCTGATACAAAGGCACCTGGGTGAAGTACTAAGAAGGGTATTTTGAGTAACTGGCAGCGCTGTAATTCTGCCATAAGCGCATGTAGAGATTTTTGATAGACTTCTGAGTTTGGTGAGCCAATATTTATAAGGTAGCTCGCATGGCTAAGGACAATCTCAATAGCGCTCTTTTTTTGCGCATCTCTGAACTCCGCTACTTCTTGGGAAGAAAAAGTGCTGTAGGACCATTGTCGATTGTTTTTTGTAAAGATTTGTATGGCTGTGCAACCAAGAGCTGTTCCTTCTTCAATTGCATGAACTAACCCGCCAGCTGTAGATACATGGGCTCCAAGAAGCAGTTTTTGTTTCATGTCTTCCTTTTTGGCTAGCGAGTAAGCTGCTTTTAAAAGCAGCTTACTCGCTTTTTTTACGCTTCTTATTTGATAACAAAGTTAATCATACGGCCCGGTACAAAAATTGTTCGTACTATTTCAGCGCCTTCAAGCCATTTGTTAGCTGTTGTTTTGGCTAGGTTTTCGATCTCGGTTTGTCCTGTGCTTCTTTCTACTTCAATAGTAGCACGCATTTTGCCATTAATCTGAATGGAAATGGTAATTAACGAGGTTATTGCCAGAGTTGGGTCGTACTCTGGCCATGTTTGGTCGCTCAAAATTTTTCCAAATAACTGCTCTAATAGTTCACTGCCGATGTGTGGTGCTATGATTGAGAAGGCAGTGATTACCTGTTCTATTGATTGTGGCGCAAAGCAGTACTTGTTTTCTTGTGCTTCATTGAGCCATTCCATAAAAGCAGAGACGATGGTGTTGGGTTTAAATAATTCAAGCCGTTCTTGCACAGCTTTCAAAAGCCGGTGCACACTTCGTCGAGCTTCTAGTGTTTCAGTTTCTCTGCTAGCGCAGATCCCAGGTTTTGTAATAAAACTATAAAATCGATTTAAAAAGCGCTTAACACCGTCTAAACCGCTATCTTGCCATTCGCAATCAAGTTCTGGTGGCCCCATGAACAAGATATACATGCGAAGTGCATCTGATCCATAGGTGGCGACGATTTCATCGGGATTGACGACATTGCCTTTTGATTTGGACATTTTTTCGACTTGACCGCTTTTTTCTGAGTAGCGATTAATCATTCCCTGATTAAAAAGCTGTTTGAATGGTTCGTCAAAGGGAAGGTGCCCGAGATCGTATAGCACTTTTGTGTAGAAGCGTGCGTAGAGAAGGTGTAAGATTGCATGTTCAATACCGCCAACATAGAGGTCAACGGGAAGCCAGTACTTCATATCTTTTTGATCGAATGCTTTTTCTGAAAGATCTGGATTTGGATAGCGCAAAAAGTACCAAGAGGAACCCGCCCATTGTGGCATAGTATTGGTTTCGCGCTTTGCGGCTTCGCCACAGCTTGGACATGTTGTGTTAACCCACGATTCGATTCCAGCAAGTGGTGATTCGCCTGTTCCCGTTGGTTCGTAACGCTCAACATCAGGAAGTGTTACGGGTAATTGTTCCTCAGGAACTGGAACGATACCACACGTAGGGCAGTGAATCAGTGGAATTGGCTCACCCCAGTACCGTTGGCGTGAAAATATCCAGTCTCGCAAACTGTAACTTGTTTCTTTTTTAGCAAAACCCCGTTCTTGCAGTCTTTGCAGAATTTCCTGGCGAGCCTTTTTTGAATCCATGCCATCAAAGTGACCGCTGTTAACCATGATACCTTCACCAGTATAGGCTCCAGAAACTTCTCCAGCAGGATTTTGTATTACGACGTGAATGGGAAGACTATAGGCCAGCGCAAATTCATGATCACGTTCATCATGGGCGGGTACACCCATAAGCGCACCGGTTCCATATGATTTAATAACAAAGTTTGCCACGTATATGGGAACTTTTTCTTGGTTGACGGGATTAGACGCATATGATCCGGTGAAAAAGCCGACTTTTTCCTTGTTCCAATCTTGTGCAACCTCTGCACCAAGCTGTTTTTTAAATATCTCGTATTCGGTTTTTTTGTCTTCGGCTATAAGTTTTTCCGCGTATTCGTGGTCCGGTGCTAGCGCAATAAAGGCTACGCCAAATATTGTGTCGATGCGTGTGGTAAAGACGCTGATGGCGGTTTCATTGTTTTCTAGAGCAAACTGAACAAGTGCGCCTTCGCTTTTTCCGATCCAGTTTCGCTGCATAGTCTTGACGCGTTCTGGCCAGTCAAGTTTATCGAGACCTTGTAGAAGTTTTTCTGCGTATTTTGTTATTCGAAGCATCCATTGCCGCACCTTCTTTTTTTCAACCAGAGCGCCGGATCGTTCGCAACGTCCATTAACCACTTCTTCGTTGGCTACAACGGTTTTAAGTTCGGGGCACCAATTGACTTCCATGTCGGCTTCGTAGGCAAGGCCCGCTTTGTACATTTGGAGGAAAATCCACTGGGTCCATTGGTAGTATTTGGGGTCAGTGGTGTCAATTTCTTTGGTCCAATCATAAAGTGCGCCAATTGCCTTGAGCTGTGATTTGAAGTTGGCGATATTTTGTGCCGTGCTGATGCGGGGATGAACACCGCTTTTAAGTGCAAAAACTTCTGCAGGGAGACCGAAGGCGTCCCAACCCATTGGGTGAAGAATATTATATCCTTGGAGTTGCTTTACTCGTGTATAAACATCAGAAAGAACATAACCGCGCCAGTGTCCAACATGGAGTCCCGAGCCTGAAGGGTAGGGGAACATATCAAGGCAGTAGTATTTTTTGCCACTGCCTGTTGGTTTGGTGGTGGCAGGAGGATTCTCCTGCCATCGCGTTTGCCACTTTTTTTCGATCGACTTAAAATCGTAGCTCATAGAAAACCTTAGAATGGGTAACAGGTGTTAGATACCGGAAAAAAACATGAACCATACGGTAGCCAATCCCGTTAGTAAGACTGGTGTTTTGATCCAGGTAAAGCCAATCAACTTGTATAGTATATTACAAATCGTAACCGCAATGATCAATGGATAGAGAAAAAGGATCACGGGTTCTGATTTCATAAGAATTTCGCCTAACCCAAAGCTTGCAAGCGCGCCGGAGATGGTCAAAACCAAGAGGACAATTGATTGGAAGGATAGGCGACCTTTAAGCATCCGTTGCAGATAGTCGCTTACTACTAATGTAAGGGAGACTAGGGTAGTTAAACCTGCAAGGGTAATAATAAGTGCTACAGCAGCAGCTCCCCAGTTGCCTAAAATCCGGAAGGCAATGATATTAAATATTTCGCCTGGATTAAGCGCTTCAAGACCGTGGCCGTGCCAAGCACCGAGTAGTGTAATACCGAGGTACACAATACCAAGAATGATGCCAGCAATAATTCCAGATAATCCTGTGATGATAGCGGCTTTATGCCGGTTAATGCTCGCTTCGCCGTAGTTGGCAAGGAGTTTGACAATGATAGCGCCAAAAAATATGGTGCCTAGGAGGTCAAGCGTCATATATCCGCCTTTTAACGAGGTTAGGAAAAGGTGGCTTATATTAACGGGCTCTTTAACAAGGGTTCCACCAATGGCTGCTCCGACCGTTATGAGGCCTATAATGCTTGTAAGTTTTGCAGGACTTAAAAATTTACCAATAATATCTAAAACCCGGTTCAAGCGATATGTTGCTAAAAATACAATGGCAGAAAACAGCAATACAAAGCTCCATATTGATGCTCCAAACAAAAAAGGCCGTGTCATTTCGTAAACAAAGCCGGTAATACGAGGCATCACCACACCAGGGCCGATTATAATCATACACAATAGGATAAGCAGTTGTCCCCAGGTATTGCCGAGTCGGCCAAAAAAGGTCGTATAGTTTCCATCAAAAAGTACAATGCCAATGAGACCAAGGATGGGGAGAAGGATTCCTGTAAGAGAAAAACCTAGAAATACGGGCAGTATGTGCCCTTGACAATCGACACCAAGTCTGAGTGGAAAAATGAGGTTGCCTGCACCGAATAACATTGCAAAAATGGTCAGGCTGGTAGTGAATATGCTCGAAAAAATAAGACTCTTTCTCATGGAAAATCTCCCAGTTTGATGGGGTTAACACGTCATGCCGCCCAGAGAATGCGGCGTTGTCTGCTTTTTGCTGAAATATCAAGAATTTATTTGTAACATCTGCTAAGTATGACAAAAATGTCCTATTTTACAAGTTTAGCTCTTTTGTTTGGTGTGTATTGGGCGATTGGGAGGCGGTATTTGTTGGATGTTTTCCTAATTTTTTATTTGCGTTACCCTAAGTCAGGATGTCAAAAAATAAGGGGTTTGTTGTGTTGAATGAACAGGTTTTAGTTGTTCCCCGTCAAAAGATCTTGCCGCCAGCAGGGGAAGCTTTTTATGGTGTTTCGGCGGGGGCATTAGCAGATATTATGTCAGCAATAGCGGCACACGGTTTTTTTATGGATCGTTCGTTGGCCGAATCTGATGAACAGTTTAAGCAGATTATTCCTTATTTTGTTTTTCATAAAGATGAGAAGCTTTTTTTAATGCAACGAGCTGCTGCTGCAAATGAGGCTCGCTTGGCAAGTAAGTTAACCCTGGGTATTGGGGGACATATTCGCGCTGAGGATCTTACTAAATCAAATGCAGTCTTTGAGTGGGGATTGCGAGAATTTTGTGAAGAGGTTTGTTATCACGGATCTCTCCAAGCTGAGTTGCTTGGCTTTATCAATGATGATACAAACGCAGTAGGTCGAGTGCACTTAGGAGTTGTCTACTTAGTCCATGGTGATTCTGATGATATTGCAATACGTACAGAATTGGCGGCTGGAGAATTGGTTGAATTCTCGGCTTGCCAATCTCAGCTCGAGCGCATGGAAAGTTGGTCATCTCTGGTTATGCAACGTCTTTCTGAGCGGCGCTTGCAATATGGAACCCTGGCTTTTATTCCAGCGTGTGGATCAGCTCAGCTCACCAGAGTGCAGATTTAAGGATCTCAAGATTTTTTTTATTCCAAAAAATGTTGCGCGATTTGTCGTAGGGGCGCCATTCTTCGTTCATTCGGCTTGACCAGTAAGAAAGGGCCATATAGACGTCTTTTGGCGCTTCTGCATAGGTATAAAAGAGATCTTTGTTATCCCAGGAAATATGGTGCTCTAGGTGGGTAGTGAATGGTTTTTGATAAAACCTTAGTTTGACCTTGCCCTTGTTAACGTCAACGGAGAGCTTGCTTTGACATGGAAGTTTTTCCAGCTCAGAAGCTTTTAGAATGAGCGGCAGTATAACCATAAATGGCAGAGGCCCAAAGGCTGAAGCTAATTTAGTAGAGCGACCGCTTAACCACATGTTTATGTGGGTTATTTGGGAAGCATTTTGATTTATTCCAAGAAGAATGTCATGCCGTTTTAGTGAAGGGTTTTTGGTTGTTATTTCTTCGAGGTTTACAAGGTCGTGCATCCGGGCAAAGCTTTTATGGCACTGCGTCGATATGCAGTCTGATCGTTGTACGCTGTCGCCGGTTGAGTAGCAGAGATATATTGATTTAAAGATAGAGTTACCAATAAATGCCGCTGTTTCTTCTTGTATTGGGGCGCCGAGCATAACCAATGTGTCTATTTTTAATCCTTTTTGGTACAAATCCTCAGCTTCTGCTAGCCAAAGTGCGACATTTCCACCGTGGCTGTGGGTAATAAGACGGATACGAGCTTCATCTTGCCCATTGAGCTGTTGTTGCTTTTGGTAGTCAATTAAAGCGTTGTATAGTCGATAGCCAGCATCTTTGCGCGCTTTTTGCGATAAAAGGCCGCTCCATCCAAAAAGAGCATAGGTTTCGTTTCGGGCGGAAATATCAGCGATTTTTTCTATTTTTTTATATGCCGGAATTAGATACGTAGCAGCTTGCCGATCGGTTGTGGTTCCGTTTTGCCAGATAACGAGGCCCTCGGCATCAAGGAGTTGATCGTAGGTCATGGCTGGGTGGTTACGATATGACTCAACTATTTTTTCTGCACGATTTTTTTTGCTTTGGTGTATTGGTGCTTCTTCTAGGGAGGCGCTTTGTGTAAAACAGTGTACCGGGTCACAAAAATTGAGCGAAGAGCCGGTAGTTCCGTGGATAAAGACGGTTAATCCTTCTGCGGCGCGGCCTTTTGGTGTGTTGTTTTCGTGTTGTGTCGTTTTTTGATTTTCAGTTTCTAGCGGTTTTTGATAGCGATAGATGCCGTACGGAACGCCTAAGCTTGTTGCTACGGCTAATGCAATGAATACTGATAAACGATTTTTCATGAGAGCTTTTCCTGGTGGGCAAGGTTCCTTTTTGTTCAGTATAATCATGGTTTAATACTCCACGTAAATGGTTACACTTTTATAACAAATAAGGGTAGAAGCAGCTTGCTTCTACCCTTACGTATAAGTTTATGTGTTTTATTAAAGAACCTTAAAAGTCTCTATTCCAGGTCTTTTTAAATGTTCTTTCTTCAAAACGATCACGGTTTTCACTAAATCTGCCATTTCCATTTCCATCACCGCGGCTGCGGTTTTCGCTAAAACGGCTATTTCCTTCACTGCGATTGGTACGGTTATCGCTAAAGCGGCTACGTGTCCCGCGTTCGCGGTTTTCACCAAATCTTTTTTCAGAGCTGTACTCGGAGCGATCACGGTTTTCACTGCGTCGTGCAGGACGAAAAGATGAGCGTTCTGAGTTCTCTGAACGGAATCCTTCACGTTCACGCCGTGCACCACCCTGGTAGCCTCTGCTTGTGCGCTCATTTGAAAAACGACCGCCTGTGCGGCGAGGTGTGCGATTACGCTCTTCTTTGTAAACAGCGCCACGTAACCTACGACCGGCTAGTTCTTCATCTTTAAGCGCGGTGATTACTTGGTTTATGCATTCGGGAAGGACGCGTACAAAGGTACGGCGCCGTATCATACGAATTTTTAGAATTTGGTTGTCTTGGATTTGTGCTTTGTTTTGAAGAATATCTCGGAAATCTTGTTCGGCTAAATTGTCATCTAGACCGACGTGGAACATGATTTCATCAACTTGTTCTTGTGCGTTATCCTCTTGATCTTTAGTGACATACGAGCCGATATCTTTTTTTGATTCAAATGCTGTTTTTAAATGTTTTTCATAAATCAAGTGTGTTGCAAGTGTTTGCCACTGCTCTGGAGTAAGGTGTTCCAGTGTGCTCTGTATGGCACGCTGTGCCTGACCAGGGATTGACTCAGGAGATGATTCGGCGAGTTTTTCTTCTGCATAGGTTGCAACGTGTGCTAACCGTTGTGCAATGATTTGATCACGTGTCGGAACCTCAATAGGGTCGATAGTGATTTTAAATTTACGTTCGATGATCTTAATATCCTTAGCTTGGGAGCGATTGATAAAGCTAATGGCAATGCCTTCTTTACCAGCGCGGCCGGTTCTACCTGTCCGATGAACATAACTCTCAAAGTCTTCAGGAAGGGAATAGTTAACAACATGGGTTAAATCTTGAATATCAATTCCGCGTCCTGCAACATCGGTTGCTACGACAATAGAGTAGTCACGATTTTTGAATTTTTTAACAACATTATTGCGCTGCGTTTGACTTAAGTCGCCATGTAATGCGCCTACAATCAGGCCTCTTCGGGCCAATTGGTCAGCAATTTCGCTTGTTAGCATTTTTGTTTGGCAGAATATGAAGCCGTAAAAATCAGGTGCGCATTCAATAAATCGACAAAGTGCATCAAGACGGCTGTGCATAGGAACCATACAATAATATTGTTTTGTGGTTGCTGCACCAATCTGTGTTTTGCTTGCAGATATTGATTTAACGTCAGGCATGTATTGAGAGATAATGTCACGAATACCACTTTTGACGGTGGCTGAAAATAGCCATATTTCACGGTCATGTGGGGTAAAATTCATAATTGCTTCGATGTCTTCACGAAAGCCCATGTCCAACATGATATCAGCTTCATCAAGCACGAGAGTTTTGAGGCGAGAAAGATTTAGAGTTTTTCTCTTCAGGTGGTCGGTAATACGACCAGGTGTTCCGACGACGATGTGTGCTCCACGATTGAGTTTTCTTATTTGATCTTCAATGGAAACGCCGCCAAATACAGGAACAATTTTTACATCAAGTGCCTGGGCAAATGGTGCTAAACTTTCTACGATTTGAAGCGCCAATTCTCGTGTTGGTGCGATGACCAACCCCTGGGTGTCGTTGTGTTCTTGATCGATGCGGTGAAGCAGTGGAAGACCAAAGGCAAGGGTTTTACCCGTGCCAGTTTGCGCTTGTCCATGAAAATTGGTGTTTTCTTTCTCTAAGAGGAGGGGAATTGCGCGTTTTTGAATTTCGGTTGGCGTTGAAAAGCCTAACTCTTGTAATTTTTCTTGCACAACAAGCGCAAGATTAATTTCGCCAAACATTGTTTCGTTTGTCGCGGTTATAGGAGTTGTTTCATACGATGTTTCCATGCAGGTCCTTACGGTAGTTTCTATGCACCGTTTCCTGCCATGAACAACATAATATGTTGCAGCCGCCAACAGAATACAGCGCTATAGAGAATAGTGATAAAAATATACTTCTTACGTTACTTTTTATTATCTCAGCTTAAATAAATTTTATTTTTTGTCAAAAAAGATTCCATGCTAAGATTGTTTAGCTTGAGTTTGCTTTCTTTCCAGGTTTCGTAATTTTTTCTAATGAGGGCGGTAGCATTATTAAAGGTTTCTATTGCTTCTTGTGGCAAGATTTTGCCTTTTGTTTGATCAAGAGCCCAGAGCATTTTACGATAGCTAGCATGCGCGCGGTTGAGTTGCTTTGCAAGCGTATAGATTTTGTTGTTTACTAAGGCTTCTTCGGCCTCTTTTGTTTGTGGTTTAGATTCGGTTTCGCTTACAGCCACGTTTTTAATATGCTCCATAAATTCTGGGTATGTTTTCATGGCTTTTATGATGTCGTTAATGTCGGGGCGTCCTATTTTTATATGCTCAAAGGCCTCCCCGAATTCATTGTTATTCAAAAAAATGGGATCTAGGCAGAACAGGTCATTGGTCGTCATAATAAATCTTGTTTTTGCCATGATTTCGCTTGTTAAGTTCTTTGGGAGCTCATAAAAAATTAGCCAGTAGAGTGTTTGTGGTAATAACAAGGGCGCTTGAAAAAGCCAATGGGGTGGTAATATTTCGCTCAAGGAACCACTTTTTTGGCATATGTATGCAAGCGTTTTGAAAAATGGTATTGGGTTTCCCTCTAAGGCGCTATTAATACGTCTTGATTTTTCCCTGCTTGTTTTTGCATTGTTTTGACTGGTTGCAAGTGATAGGGCTGCGCTCTTGCTAAGATTTATATTTTGGGTTTTGAATAGAAGGCGCCAGCCTAGGATTAAGCCAACGATAACTTCTTCGAATCGCTCAATAGGTTTTTTTTGTATTTGTTCGGTTGCTTCTTCAGCGCTGCCCGTGTTCAAGAAGGTTACAAAAGAATCAAAAACAGACCAGGCTTTTTGCGGGAGTGTAATTGATGAACCGAGGTAGTTAATTGTATTATCAATTCGTTTGCCGGTGCTTTCTGCGTATATATTCCTCCAAATTTCAGTAGTGAGGAACCATTTTTTCTTAGGGTCACAAAAGCCTTTAATTAATTTATCGATGTTTCTCAAGTAATTAAATAGCGCTTCTTTATCGTTAAGTTTAATATTTGCTTCGATTTTGCCTATCGAATCATTTATTTTCGGAATTAGTTCTTCTTCGATGTAGTTGGGCTTACTTCCTAGTTTTTTTGAATACAGAATTAGGTCCGCATAGATTTGTATGTTTTTGAGGCGACGCGCCTGATTTTTAATGTTTTCGTACGATACATTGCTTGGTTGTTTTATAAAGTCATCAAGAAGATCCCCTTCAGAAGCTTTTTTAGCTGCTTCACGCAAGATTTCTCTTATTTCTCTTCCGCGTTTTTGGAGTAGTGAATCTTTTGGCGCGTTATTAATGATTGTTTCTACGCCATTAATAATTAATGTCGATATATCTTCTGGCGCAAAGGTCTGGTATTTGGCATCTTTTTGTTTTTGAAATGCTTCTTTTACTTGAAAGCGGGTTGTGCCAGTGGCGAGCTCCGAAATTTTTATTGAGTCAGCTTCTTCAATAAAAACGATAACTCTATTTTTTGGGTCTTTATTGCAGTGTTCCTTGATGCGCGCCGTTAATTGAGAAATTGCTTTTTCAATACTTTTCATTAAGTTTACTTGGCTGACCTTACCGGCACGCCACTCTTGAAAGAGGTTGAAAATTTCAACGGGAAATTCAATTACTTTTTCGTGTTTGTTTTTTGCAGCTCGCGCACGAATTAAGGTAGTTTTTCCAGTTCCAGGAGGACCGTACAAGATTGCGTTTTGTAGATCTTCAAACGGTTTGTTGAGGAATTCTTTTTGTGCTCCGGTGGCGCTTTTTTCAAGGGCTGTTAGCTCATGGTCATCCATAGGGTTTAAACGTGTCTCTTTTTTTAGATGTGCCGTTGCTCGATTGTAAAAATACATTCCGTTTTTTGATGCAGCAGCGCTAGCAAGCGATTTTGCAGATTCTTCCCAAAATGCGCCTACAGGGTCTTTTGAGCGGATAGCATGTATGACCCACGGACCCCACCAGTATGCCAAAAGACTTGCCCCAAAAAGTGATAATTCTCTTTTACCTACCCCGGAAGTTTTGATCCGATGAACATAGGGCATAAGTATTGGTTGATATAGGTATTGATCGCTTAATGTAATAAGGTGGTCGATACCTGATAGGAGTTTAGCCTTTTTGGGAATCGTGGTTGAGTAATGTGTTGCACCGGATGGTTTGGTTGATAGCGAAAACGTTGCTAAGCTCAACAGAATAAGGATTTTTTTCATGTCTTTATCCCGGCTAGCTTGACTTAGCTATTAGTTGGTTAACTTCTTTTTCATTTTTTTCTAAGCGTTTTTCTAGGTATTCGAGTTTCGATTCAGCTGCTTTTGTCTCGTGAGTTGCAAAATCTTTGACGAATCGATTTTTCAACTCGTTGACCTTTTTTATAAACTCTTCAGGCAGTAATATCGGTTGCTTGGAAATAGTTTTGCAAAAGCCGTCAGTACACGCGCGCCAACTCATGTTGGGAAGATGAGAAATTGTTTTAGCGCATTCTTCGATAGCTTTTTCTATTTCTTTTGGAATTGCGTTTGTTTTATACAGGAATTTTGCTTGTTCCGTCAACGCGTTGATAATATATGTTTTGTATTCATGCCGTGTTTGCTTAAAGGCAATTATTTGTCCTTCGGTATGATGTAAACCGAATTTAAATGATCGATCTCTTAGCGCACCGTCGAGTTGGTGATAGCAGTTTGTGGCTGCAATGATATGGATGTTTTTTTGTCCCTTTTCAAGTATTTGTAAAAATTCGGCCAAAAAGGCGGAGCTTTCGCCTTGCTGGTCTCCAGGGCCGACGAATAGACGGTCAATGGCGATATTGTCGATTTCGTCGATAAAAATAATGATATGTCTGTTTGGGTTGTTTTCGCTTTCCGCTAATAATTTTTCTCGCAGGATGGTGTAAATATTGGGATTGTTTTTCTTTTGGGCTGCGAACGAATAAAAAACGCCGTTTGTAGCGTATTTTTTTGCGTATGCTTGGATGGCGACCGTTTTTCCCGAACCAGGAGGGCCTTCAAGGATAAGAAGCGGGGGGAGTGTTTTGCTTTCTTCTACAGCGCTTTGGTATGTTGTGTAAGCTGTGTGAAACTCTTTGAGTTTTTGATTGTTTTCCAAGAGTATATCAAGTTGTTGTGGGAGGGAGTTTGGTTGCGCCTTATCTAGCTTATTTTTTAACTGTTGTTGGGTTTGCTCTAAGTCTTTTTCTTTTGCTTCAAGTTCCTGAATTTCTTTTTTTATCTTGTTGCAGATTTTTTTATCAGTTTGTTTTTTGCTGAAATCTAGCTTTGTCTGCATAATAATTTTTTTGCTAAAAATTTCTTCGAGTTGGTTTTCTATCTCGAGTAACTTTTTTTTATTGTCGCTGATTTTGACGACTAAGGAGTCGTAGGAGCTTAGGGTCTTTGGATTAATAAGGTCTTTTAATTTTTCTGCTTCTTTTTTAAGAGGTGCTATTTCTTCGGGAGTTTTTTCGGGGGTAAGACGGAGCGAGAGTAATCGGTTTTGTGGGTTGCTGGGGCTGAGTTTAAGGCTTTTTTCTACTGTGTCCATTTCTTGATCTGTCAGTGGAGTAACAAATGGAATTGAGGTGCTTACGGCCTGAGATATTTTTGAAAGTACTTGGCTTTGCGCTAAAAGTATGCCACCTACTTGGGTTGTCATAAGACCCAGTGTATATATTGCGGTTTGTGCCAACGTTTCACCCTCTTTTCTTGTGAGCAAACCGCCACCAATTGAGGTAGCTAGAATTGCTGCTAGGTTGCCGTAGTCTTCGCTAGTGAGTAAGCCGGCTGTTGATTTGATTAGAGTTTTATTTTGGTATGCGTATCGCGCACCCACGCCACAGCCCAAGACGAGGCCGCCGGCAAGAACGGTTTTTTGCTTGTTTTCTTTAATGGCGCTCCAGCAGGTGTTTGTAATGCTGCTGAGTTTGCCCATAGAAAAAAAAGGGCTTTGAGGGAGTAGCTTTTCGGTGCTGGTATGAGCAAAACAATGGTTAAAGGATATGCAAAACAATAAAATGGCAGCGATTTTTGAAGACATGATTTGAATTCCCTTGATTTTTATCTCAATTTTTTAGGTGTATATGCAAAAGTCTATTTATTTTTGACGTTTTGTCAATTTCTTTTTTAAGGGAGGAGGTGTTGTAAAAATCAATGTTTAGTTGTCCCGAAAGTGTTCGAGGGTAGGTTGGTTGCAAGAGAAATACATGGAATTGTGCTTGATTCTAGAAGTTTTTTTTCTTTTTGATAGGCTGGTAAGGACACTGTATGTTTAACGTCTTATTTTATTCTCAGGCCGTTTCTATCGAAATAGGTTTCCTGGTGGAGAATGTATGTCAAAAGAGATCATCAAGTCATCTCAGTTTCGTGTTTCGCCTTTGTTGAGTGATGAGGAAGAGGTTTTGGGTTCAGCGGCTGCGGCGGATCTTGCTGCGCTGTATGAAACAGGAACCGTTAACTTCAAGTCCGATGCGATTGTCGAAGGCATGGTGCTTGATATTGCTGGCAACGGGGTATTGGTTGATGTTGGATTTAAGTCTACAGGGCTTATTCCGCTCTACGAATTCAACGAGCACGAGCTTAAAGGCTTGAAAAAGGGTGAAAAGATCAATGTTGTGATCGATGAGCTCGAAAATTATGATGGCGAAGTTGTCCTTTCGTATGAAAAGGCCAAGGCGCGCCAGGCGTGGAAAGAAATTATGGCTCTCTTTGACGAAGGCAAGCCGGTTGAAGGTGTTGTTTCGCACAAAGTTAAGGGTGGCTTGAGTGTCGATATTGGCATTCCTGCATTCTTGCCAGGCTCACAGGTTGATGTACAGCGGGTTACAGATTTTGACCGTTTTGTCGGTCAAAAGGTTACTGCGTACGTTATTAAGGTTAACCAGAAGCGGGGTAATGTTATTATTTCCCGTCGTAAATATCTTAATGAGCAGCGCTCTGAAGTGCGCAAAAAAGTCCTTGAAACGCTTCAGATTGATCAAATCATCCAGGGTGTTGTTAAAAACATTACCAGTTATGGTGCGTTTGTTGATATCGGCGGTGTCGATGGATTGCTCCACATCACGGATATGACTTGGGGGCGCATCGCGCATCCGAGTGAAGTAGTCAAGATTGGAGATACTGTTTCGGTTAAGGTTCTTTCATTTGATCCTGTTAACGAGAAGATCTCTCTTGGTATGAAGCAATTGAGTGAAAATCCATGGGGCGAAATTCCTGAGTCGATCAAGGTTGGCGAAAAGATTAAGGGTTCAATTTCAAGTATCACGGATTATGGTCTCTTTGTTGAAGTTGCTCCAGGTGTTGAAGGTTTGGTCCATATCTCCGAAGTTTCTTGGACTGATCGTATCAATGACCTGCATCGTCATTTTAAAGTTGGGCAAGAGATTGAGGCTTTGGTTGTTTCTTTGGATAAAGAAATTCGCCGTATGTCCTTGAGTGTCAAGCAAATGCAAGCTAATCCATGGGATGCTGTTGCGGGTGATCTTGAAGTTGGAAAAATTGTTACGGGTACCGTCCGCAATATTACTGACTTTGGAGTCTTTGTTCAATTGGCACCGGGTGTTGATGGCTTGATTCATATTTCTGATCTCTCGTGGACAGAGCATATTAAGCATCCTGCTGACCTCTTTAAAAAGGGTGACGAAGTTCGCGCAATTATCACTGATGTAAACAAGGATAAGCGCAAAATTTCATTGGGTGTTAAGCAGCTCGAAGAAAATCCATGGGAAAATCTTGAAACCAAATATCCGGTTGATTCCAACGTTGAAGGCGAGGTTACCAAGATTACTGATTTTGGTGCGTTTGTTCGTCTTCCAAGTGGCATTGAAGGCTTGGTTCATATTTCTGAGTTGTCTGGTGATAACGTTGAAAATGTGGGTGATATTCTTCGTGTTAGCGATAAGCGACAGTTCCGTGTTATTAAGGTTAACCAAGAAGAACATAAGCTTGGCTTAAGCTTGCGACCAAAATCTGCAGAGCGTCCAAAGCGTGAGCGTCAGCCAAAAGAAGAGCGTCCGGCTCGCCGTGAGCGCCCAGCTTCTGAGGCGACAAGTCGTCCTGCAGTTCGTGTTAAGTCACAGTTACAACTTGAACTTGAAAAGCACGCGGCTGCAGCTGGTGATGAAGCCGCTTCAGCAGATGATGCTGAATAGGAGTGGGTATGGAACGTACTTTTGCAATTATTAAGCCAGATGCTGTTAAAGCGGGCCATATAGGTGACATCGTTCGCCTTATTGAGCTTAATGGCTTTAATATTGTTCGCATGGAAAAGCGCCAAATTACTCGCGATTTGGCGGAGCAGTTTTATGGTATTCACCAAAGTAAGCCGTTTTTTGGTGAATTGGTTGAATACATGACCTCAGGCCCCGTAGTTGTTATGGCTTTGGAGTGTGATGGTGCAATTGCTTCATGGCGAGAGCTTATGGGCGCAACTGATCCAAAAAAAGCTCAGCTTGGTACTATTCGTCGTATGTTTGGCACGCATATTGGAAGCAATGCTACGCATGGCTCTGATGCGCCTGAAACTGCGGTGTTTGAGTTAGGTCTATTTTTTCCAGGCCTATAAGACGATTTTATCGTAAACACAAAAGGAAGAGCCCGGGCAGCTGCCCGGGCTCTTCCTTTTTGGCTATCTTGGGGTTTGGGTGTTGTTTTTGTTTTTTTCGTAGACTGATTGTGCAAATTTGGTTGCTGCTCCAAGTATGTTGTTAAGTTCTATTTTCGTTTTTTTTGAAATGTTTTTTTGTGCAGTTTGAGCGCATAGGTCTGCTAAAAAGGCGCATAAAACGTCAATATTGGGATTGGGTTCTTTGGTTTTTTTAAGCTTGTTTAATATGTTTGTAGCGGGGAATGAGTTGTCGAAATTCATGGAAATGTTGAGCGGTGAAGGTTTTTGTTTTACATCTGGGTGTGCTTGATAGAGCTCATAGAGTTTGAGGTTTGTATCTTGCACGAGTTTTTGTTCGTTGCCTTGCATAGCTATTATTGGGCAGAAATTTAGCATTATGGCTAATGGTACCAATCGTTTACTCATTTTCATAATAAATCCTTATATAGTGGTTATGAGTTTGTTTTGCCATGAGACTGTTAGATGAAAGGCCGCCTCGGGGTTGTTGTAGGCCCATGGTTTCTGGTTGTTATGATACTTAGTAGAAGGCGTTTTCTAGGGCGCTCGCCTTATAAGTGGTTTTGTATTTATCAATACTATTTTAAGAGAAAAGCCTATGTGCGCTTGGCCACGGTTTTTTTCGTTCTAGCCATTTTCTAGCATGGTTATATTTATGGTAGAAAGTGGGGGGTTGTTTGGTTGGCATTTGGTCAATGGAGCAAGGTGTTTTTGTTTAGTCTTTGAGATTAATGGTAAGATGTGGGTCAGGAGCTCTCTAAGTCCGCTATTTGCGGGGATTTCTAGCTGCTTTTTATATGGTTTGCTTAAGGCTATTTGGCAGCTTTTGAAAAAGAGTGCTTCTTGGCGGCTCAGAGGTTGAAGCTTCCAGGCTCTTGTCTTGTTTTCTTGATCAACAATTTTTAATGTGGTCTTATCTGGGGTTATTGTGCTTGATTGGGGTTGGGTCTGAAGGTCGTGTGTAGAAATTTTTTCTCCCGTAGGGATGTGCCAGATATTAAGTGTTCCTGCAGTATTTATAGATAAGAGCACTTCTTTTTGTTCGTTTAAAAATAATTTTTGTATGGGGCTTTTCTTGATGCCGATGATTTCAGGATTGGTTGTTTTTTTTGCGCACAGGATTGAGCCATCTTTATAGCCGATGTATAGTCTGTCATTGATTGTAGCGTGAACCAGTGAGGTTATGTCTTTAACAGGTTTTTTGGGAAGAATATAGCCGGTTAGTAGGGGTTTTGAGGGTTGCTCGTAAGTTGATGGCCATCTTGTTGTTAATGTATCTTCTGTTATTAAAAATCTGCTGATAGGTTCATATGTTCGAGCTGCTTGGACAAGAAGTTTTTTTGCGTCTGGGTATCGCTTTTCATGTAAAAGTCTAGCGATGTCGCTACATATTTTTTGCTCGGCTAAAATCTTTGTATGCGGTTTGGGGGTTGTGGCAGGCTGAAGTATTGTAAGAGTCTCTTCTGTACTTTGACTTGCGTATATTCTCGCAGAATCCAGAGATTTTGGCTTTTTGGTTTTAAGCAACGTTTTACTGAATGATTTGCCGAGAAGTAGGTAGAGTTGTTCGCTTTCTTCCAACGTAAATTCTGAGAAGCTTTTTTGGAAAACAGATTTGTAGTCAGTTTTTTTTTTAGGAGCGCCATCTAGGAGTATAGCAGGAAACATGATTGCTAAAAGGATTAAACAGAGCCTCATTTTTTTGTATCGCATAATTAAACCTTTTTAATTTCTTTCAGTGCTTCAGTTTAGCAAAAAGTTTATTAAGATGCGAAAATAAATGATGTGAGCTGCCTTTTTATTGCGTTTTCATTTGTTTCAGAGTGTTGCAGAGTTCGGCATAAGTTTCGGGAAAGTTGTTTGAGGTGATATCATCTCCTGAGTCTAGAAGAGCGGCATATGCAAGCAATTCTTTTTGATCAGCTGGTGAGAGGGTTAGAATGTTTTTGAATAATGCTGTTTTAGTCTCTGTATTGGTCAAGAGGCTTGGGAGGAGTATGCGCAGGGCGCTGGCATGAACATTGCTGCTTAGTTTTGCTTCCTCTAAGGATTTGAGACAGTCCTGTATATTGTGGACAGGTACTAGGTTAAGCCAGAAAAACAAAAAGTTTTCCAAGGCTTCTATTGCGTCTTTTTCGCTGAGTTCTTTGGACCATAGGCAGATTGTATTAAGAAATTGTTTTGACAAGGAGCCGTTACTAAGAGCTCCAAAATTTTTTAGCAGGGCTGTTTTTTCATTATTTGGACATTGGAGGAATGCATTTAAAAAGGCTTCTTTTTCTTTAGTTGTTGGTTTTTGTGCAAAAAAATCAGTAAGGCGGCCCGCTAGTTTTTGGCATTCAATTGATAGGCGGCTCTTTTTTGAGGATGGCATCAAGTAGCTTTTTTCGATAAGTCGGCGAACGAAAGCCCTCAGGATGGGTGAAGTCAAGGTGTTAATTGCGGCTATGCAGTTTGTTTGCTCGAGGAGCTTTTCTTGTTCTATTTGTTCGATTGGTAACGGCGAAAAAAAACTTTTTAGCAGGCTAATTCGAATGTCTTCGCTTGTTTTTGCTGATTCAGGAATTGTGTTGAGCAATAAGAAGAATTCTTGCAACACCTGTTTGTCCCGTCTGATTTGAGGATTTAAAAAGTAGAAGGCATTGTCTTTGAGTATTTGAACTCTTTCTGCGAGGGGAAAGTGCTTGACAGTGTTAATGCGTTGGGAGAGGTAAAAGGATTGATGTAGCGCGAGGGAGAGTTTGGTAAAGGTTTGGAGAGCTTTTGTCTTTTCTATGTTATCAGCATATTCAGTGCTTTTTGCCGCGATATAATTTTGGGTTGTTACAGGTAGGTTTTTTTTGAGAAGGTTAATTTCTTTATGGTATTGGACAAATTTATTAGCTTTTTGCTGTTCTTCGTATCCAAGCGCACATGTTGAGATTGTTATTCCCAGTAGGAAAAGAAGGTGAGCGTTCATAGATTCTCCTTTTTGGTCTATGGATTAGTGCTTTTAAATCGCAATTGAAGGCGCTGTTATGATTTTTCGTTATATTTTCATAAAACTTTTGTTTTGTCGACCTGTTCTATATTAGTTGGTTTTTTATTTGACGCAGGCTCATGTTATCAAGGCTATGAGATTGATTAGGATGATTCAATAGCGAGGGTTATCGATGAAGTGCTATGGACTACGCTTCTTTTTATGCGGTTTTTTGGTGATGGTAGGTGTGTTTTCGAAAGCAGCAGAGAATAAATATCCCAACATCGTTAAATATTCAGCCTATTGCCAAGGGTGGTTGAACGAGAAAAAAACGAAAACAGGAACAGCGGTTTTGGAGCCCTCTGTTTTTGGTACGGCCAAGCAGTTGTTTGCCCGTGTAGCGAACAAGATAAAATTTGATAAAAAAGTGCTGCCCGGTGAGGATCTTAAAAAAGCTCTTGAAGTGACAGAGCTGCTTTTAGGTTTACTGAATAAGGGGAATGTGCAAGATTTTGCCACTCTGGTAGCTAAAGTGCCTTTTAGGAGCGGAGCTAAGTCCAGAGATCTTTCATCGTTACACTTGCTCATGCTTGCATATGGTTTTAAATTTTCTCAGCTATTTCGGCGAAGCCTTCTCCACTCTTTTTTGGAGGAAGTTGCTCCTTCTTTTGCCCTTGAAGTTGATAGTAAAAGGATGGAAGAAGATCTTTGGTTTATCGCCAACTTGTTGGATCCAATTAAGGTAACAATTTCACCTCAGGTTGTTTGGGCATCGAATTAGTTTTCTGCTTTAAAACTTGTTTTTAATCCAGCAGGTGTATTGCTGGTTGTTCCAAGGCTGGGAACACCCTTTGTTGTAGACCTTAAAACAGGGAAAAGCCAACAGCTTTTTGGATCTGGTGAGTCAATTTGTTCTGCTAGTATTAGTTTTGATGGCACGCGTATTCTTATGGTTTCGAAGGCGGGCGGATGGGTCTCCTGGTGGAATACAAAAAATAGTTTTGCGGAGGGACGGGTAGATTTTTTGGATGATGAAGCAAAACCTTGTTATGCAGCGTTTGATCCGCAGGGCAAAAAATTGCTGTTATGTTTACGGATAGGTCTGTTTCGATCATTGATAAAGCATCTGAGAACGTATGTTATTCATTTGGAAAAATAGCGGAAGATGCTTCTGCTTTTAGCTTTTCTCCTGATGGAGAAAAGTTTCTTGTTTCAACAAAGGAGTGCGTTTATCTATATTGGCTATTAACGGGGGGCTGTAACAAACTAGTTGTACCTAAATATTTTATTGCGCAATTTAGTCCAGATGGAAGCCGTATTATAGCGCCTTCTGAGAAACCTGAAACAGCACAGATTATGAGTGTAACAAAAAAAGCTTCGTGTCTCTTGGAAGGCGAAAAGGAGATAGTGTCTGCACGCTTTAGCCCAAAAGGGACCTATGCGATAACAATATATTGTGATGGAACGGTAGGGGTATGGGATGCTACTTCCGGGAAGTTGAAGGGGATGTTGGGCCAAGAAGGGGTTTGTGTAAAAGGATTGGATTGCAGTTTTGATGAAAATTATCTAGCAACCCTATCTGGCAATGTTGTGCGCATATGGGATATTGCTACAAGTAAGGAGGTCCATCGGCTGGTGCATAATTATGACGATGGAAAGGGAGAGGTCCATTTTGTGAGGTTTATTAGTCATAATGGACAGTTTTTGATTTCATTATGGGAAAATAAGGATTTTGAGCAGCGACTTCTTAAATGGGATCTTAGTCCTTTGGTGGCCCCTGTAGAGGAGGTGGCTTTTGCTGCGTTTAAAAAATGGTCTTCTTTAACTCATTGTTCGAGGCTCATTTCTCTTGGCAAGTCGGCCTACGGTAGTTATGTTGTTAAAAATTTAAATGGGCGTTTTGATAGTGATTACCCTGCTATTCCTATTAAAAATCAAAAATTTAGGCTAGGGGATTATTGTTTACCGAAACAACATGCGGTTGGTTGGGATGTTTGAACAAGTTTAAAATAATTGATTGAGTACGTTTGCGTTGGTGGTGCTACTTGTAATTGCTTGGTAAAAGCTCTGGTCGTAGCGCCGAGTCTCAATCACAATTGGCGTGGTGATCGCATGTCCTAGGACAAGCGCCTGTTGTTTACTACTCAGCGTGGCGAGTACGGTTTTGAGCTCTTGGGCGCCCGCCATACCGCAGAGTACGGCGCTTATATCTTTTTCGTCGTGGAGTTGTGCGATAAATTTGGTGCCAATTTGCGAGAGGATTTCTGGGTCGATACCTGATGGCCGCTGGTCAACCACCATTAGCGAGACATAATATTTTCGCATCTCACGTGCAATAGTACCAAAAATTGTTTGCTGTGCCGAAACAGGGTTAAGAAATTTATGGGCTTCTTCAATGATAATCAATAGTTTTTTTGGTTCGTCTTCAGGCCGTTGGGACGCTAGAAACTGTTCAGTTTTTTCGATGTATTTTGCATGAATGCGGCGGGTAATGATATTGGCCAACAATAGGTAGCAGAAAGTTGAAGCGTAGGTTCCAAATTCAATGATTACCGATATGCCTCGGTCTAAATGTTCCATCAGGGTTTGAATTGGGCTCTGGTTGCCTTGGGTATCGCGTGTAAAAAAGGGAAAGCGTTCGATGATTCGTAGTTTGCGGTATAATGCGGCGATAGATTCTGCATGAGCACCCAACTCTTGCGCTAGTTCAGCGGCTTGTATCCCACGATCAAGAAGCTCTATGAGCCAGTTTTGTTTGTAGCGTGCGGCTAGTAAATAAGCAGCTTCGCACGCGGTGGGATGGAGATTGAGTTCTCCAGAGAGCGCTAAAATGTCTCCAACACTGATACTTTGTAGCGGGATGGTTACGCAGATATCTGGATTGCCGCCACGTCGTCGTGTTGCTTGTGGATCAAGTGAAAAAATTGCCGTTTGAGCGGGAAAGAGTGTTTTCAGTCCTTTGACAAATGGTGCGTTGCTGTTTTCATTGCGCGCTTGTAGCCCGTACTCGCTGTGCATGTCGAAAATGAGGCATGTTGCTCGTTCATGTTTAAGGAGGCCTGCTAGGAGTAGTCGAGTAATAAATGTTTTTCCTGTGCCCGTTTTGCCAAAAACACCGCTGCTTCGTTCAGTGAATTTTTCGAGATCAATGCAAACATCGGTCTGCATATCTAAAGGTTGGCCAATTGCAAATGCTTTTCCTGGAGCATGTTGTTCGCTACCAAAAATATGGGCAATTTCTTCGTTGCTAGCCGGAAGAACTGCGGCAAAATGTTTGGGAATGCTTTTGACTGGCGTTATCTGTTTTTCATTTGTGAGTGCTATAAGTGGGCGTATCATAGCATGTGCACTGCATGAAGTGGCTTGTATAACTTCGTGAGCGATGCTTTGGCGTTCTAAGTAACCAAAAGCGCCATAATTTGGAATAGGGTCAAGCCGAATGTCGGTCAAAAGCGAAAAAAAGGTGACATGGGTGCCTTGAATAGAGACAAAGCGACCGCTCTTTAGTTCCTCAATATCGCACTGTGGATTAATGCGCATCAAAAAGCCTTGAGCTAGTGATCCGGATACAATGGTTCCTAATTCCTTGGTCTTCATGGAGGTTACGATTGACTTATAATGATACGTATCTCGTTTCGGTTAATTGCTGCAAGGCCACTCGTAAGGTGCTCAGACTGGTGTGTGCCTGTTGCGTCCATGAAGTTGATGCTTGAGTTATGTTTGAGTGCCGCATAAAGCGCAGCGTGTCCAGGAAGGATAATTCGAGTTCCTTGTTCAGTTGTTAATTCTAACTCAAGAATTTGGTGGGCCAGGGTTTTTGTGGGGTAGACGAGGGTCAGGGTCATGTGCTGCATAGTGTTCTACTTTCCCGTCTGCTGCGTGAACTGCTCGGTTTTTTTGTATACGTCCTCCAAAGTGCCAACCATATAAAAGGCCTGTTCGGGTAAGTGGTCGCACTCCCCATTAATGATCTTTTCAAAGTCGTCTAAGGTTTTGCTCAGTGGAATATAGGTTCCCTCCATGCCGGTCGAAAACTCTGCAGAAAATAGTGGTTGTGTAAGGAATTTTTGGATCCGCTGTGCGCGTTTAACTAAAAGTTTGTCCTCGTCTGAAAGCTCTTCAATGCCGAGGATGGCGATGATGTCTTGTAGTTCTTTGTAGCGTTGTAGAACTTTTTGTACGGCGCGTGCAATAGTGTAGTGCCGCTCGCCAACTACGTTTGGATCAAGTCCTTTGGAAGATGATGCAAGGGGATCAATCGCGGGATAAATGCCGAGTTCAACGAGTTTTCTTGATAGTACAGTGTTTGAGTCAAGGTGCATAAAGGTTGTTGCTGGTGCAGGGTCGGTAATATCGTCAGCTGGCACATAAACAGCTTGAATAGAGGTGATCGCTCCATTTAAAGTGTTTGCAATGCGTTCTTGAAAGGCTCCAAGTTCTGTTGCAAGAGTTGGTTGGTAGCCAACAGCCGATGGCATGCGGCCTAAAAGCGATGATACTTCGGAGCCTGCTTGTACAAGCCGAAATATGTTGTCGACAAAAAAGAGGACATCTTTTTTTTGTTTGTCTCGGAAGTATTCGGCCATGGTAAGGCCTGTTAAACCAACCCGAAGGCGCGCGCCGGGAACCTCGCCCATTTGACCAAAGACAAGAACAGCTTTTTCTAAAACTCCAAAGCGCTGCATCTCGAGCCATAGTTCATTGCCTTCGCGCGTACGCTCACCAACGCCAGTAAAGACAGAAACGCCTTCATGCTCAATAGCAATGTTGCGGATAAGTTCGGTAACTAAAATCGTTTTACCAACACCAGCTCCACCAAAAAGGCCAATTTTTGATCCTTTGAGGTATGGGCAGATAAGATCGATAACTTTGATGCCGGTTTCTTGGATCTCGTTTTCGACTTTCTGCTCACTTAGTGTTGGTGCTTCGCGGTGGATAGGCCAGTATTCCTCGGTGGTAATGTTTTCTTGTCCGTCGATCGTATTTCCTAAGACGTCAAAAATTCGTCCGAGCGTCTGTGGGCCAACCGGGACTTTGATTGGGGCTTTAGTATTGATAACGCGCATACCTCGGCTAATTCCAAAGATATTTTCTAGGGCAATACAGCGTACGATGCCATCACCTAACTGTTGTGCTACTTCCAGGCTAGCCCGATCTTCTTTGGATTGTCCGGGGCGTGGAATAATAACGTCGACGCGGTTGTAGACGTTTGGTTCATGCTCGGGGGCAAATTCGATGTCGATAACGGTTCCGCTAACGCGGACGACCACCCCTTCTTCGGGTGAGATGGCATTACTTGATTGATGAGGTAACGCAGAGGGTAACATACGTTAGTCCTTGGGTATGCAAAAGTATTCTGTTCTCTCTGGTAGTCTACCCCTTTTTTTTAGTTCTCAAAAGTTGAGGCGGTGAAGATTGGTTGCGAGCTCGTTAGAGGGGGCGTGATGTTGGTACATACGATGTTGTGACTTTAGGAGGGGTTAGTGGCATGCGCTTTGGTAGTTGTTTAGGCTTTTTATTCGCGCTCTTTAGCCGCTGACTAAGGTATATTACGCCTACTGTCGCTATGAGGCTCCCAGTAAGTATTAGATTTTTTTGATCTGGAGCAATACTGGTGTTTTCAGATTTTTTTACGGGGTCAGGTTGTGAAAAGAAAGGATGTTGTGGGAATGTTCGGTCTTGCGGTGTTTTTTGAAAACCTAAGCCAGGTTTTGGGTATGGTTTGTCCTTAAACGCCTGTGTAATGTAATGATCCTTTTTGTAGTTGTATCCAGCAGTATTGGTAAACTCCCGGTGATAAAATTCCATGGCTGTATTTTCGTCGTCGGGTAGACGGCTGTGCGTCTGCCAAATCTGTTTATTAAAATCATATAATGCTTGATCGTGCGCTTGTTGCGTTTGAGGGCTCCATTGTTTTTTTTCGTCTTTTTTCTTAAAAATGAACAACTCTGCTTTTTCTTGTTCTGAGCCAGAGGTAAAAATTTTTTGAATTTTTGTTTCGTCTGCAGTCATAGAGTCTAGTGACTCGTTAAAGATAGCATTGAGATATGGTGAGCCGTTTTGTGCCGCAATCAAAAAATCATAAAGTTCTCGATTGATTCCTATGGTGCTTTTGTTTCCATTCAGACTTCTTTGAGTAAGGCAGAACGTAGGTGGTTTTTTTCTTGTTGTTTTGTCCGTGATGAATTCGTCGTTTTTTAGTGTAAGGACGTTGTGCGGTATCGCTTTGCCCTGCAAAAAACTGGTTAAGTTAGTGTATTCATTTTTATCGAGAAGAAAGTTGCGGCCGATTATAAATTTGGCTACTGCTTCTATTGATGCGGGCGGAGTATTTAGATCTGCTAATGGGTTGCTTGTTATTGTAGTGAATACGGTTTCTGTGATGCTTTTGATTTCCTTGTTAAGGATTGTTTGTGCCTCAGCTAATGAGAGCGTATCCTCCCAATGTTCAGGGGTGAATGTCTCGGTAGGATATTGTTTTTCTAGCTCTTTGATCACTTTAGATTTATTTTTCTTTTCACCTTTGAGGGCTATTATCGTGTTTAAGCGCATTCCGGCCTCTTTCATCCGGTCCCAGCCAAAGAGCCACCGAAATGGGAGGTGTTCTATGGTTATATAATCGGCGTCCGCAAATGCTTTGGCGTTTGCTAGGGTGTTTATAAAATTGCTGAATTTTTCGTTGGATTGACAGAGCTTTACGCGTTGTTTGTTGGTTGGGGAGATTCCAAGCATAAGCGAGGCGAAAAGCGCGACATCTTTACTCTCAGCTTGACCGTGTATCTCTCCATTTTGTATGCGCACAATAGTGGTAGATAGAATCAGCGAATGGCTTGCGGCCCCGCCTAGAGTGAGCAGTACCAATGCTATTTTTTTCTTGAATGGCATACTTTGATCCTTTTTCTATTTTTTCTATTAGTTTAATTTTTTTATTTTTTTTGTAAAGTTGGCTAAATCAAAAAAGCGTAAGGCCGCGTTTCAGGTTGATGCACAATTTGTCATAGGGTAGGAGCTTTCTCTGTGTGTGGAGTATGGCGTACGGCTATTAATTTTCGGCCTTGTTGTGTGCATACTGCTAGGGTTCCTGAATTATCATGGATGGCTACAGAGTTGGTTGGGTTAACGTTGGTAGCCAAGACGGTGCATTTGTTTGTTTTCAGATCCCAAGCGCAGAGAGTTTTATCAGCCGAAGCACCGTACAGAAGATTTTGATTGTTATCAAACCAGAGCTTGGCGAATTGTCTGCTCGTATCGGCCGCAGCAACTTTTTTGTTGTTGGGGTGTGTGAGGATTTGAGTAGCTTTTTGATTTTTTCTGAGTATTGAGATGAGCCCTTTTTCATTCGAAACTGCGATTGCTTGCAGGATCTTGCTGTATGCCATTTGCGTCAAGGCGCAGCCAGAGACAGTTCCCCATGTACGCAGTTTTTTTTGTGTGTTTTTTCTTGTAATGACGGTCCAGTTTGAGGTGCCGTCTTGTTTTGGGAGGGCATATAAAAGCATCCCTGGAGCTGCAAAATGCGCTGTTGCAAATAGGCATTGGGCAGTGTTTTTGAATAGATTGTATTTTTGAATTTCGCTCCCAACGCTGCCGCTACCTGCTTCGCTTAGTAAGATTACTCCACTGAGAAATGTGGTTATGAGTTCGTTGGTGTTTTGGTTAAATTCCATATTTTGAATGGATTCTTGATATTTTGGTTCGTCGATAGTGTTTAGAAATTGACAGGATTTGTCTGGTCTTATTAGATAAAAGCTTATTTCATAAAAATTTATTACACGCTTTCCACTTCTCCGTTTCTTTGTTGTGGTGATAACAAAGCATCCTCCCTTTGGTGCGCAGAGTATGGATTTGGTTCCCCATGGAAGGGCGTTTTTTTGTGAACGTATCTCTTGGCATTGCGGTTGAAGATTGAACCAGGTTAGTGTCCCATTCTTATGCACAATGGCCAGTGCTTTGCTATCAGCAGTGAAAGCAAGACACGAAATGGCACTTGTTTCGGAGCAGACTAGGCAGACGGTGCTATTTGCCGGTAATTCTTTGTTTGTGATGGGGGAATAAAGTTCTATGATACGGCCAGATGCATGCGCAAAAAAAAGGCCGTTAGGGCTCCATGCTGAAGGGGAAGATGCCGTGTGTGTTTCTGGTAGCGTATGAAGGGGGAACAGTTGTACGCCTGAAGTGTTGTCGAAGGAGAGGATACTGCTTTGAATGAAGAGAAAGAGGGAAAGGAGGAAAGTAAAAACTTTTTTCATGTGGACCTTTTGCTTTGTTATTGTTATCGGGCTCAGTATGCCAAAAAAGTTTTTTTCATGAAATTCTTGTTTACAACTAACTGATTTTTATTGGTAATAGACAAAAAGTTTTCTCTGGTGTAAGATTTTAAAATTGAATATAGGTTTTGTAGTTGTATCGAAAGTTAGAAGATGCGGTATTTTTGTAAATTGTTTTTATGCGTAGCTCTTTTATTCGAATGGGGCGCTGACGCTTCTTCTTATATAGATATAAAAGGGAATAAGCGGGTTCGGGAGTCCACCAATAAAGGCTTTATCTCGAAAAAGGGTTTTGTCTTGGCAGGACTTATTGCTGCGGGGTTTGTTTGCTGGCGTCTGCGCTGTGAATATTCCCTTGATACTACTCATTTTCAAGAGGCTAATTCAGGCCGGGGTGCTGGTGGCGAACATCAGAGCAAAGCGCTTTGTTTGCGTTTAAAAGATGGTACAGACTCTTTGCCAAAAGATAAAAAGTGGTTCGATTTACAACCTGGTGATGGTTGCTCTTGTCGTTCTAGCAGTTCTAGTTGGTCTTTCAAACAGGCTGAAGATTGGAGCCTTTTGAAGGCGGGTTTTACAAAAACACTTCAAGAAACGCTTGGGCGTGAAAGGGCGCAAGAGATTGAGTCTTTAAAAACGGGTGTTGATGCGGCTATTGCGGAGGCCTTGAAGGCGCAGCCAAGGTGGGAGAGGACATTATCTACACAAGATCTACGCTTTAAAATTTGTATTTTAAAAGTTGAAACCGGGCAGGTCATTGTGATTCTTTCTATGATGGTGGAGACTTATTTTAAATCTAGCGAAGCGGAGGCACCGTCGCCAGTTCTGCAATTCCAGGAGCTGTGAGGACGTGTTCTGCGGTTTGCATGCCGAGTTGAATTGCTTCTTCTGGCGATTTGCCCAGGGCAAGTGCGGCGGTAATAGCGGCTCCGCAGCTGTCGCCTGCGCCAACGCTATGTAGTGGTTCTATTTTTTTTGCTGCAACATGAGCAGACGTTTCTCCTTGTTGCCAGTCGAGTCCGTTTATGCCTTGTGTGACAACAAAAATACATTTTGGTGCTATTAGGGCTAGTTCTTTGAGGTAGTGCTCTGTCGTAAATGGGGTGCTGTGTTCAACATCCCAAGCTATTTTTGCTTCTCGGTGGTTGAGGATATAAAGATCTAATAGGGGTAATAAATTTTTTTGTTCAGCCATGGTTGTTTGCAATTGATGGGGATTGGGGTTGTGCGCAACGATGCATTGCGGATTTTTTTCTTTGATTTGTGAGGCTAATGCGACGAGGTGTTGGTTGAGGGGCCCGGCAATTGGGGCAAGATATAAAATATCCCATGTTTGTTTCGTGATGCGTTCGGCCCATGTATAGTCGAGCTCAAAGCCTGCTCCCTTGTATGTTAAAATGGTTGTCTGCTTATCCTCGTGAGGAAGAAGGATTGAAATGGCCGTCTTGCTTGTGTCTGATATTTTTATAAAGTTATCGTAGATTTTGTTTTCTGTAAGTGTTTTTTTGATTGGTGTATTAAAGGCGTCTATTCCTATGCAGCACACAGGGTGAGGTTTGATTCCAAATTTGTGCATAATGAGTGCGCTGTTGAGCGCGCCGCCGCCTGCTCGCATGTTGATATCGTCAACCGATAGTTTTGCGCCTTCTTTTTGACAAAGTATTTTACGTTCTGTTAATGCTGTTCCGACAAGTGTTATATCACATACAGCGCTTCCAATAGTTACTGCATTCATTTGGGTTACTCGGTAACGGGGCTTTTGTTTTTTTTGTAGAAAAGCATGTTGCCTCTTTGTTGGCAAGTGTTCAAAATGGGGTGATAGGGTGTGTTGTGGTGGATAAAATTGGCGGGGTGCGGAATACACCCCGGGTAGGTTTACGCGGGTAGTAGTACTTCGCGTAAGACATCTTCTGCATGTTCGACAAATTTGATTTCAAGTCCGGTAAAGAGTTCTTCGAGTCCGATCGTGTCTTTCTTGTTTTTTAGCGGTAACAAGACGGTTTTGATTTTGTTGCGTTTGGCAGCCAAGATTTTTTCTTTGACGCCCCCGATTGGCATGACGATGCCTTGTAGGTCAATTTCTCCGGTCATAGCATATTCGGCATTGATTGGGCGCTGTGTCAATGCTGATAGCAGTGAAGAGAGAATAGTTACGCCTGCAGATGGACCATCCTTGGGTACGGCTCCTGCAGGAACGTGGATATGGATGTCGTAGGCGGTAAAGCGATCTGCGGAGATGCCAAATGTTTCGGCGTGAGCTCGGGCATAACTTAATGCGGCTTGAGCCGATTCTTTCATGACTTCACCAAGGCGGCCGGTGAGTATGAGTTTTCCAGTTCCAGGCATAATGACAGCTTCGATTTGAATCATTTCGCCACCAAAACTTGTCCAGGCAAGGCCGTTAGTGATGCCTATGTTGTTGGTGTGATTGCTTTCAAGATCATCGAATTTGCGAGGTCCAAGATATTGCTCAATAGTTTCTGAAGTAAAGACCACGAGTTCGTTATTTTCAACCAGGGCACGAGCTACTTTTGAGCAGAGTTTTTTAATAAGTCGTTCGAGCTCTCTAACGCCCGATTCGCGCGTATAATTTGCAACAATGTCTTCAAGAAGCTCTCGTGAAAGTGCAAGCTGTTCCATGCAGATGCCTGTTTCTTCGCATGCTTTTTTGATTAGATGTCGCTCGGCTATAGCACATTTTTCTTCGAGGGTGTATCCCGATAGTTCAATGATTTCTAAGCGATCACGTAGTGGCCCAGGGATGTTTGATAAATCATTTGCTGTTGCTACAAAAAATACTTGAGACAAATCAAAGGGAATGCCTAAAAAGTTGTCGTAAAATGCTTTGTTTTGTTCTGGGTCTAAGACTTCGAGCATGGCAGCCGAAGGGTCATTTTTGTAGTCTTGGCCGAGCTTGTCGATCTCGTCGATGATCATTACAGGATTGAGTGATTGGGCTTTTTTAATGCCCTGAATGAAGCGGCCTGGCATGGCGCCGACATAGGTTCTACGATGGCCACGAATTTCTGATTCGTCTTTAACGCCACCTAATGCTATGCGTACATAATTTCTTCCAATTGCTCGTGCGATTGATTGTCCTAGGGAGGTTTTTCCTGTTCCTGGAGGCCCAAAGAGGCAAAGGATTGGTGTGTTACCACAAGTGTTTAATTTTTTGACGGATAAAAAGTCTAATATTCGTTCTTTGATTTCTTTCATTCCGTAGTGGTCGGCATCTAAAACTTCTTTTGCATGGGCGAGGTCGAGGTTGTCTTCTGTGCAAACACCCCACGGAAGTCCGAGCACAAGGTCGATATAGTTGCGTAGGACTCCGGCTTCTACCGAGTCGCCAGAGAGGCGCTCGAGGCGTTTGATTTGTTTGGTGACCTCTTGCCGTGTGGCTTCTGGCATCTGGCTGCATTCAAGGCACTGGTAGAGCTCTTGAATGTCGTTTTCTTCTCTTTCTTCGCCTAATTCGTTTCTAATTGCTTTGAGCTGTTCGCGTAGATAGTATTCACGCTGTGATTGATTCATCGAATCGCGTGCTCGATTTTTGATTTGTTCTTGAACTTCTGCAACTTCGATTTCTTTGGATAAGTGCTGGTGGAGGATTTCGAGGTAGTTTGCGCAGGATGATTCTTCAAGTAGTGCTTGAGATTCTGCAATTGAGAGATTGAGGTGGGAGATAATAAAATCGATAATTTTTTCCGGGTCACTCATGCGAGAAAGGATATGATGAAAATCGGGTGTGGGTGATTTGCCTGATGCTGACATCTGTTCTGCAATTGCTTTGATGTTTCTTAGTTGTGCGGTTATGGCCGGGGTTGCTGTGTCAATATCTGTTACGATAGGTTCTATGTCTGCAAAGAGCATCTCTTCTTGTGATGTGAGGTCACTAACAGATGCTTTGCATAATCCTTGCACAAGAATTTTGATGGTATTGTCGGGCATTTTTATGATACGCATAATTGATGCGACGGTACCCACACGATAAAGATCTTCAGTGCCTATGGTGGCCTCTTGGCTTGCTTCTTTGGCTGCTAGGAGCAAAATGGTTTTTTGATTTTGCTCAACGACATGATTAACCCCAGTGATGATGCGCTCATCTACAACGAGTAGCGGTACGATCATACGTGGAAATACCACGACATCAATTGTGGGTACCACGGGCAGACGCCGAGGTACTGATTCGCAGATCGAGACGTCTGTTATTTTCATTGTATCCCCCCTTTAATACTTGTGTAATACAACTCGTATTACACCCCTAAAACCAACCTAGCCAAGGCCGGGGGGTGAACTCAATAGTTTGACGTATATGCGTCGCAATGACGGGAGAGCGGGGTCGCTGGCCCTTTGCATAATAGGGTAGGCTTTGTTAATGGCCAGATTCGTCATCACGAGGAGGCTCAGGGGGGCTGACGTGGTGATCCAGGGCGAAGGATGGCATCGAAGGAATAGCAAAGGCTCGAGGAGGGCTGACGAAGTATTACATTGTACTGGATTGCCGCGCTTCACGATGTTTCGCTCGCAATGACGGGAGAATTACCAGGCTCGTCGTCACGAGGAGGGGGGCGTTGTGCGCGCTACGATAACGGGCGCACAACGCAATTTTTAGGCCTGTTGTTTGGGCGAGAATCTGACCATACTAAGTGTCCCCGCTGGTTATCTGCTGGCAAGTTTAGGTGTGGTTGCTACGCCCATAATCTGCTTGATAGCAGTATTTGGCAGAGAGCTTGTTTTGGCAGTCGATCCTGTTTTTAGGTAGCGATAGGTGAGATAGCCAGCAATACCAAGCACACCAACGCCGATGGCCGCTTTTTGCCTCGTGAAGAACGGTGTTTTATCGTTGGCATTGTCTTCTTCATTTTTGGGAGCTGGGATTAATCCGAGGGCGTTCTTAATTTTATTTTTCTTCTCTAGGATTTTTGTTGGGGTAATCGTATTGACAAGCCAGTTGTAATGGCCTGAGTTAAGGATCCATGTCTCTTTTTCGCATGTCGCCTTGTCGATTTGTTTCTCTAGATCTTTTTGGGTGATGTTTTGGTTGTGTGCATTATTACGTATTTCTTTTATTAAAGTATCACTCCAAGGAGCTAGTGAGCATAGAATCGTAAAGTCATCTTGATTGTTTAGATCGATGTTATCCACTGAGCCTTCTGTAATATCGTATAATTCTGGCTTGGTCTCTTCGGTGTAGTCATAGAGCTGCAGCACTTTTTCTGTAATCTGATTGCGCTCTGATGGATCAAGAATTGATAGTCGATAAACTTCTTGAATTATTTGCTTGCATGTTGCTTGATCATTAGGGGCATCTTTTGTTTTTGCAAAAGTGCCTCGTTGCAGTGCTTTAAAAGACTCGACTATTTCGTTTTTCTGCTGGTCTTTTTTATTGGCATCTACTTCAAGCTCGAGTAAATATTTACCGAGGTACGCTTGTTGTATTTTATCTTTAGTATTTTTTTTGTGTTCTTCGCTATTCTGTGGGGTAATCGTGTTGACATACCAGTTGTTATGGCCTGAGTTAAGGATCCATGTCTCTTTTTCGCATGTCGCCTTGTCGATTTGTTTCTCTAGATCTTTTTGGGTGATGTTTTGGTTGTGTTTATTGTTACGTATTTCTTTTATTACTGTAGCACTCCAAGGAGCTAGTGAGCATAGAATCGTAAAGTCATCTTGGTTGTTTAGATCGATGTTATCCACAGAGTCCTCTGTAACATCGTGTAATTCTGGTTTGGTCGCTTCGGTGTAGTCAAAGAGCTGCAGCACTTTTTCTGTAATCTGATTGCGCTCTGCTTGATTCTTTTTATGTATATAGATTGCTTGGATTACTTGTTTGCATGATTGTTGTTTTTTTATTTGGAAGGCTTGGTACAGCTCGTTCTTGTTTTCATCTTTGTTTTTGTCAGTTAATTTATTAATATTAAGTGCTAATAGGTTTTCGATCGCTTTATCAGGGGTGATTGCCTCTTCGGCGCAGAAAGCTTTGACTGGTAAGGTTAATAAAAGGGCACAAAATACGATCTTTTGGATATAGCAGTTCATAAGGATCCTTCCTCGGTTATTCTAAATCTATGGTGATATTATTTTATTCTATCTGAATTAGTTGCTTTGTCAATCGCCGGGTGCGTGCTTTTTATATTTTCGAGGAGAGAAGAAAGGGCTTGGCAAGAGCCAAGCCCTAATCTGTTTCGTTTTTGGTTTTTATGAGAACTATTAGCTGCCTAGTGCTGCGTTTAATTCTTTTTCAAACTCATCAGGGTCAAATTCTTGATATTCGTCCTCATCAGAGACTGGGATTGGGATAAACTCGTCGGAGAAGCTACTAAAGTCTAAGCCCTCTTTGGGGCCTTTGGCCCATCGTGGAATAAATTGTAGCTCCTGTGGTTCAGGTTCCTGGATTATTGAGTCTTCCTCGAGATTTGTATTTGCCGGTACTTGATCATACGAGCTTTGCATGGTTGTTCGGTCGAGGATAGCATGGGGTGCTTTTGGAGCAAAATAGATCGGGGTGAGTTGATAGCCCGGTAGATGGGGTATGATTTTAGGTTGAATTCCTGCGGTTGAAGCTATTGAGCTTTCAGTAGGGCTGATGTGTAAAATGGTTCCGTAGTCAGTAAAATAGCCATTGTGTGCGCCGTATGCGCCGGTGTTTGGGGCGACATTGAGTGTTACTACACGCCAATTCCAGCGTGCGCCGATGCCTGGTATTTCACCTTCAGAAAACAGTTTGTATGGTTGCTTTTCTGGTGTTTCGTACATAACATCTGCCTGTTGGTGACCTCGAATGACCATGGAAATATTGTTGCGCTGCATCCATTTGTTCATAGTATCTTGTGAGATTATAGAACCGGTACCTCTAAGCGCTTCTTCGTTCCATGGTTTGTGATCATCACGCATATCGCTCCAAAGGATACTTTGCGCATCTAAAGGTGCTAGGAGCGCCTGGCCGGATTTTTCTGGGATCATGTTGTAAGTTGTTTTTGTTATGTCAATGCCGCCGTGCAGTAGGGCGATGCGACTATTTGGGCTATTGTGACGATCAATAATGGTTATTACGGGCAGCAAAGCAAATGCTTCTTGAAATTGTCGGAAAAGTTCTGCTGTTGATGTCGTATCATCTTTTTTTAGTTTTTCTAGGTCTTTCCAAAAACCATAGCGTCGAGAAATATCTGTTGTCTCGTGGTTACCCCGAACTAAAAATACTTGGCTTGGATTGGTTGCTTTGAGTTGTGTTAAAAACCAGAGATTTTTAAGGCTTTCTTTTCCCCGATCGATATAGTCACCTAAATAGGCAAGGTAGGTGTCGGGTTGTAATGTAAAATCTTTAGGATTGTAGGCTCCCTGATTTTCTAGGTGAGAAAGTAATGCGGCAATGGGCCCAAAATCACCGTGCAAATCTCCGGTAATATAGAGGTTTGCGTCTGCAGGAATATTATGTCGCGTGATGAGCGCCTTGTTAACACGTGCGGGATGTTTGAGTAGTTTTTTGCTTATGGAAGATTTGTTAATTTCCTTTTTTAATTCTTGTTGTAATGTGGCCGCGATCTTGGATGCGTCAGCAGTGGTCTTCCAGGGTTGCCCTTGATAGCCGCTAAAAAGCTGCGGGGTTGCAATTAAAAGTAGAGATAAGGTTGCTTGAAGTGCCTTTTTCATACCTGCTCCTTTGGTAATGGTAGGTTAGATTTTTATCCTGTATTCTCTATTATACAATTATTTTAAGTAGGTTGTGAATATTTAGGTGGTTTTTGTAGTCATTTTGCTAGGCGTTGTTTTTGCTTTATTAGCAATATTCGGGTTCGAGAAGGGCTAACGAAATACTACGTTGTGCTGGATTGCTACGCAACTGCGTTGTCACGCTGTGCTTCGTTCGCAATGACGGGGGAATCACCAGATCCGTCGTCACGAGGAGGGCTCGTGGGGGCCGACGTGGTGATCCAGGGCGAAGGAGCGTTGTGTGCGCTACGATAACGAGCGCACACAACGCAATTTTCTGTTGTTTGGGCGAATCTGCCCCCCCGCTATCTGGTGGCGAGCTTAGGTGTGGTTGCTGTGCCCATAATTTGCTTGATAGCAGTATTTGGCAGAGAGCTTGTTTTGACAGTCGATCCTGTTTTGTTTAGATAGCGATACGTGAGATAGCCAGCAATCCCAAGCACGCCAACGCCGATGACTGCTTTTTGCCATGTGAAGAGTGATGCTTTGGAGTTATCACTGGTCCCAATTTCTGACTCGTGTTGGTTTATGTCCGTAGTAGAATGGGAGGACTTAAGCGTTTCATCCTCAGAATCTACTTTATCGTCTTCCGAAGAATACTCTTCTATTGTCACCTCATCATCATCATCATCTTCTTCTTCTTCTTTGCTGTTTGATGTGTTAGGTAGTTTGCTGGGTAATTCTTTTTTAAATATTTCAAAAGCTTCTTTTAGAATTTGTATCGAAGCAGTTTTGGTAACATTTTGTTCGTATAGGATAGTTATTTTCTGTGTGACTTCTTCATTCGTAGGCACATTTTTTTCCAACAACTCTGTATTATTTGTACTGATTTCTTCGAGCGCGGTTTTTACCCCTTGAGATGTATCTGCCTCATTTTTAAAGCTCGTGAGTGCAAAGTACAAAAGCATTTTGTCGCGTGCGTCAATATTATTATCTTTTAATTCCTCGATCCATGTTTCAACCTGTTCTTTTGTTATGTCTTCAGCGCAAAAAACGATTACTTTTTCGGCGGCATTATCAAGAGCTTGTATTGTGCCTTGTTTAATAAGTTTTTCCAACGTTGCATTACTATCGATTAAGAGCTGATATTGGCCGTGGGTTAGTAGAATTTGGGCTGTTTGCTTGTCATGGAAATTTGTTAGAGGTGCAACGCAATTGATTAGCGTATCAAGTGATTTGAATAATTTTCCATTTAAGCATTTTTTAAAGCTTTCATATTCCTTAATCTCCCAGTAATGCAAGCTTTGATTCGTTGCAGTTTTGAGAAGTAGATTAAGGACGAAGATGATTTTTTCTTGGAGTTCAAAATCGTCAAGCTTTTTGCTGTTGCTCCATGCTATGAGATTAATTTGGGTTTTTAGATCAATGGTTTTGGTTGGTAGTATGTACGCCCATCGGTTTTTTAATCTTTCGGAGTCAAGATATTGGAAAGGATTGAAGTCACCAGATTGAACATTACTCTGGTCGGTGTTTTTCAGTTGCTTTGCCTTTTTCCTGCATGCAGCTGCGGTCTTGAGATTGTTTTGCTCTAGAAAGGTATTTATATCATTGATGGTTTCTGCGTTGTTGTTCAGGTCGATATTTTGGATAAATAGTAGGCAAGTTGCCAGGGTGAGATTATCGTTGTTAATTTGTTGTGCTTTGTTCTGCTCCCAGGTTGGGTAAACTTGATTACTCCAGTCGTTATCTGGGACATACTGAGCGCCAACCATTATCGGCGTGAAAAAAAGTAGTGATACGAGTGTGCGTTTCATGCCTTTGATAGCACTGTTTAATATTTTTATTGTCATATGGGTATCCTTTTTTAGTTTTATATGTCCGAATCTTTATTTTATTTAAATTTTCTTATCTGTCAATCTTTACTTGTAGTTTTTTAGGTGCTCGTCTGGTCTGCAAAGGCAAAAAGGCTTCTTAGACTCTGTAGATTGTGGCGAAATTATACCACTCATTTAAAGGTCCAAAATCACCTGTGTTTTCGGGTCGAAATAATGGGGTGTTAGTACCCAATTGAGCGATTGGTGTAGGAGGCGCGGCTTGGTTCTCTCTGTTTTTGGTGGATTTTTAAAGCCCGCTGGTTTTTGAGATAGCTCTATCCAGGTTCCATATTCGCAATAAAAGCCATCTTCTTCGTCGTTTTCTTCAAGTTCTTCGTAGTATCCGGTATTGGGCGCCAGGTTGGCGGTCGTGGCAAGATTATTCCATGAACCTACACCCAGCCATGGCCCACCAGAAAACATGGAGTAGGGGAGCCTAGCCGCTTCCGTGAAGATAAAGAGGCTGTCATTTTGTTGATGACCACGAAAAAGTTGTTTAAGGCCAAAGAGCAACAGCCAATATTCTATGTTGTTTTTGTATAAGATGTAGCCAATATTCCCCCGCTCTTCGTTTATAATTGCAGGAAGTGTTTCATCACTGTTTTCAAGGTCGCTCCACAGATACGCTTGCGCATTTCCTTTGGGTATAACCCATGATGTGGGTTGTTCCGCATCGAGATGAGATTGAATTGTGCTGATTTCTTCTTGAGTCAAATTTATTGATGGGTTTATGCCCCCATGCACGAGTGCAAAGCTTTGTTCTTTTGTTCCATGCTGTACAAAGATAATTACGGGAAGTCGTGAAAATGCTTTGAGAAACAAGTTGAGGAGTTTGCCGGCTTCATTTTTTTTGACTATTTTTTTGAGGCTGTCCCATAAGCTTGGACTAGCAGGGTTTGAACACATGGCCATGCTTTTGCTTTCGTGGTTGCCGCGCAGAAGTAATACTTGTTCTGGGTTTGCTGCTAATAATTTGGTGAGAAGGGCTAAAACACGGACGCTTTTGGGACCTCGATCAATGTAATCACCCAAAAAAGCGACATATACCAATTTGTCTACGGTGAAGTTTATTGGGTCAAACTTTTTTTCTGCAATGAGCCTATTCATTATGGCTTTGATGGGACCGTCATCACCATGCAAATCTCCGACAATGTGCAATGTTGCCTCTTTAGGTATTTTAACAAGGCGCATAAGTGCTGCATTTAAATTGCAACTATTTTCATTTAGGCTCTCATGTTTGAGTAGGGAGAGCTCTCCCTTATTGAGGTTTTTTTTTAGGTTGGACTTGAGTGTGGTGCTTAATGTTTTTGCGATGAGTTCTATCTGTTCCGCGTTTTTTGGTTCTAGGGATAGGGTTGGGTTTATTGGTTGTAGACAGACTGGTTTATCTTTAGTTTTTTTCTGGATGAGTGCTCGAATAAGACCAGTTTTTTGGTAGAGCATCTCTTTGGTTATGACCGGTTTTTCTGTGTTTTTATGCGTATCATGTTGTTTTTCAGTTGCGTCGTTTTTGATAGACAAAGATTGATTAGGCTTATTCTCGGTTGATTGGGGCAGTGGACAAGGGCTTTTGATTTGCTTGTCGTGAAAAGCGGCGCCGCTGAGTGGTACCACAAGGCTAGCCAGGAGAAAGACGCGAGAAGGATGAAAAAAATGTTTCATAGCCTATCCTAAATGATTGGATGATTAGAGTAATATTTTATTGGATTGTCTGGAGATTTTTTACTATATACCCGCTCAATTGTTTTGTCATTGAGCTCTTGGTAAACGGCATAGGCCGTGCAGGTTTATGCGCCTAGGCGGTGTTTTTTTTGTGGCTTTGAATATATGCGCGTGAACTGCTTAGGATATCAACTAAGGGTGCTGGGTAAATTGTAGAATAATTGGATTTGGGGTTGTGAATCTGTGCTGGCGCAAAAGGGCGGAGTTCTGGAACCCAGAGCTTGATGTAGCGGCATTCGGGATCAAATTTTTTTTGCTGCAGCCAGGGGTTGAAAACCCGAAAATATGGTTGTGCATCATAGCCGGTAGAACTAATCCATTGCCAGTTGCCCGCATTGACCGAAGGATCGTAATCGGTGAGCTTCTGTGCAAAATATTGTGCTCCCGTGCGCCAGTCGATGCCAAGGTTTTTTACAAGAAAAGAGGCGGCGAGCATGCGAACACGATTGTGCACATACCCGCTCTCATTTAGTTCACGCATTCCTGCATCAATAATGGGTATTCCTGTTTTGCCTTCGCACCAGGCGGTAAACGCCTTGGTTGAATTGCTCCATTTTTTTGGCTCGTAGGTTGGGCGTGCCGAGTTTTTTAAGGATTCTGGATAGTGATAAACAAGGTAAGAAAAGAAGTCGCGCCAGTATAGCTGTCTGATGAGTTCGTGCGACGGGCCAAGTGTTGTGCTGATAGCCTTGACAGCCTCGCGGACGGAGAGGGTGCCAAACTTATTGTGGGCACTTAGGAGGGTTGTCTTGTGTGCGGGAATATTGCGCGTGACTGTGTAGTTTTTTTGTTCGATTAGTTGAGCAAGCTGCTTTTTTGCATGGGTGCTTCCCCCGTGCACGTGCAAATGGAGCGCGCGCTCGAATTTGATTTCTTTTGGCTCTTGTATTTTTGGCGGTAATGTTATGGTTTTGCTTCCGCGTAGCGGTGAGGTATCAGGAAGTGGTTGTGGCTTTTGGGTTGGTGTATGCCTTGCGGCCGCCTTAAAGAAGGCGCCAAAGATTCGATACGGTGTTGAGTTTGCAGTCAGTAGCTCTGCGGGATCGCCAATAAGTAGGAGATCATGATACTCGTTGCATGCGACATGATGGGTCTTGCAGGCTTGTTGGATAGCGAGATCCCGTTCGCGGCTAAAGGGCGTGTAGTCGCGATTAAAAAATACGGCATCAAATTGTTTTGTCTGCAATAGATCTGTAATTACTGCTTCAGCTTCGCCGTAACCGTAGTGGAGCTTGCTTTGTATTTTTTCTAGTTGGTCTTCAAGTTCGGTGAGGGACTCGCGCATGAAAAAGAGTGCTGGGTGGCTCAGGAAGCGGTTTTTTGGGCCGATTTGTCGCGGATCGAATATAAATATGGGAGTTACTTTGTTCGAGAGGGATAGGGCGTTGCAGAGCGCAGTATTGTCTTCCAGCCGAAGGTCGCGTCTAAAGATCATGAGGGACGAGGTGAATTGTTTTTTCATGGTATCGTGCTCCTGGTTAGCATGCTTAGGCTAAAAGCTAGCAGTGACTAATCAAGAGCACAATATCTTGTTATTTGGCGTGCTTGGGTTTCATCAACTTCAAAATAATCGCCTACCTCTTACTGGGCGGGGAAGAAGGTAATTGAATAAGAACCCTGGGTTAATGTGTTTTCGGCTTGTTTTCTAAATTCAGGATTTTGGAAAAGTGGGGAACTAAAGTCGGGGGCTTGCCAAAGGCTCTTTTCTGGGGTCAATGCTAGTCGATCGTCCTTAACAGTTAGGTATTTATCCCCGAACATGATGGTTGAAAAAAGACCGCCTTTGCCGATTGCCGTTGGACGAATTTGATCTATTTCGGTGATCATGGTAAATATCGATCCTTCATTTAGGCCGCCCTCTGTTACAATGTCTCTACCATGTGTGGCGACAGGATCATTCCAAATTACAACGCGCCTCTGTTGCATGAGATCATGCCGTTCCTGCATCTCCTCTTTTTCTATCATGTCCTCTTGCTTGTCATCCTCCATTCTTGCAATTCTAGTATTGTCTTTGATGTAAACTTTTGAGGTAATTTTGGGCAGTGCTAAAGTGTTGGTAATCCCGGCCGTTGCGCTGAGTGAAAAGCCGAGCATGGCGATTGTATATAATTTATTCATAATATTGCTCCTTTTTTTATATTGGTTCTTGTTCTAATTCATATCCGTTGTTTTTGAGAATATGCCAGTATTGATAGTGTATTACACTTGACCAGTGACTCTGGTCAGTGTCGTATTTTCCCAGCCATAGATGGGTGCCGTCAGAGTTTAGAAATTGGCCGTTGTATGTGATTAGGTAGTGAGTGTTGCCAAGTCCATACCGCTGACTCATGGCTTGGGTGATGTTTTCAAGTGTAAATTGAGCAGCTTCGGACTTTTGCGCAGTGTAGCTGATGGTGTCGTCTTGTATATGAAGGTATTTTCCTTCTTGCGAAGCATCGTGCAAATAGACGGTACTTTTGGTGCCGGTACCGCATGCTTCTTGTATGTGAATTGATAGTATCGCCAAGATAGAAACAACCGCCAGGCGATATATTTTTTTGTCCATCTCTATTCCTTTTTTTTCTATTAGTAAAGCAAAAAAAAGGCTGGATTTGCAAGGTTTTTTTAAAAAAAGCTCGTGTTGCCGCAAAGGTTTAGAGCTGGGGTATTGTATTTTTGGGTGAAGCGTTAGGTAAGATACTTTACCTAACGCTTGACTATAATGCTTAGAGGGTCTTACTGGAGGATGTTTTGAACGATTTTACTATGTTATGGATGGGGCCGAATAACGAGTTGTTGGCATATTCTTTGTTTTTTATTCGGTTTTTTAAAAAGTAATTGTATAAGGCATATGCGGTGCCAGTGAAAGCAGCTAAACCGCCGGTGGTCATAAGTATTCTTGTCTTCCAGGATGTACCTGTTTTAGGCTTCTTTGGGTTGGTTGGGGCCGCTTGGCCCGTATTAGGCGGCGTGTTTAGTTCGTTGTTTTTGGCGAAATCTTGCTTCATCAAAAGCCGTTTTTTTAGTTCTTTGAACTTAGCGGAAAAATTATTACTACAGAGCAGCAGGCTTTTGCCTTCTAAATGTATATCCAGGAAGGAGAATATTGGATCAAATTCTTTGTCCTTGATATCGGGAAAAAGTTCACAGTAAAATTTCTTGAAGGCATCTTGTTGGTCTTCTTCTGTCTTAGCTTTGGTTATAGATTCAAAATATGTCTTGAGTTCTTCTCGGTTGCTTTCGACCCAGTTGGGGGCTGTTTGTTTTTTTTTCAAAAGGAGCTCAAATTGGAGACATATGATTTTAGCTTGTTCTTGTGGGGACAGTTTTTTCCATTTTAAGTTTTCTTGGGGTTGAATTTGGCTGGTTTTGAGTATTTGAGGGCTAAAAAACTGGCTGATTTTTTGTTTAAAAATTTTTAGGTTATGCGTTTTTTTGCTTCCTTTGCTTGGTGTGTAATTTTGCATAAGCGATGAGCATTTTTGAAAGGTTAGTGTATTGGCTTTGAGGAAGTTTTTTATTTTTTCCTTATTTTTACCTATTTTGACGTGTTCAAAGAAGAACAAGATTTTTTGGAGCTTGTTTTTTTCTGCTATGTAATCAAATTTATTTGTCTGATTATTGTTCCAAAAAGTTTGCAAAGTGATCCAGTTTTTGTCTGTTTTGTTTCCGGGCAATAGGGAGCCAGAAAGAACCAAGAGGCCTGAAAAAATAATTAGGGTGAGTGTTTTAATATGTTTTGTAGTCATTAGTGATTCCTTCTTTATCTTTTTATTATATTTTTCTATTATATTTATTTTTTCAAGATTGTCGATTTTGGTTTTGTTTTAAAAATTTAAGCAGCAGGCGGATATGTGGCTCGACTCTTTACTTGGCGGAAAGCGCAGGAGTTTTGCTGAAAATTGTTTGAGATCGCTGTTTTTTTCTAGAATTACCCAGGTATCGGTGGCGGCTGCATTCTCTGGGATATAATCCAAGGTCCACACCAGGCCGCCCAGGAGCCGTGCAATTCCTGGATGGGAGGCCTTTTCAAAGAGTGGCCGATTGTTCTGGCAGTGGCCTTTGAAGAATGCGAGTATGGCGCTTTGTGCTGGGAAGGCGTTTTTTTGAAAAAATTCAAAATCTGATGCACCAAGTGTTTTGGCTGAATAGCCCCGCGTTCCTGCTTTTGTATCTCGGGCATTTGGATCTTCGGAGACGTCAAACCATGTGTAGGGGCTTTTGAATTTATAGGTGTCTTTCTGCTTTTCTTCTTCCCAGGCGAATATGTCACCCGGGACAAAGGTATAGTATGGTTTGTAGCGGAGATCTATCCATGCTTGTTTTTGGTTGTTTTGTAACATGGTGCAGATAGTGGCACAGTTTTTTTGTATCTTTTGACGCAGCAATTCGTCATCCTGTGTACAGGCGTAACTTTCTATGCCGCCGTGTATGCATGGAAGGTAGGTGTGGGTGTGCTCTGGGTCATTGTTTTCCCAGTCAAGGATAAGCATTTCGGGCAGCAGATCAAAACATTTTTGCCATTGTTGAAGTATCTCATCAAGTTTGGCTGTGGACCTGATTTGTAATTTGTTGATGAGTTCTTGGCCAAATCCTAACTTTCTTGAGAGTGCGGTATCTTCATGATTGCCCTTGAGCAGAAAAACTTTGTCTGGGTTTTTGAGTTTTAGCTGCATGAGCGTTGTCCAGACTTCAAGCCCCTTGGTTCCCCGGTCGGAGTAGTCTCCAAGGCAGATGATTACGGTCTTCCCTGGTATGTCAAAGCTTTTTTTTGCTATAAGGCCGTCATTTATTGCTTGATTAAGCATGTTGCGTAATGATTCATAGTTGCCGTGCAGGTCGCCATGCATAATTACTTTTGTTTCGTCATCGAGCGAAATTTTTTGTACCGCTGCAAATCCTATCTGTGAGGCCTTTTCTTTTTCTACAAGGTCTTCTTCTAGGAGTTTGATAAATTGCTCTTGCAGTTGTTGAAGCTTACATCGGCGGTCTTTTGTTGTTTCGCCTAATGTGCAGAGCTTTTCTTGCGTTGATTGGAGAGCGGGGGAAAGTTTTTTTGGTTCATATGTTTGGGTGGTGAATACAAAGGGGTTGTGTTTTTTTGTTTTGTGCTCAGAACTTTCATTGGACAAAATGACGGGTGGATTCATGATAAAGAGAAAAAAGATAGCGGCAAGAGCCGTATTGATGAAGTTTTTCATACTAAGTGCACCTAATGTCTAATGTTTTTTATTTTTTAAACAGTTTGAATATTTAACCTAGCATTTTGGCGTGTATCTGTAAACTCGACTCTGTTTACATCGCCTTGACTGAATGATTAGGCTACAAGTATGAGTTTTTGAAGAGAGGAGATGGGATGAAAATAAAAGATGTTCGGGCGCGCGAAGTTTTTAACTCTCGTGGTTGGCCTACCGTGGCATGCGATATACATTTGGAGGATGGCTCATGTTGGAGCTCGTCGGTTCCTGCAGGCTTGTCTCGTGGCCAACACGAGGCGCATGTACGTTTTGATGCAGACTCTGCTCGTTTATGGGGGCGGGGGATGCGCCAGGCCGTTGAAACGATTGAGCGAGATATTGCTCCATTGCTTTTGGGGCGCACGGTGCATGCTATTACGATGGATCTTGAGATTCGTGATGCAGATGGGACACAAGATAAGTCTTTGTTTGGTGCGCCAGCTATGCTTGCAACGAGCATGTCACTGTATCGGGCGCATGCGCATGCAGAAGGGGTAGAGCTTTATGAGTTTATAGGGTATGCCATGGGGGCGGAGTCCATATCGTTGCCTTTTCCTCTTTTTAATGTCATCAATGGCGGCCTACATGCGGACAACAATCTGGTTATCCAAGAGTTTTTGGTTATGCCGGTGAATTTTACCGATTTTACCTCGGCTTTTGAGGCGGGTGTTGTGTTGTTTCATGAGCTTGGCAATATCCTTAAGAAGGAGAAAATCCCATATACATTTGGCGAAGAAGGGGGGTATTCACCGCAACTGGCGAATGAAAAAGAAGCGCTTGATTTGTTGCAAGAAGCTATTGCATATGTTCAGTTGCAATACGGCTATTCTTTTTTTTGTGCCCTGGATGTTGCCGCTTCGCAGTTGTATGATCCGGTTTCTAAGCAGTACCAGGTTCGTGACGCGCAGATGAGTTCAGCTGATATGGTTAATTTTTATGTGCGTCTTTGCGAAGAGTATCCAATTTGTTCGATTGAAGATGGGTTGCATGAGGAAGATTGGGAGGGGTGGAAGCTCTTGACTCAAATGCTTAAGGATCGGATTCAGATTGTAGGAGATGATATCTTTGTAACTAATCCTCATCGTATTGCATATGGAATCGAACACAATATTGCAACAGCTTCCATTGTTAAGCCTAATCAAATTGGATCTGTTACTGAGGCTATTCAAGCAATTCAACTCTGCCAAGATCATGGCTGGATGACCATAATTTCGCATCGTTCGGGTGAGACCGAAGATAGCTTTATTGCTGATTTAGCGGTGGGCAGCAATGCCGGACAAATCAAAGCGGGTGGCTTGACTCGTGGCGAGCGGCTCGCTAAATATAATCGTCTTTTGATGATTGAGGATTATTTAAAGCGTCCATTAACTGATTAAGGATTTTTGAAGGGGGTTTTCGCGTAGTTCAGCCAGACGCTTGAGCCCCTCTTTTTCCCACTCTTCAAGAGTTGTTCTTTTGGTTGGTTTTCTTTCTTCTTCCTTTTCTGGTGCTCGTGCATGATATTCAGTAAATAGCTCACTACCTGTTACATCCTGATCACTAGAGAAGTACAGCATAGTGACCGGATCTTTTAAGTTCGAAAAGAGCTCTCCGCTCTTTATTATTTCGCGTCCTTCTTCGATGAGTTCTTCTGTTAGCTGATTGAATCCTGCGCGCAATTTTGGATCAATAACGGTTGGATGAATAAATATAGCAAGATTGCTCTTTTCTCGTGTTTGGGCGTTGCCTTTGAACAGGTTACCAATGATAGGAATTGATCCCAGTAAAGGCCATTGTGTATTGGTTTCTGCATCATTGATCTTGGCAAGTCCTCCCAGGACCCAGATATCTCCCGAGTGCATCGATGCGCTTGTTTTAACTTCCTGAGTTTTACGAGTAAATGTTACTTCGTCCGTAAAGGATTCGATTTTGGCATTTACTTGTAGCGTGATGCGATCGAGCGAGCTAATACGTGGTTTAATCGTAATTGAGGTAGTTGCATCAAAGTCTTTGAGTGGGATGGTGGTGTTTACGGTTTGGCCGTCAGAGCTCCCTTCTTTGCGTTTTGTTATGGTGCTACTTGCAGTGGTCTCTTCATTGTTTTTTACGGCAACGATAACTTGTGTTACTACCTTGCTTTCGATCCAGCGATCTAAAAGCTTTAAAACACCCCAAATGCTGTTGTCTGTTTTGTCAGCAAGAGAAATAATCATAGATCCATAATTGCTTGGTCCTGTTGTTGCGCTTAGCGCCATATCAGAAGAGCCAGCGGCGACCAATTTAAGAAGATCAGCTGCAAGTGTTTGTGGAGTAAAGGAAGCTGAGCCTCCCGGTAGTGGGTCAACGGTAATTGAAGAGAGATGCCCGCTTTGGTAAGTAAAACCATTAGGGAGCAGATTGTTTTTGTCTAAGGCAAGAGGGTTTCTTGTGTGGGCTTTGAGTTCTTTTTTCCCCACGAAGGTCAAATCTGCAATAAGTATCTGGATAGCAATTTGTAGTTGAGGCTTGTCGAGTTGCTGGATAAGGGCCTTGATGCGTGGCCAGTCTTTGCCGCTGCATGCGATAATGAGTCGGTTGCCGCCGATGGTGAGTCCGCCACTGAAGCTACCACTTCGTTGGCCTCCGGATGAACTCTCTTCTTCGGCGACGACGATTACCTCGTCAAAATACTGTTCGGGTCCAGAAAAATCTTTTTTGGACTGACCTTGGCTTGTCTGAACAATTTTGGTGAGCACATTGGCAAAGGCTTTTGATTCAAGGTATTGCAACTCATATACATGCAAGATAGAACTTCCACTTTCAGGTTGTTTATCAAGGTGATCATAGACTAACTTGCGAATTCTATTGATAGAGCTTTCTTGCCCAATAACCAGGAGCGAATTATTGATTTTGTTTGCAATGACCCGAGTATTTGGTGCAAAGTAGAGGTCCTCATGGGTTTTTATTGTTGGCCGCAGGCTATGCATTTGGCCTTTTGCTGCTGCAATAAGCTGCTCTCCAATGATTTTTGCCAACATGGTTGCACTTGCATTAAATAGGGGGATCTCTTCGATTTTCTCAGGTGAGCCTGTTTGATCGAGCTTTAATACGAGATTCATAGTTGAGGCAATTTTGCGTGATGAGCCAGTAAGGATAATGCTGTTGGTTTTTGGGTCGTAAAAGTAGCTTGTCTGTGTACCCAGAGTGTCGCGAATTAAAAGGTTGATAGGATCGTTGCTGGTTGCAGATTCGGGCGTTCTAAAGTTGGTCAAAAAGTAGAGCGCGCGAATGTGTTCATCCGTGTTGGGAAGTTTTTCGGGGTCAACGTTAACAAAGAGGGGAAGCCCGCGGCGCGTTAAATTGGTTTCGTTAAGTTTTTGGATAATGAGTGCACTGCTGCTCTGGCTCATTGCATAACCCGCAAGCTCCATTAACGTTTCTGCGTAGCGTTTTGCTTGGCTCAGTGGAAGACGTTTTCGTCTCCCAAAGTTTATTTTTTGTGTGATTTGTTCCGCGCCATAAGGGAAGATAACGTTGCGCTTTTCTGCATGCGCGATTTTTTCTAATAGTGTGCGTAGCTCTTCTTCACTATTAACTTTGATAAATGTTTCGCGCTTGGGTTTACCTGCAGCTTTGCCGGCTTCTTGGGGCGATTGTCCTTGGGCAGTTTCTTGTGTTGTGTCCTGCACCACAACGGATTTAGTTGATGGGCAGAACATGGTGGCAAGGGAAAGGATCAGAAGTGGGGTAATACGAAACATTCGCTTTTCCTTAGGTGGCAGTTGGTTGAAGTGTCGCAATAGTAATAGTGACATCTAAAGCTTTGGGGTTGTTTTTGTTGCGACTCATACTAAGGTCTTTGGTAAAGATACGCGGGTTCTTTTCTAATGCAAGGATAAGTTCAGTAATGTCTTGCATGGTGATTTCAGAAAAACTCGCCTCTAATTTGATTTCACTGTATCCGTTATTTAAGTTTCGAGCCGCACCAATTTCTGGTTCCTTGGTGCTTTTGCTACTAAGGCCTGTGTCTTCGAGCGTTTGGTCGAAAAACTCTTTAATTTTGAATGATGGGTCTTTTGTTAGTATGGATTCGACTTCTTGTTTTTTTTGTTCGACAACGACATTTTTTTGTAAAATCTGTTGGGCTTGTCGGCGTAGTTTGTTGATATTGGCAATTTCTTTGATTACTTTGCCGGATGCATGGTGCCCATATACCATGAGTGCAATGTTGATTATGGCTAATGTTCCCGCCCCGATTGCAAAGTAGCGGATTTGTTTCATGGGATCAAAATCGGCAAGCCATATCCGTATTTTTTCTAACGTGGTCATAATCCTCCTGCCAGAGCATCTTTTTGAATGGGTAGTTGCATTGAGAACCGTAGATCTTGGAGTCGTGGTATGGAGACAAAGAGGTTTGTCGCCTGCAATCCTTCTTCAAATTCTCGTAGCGCAGCAAAATTGTTGACTGAGCCTTCGAGCATGATGACTTCTTGCCCTGAAAGCTCATCGCGCCGAATAACAAAACGACGAAGATCAAGGTTTAGTTTTTCGCGGGAGAGCGTAGTGTTGAGCTTTTGAATGTACCGTAAAAATGCGTATTTGTTGGTAGTAAGCGCAGACCAGAGTTGTTCATTTTTAATAAGAGCTTGTTCAGATTGTGTGAGTGTATCTTTTAGGCTCCGTTGGCGCGCTGTAAGGTTAAATTCTTTCTTCAGGCGGGCAGTTATCTCTTTTTTGGATAATTCAGCTTCGCTTCGGAGCTGTCGCAGAGAAAAAAGGTTAATGGTAATTGGGGTCACAAACAAGAGAATTGCTACAATAATGGCTATGATTGCTTGGTAGGCGAAAAGTTTTTGCTGCTGTTCTTCTTGAAATATTCGCCCCAAATTAAAGCTTTGGCTTATGGTGCCTGGGAGTGTTGCAGCTATGCATTTTAAAAACTTTGCGGAAATCTGGTGTCCCTCGTGCTGCTCAATGTTGGGGAGCTTAATGAGATCCAGTGGTTTGATACGTTCTACTTTTTTCGTTAAAAGCTCGCTGATAATTTGGTCTAGTGAGCTTGTTTGTGCAGCATTTTCAGCGAGAATCACCTGGTAGTCTTTTTGTTGGATTTTTTGTGCACGTAAGAGCGCTTCGATGGAGAATGTAATTTCTTGCAAAAGTGCCGCTATTTCTTCGTGTTCGTTCCCTTCAAGTGCGCGTGCATCGAGTCCTGTTATTTTTTCTGATATTCCCCTTGCAATGGTCCTAACGGCTAGTAGTTCTTGGTTGTGGATTAGAGAAATTTCGGTTGAACTTGTGTTGCTGGCAATCAAAATATAGGTTTTGTCTTGCTCTAGGGTTTGAAGGTAGGCAAGTGTTGCAAATAATTCGATAGGGCCTGTGGTAACCCGAGATGGGACCAAATCTTTTTCGAGAAAAGGGAGCAATGTGCGATTCATGGTATCAACTTGCAAGGCGGTCGTGAGCCATGGTGTCTGTGGCCCGGATGAATTCTCTTTTGCTGGTATCGCATCAAAAACTGCCTCATCAAGGGGAAACGGCAGTGCGTCGCTTAGTTCAAAAGGCAGAATCTGGCGTATTTTAGAAAGATTAGAGAAAGGAAGAATAAGATTTTTAAAGCTTATTCTTTGGGCTGAAAGTGTGATAATTACACGATCGGGCTTGGCCTTGAATGTTTCGTTAATTCGCTGAAGGGCAGCAGCTCGTTCTTCATCGTTTGTTGCGGGTTCTTCTAGCCATTGCTCAAGCGTAATACGTGGCCCAGAAGCAGAAACCAGAAGCGCCTTGATCGAGTGGTCTGAAATATCAAATGATATGATTTGTTGTTTGATGATAAAATATGAGCCAATTTGGCTGGGGATAAATATTTCTCGCATCATAAGAATGACCCCAATGGTTTACTGTTTTGCCAGGCTTCTTCACGTTTTTTTGCTTGTCTTTGATTTGGGTAAATATAGCGATTTTCTTTCTCTAGAAACTCCTTAAGAGTTGAAGAGGCATCTCTTTTTTCGCCTTCAAACATCCAGCGATGGATTGGATCCATAAGGGCGCTCTTGCTCTTTGAAAGGTCAAGAGTCTTTTGTAGGTCGTCAATGTGCATTTGAGTGAATTTTTTGCTTTGCGCCGTGCTGGCAGGTGGGATTACCTCTGGTGTGATAAAGATGAGCAGGCTTGATTTTGTTTTTGTTTGGGAGCGGACTTTGCCAAAGAGCCAGCCGACAAGTGGAATTTTGCTGAGTGGGTTGCTGTGGTATTCATGCTCATTTTCGGTATCTTGTAGGAAACCCCCTAGGACTGCTGTCTCTTTATTGGCGACGGTGAGCGTTGTCTTTACTTCTTTTTTGGATTTATCACCGCTATTAACTGCGCCAGTGAACTGATCGTCGTGGACGTGTATACTAAGGGTTATATACCCTTCGTAGCTGATTCGGGGAGTAATTTCGATACTTAAGTTTGCATCATCATCTTTGTATGTTGTGCGCTGTGTTCCTGATGCATCATAGATAAATTGGCTGATTACACTTCGTTTTTCGCCCAAAGAGAGCGAGGCGCGATAGTTGTTGGTAACCATGACAAATGGTGTTTGTGTGATGCTGGCGCTCGTGTATTGTTCAAGCATTTGCAAGAGAAGGAAAACACCCCAGGCATCGTTGCCAAGGGTCATGTACGTTGATCCTACTGGTGCTCCAATAGCTAAGTTTACTAAGTCGCCTAAGAGCCTCATGGCACCAGGAGTTCCTGTTGCGGTATTTTCAACAATTGGTTTTTCGCGTAGGCCAGATGTTTGGAAGCTAACGTTGCCAAGAAGCCCATCCATCATAGGTTTGCTGTTGCGCAGCTGTGTTCCTAGCTCTTTTGCTTTGGTAACGTCTATATTAGCTATAAACACGCGTATTGCCACTTGTGGTTGTTCGATATCAATCTCCCGCAAAAGCTCTTCAATCTTGAGCCACTCTGGATATGAGCAAGTGATAACCAATTGATTTGTGCTTGCCTCTGGCACAATATTGATTGGGCCAAAATATTGATCACCGCCACGAACACTGCCGCTTTGAGCCGCGTCACTTCCTGTTTTGAAGTTAACAACTCGACTTAGGATAGCGGCCGCCGCTTCGGCTTCGATGTTTTTAAGGTGATAGACCTTGGTGAATTTAAAAGGTAGATCGCTTGGTCTATCGAGTACTTCTGTGATAAAACTTTGGACCTTTTTTACCCCTGTTTCGGACCCGAGTAGTATAAGGTTGTTTGTTTTTGGTTCAGGAATGATGCGAATGCCTGTGGGTAGGTAAGATAATGTATTGGTGCGCGGTCCTAGAAGGCGTGAAGAAAGTGCGCGCTGTGCTTGTTCTTCTTCTTTTACGATCGTGCTATAAAATGCCGCAATTTCATTAGCATCTCCGTTATGTAGCCGTACGATTGCCATAACTTCTGGTGCTGTTGAATGGTCTAGTTCTTCGACGATTTCTAGCATTGTTTTGATGTTATAGGCATGATCCGTAATCACTACGGCTCGTATGTCAGGAAAGATGATAAGTCGGGGCGATGTTTGGCTTTTCATCATGTCGAAGAGGTTTTTTATGGCATCTAGGCTTGTATTACGTGCAAAGTAGACGTAGCGAATAAGGGTGTCGTCATCAGGTAATTTGGCAGGATTAATACCAATAAATGTTGGTAGTGGACTGTTAATGGCACCAAATGGAGCTTTGGGGTCGAGCGTGGTGATGCGATATAGGCGCTCTACATTGGTTGGTATTACTGCGAACCCAGCCATTTTTAGAAAGGTAACAAAAAGGCCCCAAGCCTCTTTTTTGCTTAAGGGTGTTTCGGTTTTAAATGAAAGTCGGATGCCCTCGATTTTTTTGCTTTGGGCTGGTGGGGGGGTGAGTATTTCATCCAGCATAAAGGTGATGTTGTATTGATCTTGGATGTAGTTGAGAATTGAGCGCAATTCTGCATCTTTGAAGTTAAATTCAACTAACTCATCAGGGTTGCCAAAGTTCCACGGGTCTAGGTGTGGGGGATCTTTTTGGGGATTTCCATCCTCAGTAAATGCCGGCGTTGCAAGCGAGAAGGCTGTTTTTTCAGCAAAGTTTTTTGGAAGATCGTGCCAGATGGCAATACTCGAATCGGGAGATTCTTCTTTTTGATGGAAGACTCGTTCCCAGTCAGGCCTTGGTACTTTTTCTTCTTGGTGTTCAGTTTTTTCTAGGGCTATTGGTTCATCCGTTGGCGCTACGAGTTCTTTGGTGCTTGTGTCTACTTCGTCTAATGCTTCTTCTAAATCGGCGCTATCTTGCGTCGGTGTTTTTATTGCCGTTTCTTCTATGGTAAGATCATCAGTTTCGTCTTCTATTGTGGGGGTAGCTTCTTTTTGTGCGCTAATTCCTCTTTCTGCAGCGATTTGTGAAACTTGTTCGATCAGTGAGGGACGTTTTGGTTCAGGTATATTTTGTGCGTTTGAATTAGAAAGATAAACGCACAGCAGGGTGATTGCGAGTATAAAATGACCTGGTCTGCAAATCATATAATTCCTAGCGCTGTAAGAAGGCTTTTCTGCCTCCAAAGTTTAGCATGGC
>CAZJVA010000003.1:0-79311 GCA_964549625.1 uncultured Candidatus Babeliaceae bacterium
TCTTGCTGGCTGACACGTATCGCACGCAGGCATCGTATCATCCGCTCTCTCGATACCAGGCAACTTTTTTTGATGTCAGTGTTTTTGCGCCGTATGTATTGAGTGTTGCGCAGTTGCAAAACGAAATAGCATCCATTGATGCGCGTATTCGTGAGGTTGTGCTGGTAGATATGTTTGAAAAGCCAGAGTGGAAAGATGCGCGTTCGGTAACAATTCGATATCTTGTCCAAGATGATGAAGAGACGTTGACTAAAGAAGCGCTCGATGAGATTCAGGCAAGTGTGGTTGCTCTAGTGCGTGCTCTTGGCGGCGAGGTTCGGTAATGCGACTTTTAGGATATTTTCTGCTTGGTGCATTTGTTGTTTTTCTTGATTTTGTGAGCAAAGCCTGGGCTCTTAGCGTATCCACTTCATCCTTGGTGATTAATTACGGTGTTTCTTGGGGTATCGGGTCTCAGGGTGCTTTTTCTGGCATGCTTTTTGGGGGACTGGCTCTTGTTGTTGCTGTTATATTTGCTTTATCAGCGCGTTTGCGATATTTGCGGGGGCAGAATATTTTGCCAGAGGCTTTGCTTGTTAGTGGCGCCTGTGCCAATATTTTCGATCGGTTGATACATAGTGGGGGCGTCGTTGATTTTATTGACCTTGGTGTCTTAGGTATTTCATTTCCTGTTTTTAATGTGGCCGATATTGCGGTGGTAAGTGGTGTGTGTTTGTTGTTACTACGTGAGTTAATCTATGAAGCAACTTAGTTCTGTTACCTATTTTGTCGCGACTTTAGGCCCTGTTGGATCTTGGACCGAGGGCGGCCCTGTTTCGGGTGGACTTGGATTGTTGTTAATGTGGTTTTTGCCCTTATTGTCCTTGTGGTTGGGAGGGATTTCGATTTTGGGGCTGGAACTATTGGTTATGGGGGCGGTTATTCTGTTGTTGCAGGTAGCGCTAAAGGATGAGCGTGTAGTTTGGTATGGCGATGTTCCTGTAGCACCTAATATTGTGCTGGATTGGCTTCTGGGTGCTATGGTTTGTGTGCATGCTGCTCCTCGTATTCCGTTAGTTTATGCCGTGGCTTTTTTATTGTATCTTTTGTTTAATACAATACGCCCATTTGGTATAAGACAAGCGCGTGTTTTGCCACGTGTCTGGGGAATAATAGCAGATGATCTTGCTGCTGGTGCGCTAACCCATATTTTGTTGAGTTTGTTATCACCTCTTTTTGAATATGTAATGTAAATCTATGCAGCTTGTTAGCGTTTTTGACCTGGTTTCTCGGTTAGTTTATCCACCTTTTTGTCAGGGGTGTCGTAGTTTTTTGGATGAATCCCATACTTTTTGTCGCGATTGTTTGAAGGGGCTTACGCCCGTGATATCTCGTGAGATTGATCTTGGAAAAGGGCGGCGCATATCTGTATGTGGTGTTACTCGATATGAAGGTGCGGTGCAGCGTCTGATTCGTGCGAAAAATCACAATCAGCGGACTGCTGCATGGCAATTGGGTGTCTTAGTATCTCAGCATGCACCGTGCTCTTGGAGCCTTTTTGATGCAGTCGTGCCTGTGCCTCTGCATTGGCGCCGTTGGTGGCGGCGCGGTTTTAATCAATCGGAGATTATGGCTCAAGTGATTTCTGAGCACCATAATCTTTCTGTTTATGCTCCATTGGTGCGCGTAAAATCAACGAAATTTCAGGCCGAAAGCCCAGGCCGGCAGGCGCGCATAGATAATTTGCTTAATGCGTTTGATTATGTTGATGAGCAGAAAAAAATCGAGTGTGTGGGGCGCTCGCTGCTTATTGTGGATGATGTTGTGACAAGTGGGGCTACGGTTGCTGCTATGGCTAATCTTTTGTACCGGGCAGGTGCCAAGCATGTTGGGGTGGTGGTAGCTGCGCGCGGATAACGGCGCAGGTATTTTTTGTCATGCCTCCCTATCTGTGGTAATATTCCCTCTTGATATTTGGAGTTTTGTATCCGTTTCACAGGATAGGTAAAGGAATAGTATGGTGAACAAGCAGCTTTCGTTAGCTCTTCTTTTAATACCAGCATTGGCGGTTCTTTCGTCATGTACATGGTTTGGTGGTGGTTCTTCTTCGACTTCAAGCAGCGCGTCGGGTCCTGCCTTTGTTACCATCAATGGTAAAACCGCAGTAACAGTAAATGAGTTCAAAGATACTTTTGAGCAGTTTAAGCGTCAGCAGGCATTGGATCAGGCTTTTGATGCTATGCCCGCAAAAGATAAACTGAGCATTTGTTCGCGCGTTGCTGACAGTCTTGTCGAAGGCGCGATTATCGAAGAATACGTCAAGAGCCAGGGCTGGGATAGTACAAAAGAGTTCAAAAAAGAACTTGAAAAAATTACCCACGATGTTGCGCGTCAATTGCGTGTTCGTGAATTCGTGAACCGTATGTTGACAGAGTTTGCTCCATCAGATGAGGAAGCTGAAGAATTTTATATCAATAATCGTTCAAGCAACTTTAATTTCCGTCGTCCACCATTTTTGTCTCAACCAGATGGCGTGATAAGTAAAGCAGCGAAAGTTTCTAGTGAAGCAGCAGCTAAAGATCTTTTAGCCAAAGCAAAAAAAGCTGGAAGTTTAGAAAAAGCAGCTAAAGAAGTTAAAGCAGTTGTTGAAGATTTGGGTCCAGTGAGTCCATGGTCATCCAATGTTGATTTTATGGTAGTCCAAAAAGTGCTTGGCATGAAAGATCTTCCTGCATTCGATATGACCCCAGCGGCAGATAAAAAAAGCTTCTATGTGGTGCAGGGCGTTTCTCGTACAGAGCCTGAGTTTGCTGACTTTAGCTCTGTAGTCAAGGAAGTGAAGGATGTGATAGCCGCTGAGCGTTTTGGAACGCGCTTCCCAGAAAAACTCAAAGAGCTTAAAGATCGTTACAAGGCTGTTATGAACGAAGACGCCTTGAAGGATTTGGTTGGTGTTGGTACTTGCGAAGTTTGCGATTTTGTTTCAGATGAGATCATGGACGACCCATCAGAAGCTCCTGCTGAATAAAACGATTTTCTTTTTTCGTATTAAAAAGAGAGAAGCATTTTTGCTTCTCTCTTTTTTTTGTATACATTGGTCTTATAGTCGAGCTAGGGCCTTTTGATGGGTGAATTTTTATAGGGAGTGTATAGAAATGGTTATGTCGATTTTAACTGCATTGATAATCTGCTTAGGTGGGTATACGACCATGTTCGGACAGCAGGAAGTCCAGCGGCAAGAATTAGTTGATGAAGTGCTTGCTGTTGTTTATCATGCGGATGGTGCTGCGGTTGTTACGCTTTCAGATATTCGGCGGCCTTTGTTGGGCGGAGGAGTTGCGACGCTTAAAGATAAGATCCTTGAAGAACTTATGATTCTTGATGCGCAGTTGTTGGGTGTTTCGGTCACGAAAGAAGACGCCGAAGATTTTATGGCAAAATTACAAAAGAATCGGGGTGTTCCGCGTTCTGAGATGTTACGCATGTTTGAGGAGTTTGGCTATTCTCTTGAGGAGGGGATTGAAGCGCTTCGTAGACGGCAAATTATCGAACAGATTGTTGATTTTCGCGTGCGCTCAGATAAGCGCATGGTCGTTCAAAAAGAAGAAATGGTTGAATACATACAAAAAAATCCGCGATATCGCGAAGCTGTTCTAGTACTTGCTCAGACCGTTGTACCTGCTGATAAAAATGAAGGGACGGAGTGGGCGCAAGATGAGCTTAATGCGCTTTCATGGGAAGAACCTTTTGAGGTGCGCGAATCTGAGTTGCCTGATGATAAGCACTTTGTTTTAAATCAATCGGTTGGTGCTGTTGTCGCTCGTGAAGTGACTGATGAGGGCGTTGAGTTAACTCGTTTGGTTGAAAAGTGTGAGCCTGAATTGATTCCCGATGAAGAGCGGCTGGATGAAGCAGCGATGATTTTAGGACAAACACGTTTTGCCCTGGTTTTTGATGAATATCATAAGATGCTTCTTGATCGTGCGTTAATTCGATTTACTCGTGAATCTGATCGTACTCAGGTTTTTGGCAGTGTATCGCCAAAATTTGATCAACAAGAGATTCCTGCGTAATATCCGCAGATTCAATAATTCGTTGTAGCTTGTTTTGAATACGGATAATTTTAGCCTCTTTTAGTTCTTGCGTTTGTAAGAAGGCCTTTAAAGCTTCTTGGCTGCTCATTTGTGTTGATAGCTGAGCACGAATAGCGCGTGGCTTGCTTTGGATTATTGGGATAATGCTCGCAATGTGATGTGCGTTTGCACATGCCGTATGCACCGCCTTGAGATCGATCGGTTGTGTTATTTCCGGTGGCAGCGTGTATATTATTTTTATAATAGCGCCTTCAATGTTTTGGCTTGCTATTGCTTGTATTAGTTGCTGTGTTGGGTCTGTTGCTTGATTTAGCACGACTTTTATTTCAATAAATGGGCGAACAGGGGTTGGAGTAAATGCAATCTCAGTCTTGTTTTTTTCGACTATTTTAACTAAACAGAAACCTTTGGTGTCTTTTGATTCGCCAAAATCTATTCGTTCTACTGATCCTGAGTAGATAATTGGTGGCATTTGTGTTGGGTTTACCTGTTGATAGCGGTGCAAATGTCCAAGTGCAACATAGTCGATTCCTGGCAATGCAAGTTGCGAGGGGAGAAATATTGGGTCTTGGCCGGTAGTTGCACATTTCTCGGAGCCGGAAAAAGTGCCGGTGCTTACCGTAAGATGGCCTGCAAGTATTGCGGGAATTTGAGTATTAATTTGTTCGGCGAGTTCTTGAATTGCTTTGCCGAGAATACGGCTTATTTCTTGAGTTATTTGACTGCTTTTTAGGGCCAAGGGTGCATTGTTGAGTGACAGTGTATTGCGAGTTGGCCAGGGAACTCCTAAAATCTGTACGGGGCCGTTTTTCGTAGAAATTTGTAGAAGCTGTGGTCTTGCTATGACATAAAATCCCTCCACGGGTAGTTTGCCAAAAATATCGAGGGTGTGCGATTTGCCAAAGCTGCCTGGTATGTCGTGGTTTCCTACAATAAGAACTACTGGAATGCCTGCCTTGTAAAGGCGAAGTAGGTTTTCAAGTAAAAATTTTTGTTGTGTTGGGGTTGGATGAGCTGTTTTGTACGCATCGCCGCACATTAAAAAAAAGTCGACCTGCTGTTCAATTGCCTTGGTCACGACAAAAGAAAAGGCGTGGTGAAAGTCCAGAAGCCGGGAGTGGACCCCTGTTTGTGGGTCCACTCGTCCGTAATTTTCTACTCCGTAGTGGAGGTCGGCGGTATGTACAAAGCTAATCATGCTGCTGATTCTTGGTCCTGTTTTGCGGGATAAGTTTTTGCTAGGGTGTTGTGGCGCAGCGTTTCCGAGTAGTTATCTCGAGTGGTCTGTGGTGAGCGACTGACTGAAAATGCATTGTCGGGAACGTCTTCGGTTAGGACGGAGCCAGCGCCGGTTACTGCACCTTTGCCAATGGTTATTGGAGCGATAAGCGCGTTGTTACTTCCTATCATTGCGCGATCTTTGATTATTGTTTTGTGCTTTGATACGCCGTCAAAGTTGCATGTAATGGTTCCTGCGCCAATATTAGCTTGAACGCCGATGCATGTGTCGCCCATGTAGGTTAGGTGTTTGGCTTTTGTTCGTGCACCAGCTGAACTACGGTTCATTTCAACAAAATTTCCAATAATTGCACGTTCGCCTACAGAGCTTGAGCGCAGCTTTGCAAATGGCCCAACCTCAGCGCTTTGATGAACGATTGAGTTGATGATTACGCTGTGGGGCTGAATAAGAGCGCCATCATGAACTGTGCTGTCAGTGATGCATGAGTAGGCGCCGATAGAACAGCCATGGCCAATATGCGTATTTCCGGTAAGTATGCACCCTGGCCAAATCACGGTATCGTTTTCGATTGTAACGTTGAGATCAAGGTATACATTTTGTGCTGCAATGAATCTAACGCCGTGGTTCATCCAATGGGTAATAAGCTCGGAGCGCTTTATATGCTCAACGGCCCAAAGGTCTTTGAGGTTGTTGACGCCACGGATAGTGTCAAATGGTGCAGTTATTGTGCAAACGCGATTGCCTTGGGCGTTTGCAGCACCAATTAAGTCGGTAATGAAGAGTTCGCCGGATGTTGGGTCTGGGGCGAGCTCTGCCAATGTTTGATCCAAAAATGATTTTTTAAATACGTAGATTCCTGCATTGATAAAGTTGCTTTCTGTGAAAGCATCAGGGTTATATTTAGTTTCTACGATTTCAACGAGTTCTCCATGTTTGACTACGCGTCCATATCCGGATGATGAGGGTGAAAAGCTGTGAGAGATTATAAAGCTGGCTGCCGCCTCTTCGCGTATGTGCTTTTCGAGAAGTGTTTCAAGGAGTTCTTGAGTAATCAGTGGAACATCTCCGTTCATCACTAATATGTGTTCGCCTCCAGCGCTGGGGAGTGCGCAGAGTAGGGCGTGACCTGTGCCTTTTGGGTCTTTTTGGTCAACATAGGTAACATTTGGAATGTCATGGCACGCTAAGGTGGCAATGATATCCTCTTTTTGGTGGCCTACTACGCAGATTGTGGGAATATGCATTTTTGTTAGCAGCTTGGCGGGATAGGCTATGAGTTCTTGGCCACAAATAACATGGCACAGCTTTGTTTTTTTTGTATTGAATCGGGCAGATTTGCCCGCAGCCAATACGACGGCTTGAATGTTAGAAAAGGACATTATACCTCCCCGAATATGTCGAGTGCGTAGTACGATTACTGTAGTAACATAGAACGCTTTTTCCGGCAACCACTGCTTTTTCTTTCAAAAAATAGGAAAAATCGTATCCTTACTAGTATGAAAGGAACGTAGTATTTTCCAAGTAGGAAGCTGAGGTATGCGGAATCACGTACAAATTTTGTTGCAAAAAACTATTGGCTGGGTCGCATTAGCTCCGGTTCTTTTGTCGTTCTCAATGGGCGCCATGACCGTTGACCAGCGTTTTTTTGTTCCTTTTTTGGAACGAAACCCTTTGATTGGCGAGCGTAAATCGTGCGCCATTAATTTGCAACCATATGTCTTGTTAGCGGACAAATCGTTTAATGAATATGGTGAGGAGTGTGAATTATTTTCTTATGATGGCGATGCATATGGATTGCGTTATCTTGATGATGCCATTGTTGCCTCTGGCCGTCGCAATACTTCTTTGATCAAGAGTGAGTGGCAGTCAAAGTTGTTGGATGGGCCCTATGTAACACGGGGGCGCATGGTTGGTAAAGGTATTGCTGCTACCATGTATTTTTCTCCGCGGAATTGTTTTGGTTTTGGTGGACGTATTGGCGCAATGGAGATTGATTCGGAGTTAGAATTAATCCGTGACACGGGGTCTTTTGATGCTGTGGTGAATGGGTTTGGTGATGAACAGGAGTTGACGTCTCTACAGGGTTCATTACACCAAGCGCTTGACTTGGAGCCTGCTTGTTGGCAGGGGACAGGTATGACCGATGCAGAAGTTTTTGCGCGTGTTTACTTTGACCGAGATTATTTTTTGTGGTGCCGCTATGTCTCGTTGGGCGCTGAGCTTGGTGCCGTTTTGCCGACAGGGCGCACGCGGGATATTGAAAATCCAGCCTCACTACCTTTTGGAAGCCCAGGATTTGGTTGGTATGTCGAAGGATCCTTAGATGTTTTGCTTAAAAAAGATATTTGGTTTTTTTTGATTGGGCGCATTCAAAAGCGTATTGCAACCCCTGAGCTGTCTGAGCGTATGAGTATTGGCCGTGAGCCGTGGCGTTTTGGTTCGTTGGTTGGCAATCTCTGGATTGATCCAGGGTTTACCTTTGCCTTATCTCCGTATGTTGTTTTTGAGGGTATGCGTGATGGCCTTGGTTTTCGTGTGGGCTATACCTTGGTGTGGCACGCCAAAGATCGAGTACGCCCTGCAGGCTTTGAACCAGTTGTGCCAAATAAAAAGCCTGAGTTAGGTCGCTATCAAGATGCTTCTGAGTGGGGTTCTGAGCGTGTTCATGCGGGAATTTTGTATGATTTTAGTCGCGGAAAAAAAGTTCGTGGATGGGAGCCGGTTATTGCGGCTACGGTAGATGTGCCCACGGCATGGTTTGTGGGGAAACGTTCGTTTAAGACCTTTGGTATTTCGATTGGCCTTGAAACATCGTTTTAGTCGTAAGGTTTGAGTGTAGTGCACGGGAAGAAAAGATGATAGAACGTTTTATGCCAGCGCGCCGCTTGGCTCGGCTATTTTCTAGTGATGTAGCGATTGATTTAGGAACTGCTAATACGGTGGTATATGTGCCAGGCAGGGGTATTGTTCTCAATGAACCTTCGGTTGTCGCGGTTAAATCTGGAAGTACGCATGTTCTTGCAGTAGGGCGTGAGGCTAAGGAAATGTTAGGAAAAACACCAGAAAGTATTGTGGCTTCGCGTCCAATGCGTGATGGTGTTATTGCAAATTTTGAGCTTGCGCAGAGTATGTTGCGATACTTTATTTTGCGGGCGAACAATGATCGAAAATCCCTTTTCCGGCCGCGTATGGTTATTGGTGTTCCTTCAGGGATTACTCAGGTAGAATGCCGTGCTGTTGAGGATTCGGCTCGTGAAGCAGGTGCGCGCGAAGTTTTTACTATTATGGAGCCTATGGCGGCTGCTATTGGAGCTGGGTTGCCGGTTCATGAGCCGACAGGTAGCATGATTGTTGATATCGGCGGCGGAACAACCGAGGTTGCGATTATTACGTTAAAGGATGTTGTTTTTTGTCGCTCTATTCGTGTGGGCGGCGATGAAATGGATCAAGCGATTGTTAATTATGTAAAGCGAAAATACAATTTATTAATTGGCGATCGTACTGCAGAACAAATTAAGATGAAGGTAGGCACTGTACTTGTTGAAGGCGATCCTCAGGTTATGGAGGTAAAAGGGCGTGATCTTGTAACGGGTGTGCCTAAGATGATAACGCTTACGAGCGTTGAAGTTAATGAAGCGTTGTTAGAAACTATTGCAAGTATTATAGAAGTAGTACGTGTGGCGTTGGAAAACACCCCGCCGGAGCTATCTTCTGACCTTGTTGATCGGGGGATAATGCTTGCTGGTGGAGGTTCGTTGCTTCGTGGTCTTGACCAACTGATTGCGCGTGAAACAGGTTTGCCTGTTCAGCGAGCAGAGGATCCTTTGTTGTGCGTGGTAAATGGGGCCGGCAAAGTGCTAGAAAACCTTGATTTTTTCCGTGATACCGTGTTGCGTTAGGCTTTTATGAAATATCACCCGAATCGTCCATATCCTAAGCTTGGTGGCGTATCTCTCAAGAAGCATCATGGCCAACATTTTTTGCGTAGTGATTCAGTAGTAGAGGACATGATCCGCCATGTTCAGCTCAAATCTCCTGCAAAGGTGTTGGAGATAGGTTGTGGAGATGGATTTCTGACGGGTGCGATTTTACAGCAACCAGTTGACCGGCTTTGGGTTTTTGAAATTGATTCAGATTGGGCATCTGTCGTAAATAAAAAGTTTCCTGATGGGCGCCTGCATATTTTTGAAGAAAACTTTTTGGACGTTGATTTAGGACGGCTTGGATGTGAGGCTTCATGGACGGTGTTGGCTAATTTGCCGTATCAAGTTACTTTTCCAATTTTTCATCGATTTCGTGACTTTGCACACGTTTTTCTTGAGGGTGTTGTGATGGTACAGGAGGAAGTAGCTCAAAAGCTTGTAGCGACAGGAGGGCGTTCCTTTGGCTTTGTTTCTCTTTATTTTCAGCATGTGTTTGAATTTAAATTGCTTGCAAAGGTTCCGCCGACAGTCTTTGTCCCTGCGCCTAAGGTAGATTCGCGACTTGTTCACTTTAAGCCTAAATCCATTCGTGATACACTGGCCAATGAATCAGAATTTTGGAAGTTTGTTCGCCGCTGCTTTTCTCAACCTCGTCGCACGATAAAAAATAATTTGCAGAATTTTCATTATGATATTGCATCGGTATCAGAAGACATTTTGTCTTTGCGTGGGCAGCAAATGAATATGGAGCAGTTGCAGCTTCTTTGGAAGCAGCTTGATGGCGGCCAAACAGTATAAATGTAAGAAGGAAAATTGGCATGATAACACCATTTGATATGCTTTCAGCGCGTTTTTTAGGCTTTTTGCAAAAGCGTTTTTCTCTTGATGCTGCGGTGATGGAGAATATTGCAATTGTTCTTCAGGAGGATGTGCGCAAAAGTGAATTTGGTGATATGTCGTGCAATGCAGCTATGGTCTTGGCTCGAAAATTAGCTAAAGCTCCTCGTGTTATTGCGGATGAAATTGTTTCTAATTTTTCTGACGAGTTAGTTGAGCGTATCGAAATAGCAGGTCCAGGTTTTTTAAACTTTTTTTTGACCGATGCTTGTTTTGCCCGCGAGGCTCAGTTATACGCGATAGATGTTGCGGCCGCTCTCTCTCCTGCACCCTCGTACCAGCGACGCGAGTTTTCTGTTGAGTTTGTGAGTGCGAATCCTACAGGTCCGCTTCATATTGGCCATGGACGAGGTGGTATTATTGGGGATGTTCTGGGAAATGTCTTGCGTTTTCTTGGTAATCGGGTTGTTAAAGAGTTTTATGTCAATGATGCCGGGAAGCAGATAAATACCCTTGGGCTCTCTTTGATGGTGCGGTGTCGACAGGTGTTGGGCGAAGCGGTTGAGTTGCCAGAAGAGGCGTATCATGGGGAATATTTGCGTGATATGGCGCTCGAAATGGTGGCGGCGGCTCCCGATGTTGTTCGTAGTGCACTTGAAAAGCAGGATGTTTGCTACTTTTCTGAGTATGCTTATCATCGGCTTCGCGAAGAGCAAGAAGAGACATTGTCGGAGTATAAAATTGCCTTTGATGTTTGGTTTTCTGAACGGACGCTGCATGCCTCTGGCGCTGTTTCTAGTGCAATTAACAAGCTTATTGAGCGTGGACATACATATGAGCATGAGGGAGCGCTTTGGTTTCGATCGACTACGTTTGGGGATGATAAAGATCGTGTGTTATGTCGGGCAAATGGTGAGTATACGTATGTAGCTGCCGATGTTGCTTATATGCTCGACAAGTTGGAGCGTGGGGCAGAACAGTTGATTATGGTGCTTGGTCAGGATCATCATAGCTATGTTGTTCGCCTTAAGGGTATTTTGCAAGCACTTGGTTATCGGCCCGAACAGCTTGATGTGATCTTGTATCAGTTGGTAACGGTTAAAGAGGATGGTGAGGTTATGCGCTTGTCTAAGCGGGCAGGACGCATTGTTTCGCTTCAGGATATTATTGATACAGTTGGTTCTGATGTGGCGCGTTTTTTCTATCTCAATCGCAAGGCTGATGCCCATTTAGATTTTGATTTGGCCCTTGCGTTGCGTCGTACTGATGAAAACCCTGTGTTTTATCTGCAGTATGCATATGTAAGAACAGGAAGCATTTTAGAGCGTGCGCAAAACACCCCCGAAATTGCCTCGTTTTCACCTCAAGATTTGTGTGGGTTTGACTTAGAAGAAAAGGCGTTGTTGCGCAAGATATTTGCACTTAAAACAATGTTGTTGAGTATTTCTTGTAATTATCAGGCACACCTTTTGACTTATTATGTGCTTGAGTTGGCACAGCAGTTTCATGCTTTTTATGCGGTGCATCGAGTTATAGAGCTAGAATCGATTGAACAGACTAAGCGGCGTTTGGCGCTTGTGGCATTGGTTCGTTCGACGTTAGCGGCTTGCTTTGATCTTCTTGGAATTGGCAAGCCACAGCAGATGTAGGTGCGAGTAACTTTTTAATTTCTTATTCATGGTCTTCTTCTAGCGGTATTATGATGCCGCTAGAAGTCTTTTGATTTAATTTTTTGATTAGCGATATCCCGTAGTTTTTTTGGTTTCCTGTGATGAGATATGTGATAAGGTTGAAAAGGCGGGTTATGCTGTCTTCTCTTCGGGCAGGAATGTAGGTGAGATTAGACTTTGCATATGCTTCGTAAACAATTTTTTCTTCAGGGCTTAAGGCGATGTTCTCTGAAAGGTTCATGACATAGGTTTTTTCGTCGAAGTATAGGCGCTTTTTGGCTTCTGTTATTTTTTGACGAAGTCTAGGGTCATAAAATGCCGTTAATGGTTGCTGAGAAATCCATGTAACTACCTTATGTGTGGCCAAAATCCAAATAAAGTTTTCGGGTAAAAGAAGTATTTTTGCAAGCCTAAGCAGGTCTTGAAAAATCTTTTTTTTATTACCCATATTTTCTTGCTTTATATTTTGAAGCTTTTCAAAAAAAAGCTCGCTAGAGGTTTGTGTATTAAGCGAGAGTAGGTGTTCGATTTGTGTAAGTAGATATGCTCGGTAAAAGCTTGAGTGCTGAGGTGTAAGCAATGAGACAAGTTCTATGGTTGTTGAGTTGATTTCTGATCCTTGGAGTTCTTCGCGAAAATTTTTTAGGTATTGCGAATTTTTTTCGATGCAGGAAAAGTTTGTTGGGAGACTACAGTTTTTTATCGCATCTTCGGGGAGCTTTAAATTAATAGCGAGTTTTTTTGTTGCATTGAGTAGTTTGGCGGCCTTGCTTTCGTCTGGTTCTAAACATTTGACAATTGCAAGTAATTTTGCAGTAAAATCGTTATTTTTTGGGAGGCTAAGGATTGCTTCAAGTAGATTGAGCGATTTCATTTGCTGCTTTGAGTACGCGTGGTACAGAAGGCTATTGAGTCCAGTATTTAAGTTTGGTGCGGATTGAAGCCGCTCTGAGAATTTGCTTGTTAGGGGCCAACGAAGCTCACTTGCCACAACTGCTTGCGTCAGTATTACGGCAATAAAGATGATTTTTTTCATAAGTTTTTGATCTGTAAAAGTGTTTTTTATTTAAAATATTTATAAGAAACAGCGTATTGATGGGTGGGGCTTTGTCAAGTCCTGTTTGTTGTAAGCGAAGCGATTGGGGGGTATTGGTGGAGATACCGGGATATCTCCACCGGCAGGTATATATTATTTAGTTGCTTCTTTTATGGCTGCAATAAGGCGTTTTGCTGAGCTTGGTCGCGCAAGTTCTTCGCCTTGGGCTTTGTTTACGATCTCAAGAATAGTAGCCGCCGTTTGATTGTCGAGTAATGCGGTATTAGCAAGAGCATACGTAGCTTCGGCGAGAAGGATGAATGCGCGGCGTCTTGTTTTCTCATCACGTTCAGGTGTATTGATTATTTCTGTTGCTATTTTCAGGGCTCTTTGCGCGATGGCTTCCTGTTCAAAACTTTCGTCTTCCAAGTTTTGTAGTTCTTTGGTTATTAGCTTATTTACCTCATTATCACTTAACAAGGTTGTTATTTCTTTATTGTATGTTTGGTGCTGTGGTTGAAGCGATTTTATTTGGGGTATGAAAGTTTTTTCATCATCATCTTCTTCTTCTTCTTGGATTTGGGCGCTTGCAGCTTTTATTAGTGGCTCTGGCATCTGTTCGCGATTTTGAGCTTCTTTAATTCGTGCCTTTATTGGGGATGTTCCGATGTGTTTGTTTTCTGAAAAGATATAGGTGAGCGCTTTTAGATTTTCATGTTCCTGGTTGATGTTGGGCAAGGAAATTATTTGTTCTGCGAGTGGTTTTATTTGCTTGTCAATTTTGGCAAGCGTTTGAAGAGACAGTTGTTGGTCTTTGTGTAAGAGGTCGAAAAGAATGATGCTTGGTAATGTGAGCAAGATTTTTTTTGGGCGCATGTTTTTCTTGATCATTTCAACGCTTTGGTGAAGATATGTTTCAATTATTGGTAGGAGCGCCCGCGCAAAAAGTTCTTGGTTTTCTAGAATTAGTCGGCTTTTTTCATGTCTGTTGTTTAAGAAAAACTCTTCTAATGGTGTGGGATCGAGGCTGATTGGTTGGGAAGCAAACAATATGGCAAGTTCGTTAAAAATGTTAGTAGTAAAAGCTTTGGATAAATTTAAATTTTGTGCCAGTAATAGACGGGTAAGTATCAACTGGCGCCATAGCCACCAGTCAGCTTGTTGAGGCAATATGTCCATTCGTGCTTCTTCTTTATATTTTTTGTTAATAATCTTAAACAATTCTTCTACTACTAAATCGATGTTTGCAATCTTTTGTTCGGGGTTGTATTTGGCGGATTGAAGTTCGTATATGTGTATACGACCTAAAGATTCCCATACATTTGCAAGTGTTGATTTGGTTAGGTCTTGCAGAGGTATTCCTGCCAGCGCTATTTGGAAAAAATTGATAATAGCTTGCCTGTTTGCTAGCTTGAGAAGTGGAAATTCTGCAAATTGATAGCTTGCAGTGATATTTTGTATGAGCTCTTGAAAGGCCTGAGAGCGCTCTTGTTTGTTTAAACCTTGGATTCGTTCTTCGATTTTTTCTAATTCTTCAATAAAAGCATCGCCTTTTAAATCATCTTGTTCGATAGTCGAAGCTTGTTTTAGGAGGCGGACGTAATCGTCCGCAATGTCCTCTATGATTTCTTGTATATCGGCCTTGGCCAATATTTCTTTTTGTTTTTTCGGGATAGAATAGACGGCTTGTGGTATTATTTCTTTTTTTGCTACATGGGCTTGTTTTTTGGGTTGTTTTTTTGTTGTGCCGCTGGTCTAATGGTTACAGAAGGCGCCTCTAGCTTTTCCTGAATTGTTGCGATTGCCAATTGCCACATCATGTGTTTTTTTACTTCGTCCTCATGATTGATTAGTAAGTTTTTGATTGCTTTGCCGATACGTTCTTTTTGGTCTTCTTGAATCTTGGGATTATTGATAATTTCTGTGAGAAGATCTAGTGCTTTGAGTGTGAAAATGCGAGCGAATTCTTCATTGTTAGCTAAAAAAATCTTTTCGGCTAAGGTCATGCTGTGGTCAATTTCATGTTTTTTCATCTGTTGAGTTTCTGCAAGACCTATGGTCTCAAAGATTGTTTCCGCTAAAAATTGCTTCTCCTGCGGGCTCAAGACATTTTTTCTAGCATTCTAAGCGCAGGCTGGATATTGGCTGCTGTAGCTAAGTATGGAGCGAAAAAAATCCCTAACAGAGCAAGCAAAAATAACTGTTTTTTCATGGTACTACTTCCTTTTAAAACCTATATTTATATTATAAAATAAAAAGCTGTTTCTTGGAAAGTAAAGTTTTTGATAGCAGGCGTGAACAGGTATGCGTTGTTATACAGGCAATTAGCATAATGCTTTACAGCGACGGTTGGTTTATGAGGGTTGGGTAAAGGACTTAAGAAGTGTTTGTGCTCGTTGCGTAATTTGTATGGGTAAGTTGGCTTGTCGTGCAACTTCGATACCAAAGCTTCCTTCGGCGCATCCTGGTTCTATTTTGTGTAAAAGTAATATGCCGTCTTCAGTTTGAATGCTGGCTGCGTGATAGGCTACAATGCCGGTATTTAATGTTGTTAGTGCTGTAAGTTCGTGAAAATGGGTGGCAAAAAGTACTTTGGCTTGTATCTGGGTATGGAGATACTCAAGGACTGCTTGCGCGATGGCGAGCCCATCGTATGTGCTCGTGCCACGTCCAACTTCATCAAGGATAACAATACTTTGCGCTGTGCTGTGATTACAAATTGTTGCTGTTTCTTCCATTTCAACTAAGAAGGTGCTTTTGCCTTCTGTTACGTTGTCTGAAGCTCCAATGCGTGTAAAGATGCGGTCCGTGAGGGGTATTTCTGCATAACTTGCGGGTACAAATGAACCTATGTGTGTGAGTAATACTATGAGGGCGACCTGGCGTAAATATGTTGATTTGCCCCCCATGTTGGGACCTGTAATTACCCAGGTTCGCGCATCGGGTGTAAGTGCGGTATTGTTCGGTACAAATTCTGAACCAAGGTATGAAGCGACAACGGGATGCTTCCCTTGGCTGATATGTAATGGCCCTGATTCTCGAACTGTCGGTTTAACCCAATTATGATTCGCGGCACAACGCGTGAGACCGATTAGCGCGTCAAGCAGTGCAAGCTGTTGACCCGTTCGCCTCAGGTGTGGACCAAATGAAATAACATACGCCATTAGTTCTTCAAATAGTTTTACATCAAGCTTTTGTGCAGTTTCTTCTGCAGTTTTAATTTGATATTCAAGTTTTTGCAATTCAGGCGTGGTATAGCGTGTTGCGTTAACCAGGGTCTGGAGCTTGATGTAATGCTCGGGAGCACTTGGTGATTGTGCTTTGGTTAGCTCAATCGTGTAGCCTTGAATACGATTGAATTTAACTTTTAAAGAATTGATACCCGTTGAGCTTTTTTCAGCGTTTTCAAAATCGACGAGTGCATTAGTGCCATAGAGGGCTTGGTCTCGGGCTTGATCAAGTTCATGATTATAGCCGGAACGAATGTGCCAGGTTGCATCAGAATCTTCACAGAGAGCTTGCTCAAGGTATTTGTGAAGGGGGGAAAAATCAAAGAGACTCGTTTGAATTTGTTCGAGAATTTTGATTTGAGTAAAATCTGAAAGTATTGCTTTAATTTTAGCTACCCCTGAAATAGCCTGTTTTAGGGAAACTAGGTCCTTGTGTTGACTGCGCTTTAAAAGAATGCGCCCGGTTATTCTTTCTAGGTCTCCAATTTGTTGCAGGCTCGAAAGTATTTCTTCGCGAACAAAAAGTTTGTCCTTGAGAATATCGATTGCTTCTTGTCGTTGGTTGATAATATGTTTTTTGCGTATCGGGCGTGCAAGCCATTTTTTGAGAAGGCGTGATCCCATGGCCGTTGCACATTGGTCTAGTAAGTAAAAAAGTGAACCTTCTTTTTTACCGGTATTACTTATAAATAGTTCGAGGTTGCGTTGCGTTGCGCCATCGATGATTACGTAATCTTCGGGGCTATAGATAAAAAGCTGCGAGCAAAACGGAAGCGCTCGTTCTTGGTTTTGTTTTAAAAATCCGACCAAGAGGTTAAGAGAATCACGCATAGCGGGTGAATATAAAACCATAGCTTGGGTTTCTTGTGGATGACTTTTTAACCAATCAAGGAAAATTTGTTCATATGAAGTAGGGTCAAACCATGAAAGGACGTAGCCGCTTTGGAGTAGCTTTTTTGCAAAGCTAGAAGCTTCAAGAGTGGGATGAAGGATTATTTCATCGGGGGAGAAGCGGGCGAGCTCTGCATCGAGGAGTACATCTTGCGTTCGATCAATGGTTGTTGCAAATATCTGGCCAGTCAAAAGTTCTGCAGCTGCAAGTCCAATGGTTTTGCCATCGGCCAGAGGTGCAAGTGCAATACAGTATGATGCCTTTTTATCATCAAGCATGCGCAGATCGGTTAGGGTGCCTGGAGTTAGTACTTGTGTTACCCCTCGTTCAACAACTTTTCCTGGGCGTGCTTCTTCCAATTGATCACAAAGGGCGACCTTAAAACCGCCTTTGATTAACTTAAGTAAGTGGTGATCTACGGCGTGGACCGGAACGCCGCAAAGGGGGATGGGTTTGTTCTCAAATGTTCCGCGCTTTGTCAGTGCGATACCCAAAAAAGCGGAAGCTCTTTGGGCGTCATCAAAAAAGAGTTCATAAAAATCACCCACCTGAAAAAGCAGAAGCGTTTCTGGGTGCTCCTCTTTGATTTTAAAGTATTGTTGCAGAAGTGGAGAAATTTTTTTTGTTGCCACGGATACAGATCATGTTTTTGTACACCCTCAAGTCTTAGTTTAGTATAACAGAGACTTGAGGCTGCGTCATGGTTTTTAGGCTGTGGCCTTGGTTGGAGCGTTATACGATAGCTTGGCCATAAGGGGTACTGCGGTATTAGGGAGCGTAGCCAAGCGTCCTTGGGATAGATATTTTTGGTACCCGAAATAGGCTATTCCACCAAGTGCAATGGCTGCGCTTGTGTAGAAAATTTTGTTTTTATGGCGCTGAAAAAAACTAGGCTGAGTATTTTGATTTTTGATGCCATGTGTCGGGATTGTGACAGATTCGTCAAGGATAGCGTTTTTGAGTTCAGCACACGTATCAAAGCTTAAGCTTTGAGCGAGTGTAATAAAATCACTTGATTCAGGGTGCTGAGAGCTTTTGGCAAGTGTGGCAAGTTGCTTTTGTGCCTGAGGATCTTGTAACCATGTACTCTGTTCTAAAAGTGTTCTCTTTTTTTGCCACGCAAGAAAATCCATGAAGACTTGGTGACAGGCAGCTTTTTTGCTGGCGTCCCAGGTTATGTGTGCGTTAAGCTCATGTTCTAACTTGGCGATCTTGGTGTAAAGTTTGCGTCGGATGGCACGTGCTTCAGCAGGATTGCTAGCGGGAGTTTGTAGATTGCTTGTTTCAGCTTTGATATTCGTTATTTGCTGCATAAAGTATGAAGTAACGTAGTTTTCTTTTTTTAGGAAATTGCAGAGTCGATTATCAATGGTGTGGGTGATTTTTTCAATTGGTGCTGCATCATCCGTATAGAGCAGATTCAATTCTATTTTTGCGTTTTCCCAGGATTGAAAAGTATGAAGCTCTTGAATTTGTTGTTTTAATAATTCCTCGAATTTTTGAAGGACTGGGCCAGACTCTTTTGTGTTCTTTGGGAGCTTATCTAGGACCAAAGTTTTTAAATTGATCTCAAGAGGGATTGGCGAACCATCTTCTTTGCGACCACCGAGCAGTGATGTGTAGGTACTTTGTGATGCGGATAATATAGGGCCGAAGATGTACTGTTCCAAATTTTTGACAATGCCGGAGTCGTTTTCATTGGTGCTCTTTTCTAAGCCGCGAATCTCCGAAACGCTGTTCACAATATCGCTACCAACTTGGTAGACTCCCGCAGCTACCCCTCTAAATATGGCATAAATTGTGGGAGTATTGTCTAGTAACCAGGCGCGGTATTGCCATCCCCATGTCAACTGTTTTTTCTGGGCAAGTAGTAGTTTCATAGAGTTCGCTATTGCAGAGGTTATTTTGCCAGATGATACAACTGTTTTGAGAGCGGAGGTTATGGTTGATGTATTTGGTGCCTCGGTTATTTTTTTGCCTGAAAAGAGGTTTAAAAAAACTTCGTAGTCTTGTTTGGTGTGGGAAAAACCACTTTCTAGATTTACTATGTATATCGATATTTTGCGTAGTTGTTGCGCGTCAAAAGCCTTCTCCAGAGATTGCTCGATTGCTCGGCGACTCTGTTTGGAAAGCTTGAGAAATGATGGAATTATCTGTTCTGCGTTAGGGAAAAGTTGTGGATATGCTTTTAGCGTTTCCGTTATAATATCTGCGGCTTTTTGAGCCATGGGTGCTCCCCAGCGCTCTTCGCAGTCATTATAGTAACTGAGTAGGATGTACCCGATAATATACGTTTGGTTTTGAGAAAAGAAGTTTCTGATAAATACCGCTTCACGCAACGTTGCAAGAATCTGAGTGGTGTTTTGGCCTAGAGAAGGGTATGTTGTGTTTTGTTCGGTCGTAAATTTGCCGGGAAAATTGTTAGAAGCAGGGATACTGATATCTCTTATTTTAAACATAACATGAGAATTGGTTTCTGAGGCGTCAGGACAGATTTTGTTGTAGCCTGGGTAGTGGGGGTTGGAAAATATTTTGATAAGGGCATTTTGTTGCACCTCTGTGGAATTCGGGGCATTTATGATATCAGGATCAAAAACGATTTCTGCTGCATGTAAAATTGCATGAAACTCTTTTATAAAGTTTTCGATCGCTAGGTAGTTGGTGCCGAACAGTTCGCAGAGTGGTTCTTTTGCAGAGTATTTCGGGCCTTCTTTTTGATAATGCATTATCAGCGTCTTCAGGTCTTCTTTTTGATGCGGCAGTTTACCAGAAGTTTTGTCCGTTTGACTTAGGTTCTCTGCTTCTAGAGTTTCTAAGAAGAGCATGGCCCGCGTGTTGAGTGTTTTGAGAAATTCTTTTTTTGTTTTCTGATCTTGAGAATCAATAGTTTCTAGTATTGTTGCGTCATTTGCAAGTGGATACTTTTGTGCTCGTTTGAATTTTTTTAATAAGTCTCTGAGCTTTAAAGTTTCCGTGACACTAGAAAAGGTATTGGGATTTTCCTTTAAACTCTTTATTTTGTCTAGAAGCTTTTTAAGCTCTGGGCAATTAGAGATTTTTAATTCATCTGCTTCGTTAATAAAGCGACCTTTTTGGTTTAGTAATTGTTCTTCGGCGCTTTGAAATGTGCGGCGCGTGTTTGTGACTATTTCATCCGTTGCAGACTTTGCAAATTCATCTAAATCAGCATTAGGCTTGAGATGTTCGGTTAGGTTTTTGCGGGTTTTTTGCAAAGATTTAAAGGCTTTTTTGGTTTCTTTAGAAATTGTTCTTTTTGGTTCTAGTTCAGTTATCGCATTATCGATACCTTGGATTGTAGCAAATAGTTTTTGCCGCTGTTCTGACATTTTCTCAAATGTTTCTTCCGCATTGATACAATTGAATTGCTTAAGGAAAACATCTGTAAGCCTTTCAGGCGCTTGTAATGCATTTTTAAATTCTTTGCATTTTTTTAAAATTTTTTCTTCAGCTAGGGATGGATGTTGTTTTGCTTTATTTAACAGCTCTTTAAGTGATTGTTCTTGTTGGGGGAGTTTTTCTTGCAGTGTTTGCACCTGTGCTGATAGAGGATGGGGGTTGTTTGAGAGGTGCTGGGAAACGTTTTGTGCTAATTTTTTAATCTCAAGCCTTTGTTCTACAAAATCAGCTTTAGCAGGGGTTGCTTTTTTCCAAAAGCGCAGCGCGTTGAGAACTTTAGCGCCAAAGGAAGGAGGAGTAATTTGTTCTTTAATTCTTTTGATATCCGATGTATATAGGTCTGTTAGCCTAGTTTTTGAAACGATATCTTCTATGATTTCTATAGCTTCTTGAAGAGCTTGCTGTTCAAGTTCTTTTTCTGAGTATAACAAATAACTTGCCCAACCAGTTTTCGTATAGTCTGCGCTTAGATTGTTGAGTTTTACGATATATGGATCATATGCGTTGTATGTTGCGCTGGTGTAGGCAGAAAAGCTGAAAAGCAATATGAGCGAACGTTTGAATATTTGGTGAAAATTCATACTTTTAAACTCCGGCTATTTGTTTTTTAAAAGCTATACGCCTTCCTATTTTTATTCTCTTGTCAGTATACAGAGAATTTTATTTTTGAAAAGTTTAATTTCTTTTAGAAAGTTTAGTTTTGGGCTAGGTTGAGTGAGTGGTGGTTGTTTGTCTAAAAGAGCTGCGGAAGAAGATTATTTCGTTTTTGTGTGCGTAGTTGTATTTCTTCGATAATATTCTGGATGGTTTGTATCTCTTCTTGTGCTGCTTGAGTGGCGGTGATGTTTGGTTGCCGCAAGGTTGCGTTCATTTTTTTGCTGAACAAGTTTCCTGTTTTAAACAGCATTCCAGCAAGAATGCTTAGTTTTTGTTTTTGGTGTTGGTTTGTTGTTTCATCGATTTCAAATGCCAAAAAGCCTAGGATTTTTTCGAGGTCATGTATTAGCGATTGTGCGTGATACCAAAGGTATTGATGTTGGAGCTCTTGTTCTTCAACCATCTGCACATTGAGATCTTTTAATATGTAGAGGCAGCTTCTCGTGTTAACGGCATAATTTGTGTGATTTTGCAAAAGCCATTCAAGGGACGGTTTGCGGGCAAGTAATTCGTTTAGGGGGAGTCGTTTTGTAATAGCGTTTGTTACGCTTCCTGTAACGGTATCAACCACCAAGGTGCTGATAAGTCCATCGACAATAAGGCTTCCTGCGTGTGATCCTAGGGCTTTTGTTTCTTGAATAAGCCAGTTTTGGGTAGATGGTGTGTGTGGCGTTGGTGGTGCGAGTTCAAGGCGATCTTCCAGGGCCTGTACCCGTGCAGTAAGTGATTCGATTTGCTCAGTAGTAGATAGCTGTTTGTTCTTTTTACCAAAGAGTTTCCATGCGATAAATCCTATGCCGCCGATGAATGCGCCGGTGCGGATTAGTAAAAAGAGCCGCTTGCGTTTTTTGCATAGCTGGGAGATTTGCTTTATTTCTGTTTTATTGAGCTGGGGAATTTCCAGGAGCGCTGTTTCGGGCGCTTTTTCTAGTTCTTTTTCCTCCGTTAGCTCTCTAACAAGATCTTGTTGATTTGTTTGATAGGTAATTTTATTGCGTGATTGAGTTGGCCAGTTAAATATGGCGCAGCAGCAAAAGATTCCAAATACAATGTTTCGATTCATAATTTATAATCCCCCATCAGATTTTTATTTAATTTAGCAGCTGTTTTAGATACTTACCGGTGTAGCTATTTGGCATTTGAGTAACATGCTCAGGAGTTCCTTGTGCTACAATATAGCCGCCAGCGTCGCCGCCCTCGGGCCCCATGTCTATAAGATAGTCTGAATATTTTAAAACATCTAGGTTGTGTTCGATCACTAAAAGTGAATTGCCTTTTTCAATAAGGCGATCAAACACATGCAATAATTTTTCTACATCGCATGCATGTAAACCCGTGGTTGGTTCATCAAGAACATACATTGTTTTGTTTCCACGCTTGGCAAGTTCGTTGACGAGTTTAATCCGCTGTGCTTCGCCGCCAGAGAGCGTTGTTGCAGGTTGTCCGAGTTTGAGGTAGTCGAGGCCGACATCGCAAAGTAGTTGAAGTCGTTTGTGGATATTGCGGTGGTGTTTAAAGAAATCGTGTGCTTCGAGTACTGTCATATCAAGGATATCTGCAATATTTTTGCCTCGATAGGTAATTTCTAATGTTTGTCGATTAAATCGTTTTCCTTGGCAGCTTCGACATTCTACGGTTACATCGGGTAAAAAGTGCATGGCGATGGTTTTGGTGCCTTCTCCATTGCACTCTTGGCAGCGGCCTTCTTTTACATTAAAGCTAAAGCGACCTGAGCGATAACCGCGGGCAACACTTTCGGGGAGTTGGGCAAACAGGTTACGTATTTCATCGAAAAAACCAACATAGGTTGCAGGGTTTGAGCGCGGTGTTCGTCCAATCGGGCTTTGATCGATGATAACCGTTGAGAGGAGTTGCTCTGCTCCAGAGATCTCTGCTGTATGAGTTTTCCAACTCTGTGTTTTGAGTTGCATTGAAAGAGCGGGTACGATTTCGTCCATTACCAGAGAGCTTTTGCCTGAACCAGAAACCCCTGAAACGGCACATAGGACACCAAGTGGTATGGATACACTAATGTCGTGAAGGTTGTTGGCCTGTGCGTGAATAACTTCTAAAAAGCCTTGGGGTGTTCTGCGTCGAGGAGGGGTTGGTATTGCTCGAATACCGGCAAGGTACTGCCCTGTGGGTGAGTGTGGGTTCTGCTTTATTTCTTCTGGAGTTCCTGTTGCTACGATTGAACCACCGTGTATACCAGCGGCTGGTCCCATATCGATAATAAAATCTGCATTTTCCATTGTGTCGAAATCATGTTCAACCACAATTACGGTATTGCCTTGGTCCCGAAGTTTTTTTAATGTTGCAATTAATCGATCATTATCGCGTTGATGTAGTCCAATGCTGGGCTCATCGAGCAGATATAAAATACCGCTTAATGCAGAACCAAGCTGGCGTGCTAGGCGGATTCGTTGTCCTTCACCACCTGAGAGTGAGCGTGCATCGCGATTAATCGAAAGATAGCCTAGTCCAACGTCAACAAGAAAACTTAGTCGATGGGTAATTTCGCCGATGAGTCGTTCGGCAATATGCTGTTCTGTTTGGGTGAGCACAAGCTGGTGAAAGAAATTTTTTAGGTCTGCTATGGCGTATTCACCTAATTGAAAGATGTTTTGTTCTCCGATGGTCACAGAAAGAGCCAGATCATTCAGACGTTTTCCTTGGCACGTGGAGCAGGTAAGGCTGATTGCCCCAAAAAATGCTTCGTGCGGCAGGGTAATGCCAAGTCCGTGGCAGGCTGAACATGCGCCAAGCGGCGAATTAAAAGAAAAATGGCGGGGCTCAAGATCTGGAAATGAGATTCCACAAATGGTACAGCCTTGTGCTGTCGAAAAGAGTTGTTCTTCTGTTCCGATATTGATGCGGCACAAACCTTTTGTGAGTGCACAACTTTTTTCGACCGCTTCGCTTAGTCGCGCGCATTCTTCGGGGTTGTTGGGTTGTACTTCAATGGTATCAATGCGTGCACTAATGGTGTGGGGCACTGTTTTTTTTAAGTCGAGTTGAGCAATATCTTCTGTTGTTCGAAGTCGGTGCGTTTGTCCATCAATAACAAAGGTCGTAGCGCCCTGGTTGATCCATTCGGAGAGTTCTTTGACAAAGGTGCCTTTGCGGCGCTCAACAAGTGGTGCATAGATGCCGATCGTTTTTCCTTTGTGCTGTTCTAAGATCTTTTTAATAATTTCTTGGGGTGACGTTGGTTGTACTTTTTGTCCACAGCTAGGACAGGCTAATATGCCTATGCGAGCGAACAGTATGCGAAGGTAGTCGGATACTTCTGTTATGGTGCCGACCGTGGAGCGGGGGTTTGAGCCAACTGTTTTTTGATCGATTGCAATAGCCGGGCATAGTCCGTCGATTGAGTCGCAGTCAGGTTTTTGGGGCATTCCAAGAAATTGTCTGGCATATGAGGAGAGCGATTCAAGGTAGCGTCGTTGGCCCTCTGCATGTAAAACATCGAAGGCAAGAGAGCTTTTTCCTGAGCCTGATGGGCCAGTGATTACGGTGAGTGTATCTTTGGGCAAACTAACAGAGATGTTTTTGAGATTATGTTCGCGTGCACCTTGAACACGGATAACATTTTCTTTTTTGCTCATGATGTATAACGCCTCCATAATCAGGTTGTTTTTTCTAAGCCAAATGCATTAGCCCAAAGTTCTTCAACTTGGTTTTTTGGGGAAAACTGCTTAGTATTTTGCCCCAAGAACTCTGCTGTTGCAAGGTGCAGGTCAACGATGCCTAGGTGATACATAAGCCTTGGTAAAAGTTGTTTTACTTTAGTGTGTGTTGCAATGACGGTGAAGATGTCTTCCTGTTTAGCTTTTTCTTTTAGATTAAAAAACGGTTCATTCATAGTGAGTTTTTTAATTTCTTGCATGTGTCCACTAAGAAACTGATCTTCTTCAAACAAAGGTATAGAAAGTTTGCGTGCGCGTTTTACTATTTTGTGTATGCCGCGAAGATCTTGGCGCATTTGATCTACTATTTTCTTCTGAGATCCTGACCAAATTTCGTCTCCTTCTGCGCATGCATGTGCTACTTTGATTGTTGAGCCTGCAGCACAGGCTGAGTAAGCAAGGCCAGTGGCAGTAGCAATTGTTCCACCGATAGCGATTCCGCCCATAAGAGGGATTATGCGAGTTGGCATGCCCAATAGGCCGCCCCATGCTAATGGTTTTGGCAGCGTATAGGTGTAGGTTCGTGTTTTCGGTGTTGTTTTGCTTATATTCCGCGTGGTTAAAAAGCCGTTAAGGAGCCAAAGCCGGACGCGCATTATTTGGTCGACAAATGAGCGTGGTTGGTACAGGTGCTCGGTGATAGAAAATAGTTCGCCTGATGTTGTTTTTTGTAAAAGCGTTTGTTTGTAGCGATTATTGGATAGCATAAATGGCGCAAAGGTTCGTTTCAAAAACGTTGGTATCGCATTCAACGTGATAAGCGAATGGGCAAATTTGTTTGAAGCATTTAGAATAAAGGCTTTTTTGTCGGGGCTTTCAAGCCATACTTGGCGGCCTTCTTGAAATAGGGTGTTGGCTATTGGAACGGCCAGGGCTAGAGGTATAAGGCGTAGCCCCCAGTATGTTGCATTATTAAAAGTTTCCATTTTTTTTGCGGTTTCAGGGTCTGTGTCAATCTCTTGGAATTTTTTTTCTAGGGGCTCTGTGATCTTTTCTCCAAGATGTTCAGCGTAAGAAAGTGTTTCGTTGACATATCCGTAGGTCACATGGTCGGGCCCGTATTTTTCTTTTATTTTTTGAGTCTGTTGCGCAAAGTACGGATGCGTTTTTTGGGAGATATATGATGGTATATTTCCGACCGATTTGGCAGTGTCCCAGATTCCGTGTTCTACGCTACCTAGGATGGAGTCTTTATTAGCAAGGTTGTTTTCTATGAGTAGAGCAGTAGAACTTTTTAGGTCATTGAGTACTTTAAAGATAGGTTTTACAGCGGTATTCACTGTTTTTGCTGATGTTTGAATAAATTTTGTTTGAGTTCCGATTCTTGGAAGCATGCGTATAAATGAACTTGCTTCTGGTTGAAGAACTTGTTGAAAGGCATTGCTAAAACGTTGACGCGAAAATGAGGGTTTGCCAAATTCAGAGATTACGAGGTTTTCTAGAAAGGCTATTTCTTCCAAAAGTTTTTGTGCCGTTTGTAGGTCCGAACTGTTGCCAGGATTGGATAGGGTTGACAGTGAAGTTCTTTGTAGTTTTGAGTCTTCTTCAGTGCTTTTACGGTAGAGGACGGCATCAGCTTGAAGAATGCGGCCGACGCCTGTGCGAGGCTCGATGGAGTCAAAAAGGTTGGTTTGGGTTTTTAGCTTGTTTTTGGCAACCTCAAGTAATTTGTCGAAATCCTTGAAAACGGTTTGTAGTGTTTCTCGTATGGTGCTCATAGCTAATATTAGGTTTTTGCTATTTTTTTCAGCCAGTTCTTGTCCGCCAATGAAAAAAGAGAGCGCAATAATCGGTTCGGACGAGAGTGCGGTGTATAGATTTCCGTAGCTATGCAAGTAAGCGGTTTTGAGCTTTTTGATGCTTGAGAGCTCGGCGGTTTTTGATGACATTAGGTTTTCCACAAGTGATCGTTGTTCTTTTGGAATCCTATTCAGAATGAGTTTGATTATTTGATTTTCAAGAGAACGATTAAGGCTTTTTCCTTTGTTGACCAGAGAGCGAAGAAGCGAGTTTTTAAACTCTGGATCTTCATTTTGTTCGGAAAAAATAAATGCGTTTGCAATAAGAAGCGGTGCAAAAGGGTTGAAGAAAACTACCTGTTTGTTTGTTCCGGCTTCTTCAAAAAATTTCATGAAGCAGTCAATCAGGTCTCCAGTAAAGTTGATTACCGTTTTATATGTTGAATCGGTGTTTTTTTTACGTTCATTTGCAGGTTTTTTTTGGGACTTGCTTTTATTTTTTGGGTCCAAGGAATCAAGGTAATCATTAATTTCTTCTGCGTATTTAGCGAGTGTTAGGTGCTCAAAAAACGCAAGAATGTCTTGAGTGAGGCTTTGTAAAAGATGTAGAAGCTCTTTGCTTTCTTTGTACGTTGGTTTTTGTAGGCCAAGAAGTTCAAGTACGCGTTGGCGTTTTAGTTTTGTCTTGTTTTCTAGTTCCAAAAACACATAGTTGAGTGAGGATGTTTCTGCCAAAGCTTTTTTTTCGATAGCCAAGCTTCCAAGAGCCTGGATGCGTTGTATTTCTTGATGGTTAGAGAATCGAGATGAGCCTGATTTGATCCCTAAAAAAAGACGGTCACTTTGATTGTTTGGTTTAGCCAAGGTTGTTTTATAGTATTCTTCAAGAGTGGGGGTGTCGAGATGTTTTTTTTGTGCATACAGATCGATTTCATGGAATAGACCGGCTATAGAGTTGCAGATATAATGGATGTTTTCTGGGTCGCCCGGCCGTTCTGGTGGAGCGAATAATCCGTGTGCAATGGAAAAGATTCCTTGGGTGAGGGAGGTATTGTCTTCTGGTAAGATTTTGAAGTCTTCAAGTTGAGGCGCGTTTTCCGATGTGCCCGTTTGTGTTTCGACTGGGGCTGTAAGGAGTGCGAGAAAGCTGCCAAATAACCAATAATATAGAGCTTTTCTTGCTATTTTCTGATTGCGCTGCATTTTATAACCTTTGGCCAAAAGTCTTATTTTTATTCTATTTGAGTTTACAGTTGTGATTGGCTTTGTCAAGTGTGGTGCGCGGGGTTGTATGGTTTTTTATTGATTGTTTTGACGCTTGTTTTAGCTGGCCAGGAGATGTTTTAGAAAAAACTTGTTAGTTGTCCGTGCAGTAATGCGGTGAAAAAGAACAAGGGTGATGGGATTAGTAAGAATAGATGAGGTGTATTGAAAATGGTCGGGGCGGCCAGACTCGAACTGGCAACCCCTCGCTCCCAAAGCGAGTGCGCTACCAAATTGCGCCACGCCCCGACAGGCGATTTACATTATGTATTTCTATAGCAGCTATTCTAACAGCTTGATATAAAAAGGGAAGTTGATTTTCAAAGTTTTTTGGGGTGAGCGGTGGGGCTCGAACCCACGACCCCCAGAACCACAATCTGATGCTCTGCCAACTGAGCTACGCTCACCATACCCCGTTTAGTATACGGCCTTGGGCGTGCTTTGCAAGATTTTCTTCAAAGTGGCTAGTTGCAGGGGGCAAGGGTTTGTTTGGGGGGGGGGCGGAGTATTTTTGAGTTTAGGACGCGGCGGAGCGCGGTGTGTTAATAACCTTGTGATATGGTGCCGGAGACTGGACTCGAACCAGCACAGGATTGCTCCCACAGGCGCCTGAAGCCTGCGCGTCTACCAATTTCGCCACCCCGGCATAGACTCTATTTACTGCAGAATAACATGCCTATAGGTGCTTTGCAAGTTGGTCTTGGGGGGCGTTGAGTCTTTTATTTTATTGCCGTGAGCGTGTGGTTGATCTTTTGTACGTCCACTTTGGGAGGCTGTGGGGTTGTGGTCGGCAAGTTTTTGGGTTGGCCTCTGTTTGATTTGTTGTTGTGCAAAAAGTAGTAGGTCAACAGCATGCCGCCGCATGCAAGGCCCCAAGCATTTACTGTTAGAAGGGTTACCGGTTTGTTGGTTTTGGGCTCTACAGGTGTGGGGGCAGGTTGATCGTCGTTTTCTTGTTCGATGTTCGTCGTTTTGTTAATTGTTGGGGTAGGCGGATTGTTTTGGGTAGTTTCAGTGCGTAATGCTGCAAGGTCTTTCTCAAAATAGGTCTGTTTACCTGGTATAGAGAGACATGTGAGATTTTTATGTTTTTTAGCCAATTGCTTTGCCAAGGTTGGAGTATCAAGATCTTTTGGGGCGTTGTTGATTGTTAGGTCGGTTATATTCAGAGGTACATGTTGCAAATACGTTTCTTGATATAGGATGGAGAGGTCCTTGATGTTGGGGAATGCCGTTATTATTGCCTTGAAGTGTTCCGCAGGAATAAGTTCTTCTTGCTCTGGATTATTTGTGGTGAGAGCCTTTAGTTCCCATAAGTTGAGTTTGGTTACTTTTTCAAGCTTTGTATCTGTTATGTCCTGGCAAAAATGCTCCCAGTCTTCATTGTTTAATGAGATATCTTTGAGCTCTAGGTGGGTTAGTGTTTGGGGAATGTTGTTAAATATGGTGAATAAGTGGTCTTTGTTATTAACCCCAAAAAGTTCGAGATGGGTGAGTTGTGTCTGTTTGAGATCAGTCCAGTTAATTACTGTGTCGTAGTTTTTTGGGTAGATTAAGGAGAGATTTTTTAGGTTTTTTTTTGCAATGATTTGTTCCCACAGTTGTTGTGTAAAAGATACCCCGTTTAGGCAAAGGGTTGTTGTGATCGGGGTTTTTTGGAGTAGGGTGCAAATGTTGTCGGCACTAACTTTGCTTGCCCATGCGATTTCAAGCTTGGTAATTTTTTCAAGGTTTTCATTTTGCTGGTCAAGGTCGTCCCAATTAGGATTTTCATCCCATTGTATCCGGCAAGTGTATTGGCCGAAGCTATTTTTGAAAAAGTTTTGCCAGGGCGTGTACGTCGTGTCTGTCGTGTCCGCGGCGCACAGAGAGCCGTTGGCTAGCAATATGGTGAATAGGGGGAGAATACGTTTCAAGTTCATGGTCGCGCCTCATACTCGTTTTTAATTTTTCTTATTAGGATAATTTTTTTTAGCTTTTTTTCAAGTCTTTTTTAAAAGTCGGCTATGGCTTAAGGTAGAGACTCGGATTATGAGAGCTCTGACGGCGTTGTTTGTTTGTGCGGGCTAGGGGTTGTTTGCATAGGCAGCTTGATTTTTAATGGAATGGATTGGCCTGGCAGGGTAAAGATGCATTGTTCGGGTGTTAGGTTTTGTTGGTTGTTCCACCAGTGTCGAAGTAGGTCGATGGGTGCGTTGGGGCAGTCGGTGCCGAGAGGGTATGTTCCCCAGTGGCAAGGAATCATGATTTGGGCGTTGAGTGTTTGGAACGCTTCTGCTGCTTCGATTGGATCGAGGTGTGCTTGACGGTTTTCTTTTTCGGGTTGGCATGGGCCAATTGGTATGAGCGCATGGGTAATGGGGGGGACGTTTGTTTGAATCTCACGGAAATGGTCGCCTTTGGCAGTGTCTCCAGCAAAGTAGATACACGCGTCTTTTGTGCTTATTATCCAGCCGCCCCACAGTGACTTGTTGCAGTCGAAAAATGAGCGTCGAGACCAGTGTTTTGCTGGTACAAACGTTATGTTAATATTGTTTTTTACTAACTCCTCATCCCACCACGATTTTTCAGAGACCTGCTTGCAGCCCCAGTGGGTACAGAGCTGCTTATCGCCTTCGGGCACCAAGAGTTGTATTTTTGGATTTTGTGCCGCGAGTTCTTTGATGCTCTGTTTATCTAGATGATCATAGTGATTGTGCGAAATGAGTACAATATCGATAGGGGGCAGGATTTCAGATATTTTTATCGGATCAAAAAGCCTTGGAAAGAGGGAAGAGAGATTGGAAAATGCTGGGTCTGTAATGATAAAGGTGCCATTTATGTACAATAAAAAGGTTGCATGGCCAAGCCACCAAAGATGATTTTCTTTGTTTTGCAGTGCGGTTTGGATGCTGGTACGAAGTTGTTGGGTCCACGAGTAGTCGAGAGCGAGTTGCTCATATTTTTGTCGAGCAAAATAAACTTTGAAGGCGCGCCAAAAAAGGGCGGCAATGTCTATCCAGTCATGTTTTTTTTCGCCTGGATAATTTTTGAAGATACCGTCTTCACGTGTTGGACCTGTTTTGCGCGACTTTGCCACACAATCTCCACGATAATAAAGAAACCCCCGCCCGGACCGAGCGGTCCAAGACAGGGGAAATGGAGGTCAAATCATAGTTTTTTAGAATGGCCCCTGTGTTGTAAGCCATCCGTCACTCTCCATTTAAAGATACAAAAGGTAGGGTAAATTGCAAGGGAAATCTTGTGGTTTTTTAGGTAGGCAGTTGTTTGCGAAGGTTCGTGATAGTTTGCGCTGTATTGCTAAAGTGGATCGTTATAAAAGCATGAGCACTTTGTTTTTGTGCCCGTTTAATGTTGCGTTTGTTGTTGTCGATAAAAATGATTTTTTTGATATGTGGGTATTGGTGCATAAAAGCATGCGCGAACTTTTTGAAAAAATTGTGCGCATTTTTTGGATACCAGGGCGTGAGTCGAATAGTGTTGCTATCAGGCGAGTTTGGATAATACGTTTGGGTGAAAAGCGGTTTGCCTTTTTTGGTAAATGTTTTTGGGTAGCGATTTTTGAGAATATCAAAGGCCTCGGGGCCGATGTCTGAAAGTAGGATAAGCTGGTAGCCGGCGGCTTGTAATTTCCAGCAGAGTGCAACAAGCGAAGCGCGTGGATAAAAAAAATTGCTGACCCAGAGCCAGTATTTTTTTATGAGGGGGATAGGAGGTGTTTTTGAAGAAAGAATATGATGTTCGACGATGGGGCGGTATCCGTGGCTGAGTGCAAAATAGCCGCTAGCAAGCGTTACAAATACTGCCGGTGCTAGCATCGCAGCGCAAAGGATTATGGCAAGGGTGGTTGATGTGTAGTGATAGGTAAGTAAGGCGAGAAGCCCTATGGAGAGTGCTAGCGCTCCTAGTTTGGCGTAATTAAAGGTGAATAGTACACCATGTAGATCGATTGCAATAACGATCTGATCGGGTAGAAGTAGTTCTTTTTTTTGTGTCATGACCGACTCGTGTTTTTGTTGGAAACTTAGTACTATGGGTAGCATAGGAGCGGATAAAAAAACAAGGAGTTTTTATGAACCGGTGCCGCAATGCGGTTAGCTTATTACTAGTAATTATGCTTAATATTTGTATAAGTTCTAGTTCCTTGTTTTCATTTTCACTGCTTGGGTCTTACCAGCTTTCTTTAGCTGGATCCGCATTGGCGCTATTGGCAATTGGCGGTTTTTCAGGGTTTTCATCAGCCATATCTTTTTGGTTAGGACGAGGTCTTTTACGTATAGCTTTGCATGGGGCAGGTTCTGCATTCGGTTTTTTGAATGGCTTGCCTACATTGGTGGGAGTTGCCGCTATGAATTATCCTCGATTGGTCGTTGTGCTGGTTGTAGGCGGTAGTGTGGCTTTTTGGTTACATCCGGTCGGTTTGCAGGCTGCAGCGTATCCACTTTTGTGGGTGATTCCTCTTTTGGCTCTTTTTGGCAAAGGTGTTGCTGCGCGCATGATTATAGGCAGCTTTTGTGCTCATATTGTTGGTTCTCTAATTTGGTTGTATGCGGGTTTTTTAGTTTCTCCGGCTGCATGGATATTGTTGATACCGCGGGTACTTGTTGAACGCGTAAGTCTTGCAGCGGTAGCTTTGCTGGTTAGTGTTATTAGTAGCGGTTTTTCGAGAAGTTTTTATAATCAAAAGATTGAGAAACAGCCTGTTTGTGATGTGCCTTGATGTTGAGAAGTGGTATGAAACGATTTTTTCATGGAGTTGTAGTCGTATTGTGTGCAATAGGGGCCATTCAGCTTGGTGTGCTCGGGTATAATAGTGTTTTTTCTTTACTGCACGCGCAACCTCGCTCGCCGGTGATCGATGGCAATGCGGGGGTAAGACATATTGCTTTTATTATGGATGGTAACCGTAGATGGGCTAAAGACCGTAAGCTTATGCCATGGGATGGACATAGAAGCGGTGTGGGGCCGGTGAAGGAAGCTGTGTTGTTTTGTTTGGCGCATGGTATAGAATTTTTATCGTTGTATGCCTTTTCTCTAGAAAATTTTAAGCGAAGCCGTGATGAGTTACTTCATCTTTTTGATGTGGTTGAAACAGGCTTGTCTCCTCGAGATATTCAAGAGCTTGCCCAGCATGGGGTAAAGATTTGTTTTGTTGGTGATCGGAGTCTTTTTCCACCGCGATTGGTAAAAACAATAACGGCTATTGAAGATGCAACAAAAGAGGGCACCAAGCTCGTTGTTAATATACTTTTTTGTTATGGAGGGCATCAGGAGTTGCGTAATGCTGCACAGCGATTGGCTGCCGCAGTTGCTAATGGTGCATTGCGGCCCTCAGAGATCACGGAAGACCACTTTGCAAAACATTTGTGGACGGGAAATTGCCCACCGCCAGATATGGTTGTTCGTTCTGGGGGAGAGCGGCGTCTAAGTAACTTTATGCCATGGCAGACAGCGTATAGTGAGCTTTTCTTTGTTGATACTTATTGGCCAGCAATTACAAGAGCTGATTTTGAGGCGCTTTTGGTGGCCTTTGATCGCAGAAAGCGCAATTTTGGGGCATAAGCTTAGCCAACCTCTAGTTGAAATGTTGGGGGTGAGGTTTGGGTGATAATTGTTCCTGCGATTGGGCGTTGCTTCTTGATTTTTTCTATTGTTTTATTTTTTGCTCTAATTATTTGGTAGGGGATGTTTTTTGCTTCCAAAATATTTTTGGCTTCGTCAGGGTGAAGCATTTGAAGGTCAGGTGTTACCAGATGGCTTTCCTGTTGTCCTGTTGATACATAGAGGATAAGGCCTTCTGTTGGGATGGGTTCGCCCGCATGTGGAAATTGTGCGATGATAGTTCCTTTAGGATGAATGTGTTCGATTGCGAAGGTTTTTATGAGCGTGTGTTCGGAGAAGGCTATTTTTTTTGCTTGCTCTAGTGATAGTCCGACAAGGTTTGGTGACTTGGGTGGGATAATGGCCTTTGAAACGACCAGGAAAATTGGCTGTTTCTCTTTGATCTGCTGTCCGGGTCTAGGATTTTGTTCAATAATAGTTCCTGGAGTGCAGGTGGCGTCTTCGCGCTGTTCAAGTATGTGTGGATGTAGATTGTGTTGAGAGAGGGTGATAATGCCGTCTGCAATTGAACAGCCGATGATAGAAGGGGCGGAAAATGTTTCCTTTTTGCCTAGATGAGAAAGAAGGAGGAAGGTTGCAAGACAAGCAATAAATGGCGTACTAAAGTAAAGGGTGCTTTTTAGCATTGCTATTCCAATCATGTAAGCTCTGGTTTGCGGTAGTCAATAAGCCGGATTCTGTATCAGAAGATCTGATGGCAATCATGTATCTAGGCGGCCTACCCGTGTATTTATCTCAAGATGTCTCCATCCTGACAGAACGAAAAAACTGTATACACTGTTTGGCCTTGCTCCGAGCGGGGTTTGCCCCCATATACTATTACTAGCATATGTCGTGTGCTCTTACCACACGTTTTCACCCTTACCTTACTAACAATATGTTGGTCGGGCGGTTGTTTTCTGTGGCACTTTCCATAGGCTTACGCCTTCCGAGCTTGCGCTCGGCGCTCTTTTCGTTAGGAGTCCGGACTTTCCTCAAGAGTTTCCTCCTGCGATTGTCTTTCGTACCGTATTCCAAAGCAATGCTACTAAAAGCACTGTCGTCAGTATACCAAACCAGGATATTTTTGTCGATGCGTTACAATTGATGGCGAAAAAGGCGATATTGGCGGCGAGCAGAACAGGTATGAAAAGATAAAGTCGCGGTAGAAAGAGTGCACGAAACCAGGGAGCTATGAATAATAGGGTGAACAGCAAAATTAGGGTGCCGGTTGTGTTGATGTTGTATATAGCGCTATTTGCGCTTGCGAGAAATATGATGGGCAGAGTGCAGGACCAGGAATAAGGGACAAAGAGTAGCGCGCCCATTGTAAAGGTTTGTAGTGGGTAAAATGTCGAAAGTGGTGAGTTTACATATATAAGTTCTATGAGGAAAAGCAGGGTGCTTAGGAGAAGCGTGTAAAGACATAGGTTTTTATGCGACATTGTGCTACTATTATGGGGCAAAACGTACCACTCTCATCTTCATTGTAAAAACGATGCCATCGTATGTAAAGAAACTTTTTAGTATAAGTTTGCTTGGTTTTTTGGGTCTGCTAAGTGGGCTTTTTTTTTATGGAAAAATACACTTTTTCCCTGATTTTGAAGCGTTATCATATCATGGCTATGATAAACCAAGTGTAGTGTTGGACGTGCAAGGCAAAGAGATTTTTCGCTTTGAATTGGAGCATCGCCAGCCTGTTCAATTGTCTGATGTTTCTCCTCATTTAATTAATGCTTTTGTTGCCGCAGAAGATCGGCAATTTTTTGCTCACAAAGGCATTTCTTGGCGCGGAATATTGCGCGCACTGTGGATTAATCTGCGCTCTCGGCGCGTTGCTCAGGGGGCGAGCACGATTACCCAGCAGTTGGTAAAAATGCGTTTTTTTTCAAATCAACGGACTTTTGAGCGAAAAGTTCGAGAGCAGCTCGTTTCGTGGATTGTTGAGGGGTTGTATTCAAAAGAGCAGATTCTAGAGTCATATATTAATCATGTCTATTTTGGCGCGGGTTTGTATGGAGTAGAAGCGGCGGCTAAGCGTTTTTGGGGTATTTCTGCGCATGAGCTTTCTCCGGCGCAGGCAGCTTTGCTTGCTGGTATTGTAAAATCACCGCAGGCTTATTGTCCGCTATATAGCGCCGATCGTGCCCAAAAGCGCCGCAATATTGTTTTATCGAGCATGCACATTTGCGGCTATCTAAGGGAAGAAGAATATTTGGCTGCCTCAAAAGAGTTAGTTTTGAGTAGTAATGCTGATCTGTCAAGCCGAAAGGCGGGCGGTCATCTGCGCGAAATGCTTCGACAATTTTTGGAGGAACGTTTTGGTCGTGAGCGTTTATATAGAGATGGTCTGCTGATTCAAACAACTATTGATTCTTCTATGCAAGAGTGTGCAGAGGAGACTTTTAGAAGTCATATTAAGGCTTTGCGTAATAAAAAGTCTTCGGTAGACGGCGCATTGATTGTGCTTGATGGCGAAAGTGGCGCATTACGGGCATTAGTTGGGGGGTATGATTTTTCGGAGTCTCAGTTTAACCGGGCGATACAAGCTAAACGGCAGTTGGGATCGTTGATTAAGCCAATTGTGTATTCTGCGGCTATATCTTCGCTCGGTGTTTCTTTTGCAGATGTTCGTATCGATGAACCCTTAGATGAGTTGTATGGGTGGTCGCCGCGCAATGTAACTCGTCGACATGATGGGCCAATGTCTTTGGCTCATGCGCTTGTTGTTTCAAACAACATTATTCCCGTTAGGCTATTCTTTGAAGTCGGTCCCAAACCTATTATTGCATTGGCTGAGAGGCTGGGGTTGCCGGGTCCAATGGAGCCGTATCCTTCTTTGGCCCTTGGTTGTGTTGAGTGTGCGCCTCTTGAGGTTGCAAAGATGTTTAATGCGTTTGCGCAACAAGGGTTGGTCAAGCCGGTCTATTATGTTGAATGGGTAAAGGATGCGGGGGGCAAGAAGATTTTTAGGCGCTATGGCCAAGATATGCCTGGGGTGCCCTGGACAATAAGTAGTCAGGTATTGTGGATTTTACGTGCAATTGGCAAGAGGTTATCTCGTTTGCGTCCTAACAAGTGGGTTGCTGGCGATTTTGCATGCAAGACAGGGACAACAAACCAGCAGCGTAGCTGTTGGTTTGCAGGAGCGACTCCTCGGTATACTGGGGTTGTTTATCTGGGCTGTGATAACAACGATTCTTTGGAAGGCGTGGTATATTCTGGTCGGCATGCAATGCCTATTTTAGTTGATGTATTGCGACGGTATTCTGCTCCTGGCGATCGTTTTTATTATGCGCCGGGTTTGTCGCCTGAGCATATAGATCCTCAAACAGGACGGATGCTTGATGCAAGTGATCCTTCTGCGTACGAGATTCTCAAAGAGAAATTCGTAGTGTGCGGCTAATGGTGTATCCTAGAAGAAAAGTCCGTAGAGGTTTTTATTGCTTGCGATAATGGGGATGAGTGATTGACCGATTGCGTTACTGAGCCTTCGGTTTTTTGCTAAGCAGACGCTGCCTAAAGCAGAAGAGACAAGTATGCTTTGATATAACATGATATTATTTTTGGTTCCGGTTAATTCAAGGGCATTTTCGCTTACATGCTTTTCTAATAAATGCTTGAAGAATAATGCCGAAGAAAATGACGCACTTGTTGCTAATGGCATAGTAACGCTGTGCAAAAGCAAGCTGAGGGCTTGGTTTTGCGGATTCCAAAGACTAAGCGATATAAGACCTGCATGCGTGGCTAGTGCGGCGATTCCATGGGCAATATATTTTCTTGTTTTAGCGTCGGCTAAATTTTGCTTTTTGTCTAACAGCGCTTCTATGGGTTGCGCAAGGTAACGATCTTGGTATTCGTATTTTTGATCGTCATAGTAGTATCTTTTCCAACAGCTAAGATATGCAGTTGATGCAAAGCTAGATGCTCCTGCTGCGCCCAAAAGCAGTTTACGTGTAATTGGTGATTTTAGTAGGTTTGAGACGGTAGTTGTTATAAGAAATCTTTTTGAAAATTTTGTTTCGATGTTGCTTGCGTCTACTGTTTGTAAAAAGAATAGCGCACCCAGACTAATCAAAACTACAAATAATACATGTAAGCTTTTCACGACAACCTCACAAGTTATGGAGTAAGGGGTTGTTGTGTTTAGTCTTTTTGATTTTTCACCCCCGTAGCTAAATGGTATCTTAAAACTCAAAAATTGTCAATTTTTGGCGAGGTGGCGAGCAATTATTGTTGTTAGTTGGCGGGGTTTTTTTTCGATATCGCTTTGTCGCAAGAGTGAAAATAGATTGGGATGTTCAGCAACAAGAGCGCACGCATTGTCAAGTTGGTGATCATTAACGGCAGTTTCAAGCGGGATAACGATTGTTGGCCGTTTGAAAAATAAGAGTTCAAAGATGCTGCCGGCGCCCGCACGTGAGATGCAAATATCGGCAGCCTGGTAGATATATTCGATATCTGGGCGAAACGCAAATATTAGCGTAGGGATATTGAGCTTCTGATAGTGCAGCTTTACTGTGTCAACATCCGCAGCTCCCGTTTGTTGGATGATGAAAAGGTCGTTTTCTTTTTTTAATTTTTCAATTGCAGTGGGTAGATGTGTATTAAAAAAATGCGATCCTTGTGAACCGCCAATAATGGCAACAACATGCTTGGTATCATCGATGCCCAGGTGAGCACGTGCAGCGGCTTTGGGGTGCAGGTCGTGTGAGGTAAATCGAATAGGGTAGGGGGCGAACACTGTTTTTGAGGGGAAGATAAATCGTGTTTGTGCACTGGCAAAAGGACACTTGGTTGTTGTGGCGATGATGTGTACAAGCCGCGCAGCGCTACCAGGAGTGGCGTTGAGCTCGTATAGGGTTACGGGAATACCTGCTGCCCATGATGCGCTTGTTACGGGAAGGGCGATATAGCCACCGGTTGTTATTGTTTCTCTGGCTTGGGCGCGCACAAGCTGTGTATAGGCGTGTCCCGCGGTCATGAGCATTTTAAGCAGGTACCAAACGAGGCCGACGTTGCGTGGTATGTTATCAAGCGGGTATGCAATGTGATAGTCAACTTCGTGTCGATTGGCGAGTAATTTTAGGTCTAATGGTGCGCTGGTTGAAAAAAAGAGCGTTTTGGTTTTAGGATTTTTATGCTTGTACTCTGTTGCAATTGTGCGTGCTGGTATGATGTGCCCCCCGGATCTTCCTGCTACAAATGCACAAGTTGTTGCTGGAGTACCTTGCCTGCTCTTGGCGAAAAAACAGAATGCCTGAAGTGCAAAGAATCCAGCTGCGGTAACGCTCAAAAGGAAGGTAAATTTGAGGAGGTGTTGGATTGTTTTGTTCATGTGACGCAGTTGGCAAAAAAGGTACGGAGTGCGCTTTTGAGTTCATCGCTTTGTACGCGGGTTAGCACCTGTTCGTGGTGAGGGGATAACTGCTTTTCTTCTTTTTTTTGCGGCACTTCGGTGGTCTTCGCCCGAGCGGTGTTTTCTTTTTTTTGAACACAAACGAACCGAAGTGTATTAATTGGTGTTTCTTTTAAGTTCTTTTTGATTGCTTCAAGAATTGTGGGCGCGAGCATAAAGAGCTCCTGCATCCAATGAGGATCATATACTCCAATAACAAGGCAGTCTTGTTGTATTTTTTCAATGCGCATTTGTTCGTGTAGTGTACCCACGATATGAGGCCAGTTACTCAGAAGTTGCATTTGCCAGCCTTGCGTCGGGAGTGCAGTGCGAAGTATTTTTCCAATTGTAGCGGCTGCCATGGTCTTCCTGTGCGTTTGCCATGTTAATACGATATGCCCGGTTCTAGTGTAGGAAAATTTTTTGTTGGCCGCTACCACTTAGCTGGACTAGATTTTTGGTTATTTTGCGTTAAAAAGTGGCCCAATAATAAATGCACTTATCTGACTAGTAGCAGCAATAAATCGATAGTTTTTGCAAAGTTTTGTTGATGTCGCTGTAACGATCGTTTTGGTGGCTTGGCGTGCAATATTATTTTTTTTGGACAACAACCCTGAATTATTATACGTATTGGCGCCGGCCAGAAATGAAATAGGGACCAATGATCCTTGGATGAACGCGGATAGGTAGGGGTTGGTCTGTTTTTTATTACCCAGAGTAATCATAAGGCTATGAAAAATAAAAAAATTAGGGATGTCTTGGTAGCTTTTGAGATCGTATTTTTTGAGAATTTTTTTTGTGCTGCCCTTAATATACGCATCTGTAATTGAGGCAATGGTGCCTGCTCCTAGAAGTCCAGCGCAGCATGAGAGTGTTTGAAGTTCAGATGGGGTAGCTGCAGATTGTAAAAAGCGCTTTGCGTTTTGAACAAGTTTAGTATTGCCTATTTTTTGGGCTGTTTGTTTTATTGTACTGATGATCGGTTCTCCCTTGAGGCCGCCGGCAATTGTCAAACAAAAAATCGTGTATTTTAGCTTATTCATTTTTTAATCCGTTTAGATTTTTTATTTTGAATAGTATCAAAACAGCGCGAAATGTCAAGTTGTCTATTTCTTTTGGGCGGGTGTTTTGATACTCATATAAATGGTTCGCCAGAAGAGTTTGCTGCTACCTGGCATTGGTGGTTTTTGGGCAAAATAGAGGAGAATTTTTAGCATTTTTTTTGCATTGGGTTCTTGGTTTTTGTCTTGTTGGTGCCAGTAAGCAATAAGAGTATCAAGTGTTTTGAGGCTTTGGATATCGTCGATTTCTTGCTTGTTTAATAAGTTGTGAAGTTCTACGAATGACTTGATTGGCAAGGTGGTAAAGAGGTCGAATAAAGGAGACGTCTCTCGTGAAGAGTTCTCACTGTCTAGTTCGTGGCTTGTTAGGCGGGAGCGTATTGTAGGTAGAATTTGTTGTTCATTGCTCGTAGTTAGTATGAAGATGCTATTGTGAGGAGGCTCTTCTAGAATCTTAAGAAGGCTGTTTGCGGCTTGGTCTTGTAGGAGCTCGGCGTTGGTGATCACAAATATTAATGGTTTGAGCTGCTGTTGTTTGGTTTCAGCTAAAAGGGCTTCCAGTTCACTTTTCTTGTAAAATCTTTTTTCTGGAGAAATCCAGCGAACCTGGGGATGTAGTTGTTTTTCTACTAATTCTTTATCGTTTGATTGATTTGGAATATTTAAAAGTTCAGCAATGATGGGTGTTAATAGCGATGCGATATTCGTGTCAGGTGGGACAATATACAAAAAAGAAGCGCGTTTATAATTCATAGGTTTGGCTTGCACAGCTTTAGGTTGATTTTTTCGTAAATGCTTGAGGCTATTTCTTCTGGGGCTTTTGTTCCGTCGAGAGAAAGCCGTGTGGGCGTTTGCGTGGCAAATAACTCATCAAAGCCAGCTTGTACGTTGGAGAGGAAGGTCTGTTGTTCTTCAAATCGTGTTTTTTCTATGTTTCGTTTTTTGATGCGCGATAGAGCTTCTTCTAAAGGGATTTTGAGATAGATGCTAAGGTCTGGACGTGTTGAGCCAAGTGCCCAGGCGTTTACCAGTGCTATTTTTTCGATGCAAAGACCACGACCATAGCCTTGATAGGCGATTGAGGAGTCGGCCATGCGGTCAGAAATAACGATACAGCCTTGTTCTAGGGCGGGGCGAATTATTTCTTGGACGTGTTGCGCGCGATCGGCCGCAAACAAAAGATACTCTGCTAATGGATCTAGGTTTTTTTTGGTTGTATTAACGATGGTGCGAATTGTTTCGCCAATGCAGGAATCGCCTGGTTCTTTGGTTTGTATAACGTTCCAGCCCTTTTGGCGAAGTTTTATTGTTAATATGTTGCTAACTGTTGTTTTGCCGGCGCCATCGAGTCCTTCGAGAACCAGTAAAAAACCTTTAGAAAATCTGTTCATAAACATCACTACGCTTTTTTAGACTAATCACAAATACCAGTACATTCTCTGCGTTAGGATATCATGGAAGATAAGAAAAAGCGATTTGAGGCAATGCGACTGTCTCTGTTGGATGATGGAAAGATTATGCATCCACGAGGGCTTTTGAAGCGGGCGGCTATGATGTGGCCAGAGCGAGAAGCGCTTATTTGTGGTGAAGAGCGCGTGTCGTTTGAACAGCTATTTTGGCGTGCGTGTGTTGTTGCGACCGCTTTGCTTGATCGAGGCGTTACGCGTGGTGCCCGTGTTTTGATTTTTTATGAAAACAGTATTGATTTTTATGTTGCCTATCATGCCGCGTGGCTTGCTGGGGCGGTTGTTGTTCCGCTTAATTCATTTTTGCAAGAAGGTGAGTTGATGCATATTGTGCAGGATGCAAAGCCTGAATATGCTTTTGTTTCGGCTGGGTTACACGAGCGTTTTGTTGAGGCAGCGCCAACGGTTAAGGTCTTAGCTGTTGAAGAACTGCTTACATTTGGTGTTTGTCATGAGGATGTCTTGGTTCAATATGAAGATTCGGGCAATGCATTGGCAGCGTTGCTTTATACGTCTGGAACGACCGGGGTTCCAAAGGGTGTGATGCTAAGCGGGGAAGGACTTTTAACGAACGCGTTGCAGGCTGTTACTACGCTAAAGCTTGGTGATCATGAGCGTGTTTTGGCAGCACTTCCACTGTTTCATAGTTATATGCAGAATACCTGCGTGTGGTCCCCGTTGTTAGTTGGTGCTACTGTTATTATTGTGCCAAAAATTTCACGCAAAGCACTTGCAAAAGCTTTTTCTGAGCGTCCCTCTGCTGTGTTGGGAATTCCGCAGCTCTTTGGTCTTTTGTGCCGTATGCGCGATTTTGATTTTTCATCTGTTGCACTTTGTTTTTGTGGCGGTGATGCGCTTCATGCGCCTATTAAGAGGGCATTTGAGTTGGTGTATGGGCGTCGGCTTTCCAATGGCTATGGGCTTACTGAGATGGGACCTTTGATAGCGGTTAATTTGTTTGATGGTGAAACACCGGAATATTGCGTGGGGATGCCGGTATATGGGGTTGAGGTTCAGATTCGCTCTGAGGAAGGTTCTGTTGTTCCGTCCGGAGGGGTAGGCGAGGTTTGGGTCCGTGGCGATAATATGATGATGGGATATTATCAAGCGCCAGAGGTTACAAGCAAGATTATCAAGGATGGTTGGTTGAATACCGGTGATTTGGGCTGGTTGACTGAGTATGGTGAATTGGTAATTAGTGGGCGCTCCAAGGATTTGATAATTAGCAAGGGTATAAATATTTATCCCCAAGAGATAGAGGCCGTTATATCTCGTTATCCTGGGGTATTACAGGTGGCGGTGGTGGGAGTGCTCCAGGAGGACGAGGAAGTTCCCGTTGCTTTTGTTATGAGCGAGGATGAGGCCTTATTATCTGATCAAGCATCATCATTGCTTTCTAGCCACTGCCAGAAACATCTTGCCTTTTACAAAACGCCGCGTTGGTTTATCATAAAAAGAGCGTTGCCGGTAACGTCAACGGGGAAGATAGATAAAAAAATATTACGGGTTGAGGCAGCGTCGATACAAGCGAAATACAAGGAATAGTCATGCGTACCTTATTTCATCGTTGGGCGGGGTGGGCAACAAAAAACAATGCACACCATTATCCAATAGATTTTTCTAAGCCGTGGTGGGCTGTTTACGGCAACCATGTAGGAAAGATCTTTGTGGTTTGCCTTTCAATGACGGTTTTTCAAGCGCTTGATTCTTTGTTTCCTGTGATTTTGGGATGGGCAATTGAGCGGCAGAATATAGGGCTTCTTGTTTTGCTGATGTCGCCTTACTTTGTTGAGGAAGTGTTCAGTTGGTTTGTTACGCGTCCTCTCTTTACTCGGCTCTATTCACAAGTGGTGGGGAGTTTTCGGTTTTCTGCGTATGAATTCTTTTTGTCGGTTGATCCAATTTTTCATGCGCGTCGTGCCAGTGGGATTACGATTGGTAAGGTACGTAGGACATCTGATGCCTTTTTTTATTTTACAAAAACCGTTTTAGATGATTTTTATCCATTTATCGTAGTCATGATTACTACCATGATTATGCTTTTTTGGAGCAGCCCTTTGCTGGGAGCGATCGTTGCCTCAATTTTTGTATTGTTAGGTTTAATGGTTGCCTTGATAACTACGCGTGTAACCTTTGCTCTTGAACAAACGTATAATCGAGAAGACGACCGGTTAAATAAAATTGGGGTAGAGATTGTCAATCGTGCGCCATTTATGCGCACGGTTTTCGCGAGTGATACTGTGCGCGGCAAATTGGAGCGCAGATCTCTTGGGCTAATTGCGGCTGAAGGGGTGTTTTTTATGTCGCATCGCTTGATGCGCGGTGTGCTAGTGTTTTTCTATTTGGTTTGTATTCTAGTTGTATCAGCTGTTTTGATTTATTTGATTAATACTGGTGTTTTTACTAAGGTCTATGCTCTTTCGCTTTTGGTTCTTGTATTGAGAAGTACGAAGTTTGTTTTGAAGTTGGATGGATATGTGGCCGCGGTTGTCTCTGCGTATCGAAAAATTATCGATTTTTATGCGTATACACGCACCTACGGAACTCAGACATTTCCCGTTTTTAAGTCTGATCGTTACGCAGGATCAGAGCCTAATGCAACCTGTAAAACTGATGATATATCAATCGTTTTGGATCATGTGACGGTAGCCTATCTTGAAGGCGAGCCGTTATTGCACGATATTTCTTCCTATATTTCGATTGCGCGTTCAGAGTCAAATAAATTGTTCGGCGTTATAGGCCCATCTGGTGTTGGAAAGACGACGCTACTTTCTGCTTTGGGAGGACAGCTTCGGCCAGTAGTTGGACGTGTTTTGATAAACGGGTGTGACCTTTATCAACTTAACGATGCACAGCGGCAGCATTTAGTTGCTTTGCAGGGACAAACATCGATTAATTTGCTGGGTTCTCTGCGTTACAACCTTCTATTTGGTCTTCCTGCTTCGGTTGTTGTTGAAGATGCCTATCTTATTGAACTTTTGCAAACTGTTGGTCTGTGGCATTTATTTGAAGAAGAAAAGGGCTTGCAGACTTTGGTGGGCGAGGGCGGAACTACGCTTTCGGGAGGTCAACGGCAACGTCTTAATTTTATTAACCTTTACTTGCGCGCAAAACACTTTAAGCCTTCAGTTATTTTGATTGATGAGCCTACGAGTAGCTTAGACGAGGTGAGCGAACAGCGCATTACACAAATGATCGCAGAGTTAGCTCAGGAGAGCTTAACGCTTGTGATTGCGCATAGAATTAAAACATTGGATGGGGCCAATAAGATTCTGGATTTCTGCTTGATCAACGAAACGAAGGAGTTGGTTTTTCATCTTCGCGAAGATTTAGAGCGAATATCCCCACATTATCGGCAACTTGTTTCTGGGTTGGTTGTTAGGGAAGATTGAAGACTTGTTTTATGTTCTACTTGTTTTTTAATTTTAGAGTAGTACAATTGGGTGCGAAGTATTTTTGTTTAGAGCCTGTACGGAAGATTGAATTCTATGTGTAAATGTAAATGTATCACGAGAAGTTATTCTTCGTACCGGGTTGTTCTTCTACGCTTTTTTTCACTCACAATGTATAAAGGTATCTTGCATAGACGGTAAAAACAGGAATACACTTCTCTTCATGCACCTTATATTATCGTATATAACCTTTTTTCTGCGCGGTCTCTATTTTATTAGGGAGTGCTATGCGTTACGAAAATTTATTACATGCCATTGGTCATACGCCGTTGGTTCGTGTTCCTTTTGATGTTCCTCCGCGGGTCTATGCAAAGCTTGAATATATTTCTCCTGGGGGAAGTATAAAAGATCGCTCAGCTTATTTTATGGTTCAGCAAGCTGAAAAGGAGGGGCTTTTGCGTCCAGGTGGAACGATAATCGAAGCTTCCTCGGGTAATCAGGGGATTGCTGCGGCCATGATCGGCGCTGTTAAGGGGTATAAGGTTATTATTACTACGACTGAAAAAGTGAGTAAGGAAAAGTGGGATACGCTGAAAGCGTATGGAGCTGAGATGGTGATGTGCAAGCAGACTCTTGATTTGGGTGACCCAGAGGGATATTTTGAGGTTGCACGACGTATTCATGAACAGACGCCGAACTCTCTTTTTATGGCGCAATATTTTAATAAAAAGAATCCACAGGGACATTACTACTCTCTTGGTCCCGAGGTTTGGGATCAAACGGGAGGCCAGCTGACTCATTTTATTGCAGCGATGGGTAGTTGCGGGACTGTCGGTGGTGCAGGAAAGTATCTCAAGGAACTTAATCCAAATGTTACTGTTGTTGGTGTTGATTCAGCACTTTCGTATCGTTCTACGGGTGGAAATCCAAAGCCGAATAAATTAGAGGGGATTGGTGTTAGTTCCGATTCTCCGCTTTTGGATGAGGCTCCTGTTGATGAGATTATTACTGTCCAAGATGATGATGCGTTATCTATTATGAAGCGTCTTGCAAGAGAATATGGTTTTTTGGTTGGGCTTTCAAGTGGTGCCGTTGCTCATGCGGTATATGAGTATGCCAAAAAGCTTTCGCCCGATGATTATGTAGTCGTAGTTTTTGCCGATTCTGGCCGTGCTTATTTGACTAAAGGGTTCTATAATTAGGATATAAATGTGCAAATGATCATTGCACGAATAGTGTTTCGTAGATGATTTAGTTGGTATAAGTATGGTATTCTGTAGCAAGGTTGTACGATCTTGCTGCAGAATACACTTGTAAAAAGGTTGGGTAATTTTGTGAGGAGCTTGTTTGGGCTTCTGAATGTCTGTTTGCTTGTTTTTTATTTTGCAGGCGATTATACTCAGGGGCGTAATATTAGTATGTTTTGAGAGCCTGTGCGCAAGATTGGACTCTATGTGTAAATGTATCACTGAGAAGCTGTTCTTCGTACTGGTTTGTTGGACTCTGCGTTTAACATTGTGTATCGCGCGTTAGAGGTTTTTTCTCCGGTAGACTAAGTAGCGATAGAACTCTAAGAACATGCTGCTCTTTTTATACGTCTCACATTGTTAATTTTGGGTTTTTTTCGTACAGCCTCTAGCAAGCGCAGGGGATAAGATGCGTTACGAAAGTCTGTTACATGCCATTGGTCATACGCCGTTAGTTCGTGTTCCTTTTGATGTACCTCCTCGGGTCTATGCAAAGCTTGAATATATTTCTCCTGGGGGAAGTATAAAAGATCGCTCAGCTTATTTTATGGTTCAGCAAGCTGAAAAGGAGGGGCTTTTGCGTCCAGGTGGAACGATCATCGAGGCTTCTTCGGGTAATCAGGGGATTGCTGCGGCCATGATTGGTGCAGTTAAGGGATATAAGGTTATTATTACGACAACTGAAAAGGTTAGTAAGGAGAAGTGGGATACGCTCACCGCGTATGGTGCCGAAGTTGTCATATGTAAGCCAACGCTAGATCTTCATGATCCTGAAGGCTACTTTGAGGTTGCGCGGCGTATTCATGAACAGACACCGAACTCTCTTTTTATGGCACAATACTTTAACAAAAACAACCCGTTGGGTCACTACTATTCCCTGGGGCCTGAGATATGGGATCAAACTGGTGGTCAATTGACCCATTTTATTGGTGCTGTAGGTAGTACTGGAACTGTTGGCGGTGCGGGGCGCTATATTAAGGAGCGAAACCCGAATGTTGTTGTGGTTGGCGTTGATTCGGCTACATCGTATCGTTCTACGGGAGGAAATCCAAAGCCCTATAAATTAGAGGGGATTGGTGTTGATTCAGATTCGCCGCTTTTGGATGAGGCGCCAATTGATCAAATTATTGGGGTACATGACGATGATGTATTTCCTCTTATGAAGAAGTTGGCTCGAGACTATGGTTTCTTGGTTGGGCCTTCAAGTGGTGCTGTTGCCTATGCCGCATATGAATATGCCAAACAGCTTACACCCGATGATTTTGTGGTGATTGTTTTTGGTGATTCTGGGCGTGCCTATTTGACCAAAGGATTTTATAGTTAAATGCTAAGGCGCGAAGGAGTGCCGTTAGGGTGGCGTACAACTCCTTCGCTATCGGTTAGCAGAGTAATGTTTTTAGGATGCCATTGCAGCGGATCTGTATGGCATCTTTTTCTGTTTCGCACATGTGATTATGCCAAAAATTCCACGCGTATGATTGGAGCGATGTCAGTAGTTCTGGTTCGATAAAATCAAAATAGCTTTTTTCGGTAGAAAAGCGCTGGCGTGTATGCGCATAACCCTCATCTGTTTTATAGCAAAAAACTTGATCATGTTCTTTGGTTGGGTGATCACGGTAATGAGCTATTATGGCAGGAGCAAGAATTGCTGCAGGAAGTGGTGATAGGGGAAAGTGCCGTCGACAAAAAATCGTGACATCGGGCCAGCCAAAAATCCACATTTCAAGATGACCTGGAGATTTTTCAATGGTGCGATTAGAGTTGTTTGGCCTTTGGAGGCAGTTCTTTGCGGTTAATGTTAGCTCGATTTCAATTTGTTTGAAGTTGCTTGGAAAGCTACCATTGCGTTTTTTGTGAAAGCGCCGTCGAGGAAAGGCTCCTCGCGTGGAGAAAAGATCGAGTATGCTTGCCATATCGTGTCGTGAGTAAAGGCTATAAATATTTTTGAAGAGCGGGCTGTAGATAAAATGTTCATTTTCCACAATAACGGGTGTCCCGAGCATAATGAGTTCGTCAATCTGAAATGGTAACTCTTCGGTTGTTTTATCGCGCCAGTGTTCTAGATTTAGTGCGATGTTTGATCCATGGCTGTAGGTTACGAGGCGGACTTTTAGGTTCGGGTATTTACTCTTTTGTGTTTGAATGTATTGCGAAAGCGTGTCGAATAAAATTTTTGCGTCCTGAACACGCTGTAGTTGATTTATCATTCCTGACCAGCCAAAAGTAAGCCATTCTATATTCCTTTGCTCTGGAAAGTAGCGATTTTGCATGATTTCGTATAAGCGCGCAAAAAGCTCTGCGGAGTTTTGCTCTTTTTTGTCTAGTTCAATTTTACGCAAGCCGGGTAATTGGGCGGCTTGTGCCGCGTATGAATAGGGATGCTCACGAAGGGCTTCCATTAAGCGCGCATATCGGGAGCCTTCGATAGATTTTTTCATCAGGGTAATTATAGTTTCGAAGTTCATGAGTCGCTCGACTCCCAAGGTGCCATGGATAAATACCGTTACCCAAGGCTCAGTTGCTTGTGGCGTGGAGAGTTCTTTCTTGCTTGTATTTAGATTGTTTAGCTTCGAAGAAGCTTCTTTATGTAATGTGGTTACCCCTGTTGCGGTTGCTATTGCTATAATATGAAGAATAATTTTTTTCTTCATCTTTCAATCCTCCTCCCCATTTCCCCTTATTTGTAGTATAAGCAGAAGAGAGGATAAAAAAGAAAGAAAAAAAAGGAGAATCGTATGAAGTTGTTTTTTGAGCGGGTTTGGGGTGTGATGCGTTCTTCTTGGGCATTGCTCAGGGTATTACCGCAGTGGGCTGTCGGGACTTGGAAAATTATGCGGCTTACACGCCCAATAGTTACGGTATTTGGTGGTAAACGGTTAGAAGACGAGAGCTTGTACGAAAAGCTTGCTTTTGAGATGGGAAAAAAGCTTGTTGAGGCAAACATCTCAGTGATAACAGGCGGTGGTCCGGGTGTTATGCGCGCCGCCAATTGTGGTGCTGCGTCTGCATCTGGTTCGTCAGTGTGCTCAATGGGCATTGGTGTTGTTGGTCTAAATATTGATGAGCCTGTTAATGAATGTGTTCAGGAATATCAATTAACTGATTATTTTGCTGTGCGAAAGCATTTTTTAACGTTCTATTCGAGTGGTTTTATTATCTTTCCTGGCGGTTTTGGCACTCTTGATGAGTTATTTGAGATACTTGTTTTGATGCAGACCCAAAAGCGGCCCGTTGCACCTGTTGTTCTTATTGGAAAGAGTTATTGGGAATCGCTCCTATTATGGGTTGAAAAATCGGTTAAAGAGGGGTTTGTTCCTCAGTTACATGCAGATTTTATTACCATAACCGATGATCTTGATGAGGCTTTATCCAAAGTCGTTTCTACTTGTAAGAAGGTGAAGAGATTGCCGATGGGTGAAACAATCTCTTAGCTTTTATTGCCCGTAGTATATTTGAATGTCGCTAAAATCGTTGTTTTTGAAATTGGCGAAAATGTTATTCAGTTGTATTTTTTTATTTTTGAATTTTTGGTTGAAGGGTTTAAAAAGTAGAGGAAACCGAATAACCATTTGTGCAATTTTGGTCTTTACGAGACTTTTTTCTTGAAGATACTGAGCAAATGTTGATGGAGATTCCGGAAGTTCGGGGCCGAGGATTTCGACTAAGTGGGCGCAGGTTTTTTTAGAGTAAAATTTTTCAATGCGCCTTAAAAAATTTTTGAGCCATTTTTTACTGACCCAATCTTCTATAAGGTTTGGGTTGTTGAATGACAGGTCATTGAGGCAGTGATAAATAACTTCTAAACTGTAATGCTGGCATTCAACTTGATTATCATTTGATGGTAAATCTTTGATATATTTGCCGATGTGCTTCATGATACCAGGAAGGAGGCTGGCATGTTCTTCTGGTTCAAGCTGTGATAGGAGTTCAAAATATTGTTTATGTGTTGCTTCTTCTAAAACGCAATTTGGGGCAGTTGTAAATCCTTTGATTAGAGATTTGATTAAGTAGAGGCGATGTTGCGTCATGAGCACTGTTTCATTAGATTCTGGGCAGCATGCTTTAATGACCGCCTCTAAAATTGCTTTTTCAATAATCTCGTTTTTTTGATAGTCCGATGTGATTGTGTGCTGTGTTACAAAGTTGTAGAGCATGCGCTCCCCGAACTCTTCTTCGAGGGAGTAAAAAAGTTCACGAAGCTCTTTGGATGGCAGCGTTTTGATGGCAAGGATTATGTTTTCCAGCTTTTTTAGTGAAAGATCTTCTAGGTTTTTGTTGCTAAGTAGCGAAAAAATAGCGTCTTTTTTGTCACGAGCATTTTCTGTTTTTTTGATGGCAGAAACAAATTCTTGAGTACCATTTTTTTCACCAAAGAACATATTAAGAAAACTTTTTTCAAGAAGATCTATTTCGTGGTAAGGGTTGTTAAGTATTTCTGTTTCTTTGTGGGGATTGTATGGGTTTTGCGGCAAAAGTGGGGCTGTTCTCTGATGGCAAGTAATATTGAGACGGCGTTTTTTGTGCGGAGGTTTTTCCTGTTCGTTACTTCCAAATATAGGTGTTATAGCGGCATTTAGGAGTAGTAGGCACGATAAAATATCTATATAAATGTGTTTCATGTTAGTCTCCTTTATTACTGCGTTTTTTTGAGACATATTTGAACGTCGCTAAATGGAGCGGTGATCTGGGTTTTTTTAGCGCGAAAATATGTGCGCAGATCTGTTTGATCACGCATGTCCTGTTGTAATTTAATAAATTTATTTCCGCAAAGTGTAAGTACGTTTTGGGCCTTGGCTTCCAGCTTTTTAAGTTTTTTAAAGTTGTCATCATAGGTGTCGGTTAGGCCGAGCTCTTCGAGGATTTGCTTTGCTCCTCCATTGATAAAAGATGAGTCGTAGAACTGTGCAAGAGCCTCATTAATTGGTTGGAGCTGGCCTGTTAGCTTGAGTTTCGTTACTAAATCTTTTATTTCGTATTGATTTTTCTTCTGCTCCAGAAAGTCAAATATAGTGTTAAGTACGTAGTGCTGATGAATCCATTCGTCAGTATCGGGGATATGCTCTTCACTAATGAGCTTGAGACTGTCGTACAAAAGGTTCTCTACAATAAGAGATTGCTTTTCGGTAGAAAGGTTGTCTGGTATTTGTGCATAAGAATAATACTCTTCTTCAGTGAGTTCTATTTGTGGTTTTTTCAGCAGAAGGCTGGTGAGGGAGTAAAAGATCTTCGAGTGTTGCTGCTTTTGCTTTTCTTTTAACTGCTTGGTTAAGGTTGTTTTTTTGAGTGATGTTAACAGGTGTTCAACTGAAGCTTTTTGTTCTGGGGTGTTCATGTATTTAATAAGCCGATATAGCGTCTTGGGGTTGACGGAGAGCAGTGAAATTTTTGATTGCGGGGTTAATGTTGTGAGCATGTTTACTAATTGAAGAAACGCACCTGTGCTCAGATTTCTTATTAAGGGAGAGCTTTCGGTCTCTGATTGGCTGGTGCATCGTGGTATGTCAACGTAGATTGAAACAAGTTTTTGTAAAAGCTTGTTTTTTGTCTTTGCAGGGAGAAGCTTAATTGTTTCTAGCAAATGCGAAGCGCTAATTTCATCAAGAAGGTAACCGCCCAAAAACGAATCATTCCGTAAAATGGCCCATTGTATTTGTGGCTCTAATTGTTGAAGGCTGTTGGCAAGGTTTGGCGCAACGGAAGAAGTTTGTCTGATGTGAGGGATGACATCTTGAAAAAGCTTGCTAGCAAAGAATCGTGCCTGGTTTTGTAAAGAGAATGTGCTGATATGCTTAGCGAACTTTTTCCAAAAGGTTGAACTGAGCTTTGATGCTGTGTAGTAGGGCTCAAAAATATTGCTATTGCAATCAGTTTCATCTTGCAATAGATATTCCATTTGGTCTTCTTCGGGCATCGTAGCAATTGTTTTTAAAAATTCTATGGCGACGGCGTCATCGATGATATGGTTCCATAATGTTGTTTTTTTCAAAAGGGCGTATTTAGCAAAGTTGGTTCGTTTTTGAAGTTCTTGCAAAAAGGTAATCTGTGTTTTGGGGGAAAATTTTTGTTGAAGGCGTGAGCCTTGAGAATAAAAAATTAGATCAGAGTATGTTTTCTGCAAGCCGTTTTCTATGTGAAAGTGTGCCCCTAGTTCCATAATAAGGGGGCGCATGAGGGGTTGCTGAAGTTGTGAGATAAATGTTATCTCATTGGCTTCTTGAGTCGTATTTAATAATTCTAGCAAGTTTTTTTCATTTTTTTCCTGCTCTGCTTGATGCTGTGATGCAGGTAGCTCTTTTTGCCAGTATGTGTTGCAATCCAGGCCACGGATAAGTTCATCAATATAGTCGGCAATTACGATACGTTTCTCAGTTTTTAGCTCATTATTTAGAAGATTTTTGTGTTGTTTGTTTGCGAGCGCGCAGAGGGTTTGGCGGCTTGTTTGATCATAGCCCGCAAGTGTTATACGTCCTATTATTTTCATAATATGAAGGTTGGTAATTTTATTATCTGTTTGAAGGACGAGGCTTTTTAGGTGGAGGAGCAGTTGGCGGCAAAATTTTTGTTTTTCCTTGATTTCTGTTCGCAAAAGGAGCAGAAATGTTTCGTTCAAAAATTGTGCTTGTTTGCGTGGCGGTAAATTTGATATTTCGGCTAAAATCAGTGCAAATTCTTCGGGTTGGCTTATTTGATTTAGGCGTGTTGCCAGCTCACTAAGTTTGTTTATTTCTATTTGATGTGCATGAATCTTGTTTGGGTTGGTCTGCGCAGCTCTTACTTGGCATATTTGGTTTATTTCTTTTGGAAATAACGCGTAGGTAGCAGGTTGTACGAGAGATTCATATAGTGGTTGCCATGCCGTTTGATGACTAAAATCTTCGAATATTGGTTCTAGAGCGAGCATCATAAAGACGCGTTCTTTCGGCGTGCTCTGTAGTAATTGGTTGGCAAGCCAGTTGAATATTGCGGTGTGCTTGCTCAGGGGAACGAGTTCTCTAAATTCGGCAGCAATTTCTGCAGCAAGGGTGTTGGCTTTTTTAGCGTTGTTTAATTTTTCAGTAAGCAACGCGATTTGTTGCATAGGAAGGAGTGTGCGATATTGGTTCGTTGCTGTGTCTCTTGATTTAAATTCTTCGATAGCGTTTTCAGTGTTTTCAATTCGACGTTTTTTCTGGGGTGGTTGATTGCCGGCTGGTAAAAACGAAAAATGAGTAAAACCTATTAGGATCAGCAAAAAAAAGTTACAAAAGTTTTTCATAAAAAAGGGGGCCTTGCGACTAGTGTTTATTGATAATATAGGTAAAAGCATACAATTTTTATTACGTTTGGTAAATATTGGGCCTACAGAAGGGGGCGCTGCTTTTGTATTTGCTTTTTCGAATAACGCCAAAGAGTATTGTGGTTGGAAAGTTTTTGTAAGACAAATTGACGGTCGTATTCTCTTATTACTGCTTGTTCGTGGGCTTCTGCGAGAGCTATGGGATAGCCTTTTCCTTTACTCATTTGATCAGTAATCCATTGCATGCAGGCGTGTAGAGTTGATGGTTCTTTTGCGATCCATGATGGCACTTCGATTCGTCCGATTTCTTCGTTGTGATTGAGATAAACAAAATACGGGTGCAGCCTTTCGGGATATAGCCTGCTTATTGGTGCAGAAGTTTTGAATACGGGGGTGTAGTTCATATTAGGGAGCGTCTTTTGTAGCACTTCTAAATCGGTGTAGCCGTAGCAGGTTGTTTTTAGATTTGGGTTTTTGGCGACGATAAGGTCGATAAGGTCTCGACTTTTAGGTGCACTGATATAACTGCAATAGAAAGTCATATGATGCGAAATTTCTTGAAGGGCATGTAGATATTCGTAGAGAAAGTAGTCGGCATGTGGTGCGGGATTTTCTGGGGTTCCCAGGTGCCAAAATATTAGGGAACCATCAAAGACAATAAGGTTGGGTTTTTGTTCTGCAATGGTGCGGGCGTATTTAAATTCATGGAGTGATCGCAGGGCGTCTGTAGCGCTTTCGCTGAGTGCCTCTTTTTGTAGGTGGGGCGGTAGGTCTTGCCGGGTGTAAATAATCGGATGGGATCCTAGCAAAGCAGTGCTTTTGGTTTCGCCATATGCAAATCCTGCATAACCAATATTAATCAGTGCGGCGTGAACGCCAAAGTGACGGTCTGGATAGATTTGTGATCCATCAATAGCATAGATAGTGTACGGCTTGCTGGCTGGCGCGCAGGTGGTAAATCCGTTGAGTGGTCCGTCCCACGTGGCAATAGGTTGTTTGGTCTCTGAAAAATTTTTATAGGTTGCGGTTTGGATGGAGCGCCAAGCGGTTAATACTTCGTTACATGTTTCTTGAAACCAAGCGTCTTCGTTTTTAAGGGCTTGAGATATTTTTTGTTCTAGCGCAAGGCGGTCAAGCATGGGCAGATAACCCTTCTTTAAGGCCATTGAGAATGAAAACTAAAAGCGCAAATCGGCTTGGGCCAACTTCTAAAGGAAGAATCGTTTGGATCTCTTTGTCAGTTAATTGGAGGATATCCGCTATGTTTTTTCCTTCAGTATATTGGCAGAGAAGCTCTGCAAAAATCTGCCCTAACATTGAGCCATTTCCGCTAAAGGCGAGCTCCTTGATCATTCCATCTTCGATGACGCCACTAAAAGTTACCTGATCCCCGCATGCAGGGCTTTTGGCTTCTGCGGTCATGTTGGCATTTGAAATTGATTTTCGATGGGGTGCGTTTTTGTAGAGTTCTGCATATGTATCGCCATATAGCTTGGCATTTGCTTCAGGCATAAAAACCTCTTGTTTTGGCGGGTGAGATAGCGTGTTTTATCTTAACGTATTTTTTGCGAAAGAAGGAAGCTACCTACGTTTTGTTAATTAGGTTTTGTGCCCTTACTTTATTATGTAAGAGGGTATTGGTTGTAGTAAGTTTTTTGATTATTGAATTGCCGGCATAGACATGGGCGTGTAATTATTGTTCTTTGCTCGATACTGTTTTGCAAAAAACACCACTTAATGGAGCATAAACAAATATTGCTTGGAGCTCTGGTTGACATTAGGAGTTTGTTGCTACTTGTTGGTTGGCTTTTTCCTGCTTTTGAACTTTTGTTATTGAGAAGAGGTCTTGTTGTTTCATATTGAGATCGAGGTGGCTTAATCTATCAGATTTTTTCTGCTTTTCTTCTTGTGAAATAATATTTACTTCTTTTAAATTGATTGGTTTTTTGAGTCGATTTTATTCTTGGATGGTCTTTGTTAGGGTTGTTTTGAACTTATCAATATCGAGGAAGTTCATCGCATAGGGGTTATGGGTACGCAGCTCTGCGTCGTTTTTGGTGAAGGCCTCGAGTATTTTTTTGCAAAAAGCATGGAATGAAGCCTGTGTTAGCGAAAAAAATGGTTCATTGGGAACATCCGTATTAAAAAAGTTTTCTTTGCGTGGCGCGGTGCAAAAGATATTCATATTTACATCGACTAGCATGTAGCGATTGGCAAGTTCGCAATGATCCATGTATTCGTAATATTCTTGTGCATTATTTTCGTTGCATTCAGCTCCAAATGAAAATCCAACTTCTTTTATTTGGTTTGGATCTTTTATATGTAGTTTTTCAACGAGATACTTCTTTATTTTTTTTATCGATTTTATTTGGTTCATTTTTATTCTTTGGGCCCATTCGGGGGCTACGGTTGTGTTGGCAAATATTATGCCTGAGATTGGGGAGTTAGTAGCAGAATTTTTTATTTTTAGGACTTCTCGAGCTATTTTGTTAAGTTGTTCTATTTTATTGGCAAGACTGTAGTGAAATATTATTGTTTTTTGACCATTGGTAAGGGCAATGAGATGGCATGGATAAAGTGGGCCGACGAGAGCTTTTTTTGTTGATCCTTTTTCTAGCACCATATATCGGGATTCTAAGAGTAGTGTTGTATCTTTTTTTTCTTGTTCGTCTAATCCTTTGTAGGGAAATGGCAGGACGATAGTTTTTTCTGTGCCGGGCTTTAGAATTGAGGGGAATGTATGGGTATAAAATTGCCCAGAAAATACCGCTAATGGACAAAGTGAAAAATAAAATACTACGGCGAGTTTAAAAGTTGACATAACTGCTCCCAGCGTGAGGACTTTTTAATTTATATAGTCTTATAATATTTTTAATTTTCAACTTGCCAAGTTTTTTCAGCATAGATAAAGATTTCTTCGAGAATTTTTATGTACAACCAGCTCTCGACTAAGGCGAGTCAAGGGCTATTTGTTTTGCGCGTTTAGTTGGCAGGTTTCTCAAGTACGCAAAGGTTTCCGAAGCATTGTTTTTCTTTAAAGCCATGTTTTTTATAGAGCGCATATGCACCTGTATTTTCAACCTTGTTTGTATTTAGTCGGACTGTGGAATTTTTTAGGGAGGAGTTTAGCACATGGTTCAGGAGCTGGGTGCCAATACCTTGTGTTCGACAATTGTTCCGTACGAAAAGGGTCTCAATATAAGCATTTACTGGGGTTAGTTTGATAAATGCAATCATACCCACAACAATGGAGTCTTTGATTGCAACGATTATTTGATATTTCTCAAACAGAGCTTCTATGTAGCGCGCTATTCGCTCGTTGCAAATAGTTGGGTCTTTGAAAAGGCTTTCCTTGGCTTCGGCCGTTTGGTGTAATGTGATACATTGAGGTAAATGGGTGTCTGTGTTCGCTGGAGTAGTTTTTACTGCAGTATGGATTATGTTTTTTGTACCCAATAATAGAATGAACGCGGTTAATAAAAGGTTTTTTTTCATGTTTTTTTCTTATGCTAACTCGATAAAGTCGTCATGGTTATAGTGAGTAAAAGGTGAGGTGAATTTGCTTTTTATTTCGGCTTTTTTGTAATTGCCCATAGCATCTTGAGTTTTCCTGCGGCGTTCTTCTATGTGCAGCTCGTTAAAAGTAGTCTTATTGAAGATGTTTTCATGCATAAAACATATGCTCATTGGTTTAAATTCAGTGTTGAAGAAGACGCCAAGTTCAGCATATTCGTATTCGCCGAGTTCGTAATCTTGGTACGGCGAGTGATATATTTTTGCGGCGATTTGTTTGCGATCGGCAATTTTGAAAAACGAAACGATGCAGTCTTTGATAGCTTTAACCTTTTCTGATTGTTTTTGACCTGTATAGGCTTTTGGGAAGATCCATTCAAACCGTGGGTCACATGCATTAGTGAAGATGAGGCCTGTAATATCCTTAGAATTTTGTATCTTGAGCTTTGCTTGTGCGTGTTCGCATAGCTTCTTAATGCTATTTGAGTCATGCAGGTGAAAAAAAACAGCGGTCCCTGTTTGGGTGTTTTTAAGTGCAACAAGTTTGCATGGTTGCAATGGACCAATAGCAACGGTTTTCTGAGAGTCTTTGCTTAAAGAGGTGAAGTGATATTCGGGTATAATAACGATGTTTTTTCGTTCTTCATTAGATAAGTGTTTGTATTGAAATGGCAAAACAACGATTTTTTTCGATTGGTTGGGGAATAAGGTGAGTTTGTTCTGGCAAGTATAGAGCCTTGTTGCTGTGCAGGTTATTAATAAACAGCTGCTTGCGATTTTAAAGAAAGGGTGTTTGGTATTCATGATAATTTTCTCTTTATGATGTAAAATTGTTTGTTTTTATTTGATTTCTACGAATCCTGAGTATTCGTAATATTCGTACGCATAAGGATATTCTTGTTGAACTTTTTTAATGTTTTCTCGCTTGTTTAGTTCTTCTCGAAATTTGCGTAGGCGTTTCTTTCGCGGTAATTTTTCAAGTCCAGGAATTTGAAATGCATTTTCATGCATAGGGCAGCAGCATGTTTTGTTTAAGTCTTTGTCTACGATTATGAACGATTGGGCAAATGCATAATCTTTCAAGCTGGCATTATTGATGACTGGCATTATTTCGCCGACAATTTGGTCATGATCTTTTTCTGTAGCTGTTTGTTGAATTCCAAAAAATTTAACTATTTTGTTCCCAATGAATTTTAGTTTATCTCGCTGTGTTGCGTGCGTGCTTTGGTAGGGAAAGGGTCTTTCGGAGAGTTCTTTGTTAATAGCCTCGATATACCGGGAGGTTGCGGCGTAAAGAAAGCATTCTATATTGCTTGGACTTTTGATAGGGGCGAGTGCTTTTTCTGCTGTTTGACACAATTTAGTTGTATTGTTGCCATCGCTTTTATGAAAGATAGCAACTTTGCCATTCTCCTTGTTTTTGATAATAACAAGCTTGCAGGGACTGAGTGGGCCGACCAGTGCTTTTTTTGTGCAATTTTTTTCTAGAACGGTGTAATGGCATTCGGGAATGAAAATGAGATTGCCTTTTTCGTTTTCTGTTAAAGTCTGGTATTTGAAGGGTAAGCGAACCTCGGTTGGCGCCGTCCCTGGTTTTAGGACGAGGTGCTCGCTTATTCCTGCAAAAATTGACGCACCAACAAGTGCGGCCGATGCGCCGATAATAAGGCGAATGCTGATAATCGGTTGTTTCATAATCATACTCATGGTCTTTGAGTGTACTTTACGTGTTTTCTTGTCATGTATTGTTTTCAGCAGGAAAGAAACCGAGTTCTTCATAAGTCGGTCCTTTTATTTTGAAGTGTCTTAGTATTTTTTCGGGGGAACATTTTTTGAAGTATTTATTCATATAAATTTCTTGTTGCTTTTCGGGGGAAGATGTTTCTAGATGTGGGATATTAAAAATGTTTTCTTGAATCGGGCAGATACTGTTTTTGTTGAGTTTATTGTCAATAAGAACATAGAGATGTCCCAGGAAAGCGTAAGGATCAAAAAGTTCATTCTTTGTGTGAAATATTTGTGCTTGAATTTGTTCATGGTCCTTAATTTTGAACCAATTAACTAGCACATTTTTTATGTAGTTAATTTTTAGTTTTTGCGTTGGATGAAAGCCTAGAATTTTATGCCAGGCATATTTTTTATCCACCTCAGGCGATGATACGCTGAATATAAAGCCACGAATGTCTTCTGGTTTAATGTTTTTTCGGAAATTATCCTGCGCTATTGCGCAAAGTTTTTCTGAACTGTTTCCATCATTTTTGTGGAAAATGATGGCCTTATTAGTTTTGCTATCTTGAAGTGCAACAAGCTTGCAGGGCTGTAGGGGACCGACAATCGCGCACTCTGTTTTTCCTTCCTCGAGGACCATATAGCGTAGTTCAGGAACATACATTAATTTGCTTTTTTCTTGCGCTGTTAATGAACGATAGGCAAACGGCAATAAGATTTCTTTTGTGCTTGTATTTTCGGGTGGGATTGATAGGTGATATGGGACGCCGCTATGACTTTGCTTGCACCATACTATACTGAGCAATAGAAAGAGTGTTCGGGCATTTTTCATCGTATATTTTTCTTTGGTGGTTTTTGTATGTTGGTATTTTAGGATAGTGATCTTTCTTGGTTTTGTCGATTTTGAAGCAGGCTTTTGCCCAGGTTCCTGATGTGGGGTGTCCTTGAGTTTTAGAGTCTATGTTGCTAGGGTAAGTTTTCCCCCTGTAGCAGGTTGCATTGAGTTTATGGTAGGTGTGGTATGTTTTTGATTGTCTTGTTATATGCACTATTTGGCTTTACCTTTACTTTGGGCAAGGTGTTAGTCTACCATGCTACGCCGTTTTTTGCCGTTGGTTTGCGTATGGCTATTGGCGGCATTTTATTATTAATTTGGAGTTGGTGGAATCGGTATAAACGTCCATCGTGTGCGGTTCCGTTACACTCATATTGGGTTGGTTATTTAAAACTTACCGTTTTTGCAATTTTTGTTCCCTATGTTGCGCGTTTATGGGCTTTACAGGAACTTACGACAGGTAAGGCTGCTCTTTTATTTAATACGGCGCCTTTCTTCTCGGCCTTGTTGGGATTTATCTTGCTTCATGAGCGCCTGTCTAAGTTACAACTTTGGGCTTTGGTGCTGGGCTTCTTAGGAACAATACCTATTTTGTTAACAAGCTCTCCTGCTGAGGACCTTTTTTCGGTTGGGATTTTTTCGCTTCATGAGGTTGCGGTTATGGTTGCTGCTGCTTCCATGAGTTATGGGTTTATTGTTATGCGGGAGTTGGTAAAAGAGCGCGGCTGTCCTCCGTACGTCGCCAACGGTGTTTCAACTTTCTTGGGTGGCGCACTGGCGCTTAGTTGTTCTGTTGTCTTTGAACCGAGTCCCATAAGGACTAGTTTTTGGTCATTATTGGGGGTGATGTTGCTGCAGGTGGTTATTAGCAATTTGTTATGTTCTAATCTTCAGGCTCATCTATTACATTCGTATAGTCCGACATTTATGTCTTTTGCTGGGTTTTTAAGTCCTTTGTTTGCTCTCATATATGGGTTTTTACTCTTTGGTGAAACAGTTTCCTGGCACTTCTTTGCGTCACTTGCTGTTATTGGCTTGGCTTTGTATCTTTATCTTTTGGGCGATCGCTCGACAAAGAAAAAGATGTTAGAAGTTGAAGAAGCTGTTGAGGCTGGGGGGCGTTTGCCTTAGGTCTGTGGGTTTAGCGTAGGTTGTGCGGTGCTGCTTGTTTTCGATTACTCGTGTTTTTTGGCTTTTTGCTGCTCGCGTCTTTTTTAGGCGCATCTGGTTTTGGTTGGTGTTCGGCTTTGTGCAAGCGTATTTCTTTGCTTTGTGGCTGCTTTTTTTTGGCTCGGCCAGTATGCAATTGATGGGGGGCACATGGGATGCTCTTTTTGTTTCTTTTGCGTATCGCATCCATGCTTTTTATCTTTGGTCATACCTTGCAAGCTTGAGCAATTTTTTTATTTTTTTTGTAGGGCTGTTTCTGTTGAGTTGTGCGTTTTGGTTGCATTTTTGTGTTTCACAGATGGCTGCGTGCGTATACCAGGGGCGGAAAATTGTTGTTATGAAGGCCCTTATTCCCAAATCATGGCTTCAGCTTTTTCAGGTGGTCGGGATTTCTTTTATCATAAGTTTTGTGATGGCCCTTGGGCTTTTTTTTGGTCTTTTTCCTGCTATCTTAGCCCATTTTTGTTTTTTTGCTGTTTTTCCAATTTTGGTTGATAACCCCTCTTTTTCTCTTTTCCAGGTTGTTAGGAAAAGCTGTAAGATAGCTCGAAGGTCTTGGAGCTCGATTGCATGGTTTTCGATTGAAGCATTTATGCTTTATATTGCCCTGATGTATCTGGTTGCTTATATTTTTCTAGTGGTGATTGTTCCTTTGGCTCGTTATGCTTTGTGCCGTATGTTGGTAAAAAATTTGCCCTAAGGTACTGCGTTTTTTGTTTTTTTATTGACCTCGATCTTTTTTAAAGTTGCATCTTGTATTTTATAGGGGTAATCCGAGAGGGTATTTTAGTTCAATCTGAAAAGCAAGGTGCGATTATGAAAAAGCGTACATGTCGTATGGTATTAGTTGGTGTTTGTTCATTGTTGGCAACGGCTCCTGTTGCAGCGCGGCGTGTTCAGCGTTCATGTCCGCTTGCTAAGGAAGATCCAACGACTTGCCCTAATTATGATAAAGATAAAGGGCCAGGCTTAGGTATTGGCCGTAAAGATGGCCATGGGCAAAATGAAGGTCGCGGTAGCGGTCCTCGCGATGGTCGTGGACAAGGTTGTGGCTTAAATAAAGGACGACGCCGCGGAAAAGGTTCAGGTCCTCGTGACGGTCGCGGCCAAGGACGTGGCCTAGGGCGTCGTGATGGAAGCGGTGCAGGACGTAACTAGGCATAATACCTTATAGTCTGATGTAATTTGTACCGGTGGCCAATTTAAAGCATTGGCCACCGGTTTTTTGTGCACGTTATCCGAGTTTTTGAACTTTTTTGCGTGTAATGACTGCTTTTATTGCATCAATTATGGTTGGTGCAAGTTCGTGGGCTGCACGTTCCGTTAGCCCCGTTAAACGATCGATCTGTGCAGGGGTATAGGCAAAGTTTCCTGTGTTAATAAATCCGCCGCCGTTGCGTAGAAGTTCCTGGGGGTCAAAGGTCGGATCGTAATCATCATTTTTAGCAAGCGGCACGTAGATGATGATAGGTGCGGAAGAATCAGGTCCGTCATAAAAAATGGAGTATTTTTCTGTTATTGCTTGGTAATAGTCTATGGTTGGGAATAATTTGTTGGCTGCTCGGGCACTATCTTCTAATTTATGTAGGTTTGGCGCATTGAAACAATCGGCGCTTGCTTCAACAATAATGATTATATCGATGGTTCTTTCATCTCTTAAAACAGGTTCGATTGGTATATTTTGTGCGGCACCGGCATCAATATGAATATGGAATTGAGAGTGTGGATCGCCGCCGGCTTGAAGGTTGCGTACTGGATTGCGGATGAACGCTGGAAAAAGTTGAAATTCTCCGAGCGGTGTTTGCATGATTGCGGTCTGAAGTGGTTTGAACAGAAAGCTTGGCCTGAGCTCTTGGGCAATTAATGGAAAAATTTGTTTGAGTGCAAGGGTGAACGCTGATCCCCAAATGCCCATGAGATACCCTAGTGAAAGTGATGGATGCTTGGTAGTTGATTTGCCACACTTGAATTTGCGCCCAAAACCAAACGTTGGACAGGCGCCATTAATGCCATAATGCATAACTTCAAACGGGGTGAATTCTACCTCATGAAATTTAGTATTTGCCTCGTAGGGGTGCACAGACATTCCGATAGGAAGCGGGACGGTGCCCTGGCTTACATAGTCGGCAAATGAGGCAAGCGTTGTTTGGGCATAGTGTCCCTTGGTGTGATCCTCAAAAAGTTCCAGGCCAATGAGTAAGCCGTAAAGATCAATGATAGTAGGTATTTCGTGGTAAGCAAGTCTTCGGATAAATGTCTCAGCAATGGTACCCATAAATGCGGCGAGATTTTGTCCGCCTTTAGTGAGGGCTTCATCAAGGAGTGTTGAAGCGACGCGTTTTTTAAATCCTGGGTAAAAATCAAGGTACGGTTTTTTTGAGGCGAGCCATGAGCCAATAAGCCAGGTTGATCCAGATACGCCACCAAGGTAGTGGACGGTGTCAAGGAGTGAGGTGTCGGCTAGGCCTTGGCAGAAGCCTGCAGTTGACAGCATGGCACGAAAACCTCCGCCGCTTCCAATAACCGCAATGCGTGGAATAAGGTCTTCGTCAACTTCTTCTTGTAGGTATTCTTCGATGACTTTTTTTGCATATTTGTTGCGTGCTTCTAAATATTTTTGTTCCGCTTGTGGAAGTGGTCGATTACCTTCCCATACGCGTCGAATGCGGGCCTCGGACCATTTGGTAGGTTCGCTATTGAGGAGCAGATGGTATAAAAATGCAAGGAAAAAACGAGGCACCGGATATTGTGCGCCGTCGATGGTGAGGTTACCTTCGAGTGATGATGATGTTCCAGAGCGTGTTCCTGGGGTAAAGGAAAATGAGATATCATCGTAGTGTCGGGAGAGCGTCTCTACGATTTCTTGGTCGCTTACTTCGGGCACCTGGATAAAGTTTTCAATTTCTTGGTCGGTTATTGCGCGTGAGGTATTGGAAATAGAGAGGGCTAACGCCATGATTATGATCAGGGGTGTTAGTGAAAGTGCTTCTTTAAAAGACATACTGTTTCCTTTTTAGCTGTTTTGTGGGCGGATGCCTCGTTCCTTTTTATCAATAGCTGCTAATAGCTTCTGTATAAGATCATGGTGCATTTGTGTTGCCGCTGTTTCGAATAAGCCTGCTAATAGGTTGTATTGTTCCCTTGTGTAGAAAAAGTTCATCATGTGCAAAAAGTTGTTTTGGTAGGGATAGATCAGCGGCCATGGATCAAATTCTTCAGAGTAGCTTGGGTTTTTAACGAGAGGAACATAAAATACGATTGGGGCTGCGGAGTCTGGACCATCATCGAATACAGAAAAGGGGTTGCTGCGCGCGCGTTCGTAGTCGATGCGGGGGAATGGTCTATTGTTGGCGCGTGCCACATTTTCAAGTATTTGAAGGCTTCCAGACCAATTAACATTACTTCCGCTTTCGACCAGTATAATAACATCAATGTTGCGATCAGGGTTGAGTGTTGGAAGCATCGGCGCATCGTAATCAATTCCAGCATCGATGTAGGCATGGAATCGAGTGTTTTTGTCTGGCGAAGTATTCATGCCTCGTGTGTAATTGCGGACAAATGCAGGGAAGAGGCGACTTTCGCCTAAGCAAGATTTTTCGATCAAATCAAAAATCGGCATGAAGAATGGTTTAGGTTTTAGAAAATCTTTAATCGTTGGAATGTAAGTCTTTACCTTTTGAGAAAATGCAGAACCACATATGCCCATAAGGTATCCAATAGTTTGTGCCGGATGCCTGCTTAGTGATTTTCCATTATAAAAGTCTCGACCAAACCCAAATCCTGGGCAGCCAGCATCGAGTCCGTAGTTGATAACTTCGAAAGGGTTGAATTCAACTTCGTCGCCTTTACGGTTTTCGTGTTGAACAATTGCGGTTCCTATTGGCAGGGGTACGGTTCCTGTTGCTACGTGGGGTTTTATGCTTGATAAGGTGGTCCACGCATAATTCTTTTTTGATTTGGTTTCGAATAGGTGGAGCCCGAGCATGAGCCCATAGAGATCAATACTTGTTGGTATTTCGTGAAAGGCCAGGCGTCGGAGAAATGCTTCGGCAATTGAGCCTGAGAAAGAGGCAATATTGAGCGCAAATTCTTTGGTCTCAACACCAAGTATTCCCTTGAGTACGCGTTCTACAAATTCGGGATAAAATTCTGTATAAGATTTTTTAGATACCATCCAGGGATAGAGAAGCCATGTTGAACCGGATACTCCGCCAATCATATGGACGGCGTCCAGGAGGCCTAGCTGGTTGAGTTTGTTAGTAAAGCCAGCGAAGGATATCATTGCGCGAAAACCACCGCCACTGCTGATGAGCGCTACTCGTGGTGTGTTTTTGGTCGCAACGGGTTTTCCGAGAACTTTTTCGAGCGCCTGGGCAGTGAATATATCTCGTTTGTTCCAAAACTCTTTTTCTTCTGTGCTGATACTATGGTTTTTTCCAAAGTGCCGTACGCGAGCGGTTTGGTGCTTATTGGGGTCTTTATCAAGGATGATGTTATATAGGATACCAAGCAAAAATCGGTTCAGAGGAAGTGCTAGGTCACATTCAGGAATGGGGAGGGTGGCTTGTAGTTCTGGTGTTCGATGGGTATTTTCTTCAAAAACAATTTCAGGAAAATGTCTTTGAATAGTATTTTTTAATTCTTCATCAGACGGTGTTTGTGCAATGAGATAGGGAAAGAAGAAAAATAGTCCAAGAATTAGCCTGGATGAATGCTTCATACAGTCTCCTTGAGAAATAGAGCGATAGTGGAGAGCAAGATACGTAAATAGAGCTTAGTCATATGTTACATGGTTACCCCCAGACGTTGCACCGCGCAGCATTCTGGATGTGAGCTTAGGCAAAATTGCAATGATTGGGCAAGAAAATATTAGCGTAGTCTATTGAAAAGGCAGCGGGCATTCTTGGTGGTCTTTTGCCCAATTTCCTCTATGGAGAGGCTTTTGAAAACTTGTTCCGAGAGGAATGCTGCAATAAGAGCAATGTTGCGCGGGTGGTTTCTTGAGCCGCGTACTTTTTGAGGCGCTAAAAAGGGGGCGTCAGTTTCCAAAAGGACGTTTTCGATGCCGCAAAACTGTATGGCTTCTCGCAATATATGATTTTTGGGGTATGAGACATGGCCATCTATTCCAATAAAAAAGCCTCGCTCGAGAGCTTGGCGTGCGGCAGCTTTGTCTTCAGAAAAACAGTGAAATACACCGCGTGGTTGTTCTGTTTTGTATTCATCAATAATGTTGATTGTTTCGGTGAATGCGCTTCGCGAGTGAATTACCAGGGGAAGCTTGTGCGTCAGAGCGAGCTCGATTTGGGCGCGAAAATAGTTTTTTTGTTGTGGTATGTCAAAACCGGGATGATAGAAATCAAGTCCGGTTTCGCCAATTCCAACAATCTGCTTATTGTTGTCGGAAAGGATAAGCTTTTTTAATTCATTCATTGATGTCGTTAATTCTTGCTGGCTTTCGCACGGATGTATTCCAATAGTGGCATATACTGAGGCTATTTTAGATGCTAGTGCTATTGATTTCTTGCTAGAATCGAGATTTGTGCCTATAGTAATAACCGTTGTCACCTTTTCATCGTGAGATTCGTCTATTATTGTTTTGATATTCTGGAAGTCCTTTTGTTCAAGAGGTCTTTTTTCGGGACATTCAGCGATGAGGTCAAGATGGCAATGGGTATCGATAAACATTGATGCTCCTTGGTAGAAAGCTCTTTTGAAAGAGTATTTGACAAAAAAATGGGTATGTCTAGTATTATGACCGTGCCGCTAGTGAAATGGACGGCCAAGTCGTGCGTTTTAGGTTTTATAAGGGGATATGTATGAATAAGTCAGAGCTAATTGAGGCTCTTAGTGCAGAGACTGGTTTCAATAAAAAAGATATTGCAACCGTACTTGATGTCCTACGGCAAAAAATTATTACGGCGCTGAGCGCTGGTGAGCGTGTACAGTGGGCTAAGTTTGGAACCTTTACTTTGGCTCGTCGTGGCGCACGCAAAGGTATAAATCCTCAAACCAAAGAGCCAATGGATCTGCCTGAGGTTTTGGTTCCAAAGTTTAAAGCGGGTAAGAGCTTGCGTGGTGTTTTAAACACTGAAGGTAAATAGCTCTACGCTTCTTAATTGCACTTTGAAAAGCCGCTCCGGCGGCTTTTTTTATTGTTTTTAGGTGAGCTTGTGTTTTTGACGGATAAGTCTTGGGTTGTTATTTTATATTTGGGGTGTTTTGCTCCAAAGAGCGTGTTTATATAAAGATGATGTAAGCTCGGGGTACTCCGTGAATAAGGTTAGTTTCATTTTATTAGTGCTTTTTGTTTTTCCGATTTTGGCGCAAGAAACAAAAATAACTTGTTTGGTGGTCCCAAAGGTCGTAGGTGAGACGCTTAAAAGGGCTGATATCAAACAGCTTGATGTTGAAGCGCTCTGCAAGAATGTTGATCCGGGTGTTTTTTCATTTAATGAGCTTTTGCCCGAGGGCGTTTTTGGTGCTAATGAGTTTCAGCGATTGCGCGAATGGTCTAAGCGGCAGAAAAACAGTGTTGTTGAGCAGAATATTTCAGTTGCGATAACAATTCTTTCTGGGAAGAAGGCCGGTGATGTTTCGTGTCTTGAATCTGATCCCGAGAACAATGGCGCAGCGTTTATGGTGGCATCAAACGCTAATGCGCTCTGTTCGGTGTATGGTGTGTTGATTTCTCCAGAAAAATTATATACCGATATTTGTACGCAAGAGGCAAATGCTGTTTTGCCGACATTGGCAGCATATAAAGATAGATATGAAAAGTTTGGTTTGCCTAGTGTTCATAAAGGCTGGGTTTCTGATTCCGACAAGCAAAAAAGCCTTATGGTTTTTAGTTCAGCATTGAAACAAGCGGATGTGTTTAGGTATAAGAATGGGTATATTGCTTTTAAGAAAGATGCACTGTCTGATATCCAAAAAAATTTTGAAAATGAATCAATTGTCCAGATGGTCGCATATCATAAGGATGCGTCGGTTATTTTGAACAAAAAACTTGTTCAGGGCTGCGGTAGGTGGTTCTATGCCCCAAAAGAATCAAAACAAAAAATAGATCATATTATTGCTGCAGCGGTTAACATTGGGGAAAATGTTTCTAATCTACCTGGTGGGTATCTTTGTGGAGAACTCCTCAACGCTACCAATCCTAGTGCTGCTGAAGCGATAGCAAAAAAAGCACTAAAAACCTCATATGAACACGCTATTTTGTTAGCAGCCTACCATAAAAAGCAGAAGCTGTTTCTGACGCTTTTAGGTGCGGGTGTTTTTGGAAATAGGGTTAAGTGGGTAAAAGAAGCGATTATTCAGGCGATTAAGGAGCATCGACATCTTTTGGGTGCTATGAAAATCTATGTAATTGACTACTCGGGTGGTTTAACATGGAGTCAAGATTGATCATCTAATTGCTTGTTGTAAATAGGGGTGGTTTTTTGGGTGTTGAATTTTAAAAACCTAATTTGTTGGGGGGATGCTTTATTTGTTTGTGAGTCCTGGTAACAATGGTTTTTGAAAGCACGTCGTCTAGGGTTTGCGCAAAGGGTGTCGGGCTTTTGATATTTTGATGTGGGTGTCTTATTCTCTTTTTTTTCCTTAGCGGTACCCTAAATGCATACGATTACTAATGGTCTAACGGGATACCTAATATGATAGATTTAGCCTTTTTGCGCAATGAACCGGCGCGTGTTTTTGATTTGGTTGCACGCAAAGATCCTAATTTTCCGATTCGAAGATTATCTGAGCTTGATGGTCAGGTGCGATCCTTGCAGCAAGAAGTTGAAGCATTGCGCTCCGAGCGCAATGAATTGGCACGAGCTGGTAAGTCGGGGGTAACTGATACCTTACGTGAGCAGGCTAAGTTGCTTGGGGAGAAGATTAAAACAAAAGAAGCCTTGCTTGCAACAATTGAAAGTGAGTTTCGTGACCTTTATTTGCGTTGTCCTAATTTGCCTTACGAAGATTTGCCGCTTGGGGGAAAAGAAGCTAATTTTGAGGCTCGGAGTTTTGGCGAAAAAGCACAATTTAATTTTGAACCAAAAACACATGTTGAGTTGGCGGCTCAATTAGGTTGGATAGATTTTGAAGCTGCTGCGCGTATGACTGCCTCTAATTTTGCATTGTATCGCAATGGGGGTGTCCTGTTACAATATGCACTTTCTATGTTCATGTTAAATACGGCCCGTTCTCATGGATATTCTCCGGTTTTGCCACCTTTCCTTATTAATGAGAAGGCTTTGGAGGGGGCGAGTAATTTTCCACGATTCAAAGAAGAGGTTTTTGCGGTTGAAAAGGATGGGCTCTATTTAACACCGACTGCAGAGGTCAATTTGGCAAACCTATATCGCGACACTATTTTTGCACCAGATGAGCTTCCTGTTAGGCTTACGGCCCTTACGAGCTGTTTTCGGCGCGAAGCGGGTGGTTATGGAGCCTCAGAGCGCGGACTTATTCGTATTCATCAGTTTGATAAGGTTGAACTGTTTGCTCTTTGTACACCAGAAAATTCGTCAGATGAGCAAGAGCGAATGCTTGCATGTGCCGAAAGCATTTTGCAGCGCCTGGGCTTGCATTATCGGGTTATGTTGTTAGCCGCCCAAGATTGTTCTTTTGCTTCGGCAAAGACCTACGATCTTGAGGTTTGGATGCCTGGTCAAAAAGAGTATAAAGAAGTCTCTTCGATCAGTAATTGCACGGATTTTCAGGCACGTCGTTGTATGATGCGCTATCGTCAAGAGCAGGGGAAAAATCAATTAATTCATACGCTTAATGGCTCTTCGTTGGCGTTGCCGCGACTTTTCGTTGCGCTATTGGAAACATATCAACAGTCTGACGGGTCCGTCGCATTGCCTGAAATTTTGCGCTCGGTTTGTGTCGGCATAGGCGAGTAGTCGACAATAAAACCTTCTGGTATACTAAAAACTTACCATTAAAGATTTGTGTCAGGCTCGAGCAGGGCTTGACACTTCTGGTATACTTAATAAACCAGACACCCAGCCATTTTTACACCAAAATTCTTGTTTAAGGCGGTAGTGGAGATGGTTTTTTGTTTATAAGCGGGTTTTTTATTTTTTGGGTTGCATTTTATTTGATTGAGGAGCTCTATGGCAAAGCATGTAGGGGTTAAACTACCCGACGATTTATTCGCCTTGTTGCAAAAGGGAACAACTGGTATTCTTGCGACATTTTCTGAAAAATCTCTGCCGCACACGACGCCGGTTAATACGTTGTTTCCTAAGGGCAGAGAGAGTATTTTGCTTTCGATTAATAAAGAGCATACGGGATACCATAACTTAGTTTGGCAAAAAAAAGTTATGTTGTGTTTTCTTGATGAAAACAATGTCGCCTACAGTGTTTTGGGGCGTGCGGGTGTGGTGCGTGCGCCATCGATTGTGCATCCTCTTATGAATATTGTTCGTATCGATATTATTGATATTAAGTGTGATCGTTCAAGTCTTTGCTCGGTTGATACTGGTGTTCGATGGAGTTATACATCTCCCGAGGCCGAGGAGTTGGTTACTGCATTGATTGGTGAGTTGAAAGATCTTTCAAAAACCTTGTAGTAGCGGAGTATTAATGAAGCACATATGCATGCGAGTTTTGTTGGTGGCGTCTTTTGCTGTCTTTTTTGTTGGTGCGGGTTTTGGACCGTCGCAGAAAGGGGATGAGTCAGCCGTCAAACAGCCAGCCGTTTCGGCGGAAGCATTTGCAGGTGAAGAATTCTCTTTTGATGATGAATTTAAGTCAGATGAGCCTGCTAAGGAGGTTTTGCCGGGAGAAAAAGGTCTTGTTGGCCCTGAAGTAAAGGCTGTTGAGGCTTCGGCGATACAGGCACCCAATGCAGAGTCAGTTGATGTGGTAGAAGATTCGGCTAAAAAGGTTGAGCCATCTCAAGATATGTTAGAGGGCGGGGCGGATTCTGTTGAATCGATTCAAACAGAAGAGGATGATGTTGTGGCTACAGAACCTAAAGAAGGCGAACGTGCAGCAGAAGACTCGTTGTCCCATGTCGCGTCTGTTCAAGTTGTAGCTCAGCAGACTGAACCAATGGCAGAGGGTGTGGTTGCACCTGTAGCTCAGGATGCTGTTGAAACTCCTGTTTGGGATACTCATTCAGATGACAGCTTGGTTGATCAGGACCCAGCTCTTGTTGAGCCCGTTTTAAGCTATCATCAGCTAGATAGTGTTGAAGATGGGCCGGGTAATTGGTTTTTTAAGGCTCAGATAATGAAGCGCGCGCGTGTAGAGATTAATGAGATTCGAAAAATTATGGAGCGTGTTCAAGCTCTAAGAGAGCCAAATCAGAAACTGGCAGATGCTCTTGATGCTCGCTTTGATGCATTTTACACTGAGTGTGGTTTTCAAAAAGGTGAAATAGCTGTTAGTCTTAAGTATATCGAAGAGCAATTAGCTCTGCTTAAGCCTGAAGGGCATTCTGGCGCGTTTGCACGGGAAGCACCAGCGGTCTCAGTTACCATGAAAGATCTTGAGGTAAAGCGTGATTTGCTCAGGATGATGCAGCAAAACTTTGACGAAATTGTAGAGGATGATAAGGTTTCGCGGGAGCTTTTTGCTCTGTTTGGCAATGAGTTAGGGCGTGTTAATCAGTATCTTGATGTTGCACTGGAAAAGTACGAAGATATAGAAAATACACTCAATGATGAGGCCGCTGAGTTTAATTTACATGCAATTGAAGCTGCAAAAACTAATATTGAAAATATTGAGCGTTACCTAACAGGGGATTTTGCGGGATTTTACTCGAAGCTTTCTGCTCGTGTTGATGAGTTAATGGCCCAGGTTCGAAGTGATTTGCAAAAGCTTCGGGATATGGGTGTCGAATTAAATCGTAAAATTCGTGAAGAACGAGCACGTCAGGAAGCGGAGCGTTTAGAAGCAGAAAAACGGCGCAAGCAAGAAGAATTACAGCGCATTGAGGACGCTAAGCTCTGGAATCGAGTAAAACGTTGGGGGCGTAGCGCATGGGATTGGATGATCAATAAGATCTCTGCTGTGGGCAAAATGTTTACTGGTGATTCAAAGCCTAAGGCGGCAACGGCCTAATGAAAAAAGTTGCAGAGGATTATTTCTTCTGATAGAGTATCAGCATGATCTTTGATGTGTGCGGAAGTGGTGAAATTGGTAGACACGCAGCTTTGAGGGGGCTGTGGGAGAAATCCCGTGGGGGTTCGAGTCCCTTCTTCCGCACCATATATTCTCGAAATCTTTTCTGTTTATAACCGTCAATATGAGGGATGAAGCATGACCGTGACATTGAGGCGACTGGTATTTTCGCGCCTATCCATATTGGTTCTCCTAACGGGTCTTGGTGGATGGTTTCTGTATAATCTTAATTCTTACGTTAAATTTGGTATCGACCTAGTTGGCGGAACCTATATTACGTTGGACGTACAGATCGAAAAAGCATATGAAAATGCTCTTGTAGACCTCCTTAATAACATTGATGACATTGTTCCCGCTAGTGCTAAAGCACAGTTGATTTCAAAAGAAATTCGTGACAATTCGGTCCGGGTTACTTTTGGGTCGGTTGCTGCGCGTAACCAGGCAGCAGATCTTGTTGCGCAGCGCATGCAAGGGACCGCCGCCATTGAAACTGTTAATGATACCTTGGTTCTAAGATTGCCTCGTGCTCGTATGGACAGAATTGCGCGCGATGCGGTTGCAAGCAATGTCAATGCACTGACGACCAGGCTTAATCGTTTTGGAGTTAGTGAGATTCTTGTTGCTCAACATGGAAGCCGTCGTATTGTTGTTGAATTGCCTAACGTGCATGATATTCAGCAAGCAAAGTCCCTGATTGGTCGTGTTGCAGAGCTAGATTTTAAATTGGTTGAAGATAGTGCGGCAACCGAAGAAGCTCTTTTAGAGCGATATGGTGGTACAGTTCCTGAGGGCATGATTATTCTTCCGGGTGAGGGACATCGTGGTTCTGAGTATTACTTGGTTGCACAATATGGAACTCTTTCTGGGCGGGATCTGGAAATGGCTCGTGGAGAGTTAGACCACTCCAAGGGATTGCCTGTTGTAGCATTTAAATTTAAGTCTGATGCAGCACGCAGATTTTATGAGTTGACGTCGAATGTTGGACGGCAAATAGCGATAGTTTTGGATGGAGTTGTTATCTCGGCTCCTGTTGCTAATGAACCGATTTCTGGTGGCTCTGGTGTTATTTCGGGTAATTTTACTACGCAAAGCGCCAATGAATTAGCACTACTTTTGAGTTCCGGGGCGTTTGTTGCCCCAGTTACTTTTGAGGAAGAGCGCCACATTGGTCCTTCTTTGGGGCAAGAGGCTGTTTATCAGGGTATGTTAGCGTGTGCAGTAGGTGGATTGCTCCTGTTGCTGTTCTGCTTGCTTGTGTATAAAATGGGCGGACTGATTGCTTTTGTTGTTTTGTTGTATAACATCTTGTTGTCGCTTGTTTTGCTTGCTGGGTTAGGGGCAACATTAACATTGCCTGGTATTGCAGGACTCTTGTTAACTATTGGTGTTGCTGTTGATGCTTCTATTTTGATTTATGAGCGTATCAAAGAAGAGTTACGTAACGGGGCTCCTTTGAGGCGCGCCATTGATGCAGGTTTTTCAGGCTCTCTGGCTGTTATTTTAGATTCCAATATTACTGCGTTCTTAGGCGCCTTGGTTTTGTATATTTATGCAAGTGGTCCTGTTCGTGGTTTTGCGGCTACTCAGATGGTCGGTATCCTCGCTACTTTGATTACCGGTTTATGGTTGCTTAAATCAGCGCTGACGTACTTGACGGATGTGCTTGGTGTCGGCAAACTAAAGATATAGTGGGGGCTTAATTAGTAATCTTTAGGCGACGTAGCTCAGCTGGTTAGAGCGGCGGAATCATAATCCGTAGGTCCGGGGTTCGAGTCCCTGCGTCGCCACCAGAGTTGTATTGGGCGGGTATCATCTGTATGGTACTCGCCCAATTTTTGTGGGGAGTGTTTAATGTTGTTTGCTGAGTTGGCGCAGCGGTTTTGCGCTATTGAGCGTGAGTCCTCTCGACTTACGATTACTAAGATGCTTGCTGATCTCTTTCTCAATCTGACGCCCGAAGAGGCCCGTGTTGTCGCCTATATGTGTTTGGGAGAAATGCGACCAGCTTTTTTGGGTACAAAGTTTAATTTTGCCGCCAAGGGTATGGAGTATGTCGCTGCTCGGCTGTTACATGTTTCTTTAGAGGAGGTTGCCGACCGCATGGCCACGGCTGGTGATTGGGGTGATCTTCTTGAGCTGGGAGATTGGGAATCGGCTGGTAGCGCCTCGATTATGTCGTTATATGAATCTTTGGAGCGCTTTGAGGCGATATCTGGTGTTGGTTCGTTTGATGAAAAGATTAGCTTTTTGGTTCAGCTTTTAAAATCGGTACCGCCATCTTCTGCGCGATATGTAGTGCGCATTGTGATGCAAAATTTACGCTTAGGTTTTTCCGATATGACCCTGCTAGACGCATTTTCTTGGATGGTGCAGCAGGATAAAAAGGCAAAGCCTTCTATTGAATCGGCATATAACCTTGTTGCAGATATTGGGCGTATCGCGTACTTAGTGGTGCATGGCGGTCTTGCTACACTCAAAGACATTGAGCTTGAGGTTGGGGTTCCCGTTCGTCCTGCTGCGGCGGAGCGAATGATGACGGCACAGGATATCATTCAAAAGATAGGTCCTTGTAGCGCTCAGCCTAAGTATGATGGATTTCGTCTGCAGGTGCACATGATTACATGTGAGGATGGAACCAAGAAGATCTGGTTTTTTTCGCGTAACTTGTTGGATATGTCTCATATGTTTCCAGATTTACACCAAGCAATTTTGTGTTTGCCCTTTAAGTCGCTGGTTTGTGAAGGAGAGGCTTTAGCTTTTGATGAGGTGAACGGAACGTATTTGCCATTTCAAGAGACCGTAAAACGTCGTCGGAAGCATCAGATTGATTTGTTTGCGCAGGATAAGCCTTTGCGTCTTGTACTGTTTGACCTACTGTATAAAGATGGAGATTCGTATCTAGATATGCCTTTGAGGGAGCGTTATGCGGCTCTTAAGGAGTGCATTATTTCGTGTGAAAGTTCTGTTCTGCAAGTAGCTGAGCAGGTTTCTTGCGAAACGCCGGCGTCACTGGAAAGTTATTTCCTCTCGTGTATCGGCGATGGCCTTGAAGGAATTATGGCCAAGCGACCAGAAGGAAGGTATCAGCCGGGGAAGCGGAATTTTAACTGGATAAAGTTGAAGCGCATTGAGCGGGGTATTCTTGATGATACTATTGATGCGGTGATACTGGGGTATTATTATGGCGCAGGTCGGCGTTCTGGGTTTGGGATAGGGGCCTTATTGGTGGGAGTATACAATCAAGAGCAAGATCGGTTTGAATCTATTGCAAAAATAGGTACGGGGTTAAGTGATTTGGAATGGGTTGCAATACGAGAAGCGTGTGATCAAGAGCGAATTGGAAGTCAGCCAGTTGATGTTGTGGTTATGCCGGCGCTCGCCCCCGATGTTTGGGTTGCTCCGCGAATTGTTGTTGTTGTTCGAGCTGATGAGATTACTAAATCGCCTGTTCATGCAGCAGGTCGTACAGAAGAGACGGCTGGCTTAGCGCTAAGATTTCCTCGGTTTATGTCTTTGCGTCGGGATAAGTCTCCGGTTGATGCGACAACGGTTGAAGAGGTCGTGGGCATGTATGAACAGCAAAAGCGTGTTTTATTCTAAGCTGCGTGGACCTTGTTATAGAAAAATTCTGCTTCGCTTTTGGGTGAAATTTGGTCAGTAATAGAGCCGCCAATAATGATTCCAGTGGGTTTGAGTTTGATTGCTGCATCAATGGTGTTTCTGTTGATGCCGGTTGAAATATAGATGGGCAATCGGGTGTTGTTTTTGAGAAGTTCCCATTGTTCTTGGACGGATTCTTGTTGTGAAAATGATAGCAGGTAGTGCACCTGAAGTGCGTCGACACCTAGTTCTGCTGCATCAAGGGCATTTTGGCTTAAGGTTTGGCTTCCAATAAGATCAAGAAAGCAGGAAACGCCTAGTGAATGGGCGTACAGGACTGCTGAGCGAATTATGTTACGGTGGGTGCTGCAGAGTATAGAAACAGCTTGGCCACCAGCCTTGTAGATTGTATCAATTATTTCTTTTTCGTGGTCGCTGATTTTGGTTTCGCAGATAAGCTCTTTTTGTGGAAATGCGTTTTTAAATGCTAGGACTGCACTCATTCCACGCGAAAATAATAGAACGGGCCCAAGGCGAAACGCGTCGCACCACGGTGCAACTTGTTCGGCGCATTCCAGAGCTTTGTGCAGTGATGTTTGATTAAATGAGATATGAAGTTTCATAAGGTTCCTTTCTTATGGCCGCATAAGGCTGCTGTAACGATCGCCAGATCTTTTAATTTCGGTTCGTGCTTCAACCGGGGAGAAATATTTTTTGATTTTCAAAAAATTTAACGAACCGTACGATCGGGCAAGTTCTTTGGTTGGGTAAATTATAGGGAGGATGAGGTGTTCACCGCCAATGGTTTTAGATATACCTTCCGGGATGTAGAGTTCATTTGGTTTTGCATGAAGAATAATTGCATCGACAGGAATTTGAGCACTCTTTGGTGCTTTAATTTCTTGGGTTTGCCAAAAGTATTTATCAGTTTTTGAATCTTTGATTCTTTTGAATTCGTAAAATGCGGCGTCAAGTTCGGGGCGTCGGATAAAATAGTTAACGGTGCGCCCGCGGGTAATAATTGGATAGATTTGTTTGGTTACAATAAGCAGGACGGTGTCGCTGTTGCTTTTTCGTGGGAATATGATTTGGCTGTTGGCGTTTAGATAGGATGAAAAACCGTAATAGGTGGCATATAAACCGGCAGGAAATGGTTGTATTGCCTGGGTAAGAAGAGCACCGAGTATTTTTTCTGCTGCGCTTGCTGCATATGGTGCATGTTCTTTTTTAAATGGTGACGCAATGTGGTTAGCAAGGGTAAGGGTAATAATGTATGGAGAGCTACGTTGGATTCGAAATTCCTTTTCTTCTTGGCTTTGTATTAGGCGTGCTGGTGCCAAAAACGGCAAAATACATAATATAAAAAAGATGTTTTTCATGCTGATCTCCAGCGCTTTTTCTCTTTTTCAGAACTTGTCTTATCCTGATTTTACTGTAGCATAAGGATGTTCGCAGATTCCAGTGTTTTCTACGTGTATAGGGTAGCTCATGAATAATGAGTGGGGAGATTTCTCTCGAATTTTTTCTTGTTCTTCAGGACAAGTTGAGCAATTTGAACTTTACTACAAGATCTTGCTGGACTGGAATACGCGTATGAATCTTACTGCGTTAACGACGCGTGCGGATGTGCAGGATTATCATTTTGCTGATTCGTTGTATTTGGGAACGGCATTGGAAATTTCTCGCCATACTGGACTTGTGGATATAGGAACGGGTGCTGGTTTTCCAGGTATTCCCCTGAAAATAATGAATCCCGAGTTGCCGGTTATCTTGATCGAAGTTATCGAAAAACGGCGTCGTTTTTTGCATGAAATTATCTCGTTGCTTGGGTTGCGTGGCATTGAGGTTGTTCCATTAGATTGGCATTCGTTTGTTTATACGACTGAGTACCCTCATAATCTTTTTTGTGCGCGGGCTTCTTTGAAACCAGAAGATTTGATGGTTATGTTTACTCATAAAAAGTCGGCGTATCGGCGGGCTGAGCTGATTTACTGGGCGTCAGACAAGTGGGAGTGTACTCGGGCCGTGGCACCATATCGATTGGCAGAGTTTTCGTATGTGGTTGGTGACCGGGCGCGCAAATATGTGTCTTTTAAAAGAAATAGATAGTTAGTTAATTCAGTTTATAGGTGATTATATGAAACGTGTTATGCGTTTGTGCGGCCTTTGTGCTGTTCTTTTGTCAGCGGTAGGTTTGTATGCAGGTACGGGGACGGTGAATTTGCTTCCAAAAAATTTGGTAATTGAAACGGTAAAAAACTGTCGGCCAGCTTGGCGTAAGGCCTATTCAGCGATGACTCCTACTTGTAAAGAAGTTGTAAAGCAATCTGACAATAATGCTTTTTTAGACTGGGTGAACAAAGTTGTAAAAAATGCTGCAAAAAGAGCCAAGCAAAGGGCTCAAAAGAAGGCTATGAATGCCGCAAAAAGGGCTAGACTCAGGGCCAAAAAGAAGGCCATAGATGCAGTAAAAAAAGCAAGATGCGCTGTGCAAATGGCTCAAAAAAAGGCGACGAGTATGGTCAATGCAGTCCAACAAGAGGAAAAGCGCAAATTAGAGAGGGCTGCAGCGGCACAGAAAACGCTTTTGGATTCTTTGCTACAAGATCCCGGCTTGTACGATAACTGTGGCGTATACTTTGTTCGTCCTCGTCAGTAGTAAAAAAACGAATAATTAAGAAGTAGCCTTCAATATAATAATTCTCTTGGTGCACCGACCATTTGGTCGGTGCACCTTTTTTGTTGGGGTTGTATTTTTCCTTAAAAATTTTTAGCTTTGGGGGGCATATTTATTCATTCGAGGAGAGTTGTTTTATGGGAAACTTTACACGGCATGATTGGTTGATGCGGATGGCCAAGTTGCTGCTCGTATTAACGGTCAATATGATCTGGCTCATGCCATCTCTTTTTGCTGACATTAATCTTGTTGTTTCGAAAAAGGCGCAAGCGGGCGAATTTGCAACCATTAAAAGTGCCTTAGAATATGCGCAAAACGAGGCGCTTCCAGATGAGCATGTTTTTGTGATGCTTGATGAAGGTGTATATGAAGAAGAGCCTTTGGTTGTTCTTGGCCATGTTTCTTTTGACGGGAGTGACGCGCGTCATGTTATCATTCGCGCCAAAAATCATGATCATGATTTAATAACGACCGTAGGCCATTTTGATGCGCAGGGTGTTGCTTTTGAAGGTGCAACCGGCAAGGATGTTACAGCGATCCGTGTGGTTGGTGGAATTGCTCATCTTGCGCGTTGTCGCTTTGGTAGTAACGATATTTTCGTTGCAGTTACCGGTGATCAAGGGCGTTCTCGTGCAAGTGTTGAAGATGTTAGTATTGATGGTAAAGCACGGTTTTCGCATGGTTTCGTTTTACTTTCGGATCAAAATACGAATGTGCTTGAGTTAGATCGAGTTGCATGGACGAATAGATCTGATGGGGCACCTAAATCTTTTGTTGTTGTTTCTGGCCCACGAAGTGATTTTATTGCACGGTCACTAGTTTTGAGCGATTCTACAAGAAATGAGACTATTGGCGTTTCTGCCTATGAAGGTTCTTTGATTAGTCTTGAAGATAGCCTCTTCCAAAATCTTCGTTGTGGGATATTTGTTCCCAAGTCAACGCAATCACCATCTCTTGTGGTAACTCGTTGCATTGGAGTAAGTAACAACTATGACTTGTTAGTTGAAGATCCTGATTGTACGGGAATAGTTTCTACTTGCTTTGATGAAAAGCGGATCGAATTGGCTAGTGATAAGGTCTTTGTTTCGTTTGAGTCCCCATTTAATAACGAATCGCGTGCGTTTTCGCTTCCAGCGCAGGAGATTAGAGACGCGATTGATAAGGTTGATGATGCTACCCATGAGAATACTCCAAGTACGCTTGTTGAGCGTGACGCGAGTGGAAATTTTGCCGCTGGTACGATTACGGCAGCTTTAACTGGTGCTGCGTCTGCTAACGTGCTCAAAGCTGGCGATACGATGACGGGCAACCTGATCCTTGATAATAAATCTCAACTGCGCTTACAAGAACTTACGACGTCGGGTACTGATTATGTTGCATTGCAAGCAGCAGATGATACAGCGACTTATACATTAACATTGCCAGAAACCGCGGGTACCAATGGCTATGCATTGATCACCAATGGTTCTGGTGTATTGAGCTGGACGGAAATAGCATCGGCGGCAAATACGATTTTGCAGGGTGGTAACAGCTTTACGGCTGATATGACCATCG
>CAZJVA010000004.1:0-35100 GCA_964549625.1 uncultured Candidatus Babeliaceae bacterium
TAAATGACATCGACGCGCATATATAGGATGCTGGAAATAGAAATAAAGTGCAAACCGCCAGGCGCGTTGCCATAACGGTTTTAACGTTTGCAGCGCCTCGCAAGGCACCGGCAAGGATAAGTTGAAATGTGTCAAAAATGACAAAGACGCTCACCATAGGAAATGCAGCAGCAGCAATAAAGATAAATGAGCCGGTTTTGTCAAAAAAGCGGAAGAATAGTTCTGGGTAACATGAGAAAAATAGGAGAATGCCGCTGACTAAAACGGAAGACATCAACATAGTCTTTTTTATATTAACTTTCATGCCGCGCCAGTTACGTGCGCCATAATCGTTGCTAACCAAAAATGTTACGACCTGAGCTCCTGCAATTGCAGGGATAAATGCGAGCATCTCCATCTCTTGGATTGCAGAGTAGCTGGCAGCAAATGGTGTTCCTAGCCGTGCAAAAAGGCGTAACATCCATATCTTGGTAAATGCCATGGTTGCTTTGTCAACCATAACGGGCCAGCTAAGCTGTATAATTTTGTTTATGGCCCTGAGGTCAATGCGTGGGAGAAGCGAGATCTGATAGGTGCTGATATAGCTGTTTTTAATAACAAAATAGATGGCGGCAGCGATCATGGCGGTATACTGTAGTATAGCGGCAACCGCAGCACCCAAAAGGCCCAGCTGTGGGGCTCCAAGGCGCCCAAAAATAAAGGCGTAGTCAGCTATGATAAATACCACGCTCCCTAGAGCAAAGCAGATCATGGGTGCGCGACTATTTTTGACTCCACGAAACAGGCCGACAAAGGCAAAGTATATAAAAGAAAGAAATGTTGCGCAGGTGCGTAGTTTAAGGAGGGGCGCACCTTGGTTAACAACGGATTGGCTGACGCCATAAAACGCATAAATAGTAGGAGCAAAGTTAAAGATGGCTAATGAGATACAGGCACCAATGATAGCGGCAGTCCAAAGAGCATTGGTTGCAGCTCGTCCAACGTGGGCTTTTTCTTGTGCTCCATTGTGTTGTCCGCACAGGATAACAGCCCCGATAGAGAGACCTTCAGCTATTTTTTGAACAAAGTTTAAAAAGTTGGTGGCGACTCCCTGTGCTACAAATAGTTCTGTTGAGCGGAGGTGCCCGATAAATACACTATTAACAAGTCCAAGAAGTGAAGAGACGATAAACGCCGTAATAAGCTCCGGCCAAAAGTAGTTAAAAATAGTTAGATAGCGTTCGCCGGCTTTATCTGTAATGCCGGATACGTAGCTTGCGATAAATGATTCTTTTTTTTTCACCCGACTAAACTTTCATGACAATTTTTGCAAAGAAGCTCTAGTCAGTGTAGCACGATCCTTTGACTTCGTCACGATCTGGCAGGGTGCGCAGCGCGCTACTCGCGCTTGTTGTTAATTTTGCTCTTGCGTGGCTACAGATTAATGTTTGCTTGGTAGTTTGGCATAAAAAAGCATGTGAGGGGTTTCGGTAAAACGGTGCCCCTGGTGGGTCCAAATACCGTCGGTGTTAAAGGGGTTGATGACTAATTCAATATTGCCTATGTCATCGCAGCGGTACCAGTTATGATTTCGACGAATGTAGGCTATGTAGTGAGCAAATTTAGGATTCATATGGCAAACAATGCCGACTAGTTGGTAAGCTTGGCCAGTAGCAAGTGTGATAACTTTGCTTGGTTTTGTTGTTAAGTCGCATTTTACATAGAGACACGATGGAGAGCTATTGAAAGAATGTGTTATTTCAATAGTTTTTATTTCTTCAGCCGATGACGGGGTGTTTGTTGATTGAATTGAAATAGTACTAAGCTGTTGTTTTTTTTCATCAGATTTGCGCGTTCGGGTGTAAGTAAATGATTTTAGGAGAAGATTGCTTAGTTCGTTTGCGTTTGGGTTCATGCGGTTATTTATATTATTTGGTCTACCAAATCGAAGGTAGGAAAGTATTGTCATGGCATCTTGCGCTTTATGGTTGTCTCCTGTTTCACCCACAGCGGTAAAGAGCATTTGGTGAAGTTCTGGGTACTTGTTCCAGTCTTTTACTTTTTTTTGGCTCATCATGAGATTATAAAGTTGTTGTGAGGCTTTGGTTTTGCGGGGGGAGTTTTGGAGTTCTTGCAAGATTGCAGGAGCGACGCCATCGGCATGGCAGAGCACTTGAAACAGCGAGTTGCGGTAGCAGATCGGGCCTGTGTGCGAGAAGTTAGCGGGCGGCTCGAACTTGGCATAAAAGAGCATATGAGGGGTTTCGGTAAAATTATGTCCTTGGTGGGTCCAAATGCCAGATGCATTGAAGGGGTTATTGACTAATTCAATATTGCCTATGTCATCACAGCGGTACCAGTTATGATTTTGACGAATGTAGGCTATGTAGTGGTTTTGGCTTTTTATGTGGCAAACAATGCCGACTAGTTTGTATTCTATGTTTTTTTCTTTTAGAGAAATCGTATGTTTTTTTGGTGGTTTTATTCCCGTTGTTGCTGCATCTGCATGGAGGCACAATATCTCGGGGGCCGAGAGAAATTTTTTGGAGCCATCATCAGGTGCAAGGTCTTTGTTAACAAGAAGCATTGTAGTTGTTTGGTCTTCTGTTGCCATAGAGAGATCCGTTTTGAATTTGAATGGCTCTTGGGTCACTGCCATAGCATTATCTGCAGATAGTGCCCAACTGCTAAATAGATGCACAGGGTCTTGGGCTTCACGTTTAGGACTTTCGTTTTCAACGTCTTTAAAGAGCTTCGCGTGAAGTTCTGGGTACTTGTTCCAGTCTTTTACTTTTTCTTGGCTCATCATGAGATTATAAAGTTGTTGTGAGACTTTGGTGTTGCGGGGGGAGTTTTGGAGTTCTTGCAAGATTGCAGGAGCGACGCCATCGGCATGGCAGAGCACTTGAAACAATGAGTTGCGGTAGCAGATTGGGCCTGTGTGCGAGAAGTTAGCGGGCGGGTCTTGGATAACATGTTCAAAGTTTTTGATTTTGGGGTTTTTTGGTTCTGGTCCCGTAGGGTTAGAAACTGTTGTTGGTTGCTGTGCTGAAGTGGTTACTAGGTAGTAGAGACCATAGGCAATAGCACCAAGAACAAGAGCTTTGGTTCCCAAAGAGATGAGGCTGCGGAAGACCGGTTTCTGCGGGAGTTTATTATGCTGAGGCAAGACGTGGTTTGGGAATAGACTTGTTGTCGGGTTGACTGATATGGTTGCATGAGCCATTTGGGACCAAGCAAGCACGATAATGACTAAACTGTGCAGATAGGGGAAGGTTTTCTTCATTACGTATCCTCTCAGACCCCACTTGTTTTTTTATTTCTAATACAGAATAGCAAGATTGGTTGGGTTGTCAAGGCTCAACATCTTTTTTGGGAGCAGAAAAGGGGTGGGTCTTAACGTGTGGATTGTTCTTTTGGTAGCAGACAATTTTTGAGAACAAAACAAACGTGGTCTGCTACCAAACTTTTAGGGTTTTAATTTTTTTCGTAGAACAGGATGTATGGTGTGCCGGAGATCTTATCTAAATTTAGGGCTGTTTCGGCTGTTATTTTTTTGGCCTCTGTTGAGCTGCTATCATCGCAGCGGTACCACGTATTTTTGTGATAGACATACGCGATATAATGACCTCCGTCTAGTGTTCCCAAATGGCAGATGACGCTTTTAAGCCGGTATTGGTCATTTTTTTCTTGTTCTTTAACATCTTGAGAAAAACAGGTTTTGGGAATTTTAAATTCTAAAGGAATAGTGATCTTATCATCGCGTTTCTGTTTGATTAAGGACGGCTTCTTCACCCCATTGTAGCTTGTCTCAAATCTGACAATTTGGATGCAGAGGTTATTTGGGGTTTTGGTTAGGGTTTGAGTTCTAGTGATTTTTTCCTCATCTATCTTTTCTGTTTTACCGAAGTTGTTTTCAAAAAGTTGCGTAAGTGTTAAAGCGTTGGAAGGGGCTTTGGTTTTTGGTAGTGAAAGCATAATTTTAGTAGTGCTTTCTTGTGTTGTTTTGTTAGTTAGGGTTTCGGCGGTTCCTAGTGCATTGCAAAGGGGTAAACCAGCGGGGTTTTCTGGGCTGTTCGTTAAAAGTTTTGTTAAAAATTCGTCTGCATCTTCTTGCTGATAGGTCTGATTAAAGTAGTCAGCACAGAGCTTTTCAAAGCTTTCAAATTCAGTCTTTAGGTTTTGGTGACCTGTCAAATTCCCCAAGGTGCGACTGCGCGCAAAGGACTTGAAGTCTTGGAAGGTTTGGTTCGTAATTAGTTGTGGATCTTTTATTTCAGCCTCAATGCATTCTTTGTAAATTTGTGGGTAGAGGTGGTGCAGCGCTTGTAGCGTGGCATTGCGATAGCAGGTTGCGCCATTATTTGCTAATCCGACCGGTTTGGGCTGCTGTTGTAAAATTGTGTTCCATGTTGTTTCATCTTTCCACGCATTGTTCAGTAAATTCTTTTCAAGTTCAGCGAGTGTGTTTTGCAGGTAAATAATATATGCCGTTTGTACTGCTGTAGTACTATTTCCCGCTATTAAAAGTTGTATAGTTGGTAGTAATGGATCTTCTTGCTCATCACTAGAGGAGCAGGAAGAAGATAGCGTGCTCAACGTCTTGTGTTGGGAGTGAAGGTGTTCTATTTTTTTTCCAAGTTTATCCTTGGTATATCTTTCTGGGTCGGTTGGAGCGGGTGGTAGGTTCTCGTATCCCAGTACATGCAAAGATTTTTTGAATGTAAACAGCCCAAGTAATGTTGCTACGCTTGCGAGTACACAAGCGCTACCTACGATCAGTATTGGCTGTTCTTTTATAAAGCTGCGTACTTCTTCGATTGATGGTGTATTTCTTTGTAAAAAGGTTGCCATGGTGCTTACCAAGCTGGGCCTAGCTACCTCACTTACTGGGGGCAACTTGGTTGTCGGTTGATTTGTTACTGCAGTTGTGCTGCTGCAAATAGCCGTATGCCACATACCAGAGACAAGGATAAGCATGATGCGGGAGGTGATTAGCCCTATATTCATTACAACTCCTCTGGATATTTACGGAAAAGATTTAATTTATTTTCTTGTATAAATTACAGTGTGTGCTTTTTTTGTCAAGTTTATTGCGCGGTGTGATAGGCGAGTACCTGGTCTCTTCGTTGCAGGATTGCATTGAGATAGAGGGGTGAGGCAAAGCGTTTTTGTGCTTCTTTGGTAAATATAGTGTTTAATAAATTAAAGTCTAGTTTTTGAAGTGCTTCGCGTGCTTTGGTCGGTAAAAAATCTGAGAAGGGGAGGATGGCGTCTTCTTCTTCGTAATAGTGATAATATTGGCACCACAGCACATTCTGGCCTACAAAGAATCGACGGCGTCTGTTAAATGAAGGGTTTTTGGCTATGGCATTTAAATATTCTAAGGTGCCGTATGATAGAGGGTTTTTGAGTAAATTTGAGGCACGATGTACTCTTGGGGGTATTACGGGAAGGCTTGTAACAATAGGATTATTTGGGTAGCTTGCAACAAAAGGCATTTGACCATAGCGGGCTATTTGTATGTCTTGTATCCCCGCGTTATCAATGCATATTGGAATGGTTTTGTCGTCCTGCTTTATGCATAATAAGTTATGAGCTCCTGTATCCCATTGTCCAAAAACGAAATAAAAGATTTTAAGGAGCGCAAATGCTTCTTGATCAACCTGTTGTAAAAAAGTTAAAAAAGCTCCTTCTTTAAGTAAGTCGATATCTGAGGTAACAAATAATTGTAGTGAGCCTGTTTGGTTACCAATGGTCCTGATTATTGTGGGAGGGACATGGGGGAAGCCGAGAACGACTGACGCTTTATAGGCCGCTTCTTCTGCGTATGCTGAATGATTTTCGGGATCAGGTATTGGTTTAAAGACAGCTTTAGTGCCATTGATAAAGGTAATAAGATGCACTTCACTAGTAAAATCGACCTCAAAGCCGTTTTTATGAAGATATGTAGCCATGGGTTCTTGTGAAACTATTGGCGCATTTTGCAGATATCTTGCAATATCTGAATTTTTCCAAGTCTGAGGGTCTTGCCAAGCATTACTTATCTGAGCATGCGCAACGTGCGAAAAATATCGTATTGCAAGTGCGGCAACAATTATGAGGATGATAATAACTAAGAGCTTTTTTAAAAATTTTAGCGAGTAAACCATGCAAGGTATTCCTTATTGCCCGTTGCGCCTAAGATAGGTGATTCAGTAAGGCCGTGATGGGTAAAACCGTGTTCAACGATGCCGGCAATGACGCTTGCGACGATTTGTTCGCGCAAAGTGCCATCTTTGATAACACCGCCAGAAGGTACACTGTCTTTTTCTGCTTCAAATTGTGGTTTGATGAGAGGCAGGAGGATTCCGCCTGGTTTTAGTGTTCGGGTGACTGTATCCAAGACTTTGAGTAGCGAAATAAACGAGAGGTCGAAGGTGATAATGTCCACGGGTTCATGTTGTGGCTGATAGTGGCGTACGTTAGTCCGTTCGATGATAGTGACGCGTGGATCGGTACGAATTTTTTCGTGTACTTGGCCATATCCAACGTCAATTCCATAGACGTGCGCTGCGCCATGTTGTAGCAAACAGTCGGTAAAGCCTCCGGTAGATACGCCCGCGTCAAGTGCTGTTTTATTTGTCACATCAATCGCGAAGACTGTAAGAGCTTTTTCGAGTTTTAGCCCACCGCGTGAAACGTATCTTGGTTCATCGGCGGTGATAATTATTTCGGCATCAATAGGAACAGCGGTGCCGGTTTTGGTTAGTGCGGTACCGTTAACAAGAACGGCACCTTGAAGAATCCAACTTTGTATTTGTGTGCGGCTATATTCTGGATAGCGAAGCTGAGTGAGAACATCAAGCCGGCATTTTTCGGCCATAGGGTTACCTTAATTATTTATACAGCAATGATTTTACCAATGGGGTTAGTGTATAAAAATAGCGCGAAGAAAGATAGGCTTCATCTTTGAGCGCTCGTTCAAGTGAGATTACAACAAATGCTCCACCGTCTATCTCAAAAGTTACATATCCAGTATCAGCATACTCTTTTATTGCGGCGCGGAGTTCGTCGAGTGTCTTTACTTCAATACCGTTGACTTTGTTAATTAAGGTTCCTGCGGTCAAAATTCGTGAACGGGTTGCTTCTGAGTCGGGGAGTGTGTGCGAAAGAATGATTTGGCCGGTTGTTTGGTTCTCTAGCTCGATGTAACGCGAAAGTAGTGAGTTTCGTTTAATAAGGAGTGGAACGTGATTAAGTGCTAGTTCCATAAATACACAGCCACCTATTATTTCGTAATCAATTGTTTCGTACCCCGGGTAGCGTGTTCTAACAGGGGGGTACTGAGTAAATTCGAATTGAATCGTGATCTCTTTGCGAACCCCTTGTCGATAGAAGATAATGTGGAGAGTGTCATCGATTTTTAATCGTGATATGTAGTCTAGCAAGGAGATTTTATCTTCGCTCCATTCGACTTGCATTTCGCCAAAGCTATCAATTTGGTGGCCGTTGATATGATAGATCATGTCCCCTTTTTGTAGTCCCGCGCGTTCAAGCATGCCGCCTTTGTACACATCGGCGACGTAGAGCCCGGCTGGCCGAGGATTGTTTAGATAATCGGCAACAATGTCGTTGGTTTCGTTGTAGATAATGCCCAGGAAGGGTTTTCGTAAGAAACGAATACCTCGTTCGCTACCAATTGGTGCTAGTGGCAGCTGATGAAGAAAGAGTTTTACTTCATTAATAGGGATTATGTAGCCGACATTTTGCGCTTCCATAATGCCTGCAGTGTTGACCCCGACAACCTGTCCTTGGATGTTGATAGCAGGGCCGCCAGAGTTTCCTGGATTGAGCGGGGCATCAATTTGTATCATTGAGCTTCCGTCCATGTTTTGTCTTCCACTGACAACACCGAGCGTGCTCTTTAATGATTCTTGGCCTAGAGGAAAGCCGAGTGTAAGAATTTCGCTTGCGCGTTTGACGTTATCCGAGTTTCCCATCTCGGCTACGGGCAGAGAGCCGCCTAATCCATCTTTAATTATGGCAAGGTCTTCCTCGACGACTTGGAGGAGTGCAAGGTCGCGCTCGGGGGAGACGCCTTTGACAATGACGTCAAAACGTCTTTTGCCGAAGGCAGGGATCTGGATGAATGCAGCGACCGATTGATTTACAACGTGTGCATTGGTAATAAAATGACCTTCTTGGTCAATGAAAAATCCACTTCCCGCACCAATACCTTGGTTTGGTGTTTTGTATGGTTCGAGCCAGTTAAATTCGAGTCGAAACGAGAATACCTGGAAAACGGCATTGCGCAGTGTTTCTTGCACAGCGCTCCAGCGTTCTTCTTGATAAATTGGAACATTGGGCAGGCTATTGCTGTTGAGGTCCTCGTTTTTGATTGGCCGTTGTGCAAGCTCCTGCTCAAGGTGGTTGATCAATGCATGCTGGACCTGTTGTTCCTTGATTGCTTTAATCCCGACGATGCTTATTGTTGCTAAACATGTGATGGTGGCCAGGCCTTTCCAGATACGCATTACATTGCTCCTTTTTGTGTGGTGATTGAGGGACGCTATTAAAAAGTGGTAAAACCCGTATACTTTCAGCAGAGATTGTAGCATACCTTTTTCCTTGTGAGGAGATCGACTTCATGGTGGCCGAAACAGCAGTGACGCTAGAAAAAATAATAGCGCTTTGTAAGCGCCGGGGCTTTATTTTTCAAACCGCAGATATCTACAACGGCCTTAATGGCGTGTACGATAGTGGGCCACTGGGTACGTTGATGAAAGAAAATATTCGTACTGCATGGAAACAATCATTGCGCGCCTTGCCATATGATATATTGTTTCTGGATGGGGCCATCTTGGGTAATGAGGCTATGTGGGGCGCATCGGGTCACGTTGAAAACTTTCATGATCCACTTGTTGAGTGCAAATCTTGTAATGCGCGGTTTAGAACGGACGATGTTGATTTAAATAAGTCATGTGCTCGTTGCGGCAAAAAGGATTGGTCCGAGTCGCGTGAGTTTCATATGATGTTTAAGACCCAGCTGGGTGCATCGGTTGAACAGTCTTCTGCTGCGTATCTTCGCCCAGAGACGGCTCAGAGCATATTTGTTAATTTTAAAAATATTATTTCGAGCAGTCGTGTAAAGATTCCTTTTGGCGTTGCGCAGATTGGCAAAGCTTTTCGCAACGAAATAACGCCGAAGCAGTTTTTGTTTCGTATGCGTGAATTTGAGCAGATGGAGATGGAATTTTTTTGCAAGCATGAGGATGCTCCAAAGCTTTTTGATTTCTGGCGAGCCGAACGGTTGGCATTTTTTAGCCGTATTGGTATTGCGCCTGAAAAACTACGCCTGCGGGATCATGAGCAGGCTGAGCTTTCTCACTATTCATCGGCTACTTCTGATGTTGAGTATGAATTTCCTTTTGGTTGGAAAGAGTTGGAGGGTATTGCTCACCGTGGCAACTATGATCTTTCGCAGCATAGTAAGTTTTCTGGCAAAGAGTTGGCGGTATTTGATGATGAGGCTAAAAGCTCGTATATCCCTGATGTTGTTGAATGCTCCGTTGGTGTCGATCGGCTCTTTTTGACCTTGCTGTTTGATGCGTATCAAGAAGAGGTGCTTGAAAAAGAAACTCGTACGGTATTGCGCTTGCATCCACGTATTGCTCCAATCAAAGCGGCACTGTTGCCATTGGCCGATAGTCTTGCAGAGCCGTTTAGAAAGCTTGCGCATGAGCTTCGTATGAAGGGATTTGAGGTGCAATTTGATAGCTCTGGGTCCATTGGTAAACGGTATCGTCGACAGGATGAAATTGGTACGCCATTTTGTTTTACGTATGACTATCAGAGTGCTGATGATCAGACAGTAACCGTACGTCATCGTGATAGCATGCAACAAGAGCGTATCGCGTTTGATCAGATCCAAAATTATGTTCAGCAGGCCTTGTTGAGCTAATCTTGACCGTGTAGAAAAAAGTTGTCACACTGTGTGACAACTTTTTTGTGAGGTTTACCAGGTCCTGTATGGAACCACGATTATCTAAAAAAACAACGCGTGTTACGCCTGCTCGTGTTATTATAGCTACGTTTTTATTGTTGATTTTTATTGGCACAATGCTTTTGCGTGCTCCTTTTTCGTGGCATAATGGCGAGATCTCTTGGTGGGATGCGTTTTTTGTCTCAGCATCGGCTGTTTCGACTACAGGGCTTATGAGTGTCCCGATAACGGCTTTTTCTTTTTGGGGAAAGCTGGTAATTCTTTGTCTAGCACAGCTGGGTGGTTTGGGCTTTTTAACGCTATTTATACCGGTACTTGGACTATTTAAGAATGTGCGTATGCGGACCCATTTAATTACTGGACAACAATTTGATTTGCAGCAGTGGTCATCAAATTGGGTGTATAGCAAAAAAATTGTTCAGTTCGTTACGGGGTTTGCGTTTGCTGTTGAGGCCATTGGTGCGGTGCTACTCTATTATTCGCTTGATGTTGTTCCTCTTGATGAGTCGCGGTTGTTTTCGGCGATTTTTCATAGTGTTTCTTCGTTTTGTAATCTGGGTGTTTCGATTTTTCCGCAGCCGTTTTCGGTGCTTGGAGTGCATCGGCTTTTTATTTTGGTGACTACTATTTTGATCGCGTTGGGAAGCTTTGGGTTTGTTCCAATTTACGAGGTGTTTTTGCACATGCGCCAACGGTTTTTTGGTTTGGTACCAGGCAAGCCACGCCTACGATTTTCTTTGCAAACAAAGGTGATTTTTCTTTATATGCCGCTTTTGACACTGGCGTTAGCACTGTTTTTATTGATAGCGGAGTGGGATGCGCTGGCCTCGTATTCGTTTGTAGATAAGCTTAATGTGGTTCTTCTTAATGGGTTTTCGTTTCGAAGTTGCGGATTTTCGACCTTTAATTTTCTTCAGGTTTCTCAGGTTGCGCTTTTTGTGACCATGGTGTTCTGTCTGTTAGGATCATCGCCCGGTTCGGTTGGCGGTGGATCGGGACTCAAGATAACTACCCTGGCGCTTTCTCTTTCATCGATCAAAGCAATTGTTTTGGGCAAGGAGCATGTAGAGATATTTAAGCGGCGGATTCCCAAAGAACAGATGCTCGTAACCTTGGCTTTTTTAGCAATTTACCTCGTTTGGCTTGTATCAACAATTTTTTTGGTGTTGGTGACGGAGAGCCATACGAGTGAAGGATTAGTGAGTCTTATCTTTGAAAGCATCTCAGCTATCGCTAATCGTGGCATAACGATACAGAGTTTTGTTTCGTTGACACGTGCTGGGCAGCTGGTATTAACGGTTGGAATGATTATTGGGCGACTTAATTCGCTCTCTCTCTTAATTGCGATAAGACAAAAACGAGAACGTGTTCAATTTAAATATCCAGAAGAGACTTTCTCTATGGGTTAATGAAAGGCAATGAGGTAATAAACTGGCATGAAACGACCAACGAGTTTTTGTGTTATTGGTATCGGACAATTTGGGTTTAATGTTTGTCAGGCGCTTGTTGCGCATGGAATGGATGTTTTGGCGATTGATGGTGAAGAGAGTATTATTGACTCGATAAAAGACCAGGTTACGCAAGCTATTTGTCTTCGTATTACCAGCGAAGAGACTATGCGTAGTGTTGGAATTGATGAGTTTGAAACAGTAATTGTTGCTATAGGTGAAAGCTTTACGCAATCGGTTTTAATAACTGCGCTTTTGAAGAAGAAGTTGCATATTTCTAATGTTATAGTCTGTTCAACGACATCCATTCATCGAGAAATTCTTGAATTGGTTGGTGCCGATCATGTTATTTTACCGGAACAGGAGATGGGCCGGCGGCTTGCTGATCAGCTCTGTTTTTCTGATGAAACGTTTATTCGAGTAAATGATAATTTTTCTGTTACCCCTCTCAAGGTGCCGTTGCGTTTTGTCGATCAGACAGTTCAAGATTTGGCGCTTGCGACAAATTATGAGGTAACCTTGATTGGCAAAGAAGTTGGTGAGGATGTGATTCCGCTTTCGCCTGACTATAGAGTAGAAGAAGGCGATGTCTTAGTTCTCTTCGGTGCCAATAAACAGCTTGAACGGTTGCTTGAGCTATAAAATAATAATAGAACGCATTCTCTTATGTTGAAATCCCTTTTCAACATAAGAGAATGCGTTGTTTTTTCCGGTCTAATTACTTATTGAAGTAGCTTTCATCAAAGATTATTGGATCTTGTTTGATTTGTCTCTCTATTTCTTCGTCTGGGGCGTCTAGTTCAGCTTCTTTTTCGATCTCTTCCCATTCGTCTGCGTCATCGGCATCATCGTGTTGGGTTTCCGGTTCAGCTTCACGGCTGAAGAATGGCCGCCAGTTTTTCCACTGCGTTGAGAACCAGCCCGTTTCTTCTTCAAACTCTTCTTCGGATGCAGATGATTCGGTTTCGGAATCGTTTAGATCTTTTGCCGTTTGTTGTGTTGTTGGCATTGTTCCAAACGTTTTTGCATCATAGAGCATTTTGCTTTGTGGGTTTAAAAGTATCTCTTTTGCTTTAGCTGCCCGTTTGAAAATGCTTAAAGCTTCAGGTGATTGGTTAAGGTCCGGATGCCATTTAAGGGCAAACTTCCGATAGGCTGTACGTATGGTTGCTTGGTCACTTGTGGGTTGGATTCCCAGCATTGTGTAGTAGTCAACGGTAAGTAGCTTGTTGGTATCCACGGCCGAGATCTTACCACTTAGTGGCGCAAAGACGGCAATGAATAAAATTTTGTAAAATGTGTTCATGCTTGGCTCCTTTGTATAAATTGCTTTTAGTTATATTTATTTTTTAGTTTAGCAGTTTTGATTTTGATATTTCAATTGTCGGGTTGGTTGATACGTGTAAACTCCATATTCATCAAGAGTATGCGAGCATACAAAGCCTTGTTTTTCATACGCACGTATGGCAGGACGATTGGCGGTTAAGACGCTGAGCTTTAATACTGCGTGATTATGTAGGGCTTTGATGTATTCAAGAAGTTTTGAGCCAATACCTTGTTTTTGGTATTGCTCACTAACAGCGATTATGTTGATGTTTTCTTGAGGAAGGCCACGCATCGTAACGACCGCAAATCCTACGACTTGGTTTTCTTTTTTTGCGACTATGAGTTTGCTAAATTCATCTTCAGGGAACACTGAGAAGTAGCGTTCTATTTCACTTTCATCAGTTTTTGGGAATATTTGGTCTTTGTTGCTTGGTGAGGTACATATGGCAATGCAAGCAGGGATATCGGCGCTTTTTGCTTGTTGGATTGTGATTGTACTCATTAGCGCTTTGATTTGTGGCTGTATTGTCGGGGTAAGTAAAAGTAATGCGTATAATTTTTTCATAGGTTCTCCTTTATTTTTTTTCAATGATCTTGGATTTTTTGGGGTTAAATTGATGCTCCTGATATGAGTCAGGATCATCACCATACTTTTTGATAAGGTGAAATTGCTGTTTTTGGTACATATCAATTGCCGTTTGGTTGGATTGTTGCACCATAAGAGATACAGGAGTTTGGAAAATTTGCGAAAGCGCTTGCATCTTTTTGAGTAAACAAGAGCCGATACCTTGGCGTCGATGTTGTTCGTGGACTGCAAGAATATCGAGGTTCCATTCGGCGGGTACCCTTTTAAAGCAAACGGCGAGACCTGTCACCGTGTTGTCTTTTTTGGCTACAAAAAACGTGTAGCGCGAGCTTTTTTGAGCTGTAGCAAGATATGTGTATAGCTGAGATATGTTGAATTCGGGGAAAATATGTACTGAGTTTTTGGGAGATGTGCAGATAGCGGCGCATTGAGGAAGGTCTTCTGTTTGAGCCAGAACAATCTCTATTTGGGCTGCAATTACTGCTTTACTAATAATGGTAAAACTAAGTATCCCTAAAAAAACTAACTTTTTCATGCAGGTTCCTCCGTAAAACTGCTAGGTATTGTTAATGATTACTATAAATTTAACCAATATTTTATATTTGTCAATAAAAACTGCAACTTGTGTTAAGAAGGATATGTTTGGTGGTGCTCTGCGTGTCCGCGAGGTGCGAGCTTTCTATATTTAGAGATGTGGGGGTGTATAGGCTGAAATAAGGCTTTAACTGGGGTTGTGGGGTAGATATGGTGTTGTAAGAATAGAGAAAAAGGTTGGCAGTTGCTTTCCAGCGCCAACCTTTTTTCTAAAGTTTTTCTGCAGGCTAAATTGACGTGATGCGAATAACGGTTTGTGGTTGGCGATGGCCTTTTTCTTTGTGGATGCTTTTGCGGCGTTTGAAATGAAAGACAATAAGCTTTGGGCCTTTGGTTTGTTTTACGACGACTGCTTTAACTGGTGTTGCAAGGAAGGGCTTGCCGACTTCAACAGTTTTTTCGTCAGTACGACGCAATAGAACTTCGTTGAAGATAATTTCTTGTCCATCTTCAGCATCGAGTTTTTCGACGGCAATTGTTTTGCCTTCGAGTGCCTGATACTGCTTACCGCCGGTTTGGAAAATCGCGTAGCGATTGAATGCAAGTGTTTGTTCCATTGACTCTAATCCTGATACATTTTGACTATTGATAACAAATATTGGAAAACAGGGCCCATACTGCCACCTAAGATACAAGTCTAAAGTTTACCAAAGATGCCCTTTTTGGCAAACTGAAGACATCGTTTTAAAATGGTTTTTTGATTTTTATTAGAAAGCCTCCTATCAAACCAAAGGAATACCTATGGCACAGATTACGTTAGATCTTATTCAGCAGCTTCGTGATAAAACGGGCGTGGGGATGATGGATTGTAAGAAAGCATTGATTGAAACAGATGGGGATCTTGAAAAAGCCCTTGATTTGTTACGCAAAAAGGGTGCAGCTGTTGCTGAAAAGCGTTCTGGCAATGCAACTAAACAAGGCTTGGTTGTTTCTTATATTCATGCCGGTTCTCAGCTCGGGGTTATGCTTGAGGTCAACTGTGAAACTGATTTTGTTGCTCGCACCGAAGATGTGAAGAATTTTGCTCAGGATGTTGCAATGCATATTGCTGCTATGAGTCCACGTTGCGTTGCTCCGGGTGATCTTGATCAGGCATTTTTGGAAAAAGAAAAAACCCTGTTTGCAGAACAGTTAGCTGCTTCTGGTAAACCTGCTCAGATAATTGAAAAGATTGTTGAGGGTAAGGTAGAAAAACTTTACAGTGAAGTTTGTTTGATGCGTCAAACATTTATAAAGAATGATAAATTGACGATCGAAGATCTGCTCAAAGATCTTATCGCTAAGATGGGTGAAAAGATTGCGATTCGTCGTTTTGTACGTTTTGAAGTAGGTAACGAGTAGTTGTACATATCCGAGGATAGCCATGATTGATCTTTCTTTTTCTCCGGCGGAGCAGCCACATAAGCTTGATGAGTTAATGCGTCAGGCGATGCAAGAGCATATTGATTATTTTGAGCGTGAATTGAGTAAGTTACGTACTAATCGGGCGAGTACTGCGCTGGTCGAAGATCTTATGGTCTCTTGTTATGGTAGCATGATGAGGCTGAAGGATCTTGCAACGATTACGACACCTGATGCTCAAACGATTAGTATTCAGCCATGGGACCAGTCAAATGTTGATGCGGTTGAAAAGGCGATTACTCAATCTGATCTTAATCTGAATCCAACAAATGACGGCGCCCATATTCGTCTCAATTTGCCACCGATGAGTTCCGCCCGCCGTGAAGAGCTCGTTAAAAGCTTGCACAAAAAGCTTGAAGATTGTCGTGTGGCTATTCGTAATGAACGCAAAGAGTTTAACAACCTTATTCGTGATCTTGAAAAAAACAAGGCTGTTTCTGAGGATGTGGCAAAGCGTTTGCAAACGTTGCTTCAAAAAGCAACTGATGATTTGACGCAAAAAGCAGAGTCTGCTGCTCAGCGTAAAGAAAAAGAAGTTATGTCAGTGTAAAAACTGCCCATATTTTTGATAAACAGGGGCCATGCTAGCATGGCCCCTGTTTATTTTTTGTCCTTGATTGTGTTGTTTTTAGTTTGTGCATATCCACATGGTAACAGGAGAGGTAAAGGTTATTTTATCTTTATCACAGTATTTTGAGGCGAGGTCGTTTTTAATAATCTTGAGTGCGTCTTCTTGAAAGAGTTCCCAATCGGTATCAAAAATAAAATTAGCTATTCCAAGAAGCTGGTTAACGCTTGGTATTATAAGGCTTGTTTGAATAGATGACTTGGAAACACAAAAGTGTTTTGCTAGTAATTCATCAAGATAGAAGTATTCGGGCTCTTCGATCGTGTGGCCAAGTACCGTCGTTATATGTTTTCGGTAAAATGAGTACAATTCATTGTTGTTCGTATCGACTTCTATGATAAGGAGCAACCCATTGGGTTTAAGCATTTTTTGAATTTGGGTTAACTCTTCTTGATAGTTGGGGATATATTGCAGTGCAAAAGATATCAAAATTACATCAAATTGTTTTTCTATAAAAACCTTTTCAAACGGTTTATTGATACAGGTGTATTTAGGGGCTGCGCATTCTTGCTGTAACTGGTTAAATAATGCGTAGCTTGGTTCAACGGCAATAATCTCGTGAAATAAATGAGCTATTTGTTTGGTGAGAAGTCCGTTACCGGCGCCTATATCGAGTAGCGATAGGTTGTTTGGCACATTGGGCAGCAGGTCTGCAATGTATTTTGCGATTTGGGTCTTTTCGTCTGACCAGGCGAGATACTTGGTAAAAGAGCTGCTCTTGGATTCGTAGCATGGTTCAGTATAGCTGCTTGTGCAAGGTGAAAATACGAAAAGATAGAGCACGAGTGCTAGATGTTTGGTTTTCATGGGTTTCCTAGTAGGTTTTGTATTTTTTCTTTTTAATCTACCAGAAAACAGAAGGTTGGTGGGTAATTTTGCAGATTAAGCCCTACACGCGTCTTTTTTTGAAGTAATGCCTTGATCTGGCTCTTATGTTTTATATTTCTCTAAGAAGTTGCTCTATTTCAGGGTTTCTTGGGTTTTTGACTGCAAGCTTTTCGAGTAAGGTTTGTAACAGCTCCTTACTATAAAAAGAGAGAGAGCTTTTTTCACGGGCTACTTTTACTAATGCATTACTTCCACTGTTTTTGTTTATAAGTGTGATGAAGAGGTCCCCAAGGTCAGTCTCGATATCAAAGAAGTTTGTTGCTGGGATCTTGAAATATTTTTTCCCAATTTTTGCCGCCTGTTCAAGAACCAGGAGATCGTCGGTTGCTGCAACAAGTTTATTTAAAAGGCTTAACCCTTCCTGGTGGTCAGTTTCTTTTGCCGCTTCTAAGGCTTCGGTAAATCCCTGGTTTTTTGCAAATAACTTTTTAAATAAATCAAATGTGAAAGAGCTTACAAACTCATTTTTTTCAAGATCCGCTTTAAACAAGTTTTTGGTTGTTTGTGCGGCGATATTGGGCGCGAATTCTTGATTTATCATTGTTTCTACAAGGTTTGCAATGTCACGAAGAGTGGCTTGGGGCATTGTTACATATTGTTCGATTTGGCTGCCTATTTGAGTTATTTGTTCTTCTGTTAATTTTTCCTGGTACTTGAATAATTCTTCTAGGAGGCGTTGGCCGTGATAATTATCGGTTTGGAGAAGCGAATTGATAATTTCGATAGCCTTGTCAAAACCTTGATTGATGTTAAATAATTTTTGAAAGAGTATTTTCCCATACATAAGAGAATCGCTGGTTTGTAGTAATAGAAGTTCTTGAGCTGTTTGTGCGATCTCGGAAAGCATAAGGCCCTTGGCGATAAAATTTTCTAAGAGTATGAATGCGGTGTGGGAAAGCGAAGAGTCTTGTGGTTGTTTTTGCTTTATTATATTGACTGTTTGGGTCAATATTTTTTTAAGAGTAGCTATTTGTTTTGTTGGGCTTTTTGTATCCTTTGTTTTGCCTATAGCTTCTAGTACGTTTTGGTAGAGGTGCAAGCGGGCAATTTTCTCTCGAGTCTCGTCTGCGTGTTTGATGATGTTTTCCAAGTTGTTTACCCATGATAGGGGAATGTTTTTGATGTTTTTTGGGAGCTTAATTGCAAAGTTTTCATCGTCAATTGGGTGGGCATACAGTGAAATAAATGTTGAAGGAGTGGGGGTTGGTTGATTTTGGATGGGAATTAATAGTCGAAGCATTGGGTATTGTGCAAAGTTTGATTCGTGAATTATTAAGCTATCTGCTATATCATCGGTTGTTTTGTAGGTAGCATACCCATGGCCAGGTTTTACATGGATGGTTAGTTGAGCATTGTTGTTGCCGACGATGGTAACTTCGCCCTTGTTTTCTTCTTCTATTTTTTGATTGCTCTTATTTGAGCTGGTGGCGGTAAATAGTTCAGTGATGTTCGATATATGTTCTTTAGCAAACGTGAGGGGTTCCGATGGATATTCAGATGGGGTTTCATGTCCCAGTAAATAATTGACAGCAATTATAAGATTTGGCCATCCGGCACTCATATTATGGGTACCTTCTGAGTATGTAATGTTAGGCAAATTGCTGAGCAGCTGCGCCCATTCGTTATACGCGTTTTGGTGTTTTTGGCTATGGGCGTTAAATTCATCAAATTGGGCTTTTTCTGATGCTGTTTGTGAAGTCTTTAGTGCAAAATGATTGTATTTTTCGTAAAAAGTCAACACTTCTGGAAGTACATTAGGAGCGTTTTGTTTTAAAATCTTAGCTGAAACATCTCCTGTTTTTTCGTCATGCGCAAGAAGATTGATTATGTTTCGTATGGTGGTTTCAAGGCAGTCAGGGAACGTGTGCATTTGACCTGCTATGATGACGGTTGCTTTATTTGGGGCTTGTCGTAAGAGCGGTGGATGGTTTGCATCGCTAATTTGTGAGAGGATATACAGGGCCAGTTGCTCGTAATTTTTTTCGTCCAGGATAGCAAGCGGTTGTATTGGGGGAAGTAGGTCGATTTTAGCTTCGGTCGAAGAGGGAATAGGCGCTATTTTTTCAGCGCTACTTTTGATTTCATCTAGTTTTTCTCTAGTTTCTTGATTTAAGTCTTCTTTTTCTAATTCAGAGCACGCGCTGATTAAGGCATTTTTAATGGTAGGCTCGTAGTCAAAGTTTTTGATTTTTTCCCGATACTCCCAAAGTGCGGCAAGGAGAGTCAGGCGAGCGATTTCATATGTTGCATTTAAGAATGTTTCTTTGCGTTCAGCGGTAGCAAATGTCTGAATGTTGTCTTTTATGGTGTTAAAAAGATTTTTTGGGCGGTCTAGTTGTTGAAAAATAACAAGGTATGCAAGATTTTTGCACAGCTTATTGATAAAGCCATTTGGGTCATTTTTGTAATTAGGTTGAGCTAGTTTTACGTCTTCGGTTCCTGGGATGACATGAAAAAACGCTTTGATGAGAGATCGAGCGTCTCGGTTAACTTCTTGGGGTAGGAAGGCCATGGTTCTCAAGCGGCGGATAAATTGTGTTTTTAGAGCAATCGCTCCATCAAGCATCGAGAGATCTTTTAGTTCCTTTGGGAGAGTGGTGAACGATCCTTGCAGATCTGCAACGGTGGCAGCGTACTGCATACATGGTATTACGATGCTTACAATAACAATGGCTTTTATCGCTATACGTTTCATGCGTTACGCCTTCCTTTTTTAATATTTGTTTTTTTATTTGTATTTATTATAGATGGTGTGGTGGCAGGTGTGCAAGGGTTTGAGCTGGCCCTGATGATCGCGGGCTTGGTGGGGAACTTTAATTGAAACTTGTTTTTTTGTTTTTATAATTGCAATAATTAATGTAGGTGAAATAAGAAGATTAAAGGAGTTATGGCATGGTGTTTGGGACGCATTTCCGTTGTTGGTGTTTGGCCATTGCTTTTTCTGTTTGGAGTGTTGGGCTTTTTGGGTCAAGTTACGCGGATTTGGGGCAAGATTCTAACCAATGCTGTTTGATCGGGCAGATGCGTATTTGTATTTTATCGTTGTGGGAGGCTTTTGACCTCTTGCAAGCATGTCGTATTGCTCCTGAGGCGCGCGGGGACTTTGAGGTAGCCTGTCCGAGTCTGGTGGGGGAGTTGTTAAGACATTTAAGTATATTTGTTGCGGAGGAGTCTCTTGGTGATGAAGTCAGTGCAGAACTACAGGTTCTGTATTCGTATTTTAGGGCTATGCATAATTCTTTTGTTGGTGCCTGTAGGGGTGAGTATCGTGGTTGTGAAATTCGTTTAAAAAATCTTTTTTCTGCGCTAGATCGTCTTTTTTTTGCGTTATGTGAGGTCCAGGGTTCTCAAAATGATGTTGAAATTGCAATGCCAAGTCGGCTGCTTGCTTGTGTTGCAGCGCTGCAACCGAGTGCATAGTCACAAAAAAGACTGATTCTAGGCAAAAGGCGTTTTGTTTCAGTTGCTAAATTAAGTCCAAGGGCTGTATGTACGGTGTATAAGGCCCATTTGTAGTCATTTTTTGAGCTTGTTTGGTTTGTGGCGCTGAGTCCTACTAATAAACAGAGCCCTTTGATTGGTTGGTCAGCATATGCGTACACTAGAAAGTTGTTTTGTATTGGCATATCCTTGCCAAAACCAAAAATTAAATCTTCGCGTATTCCCAGGTTTAACCAGTCAAAAAGGCCGAGTTCCAGAGCTGCTCCCACGGGAAGTCCAAGTTGATTTTTGCGAAATTCGGGCAAAAGAACCAGGCCGCTGCAGATGGAGCTATTAATAAAATCAAGTTTGCTGGTGTTCTGGTAGCTGTGAGTGTATCCAAGTAGATAGCTTCCGCTAAGGCACATTGTTGATGATTTTGTTGTTTGTGGCGCGAGCAGTGTTTGGCTGGTGTAAATATTTTGATTTATATTTTGCTCGCAGCTGCCCTGAAAAAAAATTGTCTCTTGGCGCTGATCTTGCTTTTGATGGCGAATATAGGCTCCTGATAATCCTTCTAAGGTTGTTAGTTTCGGATAGGCAAAGCGTATAATTCCAGGAAAACAGCGCGCTGATGTGGAGGTGGTTGGAATCAGGGTATCGCAGGTAGTTGTTTGAAAAGATACTATGAGTATAAGTAGAAGATTCGGCTTAGAACGTATGTTTTTCATCAAGGCAGTTTTACGGTAAAATGATAAACAGCTGGATGGTATTGTAACAAACGTACTAAAAAAAACATAGGGATAGCAAAATGTGTTTAGATTGTACCCGACAAGCGTTGCATGAAGCAGATGCTGAAAAAGCAGTTGAGGTGAATGAAGAAGCATTACAGGAAGAATTGCGACAAGCCCAAGATGCACTTGTTCGTTGCAGAGAACAACAAGCTTATTTGCAGGCAGATTTTGAAAACTTTCGGCGCAACATTACCAAAGAGCGTTCTGAGTGGACGACCGCGGCTCGCGTGAGCATTGTCCGTGATTTGTTACCTGTGGTAGATAACTTTGAACGGGCGATACAAGACCTTGCAGCGGCTCAGGCTGTTGATGCGGTGAACTCGGCACGTTTCCAGGGAATTCAGTTGATACACAAGGAGCTTCTGGGTTGCTTTGAACGTTGGCAGGTAGAGCCTATAGAGGCAACTTCGTTTGATCCACGAGTACATGAAGCGGTTGCCCAGGTTCCTGCAAGTGATGTGCATGCGGCAGGTTCCATTGTGGAGGTTTTGCAGAAGGGGTATCGTTGCCAGGGGGTGGTCGTCAGGCCAGCACGCGTCGTGGTTGCTCAATAGTCTGCTAGCTTTCTGTAGTGAGCGCTTGATTGTAGCGGTATTTATAGCGTGATCCAAACTTGAATGACTTTAATGCTTCTTGGGCGGCAATATTGCCCGAAGCCTCGGCTACTTGCATAAGATTTTTTCCTTTTTTGTTTTTCATCTCAAGGAGATATGAAGAGCCAGAGAATAGCTTTTGTAGTCCAGCTAGGTCTTGTTCCTCGCACAGACGGATAAGAACATTTTGTAGCATTTCGGGTAAAAATGTCTCCTGTAGCGCTGCGAGCCCAAGAAATTTGAGCAAGTTTTCTGCTTCATCAGCTTTTTTTAGGATATCGATAAGCCACAGGTGGGGCCCGTTAAAAAAAGATTTTGCTGGCTCTAAGGACAAATTTTGTTCGGTTTTTTGGAGCATTGCGGAAATGTTTTCCATGAGTGCCCGACCATACAAGTTAGCCGGTTGTTCTTTTGGTGTCCCCTGGAGTTGGTTTATCTCAAAAAGAGAGAGTGTTTTTTTTTGAAGAATATTGGTCCTTTTTTTGAGCTCTTCGAGTTCTTCGGTTGCGCAGTACGGTGCATATTCGAGTAAAAGCCGCTGCTCATCCGTGCTGAATGGTGTTTCTTGCCATATGGCTTTCGTGGCGGCTCTTATTTTGTAGACCTCTTTTTTAAGGGTTGTTTTGTCTTTTTGAAGACCGGACTTTCGATATTCGCATAAACTTTCAAAAAAACAACTCCAAGCTCCGACGAGGTCGCACGCGTGTACATCGGGTGCGGTTTTTCTGGGATAAATGTAGTACGGAAGTTCGGCTAGTTCTTCCCCGAAGAGGATGGGGATATACCGGCGCAGAAGCTTGGTGCCCTCATTGATCTCTTCGGATGACAGAGTTGCATTTTTCCCAAGGTCTTTGTTGTATGCCTCAGTCATTGGAAATATTTGAGTATCTTTTTTAATAAGGGTTTCTTGTGGCATGATAGAGAGCTGGCAAATTCCTAGTAAGCAGGGAAATGCAATGCGCAGATAATTCATAAAGCCTCCGGTTTTTTGGGGGATGTTTTTTGCAGTCTACTTAGTTTTAGTTATTTGCGTCTTTAGTTTTTTGTTCTACTTGAGGGTTGCAGTCTTTTGTTTTACCTTGGTAAATATGGTTTTTTGTAGTTTGATTAGGTGCTTTGCGCTATGAGTCCTTTGTATAAGTTTTTTTGTGTGGCCGCCTTGTTTGGGGTTGCGTTTTTTGGATATTGGTATTGGCAGCTGCCTTCACGTGATGTTTTAATTGTAGGCACGAATTCAGGATATCCACCCTACGAGGTTTTGGATGAACGGGGTGAGCTGGTTGGATTTGATATTGATCTTGCAAGAAAAATTGGGGAAAAGCTTAATAAAAAGGTGGTATTTGAAGATAAGGCTTTTGATGCGCTTATTTTGAGCTTGCAGCAGAAAAAGGTTGATCTTGTTTTAGCGGGACTTGATATTACACCAAAAAACAAGCAAGAGGTTGATTTTATTCCATATACTCCGCCAGATGAGGTAGGGGCCTTGAGTTTGGTGTTCTGGAAGGACGTGCCAGAGGGAATTGATACTTTTGAAGATATTTCTTCGGTGCTTCAAAATGCGGTTATTTGTGCTCAGAGCGGTACAAGCTATATTCCTTTACTCGAACGGTTGCCTGGAGTGACGCCTAAAGTACTTAATGCGATGTCTGATGTGATTATGGATGTAAAGTATGGTAAATCACATGCATGCATTTTTGAATCTGCGGTTGCTCATGCTATTGCCAAAGAGCACCCTGATTTTGTTGTGCGAGATATTCCACTTCCCGTTGGTTTTGTTTATGAAGGGACCGGTATTGCGGTTGCTAAGGACAATCCTGAACTTTTTGCAGCAGTTGATGCGGCGATGCGGCAGTTGCACGCAGAAGGTGTTGTGCGAGCGTTAAAGGATAAGTGGTTTGTTCATGGTGGTTTACATATGCATGCGAGTGGGGTCGGGTTTTTTTGGTCAGTCTTGGTTCAACTTACTCGGGGTGCTGGGGTAACAATTTTGGCAGCGCTTTTAGCCATTTTGTTGGGAATTGTTGGTGGCGTGCTTTTTTCTATTGTTAGTGCACGCAAGGTTTTGGCTCCTCGGATTTTAAAATGGCTTATTTCAGCATATGTATTTGTTGTCCGCGGTACGCCAATGTATGTTCAAATTCTGATTTTTTATTTTGTAGTTCCCGAGCTTATCAAAATACCTCTTTCACCATTTGTTGCGGGTGTTCTTGCGGTAGGGTGTAATTCAATTGCTTATGTTGCAGAGATTTTGCGCGGAACGATTAATTCTTTGCCGGATGGGCAGTGGGAAGCGTCATTTGTTTTGGGATATAGTCGCTTTCAGACGTTGCGTTATGTTATTTTGCCCCAAGTGTTGGCTATGGCGTTACCAGCCTTGGCCAATGAAGGAATTACGATAACCAAGGATACTTCATTGTTGGCCGCTATTGGGGTTCTTGAAGTTACCAAAATTGCACAAAATATGAATGCGAACCTATTTAAGCCGATTCCAATCTTTTTAGGCGTTGCGCTCGTTTATCTTTTGATTACAAGTAGTATCTCGCTGGCAGTCTCATATCTTGAAAAACGGGGTGCACAATGATTCGTGCAGAAAACTTATTTGTGGCGGCGGGTCATACCAATATTCTTTCTGATGTTTCGTTTTCTATTCGTGCTGGCGGCGTTACCTTTTTCCTTGGAGAGAGTGGCGCTGGCAAGACAACGGTATTGCGAACAATAGCTGGCCTGGTCCCTTCATATACGGGCAAGATTTGGATTGCTGAGCGTGACGTCAAAACACTAACATCGGCTGAACGTGCTAAGCATGTGGGTTTTGTTTTCCAGACCTGGAATCTTTTTCCCCACCTTACGGTTTTGCAAAACTGCTCGCAGCCCCAAGAGGTAGTTTTGGGCGCATCGCAGCAGGATGCTGCTCTTGAAGGACTGAAGATGCTTGAGCTGCTTGATATACAGGCGCATGCGTATAAGCAGGTGCGAGAGCTTTCAGGTGGGCAACAGCAACGCGTAGCAATTGCGCGTGCCCTTTGCTTGCATCCTGAGCTATTGCTTTTGGATGAGCCGACTTCTGCGCTTGATCCACAAACAAAGCGATCTTTAATTGGGATTATTAAAAAGCTTACTGAACGTGGTATTGCCGTTGCAATTAGTACGCATGATATGGTTTTGGTACGGGCTCTTGAAGGTGATATGTATTTTCTTGATGATGGCCGTATTGTTGAACAGGCACTTGGTGGTGAGGCCGTTGGTAATGATCGGCCTCGGTTGGCGTCCTTTCTGCATCATCAAGATAGCAATAATTTAGTCTAGGGTATTAGGGAAAAATCCCGGCATTAAAATATGCCGGGGCCATCAAAATATATTTCTGCGTCACTAAAGCAGCGTATTGCTGGGGGGATGCAGGCTCTTGGTTGGGTGGTTTGTAAGACCCTAAAAACTCGTTTGAATTGTGGTGTCAAAATAGGGTCGAGTATTTGCTTGAGTGCTATGTTCTCTGGATCTTCTAGTTTATTTATGAATTCGAGTAATGCCTTATCTGGTGCTGGTGCAATTATTTCATTGTTATTGTGGTTTTCACCCGTGCAACAAGCAAGCATTTGATGGCTAAAGCTTTGTTCTTTTTCTGTAAAAATTTTGTGAATATTGGCTTGGCTTGCATTAAAAATAAAATCGAAGAATTGGATGATAAGTTTTTTGATTGCATCTTGTTTTTCTTGGGGTAAGGTTGCGGCACTTTGTTGTAGTTTTGCCTCAATCAATGGGGTGAGATCTTGCGTTTGGTAATAACTACGAATTCTTCGAATGAGCTTGAATCCTGCCTGTTTGCTCTCAAGGCCTTGTGTTTTGATTTTTTTACTTCCAGATAGGACAAGTAAATAGTCTAATAATTTTCCAAACCGCTCATGCGTTTGCTGCCAAATTGCAGGAGAAGTAATGTGGCCATGATTGTACGGTGGTATAAGGCTGGGGCGTTTGATGAATGCTTCGATTAAAGATATGCAAAATGCGCTTTCTTCAACTGTTTTGGTTCTTTCCCAAGTATCGTCCTCAAGGTGCTTCAATTCTGTCAAAACATTACTTGCGATATGAGACCAGTTATTTTGAGATAATCTTATAAGTATAGCGGCCAATTTTGCTTGCAATTGTTTGACTACTGGAGACTGGATGCTTGGATCAAGGTAGCGTTGTATGATCTGATAAAAAGTATGGGGAGCGAAAGTACCTGGTAGACTTTCTACGATTTCATTGTAGTGCGTAAAAAGCTTCTGGACGAGCTTTTTTGATCGAGAGAGAAATAAAAGGCCTTCTTGTATAGATTTTCCAGCTATCCAATTGAAGATAGATAAAAAAAACATAATTTGACGGTAGTTTTTGGGGTTGTAATAGGCTTCAAGGTTTAGGGGGCGCAGCGTACTTTGCGTGTTTATTTTGTACAAAAGAGCTTTAATGATTTCGGCTTGGTAAGATGCGTCTAAGGTGTTTATGTATGTTAGAATAGCCTCAAAATCATTTGCGTTTTGGTGGATTATGTATTCGTTAATGACGCTCTCTTGAGACAGAATAGCGGTCTGCAGGGCAGGATCTTTTATTGGTTTGATAAACTCGTTGATAAACTGCTGAAGAGGTATATTGGTGGTAAAAATTTCTTGCAGTAGATCGATTCTATTTGTGGTTTGTTTTGCAAAAAGTAATGAGCAGTGATATTCCGAGCCCATAAGTATTTCTTTTTGTTTGTCGTCAAAATTTTTGATGGTCTCAAAAAATTTCTTTGTTACTTTCGGAGATTTAAGAAGGGCATTTTCATCAACATGGTAGCTTTGCGAAAGCGAACGACTGCGAAACAGAAGAGAGAATTGTTCTTTGTTGGAAAGCGTATTGATGCAATCAAAATATGCATTGAGGGTGTCTAAAGTTTTTAGATTGAGAAAAGATATAGGCGCAAGTAGTTGAACTTTCTGTTTGTTGCTTTTGACTTTTTGAATGCGGTTGAGGAACAAAATAAGCGCTTGCGGGTTGTTGTTTTGGGTAGCAATTAATTCGAGAATTTTACTTAGATGATACGTGTCGCTTGGTACTCTGCTTGAGAAAATGTCAGTCATGTTGTAACCATAACGAAAAACAACGGGTTGGGCTAAGACGCGATTATTCTGTACAGCGTTGATAAACTTGGTATCGGCGAGTGTAACAATGTGTTTGGTCTGTTCTGTAATGCTATTAGAAAGGAGTTGTGAGGAGTGATCTTGTAATATTTCTTGAATGGAGCATTGCTTGGACTGAAGGCGCAGATACTCATGGCAGAGGATATGCTGCTTGAGCATTTTGGCGTATGAGGTGATGTTTTGTTTGACTAGATCGGTTGTTATAGGTTTTTGGTGGCTTTTTATTTTTATATTCTGGTTTTGGAGGCTAAAGCGGATTGCAACACGGGCAAGTTGCTGTAGGGCTATAGGTTCTTGCAACTTTTGAGCGATTAATTCTATCCATGTGAAGAGGCTTGTAATTTCAATTAAGCGGCATTTTAGGTTGCGTAGGTTGAATTTTTCAAAGTTACGAAAAATTAGCAAAACTTGGTTTTCTGGGGGAAGCGCGCTAATGAGATTAAGTACGTTTCTAATCTGCGAGCAAGAACGCTTATTGGTTGTTTGTAGCTGGACTTCGGCCGCGAATTGTCGGTCTTTTTGCAAAGGAGAGAGCGAGGGTGACTCCTGGTTAAGAGTAGTCCGGATTTTTTCAATTAATTGTTTGTTATTTGAGCCTTGAGAGAGGAGATTTTCAATTTTTTCTTTCACATCTTTGCGTTCCAAAAAAGGGCGCCATAGTGAGGCTGTTTTTTCAAGAATTTCTATTTTTAAGTTTGCATTAATGGGGGTAAACTTTATTTTTTCTAGCATTACTGCTGCGATGTATTTGGTTGCAGATAAGGGAAGGAGATGCTCAATGAGTCGAATTATCTCTTGGGCAGCTTTGCCTTCGTCCACAAGATCTTCATCTTCCTCAGACTCATACAGGTCTTGCCAAAGGGTGTGTAAGCTCTGAATCTGTTCCTTAGGTGTTGAGTTTAGGAAGTTGATCGTTAATTGGTCTTCTTTAACGGCCTTTTCTAGCTGTTCCTTGATTGGTAAGTTCCAATTTTCTGGGTATGCAAATGCCAGAAGGGTGGCTAATAACTGGTCTTCTTCCTGGGATGCTGGGGATACTGTTGAGAAGTCCAACTGGTATAGGTTTCTAGAGCTTGTGTTCGATGTTTCGTTTTCTTCTTCAGTTATTGTTGAAAGGGCAGACAGTGAGTCGGTCGTCCTTTCTATATTGTTAAATCCAATGGCGCTGGTGTTGGGAAAAAACTGGGTGAGCGTCGAAATTAAGCTTGGGAGGATGGCTACGGTATTTGCTGGTGGTTGAATGGGTTGCAAGGTGTTTGTCTGGTCAGTGGTGGTGTGGTTGGTTGTTGTGATGCGGCGGATCTGACGGATTGGTTGCAGGTTGCGTTGCTCAGAAAAATCTTCGGGGCGCGTGCGCTTATTTGGATTGGGAGATTCTGCAGGGCTACTTGAACCAGTAGATGCGATGAGGGCTGATATTAGGGTAAAGGAAAGAAGGTGTCTGTTCATTTAATATTCCTTACGTAATTATTTTTTTCTGTTTTTTATCATATCAAGGATTATAGCAGGTTAGAACTCTATGCGAGATGTGGCATATTTAGTGTTTGCACTTCCCGTGTTGGTTAGGCATAAAAAATCCAATTGATTTTCGTTGTAGCTGTGTTTTGGTTGATTAAAAGAAACTTTTGTTCTGTTGATACAAGCTCGAGTGCCCAGCCATTTTTGGTTGGTATGAGGTCTTGTATTTTCTGGGAGCTGAGGGTTGCCTGGGCTTTTGTTGGGTCAAGTGCGTCTAATTTTGTAGTTATTTTTGTGACGACTGGTTGCGGAATATTTGGGTTGTTTTCAAGGGTCGCTAGGTTTTTAAACCAGAGGTGAAATACTTTTGATTCATCCGTGTTAAGGTATAGCTCGATAGCACCTTTTTCTGTTTTTTCTGTACCGTTTACTTGGTAGTTTATTATTGCGGGGACCCAAAAGAATAACGTGTTCCCTATTTTTCTTAAGATGCAATTATCCGGTTTTTTGTATTTTTCTCCTTTAAGAATGCGCGTGCGGATCTCTGTTATTTCTGGGTGCTCCAGGAGAAGTAAGGGTAAGTTGTGAAATATGGCAGCTTCTGCATCGCTAAGCTGATTGTTGAAGTTGCTTCCCTGGGGGTTTAGCAAATATTGCGCTAGTTGGCGTTCCTTCTTGAGTTTTTTTGTTAAGTAATTAATGAGAATAGTTGGTTGAGCGTTTATTTTATTGAATTCATTTTTTTCTTTGGACATTTCATTTTGCTGTTCATTGCTGGGCTCGGGTATTTCTTCTTCAGCGGTATTTTTTGTAAAGGTTTTGCACGAGTTGAGTTTATGGAGCAAAATATTTTTTTGTGCGATAAGCTGCTTGATTTTCTCAAAATCGTTAGCGAAGTGTTCGTCTATCTTCATACATACGTTGATGAGAAAAAGCAGGCCCAATTGGCATCGTTGCACAGGCGCGTTCGTTATAAGCTTTGTTTTGCTCATATATTTGGTGCATAGCGGCACAAGATATTTGTTCGAATAGCGTTCGTTGCTTACCTTCATAGCCGCTTTATTTTGGGAAAAAGCTAGGTACTTTTGTGCAAAGTTTTGAAGATGTTTAAAAAAAACAAATTCTTGCAGGCGTTTTTCTTTTTCTTTAATGAGGGTGCTTGCTGTGCTAATCCATTCCTTGCTTTGTTTTTTTGTTGCAAACATTTTAGCTATTTCTTCAATGTAGTTTGATTGGGAGGAGAAACTTTGGATACCCGTCTGACAAAGGGCAACCATTTTGATTAATTCTTTGTGGACGGGGTCTGAACCGATTTGCTTATAGGGGCAAGTTTTTTGAATTTTTTGAAAGATGTCGAATAATTCCGTTAATAGACTTTGATAAGTGGCGTTATTGTCGGGGTCTTGGGATTCGTGTGAATTAAAGACATTGAAGCTAGAGGTAATTGGCTTGTTATAGTTTATCGAGTTGACAACACGCTTTAATATAAGCGCGAATAGGTCTTTGGCTTCTTTAGTTGGTGCAATTGTTATGGAGATTGATTTTTGGTTCTGCGCGCTTGTAGAGTTTGTTCTGATTGTTGCGTTTCGTATCAAGTCCAGCATGACATTATGTGCACTGTTAGTTTTGATTAACGTGAACTCCTCTCTTTCGGTGTGTTTTATTAAATTTTTAAGTAGCGTTTGTGTTTGGAGAATTCGTTTTTTTGCTTTTTCAAAAATCAATGTTTCTAAAAGGGTTAGGGGTTGATTTTTTGAGAGGTTATTCCAGGTGCTGGTTGCATGATAGCGTTCAAAAACAATGTTCTTTTCTTCATTGTCGTCGAGTATTGGCTCGAGCAAATTGTGCAATTTTTGTATGTGGTCTTGAACTAATTCGATGTTTTTGGGTTTTTTTTCGTTACTTAATAGGGCGATGGGGACATTGATTTTATCGGTATTTTGGACGAGGACAAGAACGTTTTCTTTTGTTAATGCAAACTTTTTTTGGATGTTGTTATTTAGTTTTCCCTTCTCGCATTCTATTTTTTCTTCGATCTGCGATAATTGCTTGTTTAAGCTTTGGTAGAGCTTAAGTTCTTGTTTGTTACCTGCTTGTACGTTAAATTGTGTCGAAATAATTAGGAATACGAGTATAAATACTGCAGAATTTTTTAATTTCATTACGGTGCCCTCGGTTTATGGAGCGTTTATATAGATTTTGTAGGTTTTTTCCGCTTCTTCGCAGAATTCAACAGATTTAGTTTCAAATTGGTGCTGATTAAATTTTTTATTTTTAGTTTTCGGTAAACAGTATACTATTCATCGCTAAAATTTCAAGTAGAAAATATTTGCAAACAAGAGGGCGTTTTTTAATTACGCGCGTAATTATGGTTTTGGTATGACATGGGTTTGTAGAGCCAAAGGCGCCTTCTTTTGGGCTTTATTATAGCTTTTTAATAGGATTGCGAAGCTTGTTTTCTAAAAACTGGGTAAGTTCAGCAGCTGTTTTTCCTGTATATTCATACTTTGGGATGAAGGCGGTGTAGGGTTCTCGTTTTGTTTTGAAAGAGACGCTTGTTGGGATAAAAAGTTGATTAGAGGAAAATTGTAATTGAATTGCTCTAACTTCGGAGTAGGCGCTATCGGCGCCAGTTTTTTGGCCTAAATGAATGGTGTTAGGAAGCAGAAAGAGTAGTTCACAAAAGTCTAGGGCGGCGCTTTTATTGTTTTGGTCTGTAATAAGAACAACTTGATGTTGATACTGAGGGGCGTTTTTATTTGCTGCTGGGTACCCCATGAGCTTAGTGAGCTCTAAAAAATTAATTGTAGCAAGACATTCATTTTTTTCTTGGGCTATCTCGAACTTTTTTATGATTGTCTGGAGAAAAGGGTTGGGAACTTTGTCGTATAAGTGTGCAAAATGTTCATAGTTTTTTTTAGAGTTTCGATAGGCAAGAATGGTTTCGTTTTCTTTGATGTTTGATTTGTAGAATGATTTGATATCTGGGGTTATTCCGGTTAGCGCTGTAAATATTTTGGTCGCATAGTTAGAATTGCCGCCTCTGTTACCACGAATATCAAAAACAACTATTTTTTTTCGTTTGCTTTGTTTTATTTTTTTGAGTTTTTTCTCAATACATTGAAAAGCTGTTTTGGTTTTTTCGCCCTCCACTTTAAATGATGGAATAGAGACGATGTAGGTTGTTTGGTTAATTTTTTTTATGGCAGGGGGTTCTTCTGTGATACTAACGTGTGATTTGCTCCGGATATACAGGTGGCTATCATTAAAGGATTCGATCCAGTGTAATATGATTTTTTTGTAGTCATCCTTGGTTTGTGCTTGGTTGGCTAGATCTGGTATCAGCTTTTTTTGATTAGTGAAGAGAGATAAAAATGTTTGATCTTTTGTTTGAGGGCAAATACCGGGATGGTTTTCCTCGATTTGTTGCGCCATATATTCAAGATCTTTGGTGGTTTTCTCTTGCCAGGTTAGATTGGTCGCCCATAGAGGAAAAAAAAGGAATATGCATATGTAAAAGAGTGCGTAGGGTCGCATAAGTTTTTCCTTTAGTTTTTTTCTTGGATCGTGATATTAATATCGGAACCAATATCAACAACCCCATGAGCTTGTGATCCAAGTAGATAGTTTTTTGCACGAGGAGATTTTTTGGTGGGGAAGGCTTCTTTGTGCAGTTTTTTCATTTTCTATCCTATATGCCCTGATAGGGCTACCAGCAATTCTAGAAAAATGAGGATGGTGATTAACGTGTTGAACATATCGCCTCGAATAACTTCGGAGCGATTTTCATATAGATCGCTGAGATCTTTGATGATGGATAGTTTTTTTTCTATCGACTCTTTCCAGTTTTTTAAGTCAAGCGCGTTGCTGAGTGCTTCGTAAAGCTCTGAATAATAAGGTTCTTCGCTTAATCGAATAGTATTTTCAAGGCGCTCGGTGATAACCGAGATCTCTACTTGAAGCATGCTCAATTGTTGCGTTTGACTCATGTTGAGTGTGCTCCAAAACGGGATAAGTTCTTTGGCGTTGAGCGGTATGATTTCTCGGTTATAGGCAGTTGAGAGCTGCTTATCAAGTAGTTTGTCGAAGTATTGTAGTTCTAGATGTTGGATGTTTGCAAATTCAAATAGGTCTACGACATCTTCGTAGTCGTCATCGTAGATAAATGCGCTGGTGCCATCAATGACAATAAGATCGCCTCGATAGTAACCAAATGCTTTTTCAAGAATTTCGTTTTTTTTGAATTCAGAAAGAGTCTCATCATCGAAGCGTAATAGTGAGGCTATTTGTCCTCCATAAGACTCTTTGAGTTCTGTGACAGAAATTTCTGGATCTGGGTTAACATGCATTAAAATGCAGGATTTTTTGATATGAAAAAAGTTGGGTTTTTGTATTGCGGGTTCAATACTTTTGAATATTATAGAGGCGTCATTGATGCTTTGTTCGGTAAATTCGTCCGAGAGCTTGTTTAAAAATTCTCGTAACTCTTCGAACGTTAATTCGAAATGTATCTTGTATTGGAGTGAAAGTGCTCCAAACTGGTGTAAACGGACGTGCCCCTGATATGAACAGGAGTGGGGGTGCGGCAACTCTGCCGAAAATGGCTTGTGATAGTTTTTAAAATAACGGGGTAGTGGGGTGGGTTTACGAATGAGGAGTTGTTCTTTTTTTATCTGTTCAAAATTGATATCATCGCCAACATCAAAGGCGTGAAAAAGATGTATATGACCGGTAAAAATACGTGTCATCTGTTACTCCTTGCTCTTCAAGATCGAAAAGAACGCTTCTTGAGGAACTTCAACAGAGCCGACTTGCTTCATACGCTTCTTACCCTCTTTTTGTTTTTCAAGTAGTTTGCGTTTTCGAGTTATGTCACCACCATAGCACTTAGCAATAACGTCTTTGCGTACTGGTGCAACGCTTTCACGAGCAAGAATTTTGGCACCAATAGCGGCTTGAATGATGACTTCAAATTGCTGACGCGGAATAGTCTTGCGCAACTTTTGAACAATGTCACGTCCGATTCGATAGGCGTTATCTTCGTGAACAATAAGCGAAAGCGCGTCCACGGGTTTACCACATAATAATATATCCATTTTGACGAGATTGGCAGTCTCGTATCCGGCCGTTTCATAGTCTAAACTAGCGTACCCTGAGGTTACCGATTTAAGTTCATCGTAAAAATCCGATGCAATCTCATTAAGCGGTAATTTATAGACCATAATAACGCGATCTTCACTTAGATAAGAAAAGTTAAGTTGCTCCCCTCGCCGTTCTTGGCATAACTTAATGATGGCTCCAACATAGTTCTTCGGCAATAAGATGGTAGCCTTGATCAAGGGCTCTTGAATTTCTTCGATATACTGCCGCTCAGGAAATTCAGAAGGGTTGCCGATTTTTAGCATCTCGCCGTTAGTCTTTATGATCTGGTAAAGTACGCTTGGCGCGGTAGCAATAACGTTTAGACCGTATTCTTGCTCAAGGCGTTGTTTGAATACGTCCATGTGTAACAAGCCTAAGAATCCGCACTGAAATCCCATGCCAAGTGCTGCAGAACTTGTTTTTTCAACGCTGACGCTTGCATCGTTGAGCACTAACTTTTCGATGGCATCGCGTAAGTTTTCAAAGTCACTGTTGTCGATCGGGTAAATTCCTGCGAAGACCATGGGTTGTGCCGGTTTAAATCCTGGCAATGGTGTAACTGGTTTTTTGTACTGATAGATGGTGTCACCAACCCGCGCTTCGCGTACGGTTTTCATGCCGGTGATAAGGTACCCTACTTGTCCTGCGTACAGTGTGTCAATAGGAATGCGGCTGGGGCTTCGTAAGCCGATCTCTAGAACCTCGTATTTTTTTCCGGTTGAGGCAACTTCAATCAGGTCGCCCTTGGAGATTGATCCGCTCAAAACTGATATAAGGGCAATGACACCTTGGTAATCATCATACCACGAGTCGAATAATAGGCACTTTAGTGGTCCTTCTTCGTCTGCATTTGGCGCAGGTATGCGGTTAACTACGGCTTCAAGAATCTCGTTAATGCCAATGCCTGATTTTGCAGAGGCACGTAGAATTTGGTCGTGCTCGAAATCAAAGAGTGTTTTTAATTCAGCTTCTACCTTGTCGGGAAGCGCAGAGGCAATATCGATCTTATTGATAACAGGTATGATCGTTAAATTCTGCTCAAATGCTAGGTAGAAGTTGGCGACTGTTTGTGCTTGTGCGCCTTGCGTAGCATCAACGAGCAGTAGAGCGCCTTGGCAGGTGTAGAGTGAGCGAGAGACTTCGTAGCTAAAGTCCACGTGCCCGGGAGTATCGATTAGGTTTAACAGATAGGTTACCCCATCTTTGGTATAAAACATCGAGGCTGTTTGGGCTTTAACAGTGATACCACGTTCTCGTTCGACCTGTAGTTGGTCTAAAAATTGTTTGTTTTCTGTTCGAGTTGAAATCGTTCCGGTCACTTCGAGCAAGCGATCGCACAATGTGGATTTGCCATGGTCAACATGGGCGATTACCGAAAAATTGCGAATGCGATCGGGCGTAAAGTCTTTTAAGTCGTGGGGAAGTTTTTGGCTCATAATTTGATCTAAAATAAGGAAAGAGAAAGTTTGTGAACTTATTGTTCAGGATAACAAGTTGGGTGATGGTCGGCAATGGATCTGTGAGGCGATTATTTTTTATTGTCGGCTAAAGTACGACAGGTGTGTATGATTTAGAGAAAGTAAAGAAGGAAGCTTGCTGATCCATTAGCATGCTTCCTTCTTTATGTAATTATTGTTGGTCTTATTCTATGTAATTATTGTTGGTCTTATTCTATGTAATTATTGTTGGTCTTATTCTTGTT
>CAZJVA010000004.1:35200-44231 GCA_964549625.1 uncultured Candidatus Babeliaceae bacterium
TATGTAATTATTGTTGGTCTTATTCTATGTAATTATTGTTGGTCTTATTCTTGTTCTTTTTTGATAGATGATAGTTTTTTTTCTATAGCAAAATGCGCATTCTTTTTAGCTAAAGAGAGCGCTGTTTTTTTTCCAAAAACATCAGCTTCCATCGAAATAAAATCTAAGACTTTATCTTTTGGACAGTTGTGAAGAAGTATTTTTACAATGTTTAGATGTCCCCTGGCAGCGGCGATATGAAGCGCTGTGACTCCGCAATCAGATTCCATAGAAAGAAGGTTGAATTTCTCATTGGCAGGACACTTCGTTAGCATCGACAATACCTGGAAGTCTCTGCCTTCTTGTACCGCATCGAACCATTTTTTGGCTTGAGAGCCTTCAGAGGAAGAGGCAAACGAAGCTGCTACGATTGGCAAAAACAAAATTATAGTTTTTAAAAATTTTGGTTGTATTGACATATTAAATTCCTTTCTGTCTTTAATTAATATTCTATTATCATATATAATATTTTTTTATTTGCAACGTTAAAAAATGGGGGGCAAGAGTTTTTCTATAGACATGTGACTGAGCTTGGAGAGGTTAAAGAGGGTGCCTGCTTATTGAAGAGCTCTTTATTTCGGGAGTAATTATCGATTCCAGCGGTTGCGCGTTGTGACCTTGTCGGTTTTTGGTTGTTTTATACCTTTTTTTGAGGCTTGGTGGCGTTTGGTTACCGTCTTCAATGAATGACTTTTTCAAAAGTACTTGCGTTGAGAGATTAGAAGTTTGTACGGTAAAGCAAATGGGGGGTACTGAAGCAGGAGGGGAAATGGAGTATGCTTGCTTTTGGCGAATGTTTATAGCTTTCGTCCTGGCCATTTTTGGGTGTGTTAACGCAGAAGGCCAAGATTGTGGGCATTTTGATATCTCTTGTCATTTGCGCAAATTGACGGAAACGTTTGTTGATACGGTTCATCGGGCGATTGAGTTGCCTCAAGAATTAGCGCAGCAACTTGCGCAAGAGTCGGAAAAAGTTTCAAAGGCTGTGCAATTGGAGTTGCAGCGTATTGTGACCGAACTTTACAAGACAGGTGTAGAGGTCACCCAAGGCATGTTGCAACAGGTACGTATGGCGATTAATAGTTTGGTGGATCAAAATCCGTATTATGGCGCAGTGGCCAATGTTCGAACTTTTACCAATGTTTTTGAGCCTGGTGACAAAGAAAAGGAATATATACGTGCTCGTCTGGTAAAGACCAGGGGAGCAATTGAGCGATTGACTGGTGTTGCCGTTGCGGAAAATGCTATGCCGCGTGTGGGGATCTGTTGCAGTGGTGGCGGCTTTAGAGCGATGTGCGCATTTGCTGGTGCATTGGCTGAGCTAGAAAAGCAGGGGGTTTTGGATGCCGCATTATATGTTGCTACTTTGTCGGGCGCAACGTGGGCGGTCGCGCCTTGGGCGATTACTGATTTGTCGTACCAAGATTTTGTTGGGGATTTTAAAAAGCGCGCAAGTAAGGCGGTTTTGGGTGTTTTGTCAGACGTTCAAAAGCTTCAGGTCGAAAAAACAGTTCAAGAAGAGACAGTAAAGCTTTTGCAGCCGATATCATCCCTTGTAGCGGATGTGATAGTTAAAAAATTTGTTTTAAATGATCTTTTGGTTGGTGGCCTAGGATTAGAACAGAATTTTGGGGGTGTTTTTTCGGTTATTGATCTTTATGGTATTTTATTAGGTGCGTCTTTATTTTCGAAAGATCAGTTAGATCGTTATCAGGATATTTCTCTGGCTTCTATGGTTCCATTTGTAGAAAATGGGCAGAAGCCGTTGCCAATTTTTACTGCAGTTCATCCGCATGATAAAATATGCGATGTCTATGATTGGTATGAATTTTCTCCGTTTGAAGTTGCTTCCTATGCCTCTCAGGCCGCTGTTGCCGCGTGGGCATGGGGGCGACCGTTTCGTTTTGGTTCATCGGTTGCGTATCCTTCACCAATATCGCTGGGCGAGTGCATGGCGATTTGGGGATCCGCCTTCTCGGTAAGCTTAAGTGATGTATATAAACACAATTTTCTCCCTGATGGGGTGGCGAAAGATCTCTTAAAAGGGTTTATTGAAAAAACTTCTGAGACGCAGCTAATATTGGCAAAGGATATTGGGGTAGATGTTATGGCATGTACTAATCGCCCACCTTTTGGAGTTTCTTGGGAAAATAATTTTATGTATAAGCTCCCTGGGCATCTATCTGAGCGTAAGCAGATACCATTTGTTGATGCTGGTATTGATTTTGGTGTCCCGGTAGTGCCGCTTATGTACCGTGATCTTGACCTTATTATTGTTTTTGATGTCGCAGAAAGCAAGGATGCGCACGAGTTTTTGGCTAATGAAGATTATGCGCGCCGGCACGGTTTACCCTTTCCAGAGATAGATCGGAGTGTAAGCAAAACAGATCCGCAACGTTTGGCTATTAATGAGCGTGTGTATTCGGTGTTTGACGATGGCCCTGGGGCAAAAAGTCCTATTGTTGTGTATTTGCCGCTGACTAAAAATCCTAATTATCCAGCATTTGATCCGCGTGATAAAGACCAAAACAAATTTTTGAATACGTTTAATTTGCGGTATACGCCAGAACAAATCGATCTTTTGTCGGGTTTGTACGCACAAGGCGTGCGTGATGTTACTCCGGAGATAAAAAATCTATTGAGGCAGATTGCCAATCGTAAGCATGCGCGCAATCAAACCAAATAACGTTGAGGGCAGAGTAATTCTACCCTCAATGTATTTTGCTATTGGACTGGAATGAGCGGTTGGTCAGCGGGAAAACGGCTGTTGAGTTTGTTGATGATTTGTGCCCCGTATGATCCTTCAACGAGCTGGACTGCTTGGAGACCAGATTTTTTAAAGGCTTGATAAATAATATATTCAGCGGCAGTTACCCTGGTTTGGTTAAATGAATTATAGATGACGCCTAGATCTGGACCGAAGTCTTTGGGAACGCCGAAATTTGATGAGAACGTGACAACAAACGTATTGGTATCGTGACTAAAATGTGCTGGAAATGAGCAGTCTCCATATCTGACAAAGCCAACAGGTTGTCCATCTGCGGCGTTCCACATTTGAAGGCCGTAACTTGCTTTTTTGAGTTGTGTTGTCTTATCTAAAAGTTCCCACAACAGGCAGGTTCCGGTTTCTTTGTACTCATCTTCGCAATAATCTTCTTGTTCTTTAGCGTGGACCTCGAGATTTTTGATTCGCGTATCGATGTCTTTTCTATTGGCGATAGAGGCTAAGATTTGGGAGTCTTCATTGTTAAAGCGTGCAGTGCAAATTATACCGTTATGTTGAAGTATTTGAAGAAGTTGCCCTGTTTCGGTAGACCAGATTTGGGCGTTTGCATTGTAAGCGCACGTGATGATTTTACGGTCATCGTGGCTAAACCGAGCCAGGCCGAATTCATCATAAGGGTTCCTTTCCCAATCTAAATCATCCTTTTTAAGAACTTGTAGTATCTTTAGCAATTTTCTCGTTTTGGTTAGCCAAACTTTTACTGTGCCATCCAAGGATGCTGTGAGAAATTTTTTATCATCGCGACTAAATCGCGCAGAAGAGATCTCTTTTTTATGACCTTTGATTGTTTTAATGAGTTTTTGGTTGCTTGGATCCCATAATTTAAAAGAGCCATCTTCTGATGCTGTGAGGATTTTTGTATTGTCATGACTGAAACGCGCGGATGTGATTGCTTTTTTATGGCCATCTAGGCTTTTGATAAGCTCTCCTGTTTCAAGATTCCAAATAGTAGGAATATTTTTTTTCTGAAGGACAATGAGTTTGGTGTCATCATAGCTAAAATGGGCAAGCTTGTGTTTTGTAGGAACGGTGCATAATGGCAAGGTTGTTTCCGTGTCCCATATTTTTGCAAGGCGTGGGGTGAGGTACATGATGAGAATTTTCTTGCCAGTGTGGCTAAAGCCTACTGATTTGATGCAAGCTGCAGGATTTTTAAATTTGTTAAGTGTTTCGCCAGAGGAGCTATCCAATATTTGTGCTGTTTCATTCTTTAAATACGTTTTTACAATTATTTTTGAGCCATCGCAACTTAAGCGGGCGGGGCAACTTGAGCTATAAAAATAATTTGTTGTGGGCATCTTGACTTTGCTCCGTTGATATTTTGGTGTATGAGTTATTTTTGTCTGAAAGTTTCCTCCGATAAGGTCTATGATATTGGTGATTTGCTTTTGTAACTGATCCGAATTAATTGGTTTTTGAGCTAATTGGTGGCTCAGTTTTTTTGTGGTTGGATCGGTTAGTAATGGGATAAATTCGGTTGGGAGCAGTAGCGCCTTGGCAGCTAAAATAAGCGTGATCGCTGCGCTTATTTTTTGTTTTGTTGCATTTTCTAACTCTTGGTAAAGGATTTTCATATCATTTTTTGTGTGCGCTCTAACGAGTTGTTCGAGATTGATAAGGATATGGGCGGCTTTTTGAGGTGGTATTGTGCGGTCTAATTGGCTACTTTGTATTATAGCAATGAGGCTTGGGATAAAGTTTTCTGCGGCTGTGCTAGAATTGTTCTTATAAAAATTAAAATATTTTGGAATAACACCGGAATGGCTGGCGATATAGGGCACTGAATAGTAGTTTAAAAATGTTTTTGCCGGTGGGGTGTCGGATTTTGCGGTGATAGCACGTGTTTGACTTGTACTTTGATACCATTGTGCTGCGGGAAGATGCTGAAGAAACGTGGTGCTGATTAATATTATGAGCCAAAATAAGGACTTATTCATGAAAATTCCTTTTTTCGAGTGGCTATGAGTTTGGGCTGATTGTGTTAAATTATCATGGTTTCAGTCCAAGTTGCCAGGTTAAAGGCTCTGTTGGCTGCAAATTTTCCTATTCTCCTTGTATACTGGAAATGTATTGGTAAATTTTTTCTCTTCTATGTGAGCGGCTTGCTACATGATTGCTCTGCGTAATGCGTCCCTGGCCCTAGGTGATAAAGATATTTTGGATTCAGTTGATCTGCAGATTGATACGCGCAAGCGCATTGGTTTGGTTGGGATTAATGGTGCGGGAAAGTCAACACTATTGAGATTGTGTGCTGGTCAAATAGCGCTTGATCAAGGAGCCATTGAGGTTCAAGGGGGCGTTTCGATTGGGTATCTCCCTCAGGAAATCTTATTGCGCTCCAGTCGATCGGTATTTGACGAGACCTTTGCAGGTTGTGGCAAGTTAGCACAACTGCGTACTGAATCAGAACGCCTAGAATATTTACTTGAGCATGATTATCAAGATGCATTAGTCGATCAGTACAATCGAGTGCAAGAACAGTTGTTGCTCTATACGCCCGCGCATGTTGAGCGTATGGCGCATGACATACTCTTAGGACTTGGGTTTTCTGAAGGTATGATGCGTAAATCTGTTTCGCAGTTAAGTCTTGGATGGGGAATGCGCGTAGTCTTAGCACAGCTTATGATGAGCGGCGCAGATTTTTATCTTTTTGATGAGCCAACCAATCATCTGGATTTGCAGACTAAGGATTGGTTTATTGAATATCTAAAATCTTTGTCTTCGGGCTTTTTGCTTGTTTGTCACGAGCGATATGTATTAGATGCGTTGTGTGATTCTATTGTTGAATTGGAGCTTGGTAAGGCGCGAACATACGCGGGCAATTATACAAAATATCAGGAGCAAAAGGCTAAAGACTTGGAGCTGCTTTATGTTCAGTACGAGCAGCAGCAGCGAGAAATTGCGCAAAAGATGGCGACCATTCAGCGGTTTCGTGCTTCGGCTAGCAAAGCTCAGGCTGCGCAAGCGATGCTTAAAGAGGTAAATCGGATTCAGCGTATTACACTTCCGCCAAAGCCTAAGCCTGTTAAGATCGCGCTTCCCCCAGCGGGTCGATCGGCGCGTATTGTATGTACAGCTAAAAATGTTGGTTTCAATTTTGGGCCACATCAGGTGTTTAAAAGCGTTAATCTTACGGTAGAACGGGGGCAAAAAATTGCGATTGTTGCACCTAATGGGACGGGGAAATCTACGTTGCTTGGTTGCTTGAATGGGTTGTATGCGAATTATTCGGGATCGATTACTTTGGGTGAGCATGTGGTTCTTGCTTCTTTTGCGCAGGATCAAAATGCTGTTTTAAATCAGTACATGACTATTTTGGAGTATGTTGATTCGGTTGCGCCAGATGGGAATCGTGCCCGAATACGTGGATTACTCGGTTCTTTTTTGTTTGAAGGTGATGATGTTAATAAAAAAATTGGAGTTTTGAGCGGCGGTGAAAAAAATCGTCTTTGCATGGTGACGGTACTGCTTAAGGGTGCAAACTTTTTAGTGTTGGATGAGCCTACTAATCATCTTGATATTCAATCAAAAGAGGTTCTTCTTAAGGCTTTGCAGTCCTTTGATGGTACTATCGTGTTTGTTTCTCATGACCATGATTTTGTTAATCATCTTGCGACACATGTTTTTGAGTTGCGTCCTGATGGTGGTGCTTTGTACCATGGCAATTATGAAGAATATCGTGCTCAAACGCGTATTGTGTTGGGACAAGGGCCTTCGAGTCTCTCTGAAAAAAATTCGGCAAAAAACCCGAGCCAAGATTCTGATGTAGCGGCTCTCAAAGCGTTGAAGAAGGAGATTGCTTCCTTGGAGCGGCGCATTACTAAATTGGAAGAGCAGGTTTACAAAACGGAGATGCTTTTTGCGGAGCATGCATATGGAACGCCAGATTACGTGCAGCTTGTTGAGCGCTTACAACAACAAAAAAAAGAGCTTGATATTGCAACTAAAGAGTGGGAGTTGTCTCAGGAAAAGTATTATCATCTAGTGGAAGAGTTTTAGAGTCCATCGAGGGAGAGCGTGGGGATTATGAAGGGTTTAGTTCTATTGTTGCAGTATGTTTTTTGTCTTTTGTTGATTAGCTCTGGCTGTTCATATGGGGCAGCTAAGGTTACCTCGGTAGCACTAGGGGCAACCGTAGCCGGAAGTGTTTTTTGGGCAAATAACCATGTTGAAGACCGTGTGGGCATAGTTCACCAAGGCAAGCTATCGGCGTTAGCTGCGGTTGGGACCGGGGTCCTATGTTGGAGCAAGCAAAAAGATCTGGGTGCTGCACGTTATCCACTTGTGTTAGTAAGCGCGATGCTTGGTTGTGATGCGCTTCGTCGCCTTGCCGTGTTGCAGCCGTATACTCAGCGTAGGTCATTTGATCATATGCTTTTGGCTTCTGCGTTGTTTGGGTGGGGGTGCCAAATAAATACATCTTCGGAGACGCTTCTGGATGCTAATATAAAATCGATCCCGTTTGTAGGAATGTTTTTACGCGAAGCTATTCGTTATAGTAGGGAGTTGCGGCGGCTTGATTCTTCTCAAAAGGGCATGATAAGAGAGAATGTGGGTGTTGATGAATCTTATCAGCAGGTTTTGCTTGCAGAGGGAAGAACGGCTCGGGTTGTTTTTGATTTGGAAGGATCGACTGCTATTCGAGGTATAGTTACGGACGCCCAGGGTAATGAGATCTGTAGAACGGATAAAATAACCTTTGACGCTGGGGGAAAAAATTGGGTGTGGCCATTTATCTATACCGATAATGCTAAGAAATTAATTTGCGGCGTTGTAGAAGGGTGTAGTGGTGATTTGTCCGTTATCCTCAAGCGAGCCTGGTTTACCGTGCAAGATGGTGGGAAATTGGCCTTTTTGTATGAAGAAACATTGGTTGGGAAGCCGTGTATTTCACAATCACAGCCTTTAAAAATTGAGGGTTTTTCTGGGGATCTATTGAAAGCTAATTTGCTCGCTATCGGCCGTGTAAAGTATCAGTTTAAAAGGTTTAATACACACGAAACAAGTTGGTTGAAGCTTTCGGATCAAAAAGTGGTGCGTATTTTAAAAAAAATAATTGAAAAAGATGAGCTAGAATGCGGTCAGTTTTTATGTGAAATCGATGGCCATGTGCTGCAGGGTGGGGTTGAGTTTACTCCTTCAAATCAGGAGCATCTGATTTTTTTATGTGAACGTGAGAATAAAGAAGGATTTTGGTTGGCTACCGTAAATAACGATGATGGTGCGAGTAAGGCTTGTTTTACGCGTTTTGATAAAGATAAAGATACCTACGCTCATACTAATAGTAAGACATTTTTTGTGGCTACTATAGAATCGGTTCATCCTCGCGCAATATCAGGAATTTTTGAAAAAGATGGCAAGCTTTGTGTTCAGGCTAATGGAAAAGTTGTATGGTCGGGGACTAGCTGTTAGATCTAGGGGTATTGTTATATGAACAAGATGCTTCAACAGATACAACTATTTGATTTTTTAGATAGACACAATATTGCGTATTGCGTCTATGAACATGATGCGGTGTTTCGTGTGGGTGAAGGCTTGCAATACCAGGGACGCGAGGTTGTGATCAAAGGGGCTCATACAAAAAATCTCTTCTTACAGGATCAAAAGAGTAAACAGTTTTTTTTGGTCTCTGTTGCTGAAGAGATTCGTGTTGATCTAAAGCAACTTGCCAAAGAGATGGGCGCTCACAAATTTTCTTTTGGTAAGGCAGAGGATCTATCTCGCCTGTTGGCTGTTGAGCCGGGTTCGGTAACACCGTTTGGTTTGTTATTTGATACGGCGCATGAGGTGAAATTTGTGCTGGACCGTAATCTTGAGAACGCGGAGTTTGTCTGTTTCCATCCGCTTAATAACAATAAGACTCTGCAATTGTCTCCTTATGGTTTTCTTCAGTTTATTACTTTCTTAGGTTGTAGAGTTGAGACTCTGGATATTCCGACTCTAGTGTAAAAGACTAGAAATACCTACCTCCTTCTTTGTATGGTGAATACATGGTTGTTGTTACAAAAGCCGGTAATTAAGCATAATGAGCTGTGTATAGAAAAACGCATAAGCGTGCTTTGGGTTATGCTGTGGAGGGTAGGATGAAGTTGTATGTGGGTATGTTTTTAAGTCTGTTGTTGTTGAGTGGAGTAGGACGTGCAGCCAGTGGCATGGATCAAGTTATTGCGTCTAGCGCTAAAATCAAACAGATCCAAGAGGCGGATT
>CAZJVA010000005.1:0-39374 GCA_964549625.1 uncultured Candidatus Babeliaceae bacterium
GTAACACACCATAAAATGCTAGTGCTAGCAACACGCTTCCCGTCATAAATTGACCCAGCCACGCCGACATAGTTCCTGCAAATAAAAAATGATCAGACTTCGGCTTCATACACTCCCCTACTTACATCAAATCATTGTCCCATCCCAGTGACCATGCTACCCTGACAAAGAAGAAAAACCAGGATACAACCACCAATAATACAAAGGCGCACGTAATGAAAAAGTATATTATGCTTACTATTTGTTGCTTTGTGGGTTTAACAACAGCAGCGTTTACTCCCCAAATGCCCGGACAAAATCCTTTTGATACCCCATCATTGGGAATGCCCGCAGGACAAATGTCTATGCCAAGTCCAGATGACTTTGCCGCGCTCAACCAATACCTAGAAGACCTACAACAAAACGACCCTGAACAGCTCAAAGAACTGGAAAGAATGGGCAATGAGCTCATCGCCTCCCTCAGCGACAAAGAACTCGAAGAATTTAGTTCGATGTTTGGCGTAGATCCTCAAGAACTGCGAAAAGAGGCCGAGTCGTTTTTATCGCAAGAAACAACCCCAGAAGAAAAACCAGAAGAACGCCCCCAGGAACAAATCGAGCGAAAAACAACAACCAAAAAAGAACAAGAAGCTCAAAAACAAACAGCGAAAGCAACCGCCAAAGACGCGCAAGCTGCGCAAAACGCAATTCGCACCACAATAAAAATCATTGAAGAACTACGCGCAAAAAGCACCAGCACCCCATCAATTCAAGCATATCTTCGCAACTACGACGACGACTTGGTTTTACTTATTTTTTATCTAAAACTTATCGACAACAAAGAGCATGCACAGCGCCTGCCACTTCAAGACGATGGTAAAATCATTAAAACTTTGACCAAACTTCACGAAAAAATACAACCGCTTGTTTCTCTTATAGATTCAAAAATTGAAGCGCGCATTCCTAACGAATTTGCTTTTTTTGACTTCACTAAAGCACCCTCACCACAAGAATTAAAAGCTGCCTATACGAAAAAACGAGCCGAACACGACCCTAAAAAAATTGAAGAAAAATTAACCAAAGAAGGCAAGCCCTCCCAAGTTATTCAACAAGAAATCAAGGCCGCCCGCATTGCCCAAATCGCTATTGACGAAGAATATGAACGCCTCTCTGACCCTAAAAACATCGCAGAAATAAATCGCAAAGAAGAACGATCAAAAAAAGAAATCCAAGACGCGATAAAAAACCGAGAAATACTCCTCTCCAAAGTAAGCAAGGAATTAATCAGCGCATTTTTTGACGATCGACTTATTCTCCAGCTTGAAGAGTACCTTAAAACATATGAACCAGAGCAACTAAAGCGCAAAAAGGCCCAAGAGAAAGCCATTAAAGAGCAAGAGCAAGAACAAAAAAAACGAGCTAAAGCCGCTCCTGCAAAAACTGCCGCTAGCAAAGCAGAGCCCACACTTTCCTATGGCCGCATTCCGCGACCAAGAAGTGGCGGAAGAAGCGTAGGATATCCAGGAGGATATACCCCGAGCAGTTCTCCGTCAGGTACCTTCTCCGACTTTGCCCCCACAAGAACAAGAGGCGACAGTGGCTCATCATATGGTGGAGCCACAGGGGGCGGTACCCGCGAGGCTCCAACCTCAGTCCAAGAAGATCCATCTTTAACCACAAAATCATCTACTCTGGCTGAAGCGGCAAAAGCCGAGGGAGAAAAATTAATCAAAAAAGATCTTAAAACTTCTATGCAAGAATTTACAAAAAATTACAACGAAATAACCAGCTTACTAGGCAGCGCAACAACCAACATAACCGACGCTACACCCGACAAAGATAGACTCACAAAATTAAAAGAATTGGCCACACAAGACAAGGCACCACAAATAATTATGATGAGCGATCGACTAGTACGTGAAGCAGAACGCATTGTTTCCCTAGCAAAAAAAGACAAGCAACTTACAACTGAACTCAAAAAATTCTTTGCCAATCAGGCAGCGGCGGAAGAAAAATTTTCCCTACTTCTCCCCAAAGACAAAGAAGCGCGGGAAAAAGCAATCAAAGAAAACCCTACCATTAAAACAATCGCCGAAAACTTCCAGAAACTCAAAGAGACGCTGGAGCCATATCAGGAAAAAACGGAACAAAAAAATTAAAAAACAAGAGGGGGCGGGAAAAAATTCCCGCCCCCTCTTGTTTTTAACAATACACTATACCAATGGAGCACAACGCGCGCAGACGCCCTTCTCATCCAATTGAACAACCCACTGCCAACAACGCGGGCATTTTTCCCCCTGGGCTCGTTCTACGCGAGCACGAAAACCAGACAGCTCAGTCTCTTTAAGGTTTTCAAAGCTTCCCAGAGATATATACGAGGCTACAAACAACTCTTTCAAAAAATTAACCGTATCAAAACCCGCCGACTCAAATAAGCCAATACCCTCAAAAGAGCGTTCATCTATAAACAACGCTACTTCAAGTGGGTGCCTAATAATCCCTTGAGCACGCTGTTCCTCAATAAGCTTAAGTCCAGCGGATCGAATATTTCTAATCTTTTTCCAATCAGCCTCATACCGCACCAGATCATAGTGCTTAAAAAACAATGCGACATCATCTAGTTGTGCAAATTTCTGCAAATGAATCGATTGATGGCCTGATCCTTGATAATGGTCTGCAACCTGCTCAGCCATAATTGAACAAATCGGTGCAAGAAGACGATTTAAAACATCTAAAATACGCCACAAAACTGTTTGAGCTGATCGACGCGCACGTCCTTTGGCATCATCACAATACAGCCGATCTTTAACAATATCGCCATAAAAAGCACTCACCTCACCTGAACAGTACTCCGCTATTAAACGAAACACCTCGGTCAAATCAAATCGACTATATGCTTCTGTCACAGAATTGGAGAAATCTGACAAGACATATAGAGCGTATTGATCAAGTGAAAAAAGATCTTTCAATGGTAACGCATCCTGCGCAGAATCATAATCATATAAATTTTGAAGCAAAAAACGCGTAGTATTGCGCACTTTTCGGTAAACCGCCGAGACATTCTGAATCAATGTCTTAGAAAGAACCGCGTCGCCTTCGTTACCAATGCTGGCCACCCACAACCGCAACCCATCAGTACCAACCTGGTCTATTAACTCACCCGGTGTTACTACATTGCCCAGAGACTTTGACATTTTACGTCCCTGCTCATCGACCGTAAAACCATGGGTCATAATTCGCCGCATGGGAGCTTTTTGATTGATAATCATACTCGTCAACAAAGAGCTTTGAAACCAACCCCTATGCTGATCAATTCCCTCAAGGTATAAGTCCGCCGGGACCCCATTCAACTCAGCCCGCTGCTGCAACACCGCAAAATGACTAATTCCCGAATCAAACCAAACATCGAGGATATCCTGCTCTTTTCGATAATCGCTTAGCACCAATTCCGCTGGGATAACGCCTGCCGTCTGCAATTCTTCAAGAGTTACCGTATCCCAATATTCAATACCTTCGCGCGCAACACGTTCCGCTACGTATTCTACCATTTCAGGAAGAACATGATATGTTGCATCATCTTTGTGAATAAGAGCAGGAATAGGCACACCCCATCTACGCTGACGCGAAAGGCACCACTCCCAACGATTTTCAATAGTAGATCGCAAAAAGGTACGACCTTGTGAAGGGAAAAACGATATATCCTCAAGAGATTCAACCGCTTTATCTTTTATCTGTTTGTGTTGCAAATCACAAAACCACTGCGGAGTTGCTCGAAATATCAAACCATTATGGCAACGCCAACAATGAGGATAGCTATGCCTAATAGATCCAGAGCCTAACAAGTGCCCCAACTCTTTAAGTCGCCTTAATACCCAAATCTGCCCATCCGATACAAGAACCCCTTCAAGTTCGCGTGGTTCAATAGACCCATCATAGCGACCATCAGGTGTAATCGGCGAATAAATCGGTAAATTGTTTTTGATACCCACCTCATAGTCCACAGGACCGCAACCTGGAGCACAGTGAACACAGGCAGTACCTTCTTCAAGACCAACATTAAGATCTTCAATCACCGGAACAACACGATCTACCAGCGGGTGACGAACCGTCAAAGCAGACAATTGCTGAGTATTTAACTCCTCAACAACCGTATAATCAGCAACGCCCACAGCTTCCAAAACCGCCTTATACCGCTCCTTACCCAAAACATACTCAGCGTTTCCCGACTTAACACGTACATACAGCGCGCCTGGACGCACCATCACTGCTTGATTAAGAGGAATAGTCCATGGTGTTGTAGTCCAAACAACCATATAAACACGTTCTTTGCCCACAATAGGAAAAAGAACATATACTGATGGATCCTTGCGCTCAGCGTACTCAATTTCTGCGGTAGCAAGTGCTGTAGCACAATGTGGACACCAAGGAATTGTTTTATTTTTTCTCTGTATAAATCCTTGACGTACAAGCAATGCAAATGCACGCAAAATAGATGACTCATATTGAGGATCCATAGTAATATACGGATTATCCCAATCCATCAACACGCCAAGTTTTTTAAATTCTTCTCGCTGAACCACAACCCAGCGATGGGCATATTCGCGACAAGCCTGTTTAAGTGCCGGCCCCTCTAACCCTACATGCTCCTGCGATACTTTTTGCTCAATAGGAAGCCCATGGCAATCCCAACCCGGAACCACCGGTACATAGAAGCCCATCATACGATAAGCCTTGGTGATAATATCTTTAAGAACCTTGTTGTACGCATGACCTAGGTGGATATGCCCATTGGCATAAGGAGGGCCGTCATGCAGAACAAAAGACTCAGAGCCGTGATTACATGACGTTGCATGCGCAGCAAGCCCTTCATCTTCCCATCGTTGCAACATAATAGGGTCATTATTTTTTGCATCCGCACGCAACGAAAAGTCGGTGCGCGGCAAATTAAGGGTATCTTTAAAATCTTTTTCTGAGACTTCTTGAGACGTCACAACATCAGACATACCTTACTCCTTACAACAGCACGCTCAAAAGCTCACCGGCTGTTCGCTCTTTAATGCGCATATTGGATACTTTTATGACTTTCAAAAACGCGATATACTTACCAAAAATATTCCTACTCTCTTGGTGTTTTACCTTATATGGTTACTCTATCACGAAGTTCTCTGAACTCAAAAAAAATAGGCATCTGGGGGCTGGGCATCTCAGGCCAAAAGCTCCTTAAATTCCTTGCTGGCACAAGCACTCAGCCAATTGCTATACTTGAAAAGAAAGAAATATTAGCTTCGCACACCGCAATACTTCAAGAATATCCCCACGAGTGCTATGTAGACACAACACAACGCCCCGTTTTTTTTAAAACATGCGACATTATTATTCCAAGCCCAGGCATCGCCCTAGAAAACACTGAGCTAGAAACAGGGAAAATTTGTACCGAACTTGATCTTTTTGCGCTATATAACCAAAAAACCACTATCGGTATAACTGGCTCACTCGGTAAAACCTCCATAACCACCCTACTAGCGCAACTGCTAGATACCAACACACATCACACGATAGCCGGTGGCAACATTGGAAATGGAATCATAGAAACAATTAGCACCAATGCTGACTACCTCGTTCTTGAACTCTCAAGCTTTCAACTTGAATACATTCAACACTTTGCCCCTGATATCGCAGTCATAACTAACATTTATGAAAATCACCTTGACCGCCATAAGACATTAGAAAATTATATGCACGCCAAACTCAACATTATCAGAAATCAAAAAACGGGACAATTTGCTATTATGCCCGCCTCCTTAGCCGAGAAATACCAATTTCAGCTTCCTGGCAATAGCACACTCGTTGTCTGGGGAGAATCAGTAGGCGCAGTTCCCTCAGCAGTAATCCACGTATATGCCGATTCAAATGGTTCAATCATACTAAAACACCAAAATACAAAAAAAGTGCTCCTTACTGCAGCTCAAGTGCCAACAATCTCCTTCGCACAAAACTGGATTATTATCACCGCCGTACTCTACTGCCTCAATAAGCTTGAATGTTTGGCTCAATCAAACGCTATGCACATTCCCGAGCATCGCATGGAAGTCCTTAAGATGCACGGCGAAATACGATATATTAACGATTCTAAATCTACAGTTATGCAGGCAACATGCGCAGCACTCGATCAATGCAACAAAAAAAGCACAATACTCCTACTAGGAGGACTTAGCAAAGGAGTAGACCGCACGTTATATATACCACAACTCAAAGGCGTCTTTCACATAGCCTGTTTTGGACATGAAGCAGATACACTACATGGCTCCTGCCAGACTTGCAACATCCCCTCAAGTCAACATTCAACGCTCGAAGAAGCACTTCTTCAAGCTACAAAACTAGCTCAGGCGGGTATGACCATACTATTCTCTCCGGGGGGATCAAGTTATGATCTGTTTTCAAATTATCAATCCCGCGGAGAACACTTCAAACGACTGGTATCACAACGCTAGAACACCTTTACTTTGCACCTATTTATATTAGGCTACAGAAAAACTATCAATACTACCTACCAAGGAGCACGGTGGCAAAACGTTCTTCCCTGCGAATAACGCTTATCAGCATCGTCATCTCCCTAGTAATTATCGGCCTCGTCTTTATTTATTCTTCAAGCTCATTTTACGCAACCCAACTGTATGGTGATGGCGCTTTTTTTGTTAAAAAACAGCTTGTCGGAGTAGCCTTATCAGTCATCATAATCTACATACTTGCCATGCTGCCATTAGATACGATACGCAAAGCTGCACCCCTAGCATTTATCCTCAGCCTTGGAATAACCTACGCAACATTAATACCTGGCATCGGGTCAACCATTAATGGTTCACGCCGCTGGCTACTCATCGGAGGATTTTCACTCCAACCAAGCGAGCTTCTAAAAGCCTCATTTATCATCTATCTCGCATCTTACTTGGAGCGCAAACAAATAACCCCGGTTAAATCACATAAAATTCTCGCGCCAATACTTTTGTTACTCGCAATTTGCTGTTTCGCCCTGCTCAAGCAACCTGACTTTGGTCAAGCAGTAACACTTTCTTTTACTGCGCTTGCGCTGTTTTTTGTTGCTGGCGGCAATATTCAATACCTCCTCATGCTGGCAGCAATAGGTATAATCGGGGGAATAGCCTTAATCGTAGCAAAGCCCTATCGATTTCGACGAGTACTAATATTTATTAACCCTTGGAAAGACCCGCGAGGCGCAGGTTTTCAAATAATACAATCACTTATCGCAATAGGCTCAGGCGGATGGTGGGGTTCGGGAATAGCTCAATCAAAACAAAAGTTTTTCTACCTTCCCATGCAACACACTGATTTCATCTTCTCGGTAATTGCTGAAGAAACAGGTTTTTGGGGTGTGTTCTTTTTAATTTGCCTATTTATAGCCCTTCTGTTTACAGGAACCAGGCTTGCCCGCTCAATGACAACAACCTTTGGCACTATAACATGCCTCGGATTCACCTTTCTCGTCACCTTCCAGACCATAATTAACATTTTTGTATCTTCCGGACTTGCGCCAACCAAGGGAATTGGGCTACCATTCATCAGCTATGGGGGTTCCTCGCTCCTCGGCCTAGCGATTCTCCTCGGGGTTGTTGTCAACGCTTCTCTCGAGGAATATGCTTACGAATAAAAAACCGATTGCAATCTCTTTTAAAAGTAGTAGGCTACTCAAAACTTTATGCGCCGGTGCATACAAGGGAGTGGAATGGCGAGCACAATCGCAATTATTGGCACGGGACGAGTTGGCACAACAACAGCATATGCCCTGATCTTACAAAATCTTGCCAATCACATTATCTTGTTAGACACCGATGCCAAACGATGTTCTGGCGAGAGCATCGACTTATCAGACTCACTCGCATTTTCACGATCAAGTACCATTTCATACGGCTGTTACCAAGATCTCACAGCCGCAGACATCATCATCATCACAGCTGGCCGAGCACAAAAAGATGAAAATCAAAGCCGCACTGAACTTGCTGAAGATAACAAAGATATTATTGAATCCATTTGCGCAAAATTGCCAGAAATAAAAAAGTCCTGCTCCATCATCATTGTAACCAACCCCGTTGACCTTATGACACGCGTGGCCAAAGCAGCACTTCCAAGCCATCCGCAAACACAAATTTTTGGTTCAGGAACCTGGCTAGACACACAGCGGCTAAGACGCATCATTGCGCAAAAAGCCGCCGTTGCCCCAGAATCCGTACAAGCTTTTGTTATCGGAGAGCATGGCGACCAACAAATCGTTGCTTGGAAACATGCTAATATTGGTGGCATACCTATTGAAGAATGGCAAATAAACAAGACCGAACAGAACAAAATTGCAGAAAAAACCCGAACGACTGTCTACGAAATTATCGAAAAAAAACAGGCAACATTTTTTGGGATAGCATCTTGCATTGCTGACATTTGCAGTGCGATTATTTTTGATGAAAAACGAATTTTACCACTCTCGTGGGCCTCTGATGCAACAAAGACATCAATTAGTCAACCCGTAATCTTGGGGAAAAAAGGCATTGAAAAGCAGCTTTCAATTCCCCTAGAAAACAACGAACAAAAGCATCTTCACAAAAGCATCGAACAATTAGATGCCATGTGGAAAAACCTTATTACGAAGACAGGTGGGCAGTAGCCCAAATGAAGGCAATGGTTATACCCTCACAAACAAAGGAGAAGGTATGGAAACAAATATGATGATTATGCTCGGTGTCGGCGCAGTTATACTCCTCGCAATTATCTACTACGCATTCTTCAGCAAGTAACCGCTAATTAAAAAAGGGTTGGCGGGTCTTTAAAGACCCGCCAACCCTTTTTTAATTAGCAAAATTAATGCATATCCATAAGCATCGTTACCAATAGCCTTACACCAAAGCCAGAAGCACCGGTTGAACGTAGATGACACTTATTCAGAACTTTGAATGACACACCGGCAATATCTATATGCGCCCAAGAAACTGAATCGGAAACAAAGTGCCCCAAAAACATTCCAGCCGTAATAGCTCCCGCGCGATACCCATCTTTTCCAATATTACACACGTCAGCAACATCAGATACAACTGCCTTTTTATACTCATCAGTAAACGGAAGAGGCCAAACACGATCACCGGATATTTCACCAGCTGCAACCAATTGTTGCTGCAAATGTGTTGAACGCGTCATCAAACCTGCATAAAATGGGCCTAAAGCGTAGGCGCATGCTCCGGTAAGTGTTGCCAGATCAACAAGAATATCCAATTGATACTGCTCACAAATATAAGAAAGCGCGTCAGCTAAAATCAACCGCCCTTCTGCATCAGTATTTTTAATCTCCGAAGTCTTGCCATTATAGTGATAAATAATATCACCTGGCTTAGTTGCCGACCCGCCAGGCATATTTTCGGTTAAAGGCACCACCGCAACAACTTTAACATGGGGCTTAAGATGCGCAATGGCCTGCATCGTAGCAAGCACAGAAGCTGCACCCGCCATATCATCCTTCATTTCGTCCATGTTTTGGGATGGTTTAATGCTAATACCCCCAGAATCAAATGTTACCCCTTTGCCGACCAGTCCAACCGTCTTTGTATAATTTCCTTCTGGCACATATTCCGCTACAACTAACCGAGGTTCCTGGCTTGATCCCTTGCTTACCGCAAGCAATCCACCCATGCCAAGTTCTTCGATCTCTTTTTTGGTAAAGATTTTACACGAAAGGTTATCATGTGCCTCAGTTATCTGAGCAAAGTACTCAGCAAAGATCGTAGGCGTTAAATCACATGGCGGCATATCACACCACAAGCGCGCCTGATTAACAGCAAAGCCTTCCCAAACACCACGCTCCCAACCCGTTTGAATTGCTTCATGGTCGGCTTCCCGCGCAATCAAAACAACTTCGTATTCATCTCGCAAGTGACGATCTTGGTCTGTCATGTAGGCATTAAACTGGTAAGCTGATGACATCCACGCAGTCGCAAGCTCCTGCGCTACCGCAAAAGTATCCAAACCCGCCACATTCAACGTAGGAAAATCGCACGCAAAAGATCCAATAGCTGTGTTTTCAAAATAACGAATTGCACGGGCAGCTGCCAATCGAAGTATTCTGAGTATAGATGCAGCATCTGTTGGCAACGAACCAAGTCCCACTAGCAATACAAAAACAAGCATGTTTTGGCGACGCCCTTGACACGCCAAAACCGACTCAAGCTGCATAGTAAATTTCGTCCGCGAGGCTAACGCATCAAAATCTATTGCAAGGCTTTCAAGAAAAGCGCGCTGTTCCTTGGTCAAGCCCACCACCGAATCAACAAAAAGCACATACACGTCCTCGTGCGTCTCTGATAAGGGATGTTTTTTAAGCTGCATATCAAACATAAGATATCCTCGCACATACATAACTAAAAAGTCCAAACCAACTATATCACACCACAGAAGCTCTGCACATATGCCCAACAAAATAAGTCCGGACCATCTGATTATCACTATATAAAAGCAAAACGCACACAAAAAAACCAAAAATAGTATACTAACATGCTAAAAGTGCCAATATGCACCATTACAAGGAATATATGAAAAAAATTTTTACATACCTGGCTATCTCATTTCTAGCTTTGGTCCACATATCCACCACATGCTCAACTTTTCAAGAAAAAATACTGCAAAAAGTTTTATCTAAGCACGATTTTATTTCATACCAAAGAGAACAAAATGAAATTCAACGCAACCTTACCCTTATCGAACAGATACAACCGCTGGAAAATGGAATCAATATAACAAAAAAGGACCTCGACCAACTTAATCATGAAATAGTTCAATCTCGCCTCCTCCTAATTAAAATTTTATTAGAAGAATCAAGCACCAAAACAAGAAAAACTGCCATGCAGATGCGCCCTTTGCACAATTTATGCTACAGTCTAGCACAACAACATGCGCGACTCTGGAATGTCGACGCAACAAGAAAATTACGAGAAAATGAGCCACTCTTATATTCCCAATTTCGAGCAATCGAACACGATCTGTTCCGCAAAAGCATTATCACTCTTCGCCGGATAGAAACGCTCAAACAATTCTTTCAACCCATAAAAACCACCTCAAACAATAGTATCATCATACCCGAGATATAACCCCTACCAACAACAGCGCCTTCCCCAACCGCCATAGCACCCCCATCCACCGTAGCCCCAACTCCACGGCGAGACACACCCTGAAGCCCATGGATAGGCGCAACCATACCCGAGCCCAACACCAAAACTTACCACAGGCCGAGATTCAAGCCGACGACGCTCACGAGCCCGCTGTTTTTTAAGCGCTCGCTCTTCATCTTCATATTCTGCAAAATCAGCAACATTAGACCGCGCCAAAAACCGTTGCATATCTTGAGGCGTAAAAGAAGCCGCATCAATGATCTGCGTCACCAAAACCTTTCCATCTTTCATAAACAACAGGGCATCCTGCTCCACCCCCCACTCATCACGCAAAGACTTCATATCTCCCCGTGCGAAATTTACTAAAGCAAAAGTAACCGCATCTGCGAAAGTAGGGCGGCCAGCAAAGGCCTCAAAGATCAAATACACATTATGAATTGCCTGCCAGCGCTGCGTACGACCACCGCCCTCCTCGGAAAAAGCACCTTTTATCCTTTCTTCAAGCGGCAAATCATATGCAAAAACCACCAATAATGCTTGCTCACGCTTGATTCGATTAAACTTTTTTTGCACCTGGATAGTCTCCACACTGGCAGCCAGCGAAGCTGCACTAACCATAAACAGAATTAATAGGCACAAGTTTTTCATGATGCCTCCCCCCAAATATCGCCATCCACAACAATTTTTTCTCGAGGCCGAGCAGCAGACGATTCACCTAAACATTTTTTATCCAAAAATTTCTCTATAAAACGATTAACCCGATATGCATACACATCTGGATCATAAAAAAACGAATCAAAGTGATGGCGCCCATTAGTTATCCAAAGGCGCTTAAACGAATTGGTGGCCTCATATAGACGCCTTACTGCCGCAGGCGGAGCTTTAGCATCTTTTTTACAGGTAATATAAAATGTCGGTACAAAAACTTTTTGAGCTGCCGAGATGTTATCCAAAGGAACAACTCGCGTTGGAATTTGTGCCGCATCAATATTTGCAACGGTCTTCAACAACCACTTCAAAACCTCTTGTACATAAGGATTATACGCAAACTTCTTCAAGAACCTGCGCCCCGGAATCGCGAAATGCTGGCCCATAAAAGAAAATTCTAGATTGCTTATGCTACGCGCCAAAAGGTCTTCGGTCGACTCAAATGGGCAATCCCAGACAGCGCAATCAAACAAACCACCAAATCGAGCCTGCGCATTCATGCATGAAACGGCCCCCATCGAAAATGCATATGAAATCAAAGGCAACACAGATAACTCTCGATCGGATCGAATGAAATCTACAGCAGCCTTCACATCGTACGCTTCATCACGACCAAAAGTACAACATTGTTGATCTACATGCTCTCCGTGAGCTCTAAAGTCAAAAAACATAACATTATACTTATCAAACAAGGTACGCAAAAATTTCACATCCGCAACACTACACATAAATCCATGGCACACCAAAACGGTCGCGCGCGCCCCAGGTTTTCGATACAAAACCCCCTCACGCGTGATAACTTGAGGTGAACTTATTCCTCCTGCTGACTGTATCCGCACTCGTTCTGGATACACCCCCGCATATTTAAAATGCTTTTCGAGCCGCGCCGATGCCGTACATACAATGCCCAGCATCAAAACACTCCCCCATAGGTACCTCATAACACACCCCCTCCACGGTAATAAACAAGACGATCCTGATAGAGCCGTTTTAATTCGGGCATAGTTGTTGTCGTTTGCCCATATGGCGAACCAGGAAACGTTGCCCAGGTTTTATTAGCCAACAAAACAGCCCGCTCAAAATTATTTGATTGGAGAGCCGCCAAAGCCCCTTTTTCCACCAAGAGCGCAATCGCCGCAACATCCTGATTTAATGGGCCAAAATCATCTAAATTCAGCTTTTTAGCAAGATATTCCCAGGTCTTTATCAAAAACATGTACCGACCCGAAGCAGAATATTTGGTCACTTCCCCAGAGCGCTTTTTTACCGAAATAAATCCAGGATGCTGACCAAAACCATTGAACCAACGCATAGGAAAGCGCGCAGAATACCCCAAAACGCCATACAAATACGTTCCCTCAGCATATGCTATAACGTCAAGAAACGCCCGAACCCGCTCGTCACGGCGTGCTCGCAAGCACTGATCAACACTTCCGGCCCCACACCACATATTGAGTAACACGCATGCCACCCCCATTAAAACAATATGCTTCATAGTATCCCCCATTTCGTCTATTTTCTTTATTTCTACCCTTACCCTAGCAAAATAAAATTCAAGAAAGAAATATTTTTTAAAGAAAATTACAGGCGACCCCTGAAAAAATATGGCATCAGGATAAACACAACCCCGATACACCTTTGATGTAAAAACAAGAAGAGAATTACTTTTAAAAACAAAACCCTTCCCGTGCAGAAAAGCTTGTGCTATCTTTTAATAAGTACCCGGATTGCTCGGGGATTGAGTGCAAGAGTGGCGAAATTGGCAGACGCGCTGGATTTAGGTTCCAGTCCCGAAAGGGGTGGGGGTTCGAGTCCCTTCTCTTGCACCAAGTTTTTTTACGGGGGAGAGGACGTATGAAACACGAGTCGTCAATGGTTACGTGCCAAATTGAATTTGATCCAGAAGCACACCATCAACGGGCTCGCGTCTGTATCCCACAACCAGTTGTTGCTGCTCTTTATAAACAAGCCTTAGACCTTCATCAACGTCAAGTCCAAGCACGCGGATTTGGCAAGGGCGCAGTACCAATAGCCTACCTTGAGCGAACCTATCGCGCATTTATCATTGAACATATGAAAGAGTTTTTACTCAATCACTGCGTTATCAATACATTATGCGACCAAATGTGCCAAGAGCACCTGCTTTGTATTGGAGATCCTCTTATTGAATCAATCTATGTCGAACCCGAAGAAGCCGCCGAGTTTATTTTTTCGTTAAATCAAAGCAAGATTCAAGAAAAGACCGCGTGGAAGAAAGTTTCCTTTCATCCTCCTAAACGCCGCAACTATAAAGATATCGATAAACAAGTCGAAACTTTTATCGAAAATGAATGTAAGCCTAATCAATCCGACACGACCTCAAAAAAGGCTCAAATTGCCGCGGGTGATTGGGTTCTTTTCTCTCTTGCACTGGTCGACTTACAAAAAGACACCAAACTTCTAAATCATGATGATCAACTATGGCTACGCATGGGAACAGAAGAACCTGACTATGAAGCAGTTGAGCTTTTTTCGGGCAAATCCGTGGGCGAAAGTTTTATTTCTGACCACATATTCTTTCAGCAATATCTTAGTAAACAGTGGGATTCTGAATACCACTACTTAGTTACCATTAAAGACCATATTAGCAGCTCACACATACCAACCGAATACCTAACGCGCCTATTCTTTTGCAAAAACAACAACGATCTCAAAGAGCTATGTGTACAGATGTTCTCGTTTCGCCAAGATCTTTCTCTGCGTCGCGAAATGGTTGCAAGTCTCTTCAAAACACTACAAAAACACATTCAAACTTCAATTCCCAAAGATCTTATCTCCCAACAAGAGCGCTACGTACTCCGCGAAGTCCAACGCACTCCTGACTATCCGGTTTATCGGCTTCAAAAAGATTTTAGAGAAAAAATTCGCCAACTCGCTGAAAAGCAACTGTACGAATCGATAATAGTCGACTATATCGCCGCACAAGAAAAATTAGTCGCTGAGCACGAAGATGTAACCGCATATCTAGCCCTACATGTGCATCCGCGAACCAAAGATATGCTTAATTTTCACCTTCCTATTACCCAGGTCAATGGTCAAGAGCAGCCTATTCCGGCAAACATGGTCCGCCTTGCCTGCTTACGCGAAAAAGCGTTAAACTATATCCTACATATGCTGGCATACACCGCATAACAATGGATATCTATGGCTCATGAAAATGTAACTATTATAGGCTCTGGCCCTGCTGGACTTACTGCAGCACTATATTGCGCACGAATGGGGTTAAACCCACTAATCATCGAAGGTCCTCTACCAGGAGGACAACTTATGACGACCTTTTTAGTTGAAAACTGGCCTGGAGAAAAGAGCATCTTAGGTCCCTCCCTTATCGGGAACATGCGCGAACATGCCAAAACATTTGGCACCCGATTTATTTCGGGACGGGTAATCAAAATACAAACCCAACAACCATTTATTATTTCGCTAGACAACGACAAAGAAATTCTTTCAGAATCTATTATTATTGCGTCTGGAGCTCGACCACGAAGACTTGGCTGTCCGGGTGAAGACAAATACTGGGGCAGAGGCGTATCTTCGTGCGCTATCTGCGACGGCGCGTTTTTTAAAGAAAAGACCATTTTAGTTGTCGGCGGAGGCAATTCAGCACTCGAACAAATTATGTTCCTATCCAAATTTGCTAAAAAGTTATTACTGCTCCACCGCGGCTCATATCTAACAGCCACAGAACAATATCTAAAAGATGGCATTAAAAAGTTAATCAATCTAGAAATTATCTACGATGCAAAACTCCTTGAAATACAAGGAAACGAAGAACAAGTAACTCATGCAACAATACAAACCAAAAACAAAACCTCCCAAACACTACCTGTAGACGGAATTTTTGTCGCAATTGGAACACAACCCAATGCCGACTTTATTCCTCAAGAAATCGATCGAACTCCTCAAGGCCAAATTATTGCGCATGAGGGGACACAAACAAAAATTCCTGGTATTTTTGGTGCAGGCGATGTAACAAACCGAGCATATCGTCAAGCTATTACGGCAGCTGCCGAAGGATGCCAAGCTGCACTAGATGTTCAAAAATATTTGAAAAAAACCGGTATTCTTTTAAACTGACAAAGTAGTGGATAAACACAACCAGACAAATTAGGAACAGAATATGTCAATCACCTATAAGCCAAAACGCGTAAAACGTAGCAGAAAACACGGTTTTCTTTCTCGCATGGCTACAAAATCAGGCCAAGACGTAATTCGTCGTCGTCGCGCAAAAGGAAGAAAACGCCTCGCCGTTTAATCAACTTCCCCATGATTCAACGCACAAAAAAACGGCAGCGGCCTCTTACAAAAACCGCTGCCATCATTCGCTCTTCTCGGCCACTTCTTCGTCGCCAATTTTTTGAAATTAAAACAACAAAAATTGTAGATATAAACATATCGCCACGCTGCATCGTTGTTACACCTAAAGCCACAGGGAATGCAGTCCAGCGCAATAAAATCAAGCGACAAATAAGATCCCTATTTACCCTTCTCCACTTACAAAAAACCCAAAAGCACTGGATCTTTTTCTGCAAAAAAGGCTGCACAGATTATTCCTATCAAGATTTTCAGCAAATGATCGAAGAATCACTAAAGAAGGGCAAGCGTTCTCTTACTGCTCAATCTCTTGGCGAAGGCACTCATACAATACCTGAGAACTAGAAGCCAAGTACGAAAGAAAACTTGCCAATCCTTTTGGCTCATCGCTCGCAGACGCTTCAAACACGTAGAATTGAGCAACATCTTTGCAATATTCAAATGCAAATGAAGGGATTTCATGAGGACAACAATACAATGCTATATAGTTAACACACATCTTAGCAAGCCATATATAACGCGAACGATTATCGCAAAAAGACCCTACTAACCGCTGCAAATCTTCCCACTCACGCTTTTTTGCGTAGTACGCTACCACCAATCGAACACCCGTTCGCCAAGTCGTCTCATCCGCAACTTCATAACATTGGGTTTCACATGAACGCGCCAGATCAGCATCATCAGGCCACCACTGCAACATTGTGCTGTACGTTAAAAAAATTTTATCATACCGGTTCTCTTGCTCATAGAGGGCAATCGCTCGGGCACACGCTTCTTTGGCCCTCTCATCACGCAACAAATAAAACAGCTCTGCCTCGAGCAAGGCAACAAATGCTTTATCTGTTATGGAATGCGATAGCAACCGAAGCACGGATAAGGCTCGCTCTCGCTCACCGCGCTTTATCAACTCAGAAAGCTTAAACCATGCGATATTTGAATTGCTCTCCATAGCCTGTTTCATGCAACGCCCTTATCGCGAAAATTGCCCGCACCTCATCTTACGCCCGAGCTTACTACCCATTAACGAGAATGGCAAAAAAGCCTTTTACCCAACAACTACCGGTACCTGCAAAGGCTTTTTCAAAACACCAGAAAGGACATGTTCAAAAGACAACACCCGTTGGCAGAGAGTCATCTTTTCCTCAATGTGCGACATCAGCCCCTCCAAATAAGACTGCCAATAAGCCAAAAGATCGGCCACCAAACGGTCAAATACTTCGGTATCGAGCTCTAGACTTTGATGCATTCCTTCAATTGCGCGCAAGGGATGGTCCGCTCCTCCCGACGCCGTTGCCATATGGACAAAGACTTCAAGCCCTTCTTCAGCATACAACCCTAACTCTTCAAGCCGGCGACAAACATTACGCACATACAATTCGCCCTCTTCCACCACTTGACCAATCTTTTTAGCCAAATCACCCGCAGTTATAAAAGAACCCCCTCGATCGACAACCTCAGCCAACAAAATTTCCATTTCAACTTGCATGTTTTTTAAAGCTTCCAAATAACGCACATAAGAACGCAAATCCCCCAAAATTTCATGCGCAATATACGGCGAGAGTCGCTTGCCTGAATATAGAACAGCGTTAGCATACCAAACGATCTCGCGATATTTCACAAATAACCACGACGTAGAGGAAAGTGCGCCCAAGAACGCTGCCGCCGGAGTAACACGACTCATAAAGCCAGGAAGATAGCGCGAAACCTTACCAACCAAAGCCTCGCCTGTGCGCTCAGCCCCTAACGCAAATAAAGCGTACAACGCCCCTGTTGAAGCCCAAGCAAATGCCTTTGTCCCAGAATCAATTCGATCCACCGCACAATCATCCGATTGCGTCGTAATAGTAACTGGCAGCTCCACTCCCCGCCCCAATAATACATGCGATAAAAAAACAACAACCAACAAATTAAGCAAAAAACGCTTCATCTCAACCCCGCCCCTCTTGACCGTTCAGACTTCTGCCAAAGCTTAGTACAAGAACACAAAGAGAACAACGCTCCACGGAGGTTAGATTTTTGTAATTATTGCTTTTTATTTTTTCAAATATTGACAAATAGAAAAAGCTTTTTATAAGATTAAAGATAATGTATGTGTAACAATAACCAAAAGGAGTAGGTTATGAAATCATTATATGCACTTATGGGGGTAACATTGCTGGGTGCTGGCAGCGGACTTATTGCAACAAGCCACGATAAACACATGGGCGAAAAAGAAGCAAAAGAAATGGTGCAAACAAAAGAAAAGAAGCAGCGCATGAGTGAGCCCAAAAAGCTTCTTAAAGATATGATTCACAATACGTATATCATCGAAAAAGATAACAAAAAGTACGTTGGATGGTTTATGAGAACCAACGACGGCAAACTTCTTGTAGAAAAAATTGAAGTACATCTCAAAGAAAAAACACCAGAAGAGATACAAAAACATCAAGAACTCAAGTCAGAATTAAGAGAAAAATTCTCTTCGTACCTGGAGAAAAAAGGTATAGAAATCAAACAAAAGTAGCATGAGCTATTTTCTTTAACGATAAAAAGAGGCATGTGAAATATTCGCATGCCTCTTTTTATACCGTACAACAGAGAAAAGAGATTGTGATAACCGTGTATAATTATTTTTTAAAGCTAACTCTTTTTAGGGCATCAAGACGATACTGTCGGCTATCAATAAACTGTTCTGTCTTCTTCAAGACCGCTGCAAATAAACGTTCAGCTTTCCTTAACATATCCGCGTGCGCCCCCGTATTTGATTGATTTTGCATCGCGCGCAGCACATAGTTAATATTGTCCCAGTCCTGAATTGTGCCAAACTTTGCAAATAATGCATTAATATCACCAATAAGATCATTACCTACATACGCCACCAAAGCTTCTTCTGGTGATGCAAAACTTTCCATCCACAAAGGAAGCGTATAAATGTTCTTGAGTCTCTCAGTCCACCCCAATGACTTGGCTTTTTCAGAAATCCTACCAAAACACGCCATTGTTCCAGTTATTTTCTTCGTTGTCCCATCGCAACTAACTGTCTTTACCGCCTTGGTTGCAGCATTCTTGCGTGCTTCAATTTGTGGTAATATTTTAATTTTGCGTTCCAACTTTTCGACTACTTCATGAAGATTTAAGCTTCTAGCTGTTGCTAGGTAGATCTGATAAAGCTCTCTGCGTAAGTCTTCGGCAAATGCTTTCTGTTCTTCAAGCTTATTCTGATATGCAAGATGAGATGCGCTATCCCAAACCGTCCACGCTTTTCCCTGGGCAATAGTATGTGCCGCAACAATATTGCTCACTGTTCCGACATGCGGCAATCCAAAATAAACAGCGCCTGACAAAAGTAGACTCGACCAGAGTGCTTTTTTTGGATTGTTTTTGCTCCAGCGCATAGTCCGCAATGACGTATTTTTGGCTACTTCAAAGATTGGCTTGTGATACTTTTTTGCCAAATCGTAGGCCACTGGCGCAGATAAAAGACCCGCCGCACCCAAACCACCGTATAAGGCCGTAGTACGAACAGCTTGTTGCGTGCGCTCTAAAAAAGAAGAAGAAAAAAGGTGGTTCTGAGTAACCAAAAGTGTCAGGCATGCTGCTAACCCCGGTCCTCGAAAAAAATGAGATATCTTATTCATAGTAACAACCTCCATCCAATATGTTACGTGAATTATTTACAAGGTAACAATGGGAGGCAAGAAATTTATTTGATTGAGAAAATGGTGCCGAGAGATGGAATCGAACCACCGACACGAAGCTCTTCAGGCTTCTGCTCTACCACTGAGCTACCTCGGCATAGTTTTCAAGAACCCCCACATATGGCTCTTAGTGTGGCAAAGATTCACTGGGATGTCAACATCAACTTATTAAATAACCAAGAGAATTATGGTACTCTACAGCATATTGGTATCTTTATTCAACGGAACTTGCCATGCATGCTTTTGAAAACAAGCTAAAAGAAACAAAAACCGCCATCAATGCGCTTTTACAAAAGGCGCAAACCTCACAAGAACTCGGTGAGCTCGAGGCCGAAATCCTTGGTAAACAGGGATTGGTAACTAAGTTAATCGAAGAATTCAAAGCACTTCCCGGGGAAGACAAAAAACAACTCGGCGGCCTTTTTAATCAGTTTAGAGAAAGTATTCGTGCTCAATTTGCAGAAAAAAAACAAAACAACGGCACCGTATGCGGCTGTGATAATACCTCATGTAACATACCGCTCGACGTAACGGCCTACCGATCCGCCCCAATTGGCTCGCTTCACCCAGAAACTCACGCTATTCACGAATTAGAAGACGTATTAACAAGTATGGGCTTTTCGTTAGCCGAAGGTCCAGAGCTCGAAACAGAATTTTACAATTTTGACGCACTCAACATCCCCCAAACGCACCCCGCGCGCGATATGCAGGATACTTTTTGGTTGCCTCAGCCACACCACCTACTACGCACACACACCTCTAGCGTTCAAATTCGAGCCATGCAAAAACAGCGCCCACCACTCTCAATCGCTGCAATAGGACGCGTTTATCGCTGCGAAGCCACTGATGCAAGCCATGATTACACGTTCTTACAGTGCGAGGGGCTTGTTATCGACAAAAAAATCTCTCTCGCCAACCTATTTGCAACAACCAAATTACTCCTTCAAAAACTCTTCAAAAACAACGACTTACAAATTCGTGTCCGCCCAAGTTATTTCCCCTTTGTCGAACCAGGCGTTGAGATTGATTTAACCTGCCCATTTTGCACATCTGGCTGCCCAACATGCAAAAAAAGCCGCTGGATCGAAATCTGTGGCGCCGGATTAGTCCATCCCAATGTGCTCAAAGCCGGTGGAATTAATCCTCAAGAATGGAGTGGGTTTGCCTTTGGTTTTGGCCTCACTCGCCTCATCATGCTCAAATACGGCATCGACGACATACGCCACCTGCACAACGCCAAAGTAGAGTTTCTGCAGCAGTTTTAAAAGAGCCTTCAACGTTGGTGCAAGGCTCCACCCAAAGTTAACAAACAAAATAGGCTCTTAGTAAGTTTTACTAAGAGCCTATTCATTTATCTTCAAAATATGCCTGCAATAACCACCGTACACGGCAAACTACAACTTAGAAAAACACTACATCAAGCTGGCAGTTAAATTAACATCGCCTGGTCTACTCGAGACCAGAGCTGACTTGGCAAGTAGAGGCAAAGTATTTTTAGTCGAAAGTTCGCGCGTCCGGCCTAGACGGTACTTGTACCAAAATAAACAACCCGCAACTCCTACGGTTCCTATTCCAACCAACGGCAGGATACTGGAATAGAGTTTTTCTTGTCCTTTGTTTTTATTAAGTTTCTCATACAGCGTTTTATCCAAAGAATTAAGCTTTTCATAAAAATAAGAGATCTCAGGAAAAACATTTTCCACTCTTTTGCCCGCAGCAAGACGAACACACCCCGAACCCTGGGAAGTAGAAGCTTTTTCTGCCTTGTCCTCGGCATTTTTTGCAGCCGTAAATGCTTGAGAAAACAGAACTTCACTTTCAGGTAAGTCAGTACGCACATCTTTCGTTAGCAACGTCTCGTTATTACGCAACTCAAAAAGCATAAGTTTTTCGGCTGCCTCGAGGCAATTGGCAGTATAATCATCCCCCGTTGCGGCGTCTTTTCTTTGCTGGTGCACCTTATTATAAAGCGCTGCAAACAAATGGGCCGCCTGCGGCGCCAATAACTCGCTCTGTTTATTGCGATAAATATTTAGGAAATTTAGATAAACTCTACTAATTCCTTGTATGATCTTCGTGTAGGCATCCAGATCAAAGCTACCATTAACAACCACCCGCCGAGACAAAGCCTCAGCAAATAAGCCTACGCGCAGCTTTCGCGCACCCTCAGCAACATTTTCCAAGGATCGTATAAACTGTGGAATATTTTCAAGAGAAATTTTTTGTAAAATCTGGCCAATCTGGTTTTCGGTATGCGTTGTTTGATCAAACAAATCGTTATAGAAACCATCAGCATGTGAGCAAAATTCTTTTGTAAGCTCGTTAAGAACAAACAGGGCCGAATCATTTTCTTGTTTCTCGAACACATCAACTAACGAACCTACTATCTCTTTTAAAATTTGCTCATCCTTGTTTCCTTCCCAAACAAAATCACTCCAATATTTTTTCAATGTTGTTAGAACTTTTGCATATTCTTTTTTTAAGCAAAAAAAAGAAAGCACCTCACGGACAGAAATTTTATCAGTATGACAATAGAAGCCTAGCCTATAACGAAAAGGAAGGTAGTTTTCAATTTCTGAAATTTTTGAACTAAAATCTTGCTTACCCCGTTCATCCAATGGCAAAAGATCAAAAAGCAAATAATATACCGCTCGATTATCTGCAGGATTATTATACTTATCAAGAATCTCTATCACCTTTTTTTGCTTCTGATCATCATCAAAAAATGTACTTTGAACAATACGCGTAACGACTGCTTCCATTAATTCTTTTCTTCGTTGAACAAATTCAGGAGTATCAATAACGGACATTTTCAATAACAAACCTATTTTGCTAATCAATTTACCAAAAGATGCTTCCCAATCACACCCGTCAAGTTTTTTACTCATCTTTTCAACATCCCCCTCTTGCAGCTTGATCAAAGCATTATCATTGTTATCACTTAACTCCTGCAACAGGACAAACAGCGCATCATCGTCTAGATCAATCTTTTTTTGAGCAATCTCTCCCCGTATCTTTTGCAACCTGGCCTTTTTTGCTTGCGTACACAAATCTTTGAGTTCTTTTTCTTTATCGCTGGAAGAAAATAAACTCCAATGACACAATTCCTTGAATTTATCTATTTCTCCGCAAGTTAAGGTCAAACCCTCCTGCTCAAATAAATTTTTTATAAATTCAAAGACTTTATTCCGCGCGTCGTTATCAGAGTATTCAACAACTTGCAAGCCCCTTAGTAAAAAATCCAAACATGTTTGGACTAAAATGTCCTTGAAATCAGCAGCTGAGAAGGCCTTTAAAAGCTCTTTAAATTTTTCTTGCAGTGGTGCACGGCCAACTGGATTGTTGAAAAAGCGCGACGTTAAGTAAGTGTTCGTATCTCGAATAAAATCTTCTAAGATTTTAGAAGTCGTTTGATTTTGCGCACAATATCCCGGAAAAAAGTACATAGCAAAAACAACGGTTAACAAAATTTTTTTCAACATAATTATCTCTCACGCAATGCCAGTTTTTTCAATTTGTTATTTTTATTCTAGCAATAATTTTATTTTTCGCAAGGCTGGACTTAAATAGATAATCCATAAACAAACTCTACCCCAACCCGCGATAAAAAATCCTCATCATGAGAAATTACTAGTAACGCACCCGGGTATGCCTGTAAAACTTGAATTACGTGTTCTCGTGTCACGAGGTCTAAATTATTGGTAACCTCATCCAAGATTAAAAGCTTCGGCGGTTTCGCACCTATCTTTGCAAGAGAAAGCCGAGCTTTTTCTCCGCCCGACAAATTCTTAACCTGCATAGAAACTTCCTCGTTTTTACGAAAAAGAAAATCATTCAAAAATGAACGAATTTCAACAGTATTCCAATGCGGCGCCACAGAAGCAATAACATCAAAAACCGATTGATCTGGATCAAAGCTCTCATAGTGCTGGTCAAGATATCCGATCTCTTCATTTTTCGGAACAAACCATTCACCGGTTCTATAGATCTCGTCAAACCCTAAAATAGCCTTCACCAGTGTAGTCTTTCCACTTCCATTGTTTCCGGTAATTGCCACCTTTTGATTACCAAGGACCAAAAGGTTAATATCACGTAGAACAGGCTCGTGAAAACCGTACCCAACAGCGCCATGCGCAATCTGAAGAACTACCCGCTCACGACCTTCACGGCTTGCAATAGCAAACTTTGGCTTTATAATTTCCGGCGAGCGCAATTCGCTTAATCGATCTAACAAGTCACCCTTTTCGTGGTCGATCGAGCTTAATTTTTTACCTTGAGCCTTTTCGGCCTTCATCCCTTTCAAATCACCAATCGATTTCATCCATTTTTTGTTTAAAACATTGCTCCTTCCCTTCGCGCGGCTTTTGGCGGTTCGCTCCTGCTCGCGCATACGTTTTTCATGTAAATCGCGCCTTTCTTTAGCAAGAAAAGACAATTCTTGCTCTATAGCGTTTTTTTTCGCATAGGCTTGCCGTGCATACTCATCATATACCCCAGAAAACTTCTCTATTGAGCCTTGATCAATCGCCCAAAACGTTTTAAAACACGTACGCAACACCTCTAAGTCGTGAGACACAACAATCAATGTTCCCGTATAGCTTTGTAACATACGCAACAAACTTTTACGGTTTCGTGCGTCAAGATGGTTCGTTGGCTCATCCAATAATAGTATATTAGGGTTCTTACTCAAAGCGGTAGATAGAGCCGCATTAAAACGCCCTCCCCCACTTAAAGCATCAGTTCCCGAGATAACCTGGGGCACATAGCCACATATCGCGTTAGTCGGTAACGCCAAAAAATCTTCATATGGCGTAACCCCAGCAATCATTTTTAACAATGTTGACTTGCCCGTACCATTAGCCCCGATAATTGCAATACGAGAACCAAATGGGATAGAAGCAGAAAAATTTGAAAAACAAGTTTTATGAGGAAATGAAAGTTCAATTTTATTAAGATGTATTATGCTGTGAAACATACCAATACCTTTCTAAGTAAATAAAAACGCAGTTATACGCGAAATATTAAAAAACCTAGAAAGAATTGTTCATGGCCCATCACTCCTTAAGAAAACTTACTCCCCTTAGCGTACAAAAAACAAAACAAAATAACAATAAGAAAATATAAACAGGCATCGTCGTAGCAGAGCGATTTCTCTTCGCTCTGCTACCAAAAATACTACAAGTCGGCCAAGAACCGTACAACGGCATCAGCAGTCAAAGAGAGATAATCGATCTTGTTACGAATCAAAAACTCACGCAGCTCGGGCGAATCTGCTGGTCCTTGCCCACAAATACCAATTGATTTGTTGTGCTCATGAGCCTTTTCTATAGCCTTAGTTATGATGGCATGAACAGCAGGATCATTCTCATTATACAATGCCTGCACATTCTGCGTATCCCGGTCGACCCCCAAAACAAGCTGCGTCAGATCATTCGAACCAATAGAAAAGCTATCACAATGTGGCATATACGATTCCATGCTCAAGATATTTTCAGGAAGCTCAATCATCATAGCCAATTCAAAACCATTCTCACCGCGCACTAGTCCGGCAGCCTCAACACGTCGTACCACCGCAGCTAACTCGTCAGCAGAGCGAACAAACGGTATCATGATCTGACAATTGGTAAGACCAAAGGTCTTTCGTACGCGATCAAATGCTTTGAGTTCTAACCAAAAGGCATCCTGATAATTAGGATGCAAATAACGAGCAGCGCCACGCAATCCAAGCATAGGATTTGCCTCATCTCCTTCAAAAATGCTTCCTGCTAACAAAGATGCATACTCATTACTCTTAAAGTCTGAACTGCGCACCAAGACGCATCGAGGATAAAAAGCCGCTGCAATCGTCCCAATTGACTCGGCAAGCATATGAATAAATGTTTCAGCCCACTTTTCCGGCTGAGCCATCAGTTTTTCGCTGATAACCTCGCGCAAAACCGAATCTTTAACAAGCTCTGGATGGGCGCAAGCCTGCGGATGCACGCCAATAGTACCAGAAATAACAAACTCTAGCCGGGCCAATCCAACACCATCAACAGGCAAGAATGACGCATCTATCGCCCGCAGAGGATCACTAGTATTAAGTTGTAATGGTATCGGCGAACGCTTTGATTCATCCAAAGAGATCGTTGTCTCTTTAGCCTCCCAATGACCACGATAGACAACACCACGGTCGCCAGCAGAACAAGCAATTGTTATAATTTCACCATCAACAATTTTAGTTGTTGCATCAATTGCACCCACGATGGCAGGTATCCCCAATTCGCGACTCACAATTGCCGCATGGCACGCACGACCTCCCTGGTCAGCAATGATTGCAGCTGCACGCTCCATAACCGGCAACCAATCAGGATCAGTCATTGTTGCGACAAGGATATCCCCCTCTTCAACTTTTGCCTCCTCTTCCAAAGACGAAAGAATTCGTGCTCGCCCAGAGACAATGCCATATCCAACCCGAGCCCCCGCACAAATTCTCGATGCATAATCAGGACGTTTAACAAACGCAAAGCTTGAATAAGGAATTTTATGCTCTTTTTTACTATGAACCGTTTCTGGTCTTGCCTGAACGATATAGAGCAGGCCATCCTCGCCGTCATACGCCCACTCGATATCCATAGGCATCCAACGGCCACTTTTTTCCGTATAGTAGTCTTCGATACAAAGCCCCGCTTGAGCAAGCTCAAGAACCTGTTCATCAGAAAGCGACCACGCCGCCCTACTCTCCGACGAAACACTTTCAAGAACGACAGACGAGGGCTTTGCCCCAGAATGAAAGGGAAATAAACGATCAAAAAAACCGGTCTGTCGATACACCATGTGCTTTTCTTTAGCGCCCAAGAAGCGGCGCACAATCGCAGGATATCCCTGACGCAACTGCTCCTTAGCAACCAAAAATTCATCGGGGTTAACTTGCCCTTGGACGATCGGTTCACCAAGCCCATATGATGAATTAATCGAAATAAAGTTGCGATGCCCCGTCTCAGTTTCCACAGTAAACATCACGCCAGAAACTGCCGAATCAGCCCGAACCATTTTTTGAACACAGACCGAAAGCCCCACGTCCATATCTTTGATATTGTTGGTACGCCGATAAACAATTGCGCGCTCAGTAAAAAGCGAGGCCATACATTTAACCACAGCATCAATCAAATCTGGAACACCAGTAATATTTAAAAAGGTCTCCTGTTGCCCCGCAAACGATGCCTCAGGGAGATCTTCGGCCGTTGCCGAAGAACGTACTGCCACGGCACAAAACTCTTGCTGATAAAAATCAGAAAGTTTTTTATAAGCCGCTTCAACTTCATGAGCAATATCTTCCGGAAGCGACGCTGCTATAATCTTTGCTCGAATCGCGCGCGCTGATTTAACTAGAGAATCGATCGAGTTTACCGTGATCAACTCCAACTCTTGCTTGATCTCTTCAACCAATCCATGCGCCTCTAAATGCCGCCAGTATGCCTTTGTAGAAAGAGCAAAGCCATACGGAACACGCACACCCTGTGCAGAAAGATTTTGATACATTTCACCTAAAGACGCATTTTTGCCACCATACAAAGCGCCATCTTGCCGACTAATTTGATCAAAAAATGCGATATATTTCACTCTTCCTCCTCAGCATCATGTTCTTCATCTTCAAAGACACGATCAAGCTCAGCATCGCGCTCGCCCTCTTCAAAGCGCTCGCGCTCATGCTCCCAATAATACCGCTCTTCTTCATCTTCATAATGAGCTTGTGCGATCGTATTTTCAAAATCAACATGAAAAAGTTCATCCTGATAAAAATCCTTAGTCATCATATCAATGTGTTGCGGTATACCCACAAAAAATTCGATATCATTAGAGACATGCTCACGCAAAACTTCCTCAAGACCTTCTTGCTCTGGATTTCCAGCCACTACTATCAAGACCAATCCGTCTTGAAGATATGGAATAACATTGTTGCGCAGTAAAACATCCTTGGGAAAAGCACGAATCAGCGTATGATCAAACATTGTTCCAACAACATCAATTGCTTTAACCCCGAACACCTCCTCAAGCGCCGCCAAAAGGTCTTCTTTCTCAACAATGCCTTCCTCCAACAAAAAATCCTGAGCTGAGAGCGCCTCATGCTCTTCAAACTCTTGGCACAACGCCTCAAGATCTTGTGGTTCCAGGACATCTCGCTTTTCTAATGCGCAGACCAAACGCTCCAATAACTCGTTTTGTGAACCCTTGCAAACCGAACAACCTTCCATCACTAACTCCTGCCGCTAATCAAATCACAATTTGGCGACAGTATAAAAGCAGCAAATAAAAACAACAAACGTGACATTTGCAAAACAATAAAAAAACAAAAATTGAAATCAAAAAACAGCACACAACAACGAGCATGTCAACGCTACTAACATATTGCTATTTACGCCCCCACCAAAAAATCGCTGCACAGCATTTATGATAACAGCTTGCATATGAACTATACAAATTAGGCCAGAACCCGTATACTGGGCCCTCGTACTATAAAAGAGCATCCTCAAAAGATAAAATCATGGAATTACTAACCTTCTCAATCCTCGCCAGCCTTATGGGCATAGGCTATCTCTTTGTTGGATATAAAACATCCCAAAGTATTAATTCGACAACAGATTTTTTCCTTGCTGGAAAAAGTGTTGGCATCTTTGGCCTAACGATGACCCTGATTGCAACACAGTTAGGCGGCGGAGCAATTTTAGGAACATCTCAAGAAGCGTATACTTATGGGCTCCTCGCCTTTGCGTATATTACAGGAATTGCTATTGGATTTATTTTACTAGCAAGTAGTTTTGCACACCGCATTCGAGCCCAACAAGTACACACTATTGCCCAAATATTTGAAAAACGTTACAACTCGCCAGCCCTTACTAAAATTGCATCTCTGGCTTCCATAACCTCCTTAGGTGGCGTTTTAGTTGCTCAAATCGTCGGCAGCCGCGCACTCCTTTTATCAATGAACCTCTATACACCAACACTCTTTATAAGTCTTTGGGCTGTCGTCATTGCATACACCATGATGGGAGGGCTAAAAGCCGTTATCAATAACAACGCATTTCAACTCTTGGTCATCTTAGTTGTCTTTGTCGCCCTTTTTGTAACCGACGTGCTCGCGTCTTCAAACATCCCAGCTAGTATTCCTACTGCATACCTACTCAGTAGCCAGTTTCCCGATGCAATTATGCGATTTTTCACCGTTGCAATCACACCAGCACTCTACTGCTTATTTGAACAAGATATTGCTCAAACGATTATTGCTGCAAAAAATCAAAGGACAGTAATATGGGGTACCGGTCTTGCAGCACTATCTATGGTTGCTTTTGCCTACATCCCCTTTTATTTTGGCATTCAAGCATATAACACCCCCACTCTTGGGCCCGCAATCAGCCAAGGCGCACAGCCGCTCATGAGCCTTATTGCCCACAAGTATGGGATTGTCGTACAACTCCTGGTTCTTTATGGCATACTCGCAGCCATCCTATCAACTGCAAACTCGCTACTGTGTGCTATCAGCGCCCACGTAACAGAAGATTTTCACCTCAACGATATGTACTCTCAATCACGGGCTAATCTTTTTATCCCAAAACTTATCACACTTATCGTTGGCGCCATCGCTTATATCCTGGCACAATCAAGTGAAAACATCTTGAATATACTTATTTTTAGCTATCAAATCCCTATCGCAACAATATTTATCCCTATCATAGCTGCATATCTATTAAAAAATGTTAGCACAGCAGCAGCATATACCTGCGTGATTATTGGTAGCATAGGCTATCTAGGATCAATTTTTAAAATACTACCCGCTTGGGGTATATGGGGAACCATGGGCCTTTGCGCAATCTTATTTATCCTAATTAACCAATTAAGCAAATTCCAATATGCCCAAGTTCGCCGCTAGGCTTGCCATTGCCTCACTATCAAGTTACTTTACCTTAACAGCAACGCAAGCAACCCAAGTATCTGTCGAAACAGGTAATTTATTACGTGATTTAGACACATGCGTTAGGATGGTCCTGTCACCAAAAAACAAGCCTCAGCTATTTCCCAATGATTGGTTTTTGGGCAACCCACATGAACACATTAGCACCTACTTTATCGACGATGTCCTTGTTGCACGCAAAGAAAATCAAACCGTTGGCATGATCACCTTCAACAAAACAAAAAACAAAAATAAAACAGCCTCTATCAACCTTCTTGTCGTTGACGAAAGTCACCAACGACAAGGCATTGGCTCGCTACTCATGCAAAAAGCCCTTACTCTAATAAAAAATTCACGAACAATTCTCTCTGTTTACAAAACAAATACAAAAGCAATCAAACTCTATAAAAAGTTCGGATTTTTTGATACAACCGACGGCGGCATTGAACTTGAAGGAAGCGAATCGATACTCGTACTTGATCGCGGCCAGAATAATAAGCCACTCACAATTAAGAAAAAACAAAAAAATAAAGATACGCTTTAAAAACACCACGTACACTAAGGAGCCTTCTCCCCCCCCCTTTTTTTTAAAAGCTTTACAAATAAGAAATATTTTATATATTAAGAATATACGGCAAGCATTTATTCCACTCAAAAACACTAATCAATAAATCAGAACAATTAAAAATTTTAACAAGGACGACATATGACAAGATGTTCACGTCTCTTGGGGCTTTTGCTCCTTTGTGTAACCAACATTCAAACATTTGGCGGAATAGCTCCTCGATTCACGCTCTTTAAAAATAGCAGCCTATTAATTAAGCCATATACCCAAGAACAACGTCAGTACCGAAAGCACATAGCCAAACTTATTTTTCAAGAAAAAAACTGCACCGGAATAATCGGAGTTACGCGCCTGCAAGCATTTTCTAAATTGGGCCAAGATGCATACCGCTTGCTAGATAAGTACTATACATCAGATACCGATATTCTAGTACTTAAAAAAAAGGGCGAAATCGCCGGCATACTATTATTTTTGGCCAACCAAGAAGACCTCTTCCTTGATATCGTAATTTTAGTCGTAGATGAAAAATACCACCATAGAGGATATGGAAAAATGCTCATGAGCGAGCTACATCGCAATTTTCCTGGCTATACCGCTCGCCTCTCGGTTTTTAAAGAAAACACCAAAGCCCTGGTATTTTACAAAAAATTAAAATACTACCTTGTCAGCGAAACGCCCCATTGTTTTGACCTAGACAAAAAGCTCTAACAACATTCTCATTAATTCAAAGCATGGTGGGGACTTTTAAAAGTCCCCACCATTACACCGATTCTTCGAAAAAATTTTTATATAAACAGCCCCGCAACAAATGCAATTAACAGGTTCGTGAGAACACCACCAACAACCGCACGTACACCAAATGAGCTAAGAAGCGATCTACGAGACGGAGCCAAAGCCCCAATACCACCAATTTGAATACCAATACTCGAAAGATTAGCAAAACCAGCCAAAGCATACGTTAAAAGTGCAACAGCACGCTCAGAAAGGCTAGCATGCAACATAGATGTATACGCAATCATCTCATTCACTACCGTACGTACACCTAAAAGCTCTGCCCCTTTTGCTAAATCAGCGCCTTGTAATCCGAGCAACCAAGCAAATGGCTTAAACACAAAACCACTGATGTATTCTAATGACAAGACAGGCATTTCCCATCCATCGCCCATAAAATGGATTAAACGCTGCATCTCAAAGCTCGCCCAACCAAGCACCGAATTCAGCAATCCAATAAGCGCGACAAATGAAATCAAAATTGCACCTATATTTAATGCTAAATTAAGCCCATCAACTGTTCCCAGCGAAATCGCCTCCAAAATATTAGTTGAACGAGAAGGCATTGAAACCTCAACCCCCGCAGCTGTCTGTGGCTGTTCGGTCTCAGGAAGCATAATTTTAGAAACAATAATAGAAGCCGGAATCGCCATAACACTTGCGGCCAAAAGATGCTGTATTGGTATTCCTAAATGAGCGTATACTGCGATAATAGACCCGCTTAATGTTCCCATTCCACTGATCATAACTAACAAAAATTCAGAACGCGTTAACGATTCAAGATAATTTCTAATCAAAAGCGGCGACTCGGTCTGTCCCAAAATGCCATTTCCTACCGCGCACAAAGTTTCTGCGCCGGAGGTCCCTAAGATGGGCCCCAATAAACGCGCAAAAACCCAAACCAAGCCTTGAATAACCCGTAAATGGAATAAGACTGCCATCAAAGCACCAAAAAAGACAATAACCGGCAGAACCTTTATCGCAAAAACAAATCCCCAATGACTCTCTGTCACCCCAAGTGCGCCAAACATAAAAGCAATACCCGCATCCGCCGCAGAATAAAGCTGATCAACAGCACGTGTTACTAACGCAGTAACCAAACCACCTGCGCGGGTATGTAATAAAAACCATGCTGACAAAAACAAAAGACCAAACCCACCAATCACCGGTTTCCACGCAAAAGACTTTCGATCCAAAGAAAACAGATACGACAGGACAATGACAACGCCAATTCCAAGAACATTCAAGTAGCGTCCATACTCAAATAGATATGTGAACATAACAAAAACTCCTCATAAAGGGAACGCGCCCATCGTAATATGGGCGCGTCTTTCAAATTGTGCTGTGTATCCTAATTAAAAGCTGGAATGCTTTCGTCGCTCCTGATGATCCAACTCCCGAAGCGCTTCAATAATTTCTTCCAACTCTCCCTCCATGATGATGTCTAGTTTACCAAGCGTCAAGCCAACCTGATGATCCGTAACGCGATTTTGAGGATAATTGTATGTTCGCACTTTTTCCGCGCGCTCTCCAGTACCAACCATCTCTTTTCGCTGTGCACTCTGTTCTTGAGCAGTTTTTGCCTGCTGCGAATCCAGCAACTTTGACTGCAACATCTTCATAGCTTTTGCTTTGTTTTTGTGCTGAGAACGTTCTTCTTGACACGCAACAACAGCACCAGTAGGTATATGCGTAATACGCACCGCGGACTCAGTTTTATTTACATGCTGTCCACCCGCGCCACTCGCACGATATACATCGATACGCAAATCGCCCGGATCGATAGAAAACTCGACCTCTTCAGCCTCAGGTAAAACAGCCACCGTCACCGTTGAAGTATGAACCCGACCAGCCGTTTCTGTCCTAGGAACACGCTGAACACGATGAACACCAGCTTCTTTTTTTAGATGCCCGTAAACATTTTTGCCTTCAACATGCAAAATAATTTCGCGAAACCCACCAATCTCTGTTGGGCTTTCGCTGGCAACCGATACCCGCCAATTCTTCTTGGTTGCATACATGGTGTACAACCGCGCCAAATCAGCAACAAAAAGTGCTGCCTCCTGACCACCAGCTCCTGCTCTAATTTCCAAAAAAACAGACCGGCTATCCCGCTCATCCGGTGGATACAATTTTTCGTTAAGCTCACGATCCAGCGCAGCATAAGAACCCTCAAGCTGTGCTATTTCTTCATCACACAACTGGCGAAATTCAGCATCCTCTGCTATTCGACACTGCTCCTGCAAAGCATCGCGCTCAGCAAGATTTTGAACCAGAGCATCATATGCCCCAAGCAAACCAGAGAGTCGCGACTCTTCTTTTTGAAGCTTGGCACGGACATCAAATGCGATCGTTGGCGCCAAGAGCTGAGAACGTAATTCTTCCAGCCGCGATCTAAACTGTTCCCAGGGAATATCTGGGTAGATCATTACTTCTTGCTATATTTTTTATTGAAACGCTCAATACGCCCTGCAGTATCCACAAATTTTTGTTTACCAGTAAAAATTGGATGGCAGTTTGAACAGAGAGCAACACGAATTTGCGACTGTGTCGAAATTGTTTTAAAAGCATGCTCACAACCGGTGCAAACAGCTTCGACTTCAAACACTTCTGGGTGCTTATTTTTTTTCATACAAATCATCCTGAAAGATAAATATACGGATTACTATCCCGCGTCATACTGTACTACAAGTATCCCGAAAAACCTTTCCCTTGTAAAGCAACGCACTAAAACACACACTTGCCCTACCAACAACTCTTAGGTACCTTTTGTCCTATACAAAGGAGCCTCCTTTTTGTTTACCCGGGGAAAAACTTACATGCAACGCAAAAAAAACATTCTTAATGCATCAACGCTCCTTATCGGCATTGCCCTTGGAGCACTTCTTTTTTTCGGCGTTCAACGGTGGGCAAACCAAATTGTCTCCATAGTAACAACACCATTTCTTTACACTCAACACACCATTACCAGCACAATACAACATGTTCAAAAAAAACGTGCCGAACGGAGCGCAATGGCAAACGAAATTGAACAACTGAAAAAAGAAAACCACCGCCTCGTAAAACAATTAACAGAATATGCAGCCCAAAACGCTGTTTACGCCAACCTTGAACCCCTACTCTCTTTTGCACAACGCTACAATTTGACTGGAGCCGTGGCAGCACAGGTTCTCCTAAAACAGCTCTCCACAGAAAATCAATATATCTTAGTTGGTGCTGGCTCAAATAAACACATACACAAAAATGATATCGCACTGGCTCATCATCAACTCATTGGCAAAGTAGTCGAAGTTTTTCCATTTTACAGCAAAGTTCAACTTATCACCGACCCCAAAAGTCGCATTTCGGTCGAATGCGCTAGCACAAAAACACGCGGCATCGCCGAAGGAACGGGATCTTCAAAACAACTAAACCTCTCTTTTGCTGTCCACTTCTCGGAACTCAAAGACCAAGATCTTGTGCTTTCGCTAGGAACAGGCCTCATCTTTCCTCGCGGCTTTGGCATTGGTACCGTCACGACACAGGCAACGAATAACGTTTTCCACACCGCTTCGATAACGCCTTTAATTAATATAGAACAACTCGAAGAATGTTTACTTGTAAGCCGAGCAGCCCTGGAAGGCCTCACGTTCGTCTCCAAAAAGAATATAGCCATGGATAAAGCGGTACAAAAGACGCACGCTGAAAAAACCGGCGCAACCGGCACTCTGGCAATTCCACGCCCCCCCCAAGAGATATCTCTTGAATCTCAGACTCAACAACCTGCCTACCCTGCAGCCAAAAAAGCGGAATACAATGATCAAAAGAATCAAAGCCAAAAAGAAAAAGCTGGAAAACTACACGCTTTTGGCCCTGATAGGACAAAATTGAACGATGCAGATGACGCGATGCGCCGCCATGACACTGATCAACGCCCAAGCGGACAGTATACAAAGGAACCGAGCAACACGCTCGAGCAAGGCGCGCTACTGCAGTACGATTAGCAAGCGAATCATAGGTAAATATCAAGTCAGCACGCTCATCGCTATCAAGAACTATTACCGCGTCAGCTCGAGGCAACCTGCCCGTTTGCACTGCATCTGCATATGCATCCAAGCTCTTTAAAACAATCAAGTCCGCTTTTATCTGTTGCTGAACAAATCTTTTAAATTCGCTCAAAGCAGTAGCTATCAACAAGTTTTCATCGCACAATGGCTCAACTGCTATCACCTGAATTAAACATCCTGCAACACGCTGCTGTAACAAAAACAATATTCTTGCTTCGGCAAGCGCTCCCCCAATTCGATTAAAAAGAATCACAAATGGCCGAGAATGAGGAAGCTTTCGAACCAGCGGAACAAGATCTCGCACAATCAAAAGCTCTGCACATCGACGAAACTTGCCCGATCTCCTCGACAAAAAGGGGCAATCACATTCATACAACGCTGGATAACAACGACCCAGCGTACGAAGGCTTTTAACCTGCCTGGTAAAATTTTCCATGTTTCCCTTTGACTTTTGCCTATCTATATTCTATGATAGCAATGTTGAAAGAAACGGTGAGGGCGATTAGCTCAGCTGGCAGAGCATCAGTCTTACAAACTGGGGGTCGCAGGTTCGAATCCTGCATCGCCCACCATGTTTCAGCTCTGTATTGATACAATCGTCAATCAGATATAATATCTTGAAATCATTGCACATAAAAATATGGATTCCTCGGTAGCTCAGTAGGTAGAGCAAACGACTGTTAATCGTTGGGTCGCAGGTTCGAGTCCTGCCCGGGGAGCCATTGGGGCTATAGCTCAGTTGGTTAGAGCGTCCGCCTGTCACGCGGAAGGTCGCGAGTTCGAGTCTCGTTAGCCCCGCCATCTTTTTAGATGGCCCCCTATTAGAAAGCCTTCACGGGCTTTTTTTATTTGATATGTCTTTTAAGTAGGCGCGTAGCTCAGTGGTAGAGCACTGCTTTGACGTAGCAGGGGTCAGCGGTTCAATCCCGCTCGTGCCTACCATTTTCTTTTATACATATGAGAGTTTTAACCTATGAGGACAAAATATATCTTTGTAACTGGTGGCGTAGTTAGTTCATTAGGCAAAGGTATCATCGCCGCCTCATTAGGCAAGCTGCTTTCAGCACGCGGATTTTCTGTAAACATTCAAAAACTTGATCCTTACCTAAATGTTGATCCTGGCACCATGAGCCCTTTCCAGCATGGCGAAGTATTTGTAACCGCTGATGGCGCAGAGACTGACCTAGATCTTGGCCACTACGAACGATTTATAAATAGCAATCTAAAAACAACATGCAGTGTTTCGGCAGGGAAAATTTATCAAGAAGTCCTCGAAAAAGAACGTCGCGGTGATTATCTCGGCGCAACTATTCAAGTAATCCCCCATATCACTGACACCATCAAAAAACATATTTTAACTGCAAGCGAAGAACAACCCGATTTTGTTATTGTCGAAATCGGAGGAACCGTCGGCGACATTGAAGGATTACCCTTTATTGAAGCCCTACGCCAATTTCGTCTTGATGTGGGCGCCCACAATGCACTTTCTATTCATACGACGCTCATTCCATTTATTAGTGCCGCCGGTGAACTAAAAACCAAGCCGACCCAACACAGCGTACAACAACTGCGCAGCCTAGGCATTCAGCCTGATATTCTTGTCTGCAGAAGCCAACACCCCATAACAGACCAGGAGCGTAAAAAAATCTCACTTTTTACAAATGTACCGACAGAATCAGTAATCTCCTGTATTGATCAAAGCTCCATTTATAAGGTTCCCCTTGCCTTAGAAGAAGAGGGACTAGCAGGACAAGTTTTAGCCAAGCTTGGACTAGCAGAACGAAACCCTGTTGACTTAACCAACTGGAAGAGCCTTGTCCATAAATTTGAAAACCCTAACTATCATCTTACCGTTGGTATCGCTGGAAAATATACACAACTGAGTGACGCGTATATCTCGGTAGTTGAAGCACTAAAACATGCAGGAATTGCAAATCAATCATCCATCCATATTGAATGGATCAATGCAGAAGATTGTCATGCTGAACAAGCACAAAAAGTTGTTCAAAAACTCGATGCTATAATCATCCCTGGTGGCTTTGGTATTCGTGGAATTGAAGGCAAGATCAACATCATAAAGGCAGCGCGTGAAAACAATATTCCTTTTCTTGGAATCTGCTTAGGGCTTCAATGCGCTGTTATCGAATATGCGCGCAATGTTTGCGGCATTACCAAGGCCCATAGCGCAGAGTTTATGGATGCCGAGGGTGTCCCCGTAATCGACCTCATGGAAACACAAAAACAAAAAATTGGACTGGGTGGTACTATGCGATTAGGAAGCTATCCTTGCAAGCTAACCCAAAATAGCAAAGCTTCAGCAGCATACAGTGCTCTCAAAATCAATGAGCGACATCGGCACCGTTATGAGGTCAATAATCAGTTTCGCGCAAAACTTGAAGCCGCCGGCCTCCAGTTTTCTGGCACATCACCCGATGGCAGCCTTATCGAAATTATTGAATTACAAAACCATCCCTGGTTTGTTGCAGCACAATTTCATCCCGAACTTCAATCGCGCCCTGAACAGCCGCATCCGCTATTCTGCGGTCTCGTCCACGCCGCACTAATGAGGCAACAACCCTATTGAACCTTTAGGCGTTTATCAAGTTCATCAAAAAATTGGCGCCCGCCCATAGCATAATTTTCTTCACGTAGTTCCCCAGAACTAATTAATGTATTTTGCCACGAACGAAGAATATCTGAAGAAACATTGTTTACCAATTCATCTACCCTGAGGCCTGCAAAACGAGGCCCAAAAAATCCAATTTGCTTTTTAATAGGCAAAAACTTCATATAATTCTCAAAAAATAGCGCAGGAAAGCGTAGTGCAACCTTTTGCAATGGGCCTCTTACAGAACGGATAGAATCTTGGAATGCGCCCCAAAATCCTTCCAACGATCCTATCACTGCTGCATCATTAAAAGATAATCCCAAAGATGCAAGTCGCTTCAAATACTCTAAGGCCTTCTTTACTACCTCTTCTGATTTACCTCCTAAAAGACCATATTCAAAGAAAACAGTAAGTAGCTCAATGAAAGAAGCAAGTTGTTTTTGTTGCTTTTCTTTTGCCCACATAAAATATTCGTAAACTTGTTTTCCAAAAACTTCTAGCACTTCTTCTTTCGGTATAAGCCCTGTTTGGAGCAACCCGTCTAAGCCCCGCATAACAAACAGTTCATTTCGCTCATCGAACAAATTTTTCCATTCTTTAAACGTATAATTTGCTAGAGCCTTCTCTTGCTTACTGGTACCAGCAGTAAGCGTAGCGTCGGAATACAGCGCACCAAGAATCGATAAAATTTTCTCGGTATTTCCCTTAGGTTGTTCAAGTATCGGAACAATATAGCTGATCAATATTTCCCTAGAAACCTGATCTTGAAAACGCCGAATGAACGGCTCCCGTAAAATTTCTCTAAAAAATTCTTGCTCATCTTCGGTCTCAAACAACGCCACACCGCGGGACTTTAAAATTTGAATTAACTTGCCAATTAAATCAGCTGCATGCTTATTAGTGACCATCTCTTCTAGCACAAAAGGATACACGGCTAGAAATAGCTTTTGATCAACTTCCTTCTCAAATAAAGATAAAACCCCTTGAATTAATTCCGCGCGCAACTCAAAATCATCAAATAAGTTTAACAAGGTTTTAACCGTAAAAGACGCATCACTGCGCAATAGATCTTGTATCTGCAATATAAACTTTTCTGAGGTCTGTCCCGGCTCTTTTTTTTCTAATAACAACTTTCCATAATATAAATCCAAGTAATTTCCCAGTAGAACATCATCTTTTCCAATCACCTGCAAACGCTCCTTCATGGTATCAAAGGACGTCTGATTTCGTGCGCGCTCTTCGCTTAAAGCCCGAACAATTAAACGCGAAATTTCATTATAACCAGAACTTTCAATAGAGCGTTTTACATAGAGCGGATCGCTCAACAATCGCTGAACAAATTTACCAATAGTTTCACTATCAGCTTTCTTTAATGCCCACTCAAAATTTCCTGCATCTTGAAAATAGGTATAAGAGCCCCAAACCGATAGCGGTATTTTCTTACTACTAAAAACTTCTTTCTCACCAGGTACTCCAAGAGCAGAATCAACAATCTCTTTGATCCAACCCCGTATCAAAAGAAACCCTGTAAAATCTAGCCTCCATGTTATCGTAAAACCCCGCTCAAGAAGCTGTGTATC
>CAZJVA010000006.1:0-28809 GCA_964549625.1 uncultured Candidatus Babeliaceae bacterium
ATAACCGAAAAACTAAAAGCAAAAATCAACAAACTAAATTTTGCTCCAGAACATACGTTAAATCTGATAGCCAAAAAGCACGACGAAGATTCACCATTCACGTCTAACGACCTATCAAAAATTTTGGAGATTAACAAAACGTTACCAAGAAAAGGGCGTTTATCAGTCTTTGATGTAGCATTTGTTGAACGCTGCGCAAGTCTTTTATCCAAAGTAGAAGGACTGCGCCCGCGTATCGACGCTAAACTTAAACGCTTTTGCATCGAGCATATATTCATTACTACCGGGAAACACCTCTTATCAAATACCAATACACAGAAAACAAAGGTTCCTCAATGAAGATTCAAAAAGAAACCATCGCAATAACAACGCTCCTGGCAACAGGGGCGTTGAGCCTACCCGTATTAACGAGTGGATTTTTGGCCGGGCAACTTCTTGGTATGAGAGTTGCAAGCCTCTTTATAAGCGCCTCAGCGGCCATCATCACAGCCCTTGCGGTGATCAGTGCGTACACAGGTTCCGCCTTTGCACAAAACACCGTCGTTTTGGCTAAAAAACATTTTGGTCATATTGGCGTTATAATGGTCAGCGTTGCACTCGCTATTGCCCTTACCGGCTGGTTTGCTATCCAAACAATCTTCATATGTGACGCGGCCAAAAGCCTGTTCCCGATGATCCCAAGCACACTGTGCATCCTTAGCATAGGCGCACTACTTACCCTAACGCGCATGTTAGACCTAGCGCATTTGGGCAGAATTGCCGCCAGCCTCGCGATACCGCTCGCCGTAATCATTGGGCTTATTCTTATGTACCTACCATCGCACCCAACAACCATCAATGCGACCCTCTCAAACAGCATCTTAGCCTTTGGAGGTTTACTTGGAACAACAATCACGGCAACGCTTGAATTACCTATTTTGTACGAATCAACAAAGCTACCAAAACAAGCGCTGCTAAGCAGCATAGGGATCTTTGGGCTCTTTATACCGCTAATACAAATTATTGGCGCAACTATCGGTGCTCGAAGCGGGTCTGGCGCTGATATTATCGAAACGTTAGTAACCAGTATTCCAGGAGGATGCAAAGTGGTTGCAATCCTTATTGTCTGCAGTGGTATTATTGCCAACCTACTTAATTTATTTTCTTCTTCAGAGAGCCTCAAAAGCATTTTCCCCAGTCTTGGAAGCAAGAGAAGTATCATAGTAGCCGGTGGGGCAGGAACGTTTTTAGCACTTCTACCAATAACACACAATTTGCTTAGTTTCTTCTCGCTCTTAACAGTGAGTGCCGGAAGCCTCTCGCTCATCATGGTTCATACCTACCTTATGAAACTCCGCAACCAGAGCCGAAGAATTCTGCGGCCAAAACAAGCCCTGGTTATTTGGCTTTCAGCAAGCGCGGCAGGAATAATAAGCCAGATACTCGAGACAACACATCCGCTCCTCAATCCGCTCATCACAACATTTGTTATCACAAGCGCCCTAATTGCGCTACAAATCAAGACACCAGTAAAACAAAGGATCTCATCATGAAACTAACGCAAGCCATGATTCGCCCACTTGCTTTGGGCATGGAATTTTTAGGATCAGGTGGCGGTGGTAGCGCCGCCTACCAATCGCTACTTTTGGATATTACACTACAAGAAACCAAACACCCTATCCACATCACCCCCCCAAAAGACATCGCCCCTGACGCATTTATACTGCCTGTTGCCTATATTGGTGCACCAATTGTCACCCTTGAACAGCTACAAGATGGCAGCGCCTTTGTAACGCTAATTGAAAAGGCCAAAAAAATTTACGGCAAAAGACCTGACTACCTTTTATCAGCAGAGATCGGCGGATCAAACGGACTAACCGCGCTTATTGGCAGCGGTATAACGGGCATTCCTGTCATCGATGCTGACTTACTAGGCCGCGCTTTTCCGTGCCTTCAGATGGCCTCAACCCATCTTGCGGGAATTCCTATTGCCCCAGCAATCATCTGCGACGCACAAGGAAATAGCACCTCGATACACAGCAACCAAGCCACAACAGTAGAAAACATTGCTCGACATATTTCTATTTCGTTTGGATGCAGTGGCCTGATGAGCCTTTATCCGCTTTTTGGCAAAGATGTACCAAAAGGAGTAATCGCCAACAGCATGACGCATGCCTACAAACTCGGCAGCCTCATCCTTTCGGCACAAAAAAGCGCAGACCCTATTGCCTCACTAAAACAGCGAATGCCAAACATGACAATAATAGGCCAAGGATCGACTACTGACATCGACGTACAAGTTGTTGATGGCTTTACTCAAGGAACCATTGAGGTTACAACCCCAAGCAAAAGCATATACAAAATTTTGTACCAAAATGAATACCTGCAGGTCAACAGCGAGTCAAAGGCTGCCTGCGCAACAACACCAGATATCATAACACTCCTTGATAACAGCAATGCAAAACCGATCCTCAGTGATGAGGTGCAATTTGGAATGCGCGTTACCATAGTTTCAATGCCCGCTCCTGACTGCTGGTACACCCCACAAGGGCTAGAACTTGTTGGACCACAGGCATTCTTAAAAACATTACTATAGGAAAAAAACCATGAACCAGAAACTTAAAATCGGGATTGATGTAGGCGGCACCAACACCGATGTTGCTCTCCTCACTGCAGATAACACCGTCCTTCACTCAACTAAGATCAATACAACACATGGTGTTATCAATTCAATCCAACAAGGCCTCGAGGTCCTGCACGGCATACTTAAACAAACGCCCCACCAGCTTATGGGAATATTTATTGGGTCAACCTATGCGACCAATGCGCTCCTACAACCTGAACTTCTACAAAAAGTAGGCGTCATACGCATTGGAAGCACTATGACCGGAGCCGTCCCCCCAGGATTCACATTCCCAGAGGAGCTAAAAAAAATCATCGTCGGCGCACAAACAATACACGGCGGAAATCAAATAAACGGCAAAGAGCTCGCACCGACTAACTCCCAAGAGATAGAGCTGGCCATTAACAGACTACTTGAAGCAGGGATGCAAAGCTGCGCGATAATCGGAACATTTGCCCCACTATTTCCTGAACACGAACAAACCGTTGCTGAAAGCCTTAGCATGCTCGCACCCCATATACCAACGACCTGTTCTTACAAGCTCGGTGGGCTCAACTTCTTGGAGCGCGAAAACAGCACCATATGTAATGCAGCACTGATTCAAACATTAACAAAAGAATTCTCGCAGATTCACTCAATCATGAAAGCGCTCAATTACAACTGCCCACTCTTCATGATCCAAAACAATGGAACAACCATTACCATGGATGAAGCCTGCATGTTCCCTATCAAAACGATAGCTGCAGGTCCGGCAAACTCCCTGATGGGTGGCATGCTTTTGGCACAAGAAGCTACTGCTATTATTGTCGATATTGGAGGCACCTCAACAGACATCGGTGTTGTCAAACAAAACTACCCCCAACAAAGCTTTGGTGGAAGTGCCATTGGCGGAGTATCTTTCAACATCCCACGCGCTGACGTTCATTCCATAGCACTGGGAGGCGGAAGTATTGTTTCGCGTGACAAGCAAAACAAACCTATCATCGGACCACGGAGCATAGCCAAAGAATTAACAACTAAGGCCATAAGCTTTGGAGGCTCAATTCTTACGCTATTTGATTGCGCAGTTGCAGTAGGCCTAATAAAAGAACTGCGGCACCTGCCTCCTCCTTTAGAACCAAAAACAGCCCACATGATTCTCACCGATGCAGGAACACGCATAGCCCAGCAACTTGAAACACTGCTCCTACAGACACCCAAGGCCCCGATTATATTAGTTGGCGGAAGCACATTTCTTGAACCATTCATACAAAAAGCATTGCCCGATCAAACCATTATAGTCCCTCCATATGCAGCCGTCGCCAATGCCTTTGGTGCTGCATGCGCGCGTATCTCCGGTATTATTGACACCTCCGCCTCACTAGCAAGCCGAGCCCAAACATTGCATGCACTGGCTCAACAGGCAAAGGATAAAGCTGAGCATGCCGGTGCCCGCGAAGAAACCATAACCATCATAGATCAACAAATTATGCCATACGGGTACAGTACAGATAACGCCGCCCGTGTTGTTATAACCGCAGCCGGATACCTTTAAGCTAAACCGCTCGAACTACCTTATATAAATAAGTCGGGGTACAAAACGAGTTGCGCTGTGCCTTCAAAAAAGCATTGTTAATCTCCAAGCCCGTCATCACAAGGAAGGCCCACCAAGGCCGACGTGATCCAGGGCAGAGGCAAACATCGAAGGTGATAGCGAAGGTTCGGGAGGGCTGGCGAAGTGGTTCGTTGTACTGGATTGCTACGCAACTACGTTGTCGCGCTACCGCTCGCAATGACGGGGAAATCCCAAGACTCGTCATCACGAGGAAAGCCACCAAGACCGACGTTGTGATCCAGGGCAAAGGCAAACATCGAAGAGATAATGATGAGGGAATCACCAGGTCCAACATCCAATATCAAGAGTGTAAATAAAAAAAGAATTAAAAATAATTGACATATATAAACTTTCAAATAAAATAAAAGCATGTTATTAGTATTTAGTAATAAAAAAAGGAAGATAACAATGATACGTATAAAAAATCTATTAGGCCGCGCCGCGTTGGTAAGCATGCTCTGTGCTGGTGCCATGTACGCGGGTGAAGAAGAAAACAAAACACAAACTACAGAAAAAAGTTGGTATGATCTTGATAACATAAAAGACAAAGCTGGCAATATTTTTACATCGATCAAAGAAAACATGTTTGTTAACAATGGCTCACTTGATCTAAATCATGCCGCTGGTCTAGTCTGTGGTGCTACAGCACTTTCAAGTCCTATCACTTCTATCGCTGCAGCAGCACTAAGTGTTGTCGCAATGCCATACATAAAAGACGCGCTTTTTAGCACGCAAGAACTTGCTAAGCTTGTCCAACAATTTACAAAACTAAACCAAACCGCAAAAAATAAAGAAATCAATGAAATCCTTAGAAGAGCCGCTGCTAATTACAAGGATGAAAGCGCCGGCAAGATAGTAGACCAAAAGAAAATTGAAACAGCTGCCGAGTTGATCAATGCAATCAAAGCTGTTGATGGTGTAAAGAATAAGTCTCAAAACGTAGCTTCAATTACTCAAGCCATCGAGACATACGAAAAAGAACGTGCAGACTGGCAACAACGCTTGTACCGAATCTTAGCCGGTGGCGCTGTTGGATTAGCAGGCAGTGCTGCTATATCTGTTGTTTCACAAGTATTTTAAGCAAAAGCATATTCAAGAAGAAGAGGGCCGACGATTGTATCGTCGGCCCTCTTCTTCTTTGCAAAAAACAAAAATTCTACTCTGCTACAATGCGATTGATAACCACCTGCAGAACTTTTTTGGGCGTTGCTTGTTGAACTTTAAACCGAAAGCCCTGATAATCCAAATACTCTCCGACCAGGGGAATACGTTGAAACTGTTCAACTAAAAAACCACCCAACGTTTTAACCGGAGCTTCGGCATTAAGTGTTATCTGAAGACGGCGAGAAAGCTCTTTCAATTCAACATTTGCCTCAGCTAACCATGCACCAGCACGAATCTCAAAGATCTTTTCAGAGACGTTCTCATATTCATCATGAATCTCACCAACAATCTCTTCGAGCACATCTTCTAGAGTTACCATGCCAGTCACCATACCATGCTCATTGATCACCATCGCAATATGCATATGCTTAGCCTTAAGTTCTTTGAGAAGCTGATTAATCTTCATACTCTCAGGAACAAACATAATCGGCCGCATAATATCCTGAACCTGGCCACCGGATTGCTGGGCTAAAACAGGCACCAAATCCTTAAAATGTAACATCCCTATGACATTATCATCTTTTCCTCGGTAAACCGGAAACCGTGAGAACTGGTACTTGATAAACAGTTCGTGAGCCGCAATATATCCCTGCTCGGCTTCGACCATAACAACATCAACCTCGGGAACCATAATGTCGCGAACCACGGTTGAACTAAGCTCAAAAATACTTTTAAGCATGCTGGTCTTATCTGGATCCATTAATCCTTTTTCATCGATGTACGAGATGAGAAATTGAATCTCCTTTTCACTCGGCAACTCTTCAACTTCTTCGGTAGGCTGCCCCACAATAAAAGACAAAATCCAATTGGTAAACCGATTAAAGAGCTTTACAAACGGGTCCAAGAGTACCAAAGTCAGATTAGTTAACCACAATGTTGACTCAAAGTAGCGCTCACCCCGCATACGAACAATGTTTTTTGGCAACACATCGCCAACAACCAAAATCAACGCGGTAACAACAAAAACACCGATGGTATAACCCAAAGTAGAAGGAATCCCCTTCAACAACTCTTCAATAACATAGGTACCCGCCGTCGCCGCGATCGTGTTGGCCAAGTTGTAAGAAATTAAAATTGCATTGAGCAGACGATTGGGATCTTTTTCTAGCGTTGTAAAGAGCGTATCATATCCACTCTTTTTCTGCGCCAACTCCTTAAGCTGAAACAAGCGCATAGCCACCATAGCAGTCTCAAGGAACGAAAAAAGCGCACAAAATGCTAATGAAATAAAAAATATCACCGCATTTAACGCAACACCACCACCATCTGCCAAATCCATATCAATTCACCTCTTCATATAACTAGTAAGCGCTTTTATTCTTCCCCGTTCTCTGACCCGTTGTCAACGGAATCTTCTCGATTGCCACCTTCAACAAGTCCTTCAATCGCATCTGCCCCATCATCAATATCTTTATCAAAGAAAAATTTAAGCTTGGCACTGCGCGATGGATGCCGCAATTTACGAAGCGCTTTTACTTCGATCTGACGAACACGCTCACGCGTAACACCAAAATCCTTACCTATCTCCTCGAGCGTATAACCTGAGGCAACATCAATGCCATAGCGCATTTTAATCACCTTCTCTTCGCGAGGGGTCAACGTTTTGAGTATCTCGCGAACATGCTCTTTGAGATCATTGTACACAACCGAATCAGCAGGCAAAATTTCATCTTCATTTTCAATAAAATCTTTGATAAATGCATCTTCCCCATCACCAACCGGCGTTTCTAACGAAATCGGTTCCTTAGAAATTTTGATGATATTCTTTATCTTCTTTTCATCAAGATTAAGTTGCTTAGCCAGCTCTTCATAACTTGGCTCACGTCCATGCTCTTGCAAAAAAGATCGCTTAATTTTATTTATCTTATCAAGCGTTTCAACCATATGAACCGGAACACGAATAGTCCTCGACTGATCAGCAATAGCCCGATTAATCGCCTGCCTAATCCACCATGTTGCATACGTTGAAAACTTATAACCACGCTCAAACTCAAACTTTTCAACCGCTTTGAGCAAGCCAATATTACCCTCGTCGATCAGATCGAGAAAATGCAACCCGCGATTAACATATTTTTTGGCAATATTGACTACCAAACGAAGGTTTGCGCAAGCCAAATCATCTTTCGCTTGTTTATCAGCAACTTGAGCAGCCCTAAATCGATCGAAAAGCTCTTGCGCACGCTGATAAGGAACACCCATCTCAAGCTCAGTCTTCTTAATAACTTTAAGTGCAACCTTGCTTTCACGACGTAGCTCTTCTACGTAGGATCGCGTCTCCTCATCTAACAAATCAATGTGAGGATACGCTTCTAGCTTAGCTACCGCATCATCAAACTGAGCACGCTTTTCGTTAACCTTATTAAGCAACCGCTCAACACGCTTACCAAGACGACGGATCAATTTATTCGAAAGCTTAATTTCTTGGACAGCCGAACTAATTGCATCTTTGTTCTCGCGAACCTTGGCAAGCATCTCTTCTTTCTTCTTTGGATCTTGCAGTTTATCTCGATATGATCGATAAATCTCAAGCTCTTTACTCGAAAGCTCGTTGATACGCCCAATTGTTCCAAGAAACGCAGCACGCTCCTCATCGTAGCGAGGTAAATTTTCCGGATTAAAATCAGAAAACTGAATAACATCTTTAAGCGCAACCGCATCTTTTTCTAGCCGTTCACCGACAGCAATCAACTCCTGATGAACCACCGGGAAAAATGACAACATCAAAATAGAATCTTGCTTACTGCGCGCAATCTTATCGGCAATAACTTTCTCAGTTTTTTTATTAAGAAGCGGAATCTTACCAATATCACGCAGATAACACTTTACGCCATCAGCAATCTGTGCAGCATCAGAAATTCGTGCATCTTCTTCATCTTCTTCTTCAACCTCGGACTCCTCATCAATATCTTCATCTGAAGATGAAATAGATGAGATCGCCTCCAGCGCTGCGTCCCCAACACGCTCATCCATAGCACTATCTTGCGCGATATCTTCAGCTTCAAGCGAAACCTCAATATGCTCTTTTTCAAGGCGCTTGAGCAATTGGTCCATTTCTTCTTCAGAAAGCGCATGCTCATTGCCAAAAGCAACAACTTCTTCATAGGTTATTGAGCCATCTTTACGACCCCGCTCAACTAATTCATCAATGTGAGAACTGCGTTCACGTTTTACTTTTTTTATCATCCATTCCCCCTGGATAACATACGATCTTTTGCCTCTTGCAAACGCCGAAGCGCCTGCACCACACGCTCCTGATCACCAGCAGCTTGAGCTTCAAAAAGCTCCCGTTTGCTATCGTGTAACTGAATATTCCACGCGCGCCTACAAATTTCATCACGCAACGCAGAAACCACAACCGTTCCCACAACCTCTCCCTCAGCTACTACCCCAAGAAAAACCTGCTTCAAATCATTATCAAGCTCGTCCATCACTACATCTGCTGCGCCCCCGGCTACGCTCAACTTTTGAACCAGCAACAACGCATGGGAAGATAATACCAGAGGAAGTAACGATTCTTCTTGAGAAAAAACTAAGGGTCCATTTTTCATTATAGCAAACAATATACGTTTCTCCAGAACTGTTAATGTCTGGCCCCCACGTGTCGGCATTGCAGCCACAGTACGTGCCTCTCTTGATCGCGCCTGTCGAGCAAAAATAGTAAACTCTTGAAAGACCGATTCAAACGAAACACCAAAAGCCTCGGCCGCCTGCTGCAACAAAACATTCTGCTGCATGCGATCAGCAACCAAGATTACTGCTTCAAAAACCTCCCGCGCCGCTTGTAGTTTGCGCGCTAAACTTTCGTTAACAAACGCCCTTCCCAGCCGCTGCACAAAAAAGGTAAAGAGCGGCTTTGGGGCCTCACGCAACGCGTCCAAAGATCCTTCGCGTGACAAAAAGGTTGCCGGATCATCTTCAGCAGGAAACGAAACAACATATGGTTCCAACTGCACCTGCCAACACAACGAAACAAGACGCATCATCGCGCGCTGACCCGCCTCATCACCATCATACAAAATATAAATTCGCCGCGCATGCCTTGCCAATTGAGACAAATGATCAACCGAACAAGCGGTTCCCAAGGTCGCAACAGTATTAGCGTATCCATGCTGAACCATAGCCAAACAATCCGTATACCCTTCGACAAGATACACGGCCTCTGCCTCTTGGATCGCCTTTTTCGCCTGCCAAAAACCATACAAGAGCATACGTTTATTAAAAAATTCATGCTCTTGAGAATTAACATACTTGGCGCGATCGTCATTGAACCGAAAAACCCGACCACCAAAACCACAAGGCCTGCCATGAGCAGTAAAGATCGTAAAAATTATTCGATCCTCAAACGTTAAATAGGACCCATGATTCCCTTTTTTGATAAGATGAGCAGCCTCCAACTCATGGCCCAAAATCCCAGCAGATCGAGCGTCTTCAATACAACGCCGCAAAGATACACTACCGCCAGGGCAATAACCAATGCCAAAGGTCTGGCGAACAGAGTCGCCAAGCCCCCGCCTAGAAGCATATGCAAGTGCTTCGGGTGAGTTACGCAATTGCTGACTGCACCAATGTGCAAAAAACGCACAAACGGCTTCATGCCGCTGCCCTTCTACATACGAGCGTGAACTATCTTCACGCGTACCGACCCCATCGGGAACCTTAAGATTATAACGCTCAACCAGATGCCACGCAGCTTCTAATGGAGAACAGTTTTCTGCCCGCGCGACAAAGTCAATAACATCACCACCCGTCGCCGTACTAAAACAGTAATAAATTCCCCGGGAAGGCGTTACCGTAAATGAAGGCACGCGTTCTTGCTTAAACGGAGAAGGGCCCTTCCAATAGTTACCTGCCGGCTTAAGTGCCACATATTCGCGCACAACATCAAGGATAGGAACCTGAGACTTAACAAAATCAAACAAAGAACTGCTCATACAACCTCACGCGGAGGACGCAACGAAAACCAGACAACCCCGACCACGCAGAAAAAAACACCGACAAGACTCACCCACTGATGCACCGAAAACCAGGGCAATGCCTGAACCCACTCACGATCGCCCCGCCAAAAATCGGTTACAAAACGAACCATAAGCAACCCAAACAAAGATAGGCACGTTAAGACACCCGGAGACCTCAAAACAAAAGAGGCTCCACGCAGCGCCACAAAAAAGACCAACAAAAGCGCAACATTATACAACTGAACAGGATGCACCACACTATATGCACCATCGACACATGTAGCAACACCAATTAGACATCCGGTTGGACAGCCATAACAACACCCTGCAGAAAAACAACCAATTCGCCCAAAAGCTTGCGCTAGAGGTGCATATACAAGCATTCCATCCAGCAGCCGCAGCAGAGGCAACCCATGGCGCCATGCAAAAAACCAGACTGCCCACAAAACGCCAAAAACCGAACCCAAAACGGAGAGGCCTCCTTGCCAAAAGGCAAAAACTTCTATCCACGTCGAATATTCTTGCCAATTAATAAGAACGTGCAAAAGACGACCACCAAAAAGCCCCGCAACTATTGAGACATTAAGAAGATTTATAATCTGATCCTTCGAAACAATAGCTCGAACCCGAACATCAAATAAGACCAAAAAAAACCAAACTGCTACGCCAAGAGCAACCCAAAAGCCGTACCAATGAAGACCAATATCCCAGACACTATTCACAAACAACCCCCAAGGAACGATTACAGGACAAGATACAACGCCTCGGCACTGCTATATCCCCACACCAGCGCAAAAGACAATACTATTTTCAATAAAAAAATATTCTGCTACCCTAAAAAAGCTCTCATTTTAGAGAAGTAATAAAAATTACTACATATAGTCTACCCATACCAAACATAATAGGCAAAGGGGAGGAGCAGTCCCATGGAACATGCACAAGATGCATATAATAGGTCTGGCATTGTATTGAGCAAATATCTTTCGCATAGCGGTATTTGCGCACGCCGAAAGGCAGAAGAGCTTATCAAGTCTGGCGCCGTTGCAGTTAACGGAACCGTCATAACCCAATGGGCCTATCGCGTCCAAGAGGGAGATGCTATCACGTGTCACGGCAAAGCACTAACGCCACAAAAAAAGTTGTTTTATATTGCGCTCAACAAGCCGACCGAGATCATTACTTCTGCAGCAGATGACGAAGGCCGCAAAACCGTCCTAGACCTGGTGAAAATCAGAGGCGGTGCTCGCCTATTCCCTATTGGTCGTCTTGATTGTATGACCACCGGAATCATTCTCTTAACGAATGATGGCGAACTAGCACAATCTTTAGCACATCCACGCTTTGGGGTTGAAAAGCGCTATCATGTAACACTCTCTGTCCCACTAAAAGCGTTCCACAAGCGCATGCTCCAAACAGGTGCAGGACTACCTGAGGGCATGACTAAGCCGGACAAAATTATAACTTTTGAACGCAAGCCGCGCGAATGCATCATCTGCATCCATAGCGGACAAAACCGTATTATCCGCAAGATGTTTCATGCGCTGGGTTATGCAGTCCATAAACTTAATCGAATCTCCTATGCGGGAATATCCACACGCGGATTACCTAAAGGCGGATGGCGCGAACTTACTAATGACGAAGTCGATATGCTAAAACGGCATACTCGAAGAATACACAACACAAAATAAAAAAGCGGCCGGGAGATATCCGGCCCGCTTTTCAAACCTTAAAATATCTTACAATTACAGCTCACTCTTAAAATCAAATGCACTGTTACCAGAAACAGGCGCTGATGCCCCTTTGAATCCTGGCACACAGACGGAGCTCATGCCAAAAGGATGGTTTAAAAACTTTTTCAGAACCAATTTTGTCAAAGAAGAATTAGCTCTCAATGGATTTTTAAAAACCGATGTTTTAAACATTTTACGACCTAGTTGCTTCATAAATCCAACATTTTCAGTAGACGTACTCTCTTTTTCTATGTCCTGAAAAACCTCAAAAATAGAAGTCAAACGCGCTTCCAATTCCGAGACCTGGTCATCTAAAAGGACTACTTTATTTGAGACCAACTCACTCGCTTCACCCTCTGCCTCAGTACTACTTTTACGAGCGGCCTCAAGCAGTTCTTGCATCTTTGTCCATTCACCCTCGATAGTTTGGGCAAATTGATTCACCTGACTAAGAAAATGTGGCAACCCCATTAACCCCGAAGCAGCACTGATTTGTTTTTGGGCAGATTTAACCATAGTTATAATTTTAGAATTTGACATATTAATTAATTCAACCAACAATTCATAGTAACCAAACAGGTCTCCAATAAATAAGTCCTTAATAGCCGGGCAACGTTCCGTTAGTTCTTTTCGCTCAAGCTCAGTCGACGAATCAAGAGCCTTTCCAAACAACAGCTTAAAAAGCTTAATATTGCTCAAAGAAACCTTGCTGCTTTTTGTTTGAAACCCTTCAATCTGAGACTGCAGCCCAAAAAGATGCTTCAAATACTCCTTATTATTCGTTTCGGTCTCCTGCAGCTGCTTTTGTAAGCTTGCTATTATCTTTTCTTTCTCTGCCAAATATTGCTTTGCATGCTCCTCCTTTTCTAATACCTGCCTCTGCAAGTTCGCTATTAATTCCTCCGTCTCCGCATGCTTTTTCAAATTCAAGGCTTGTTCTTTTAAAATTTCGGCCTTTGTCTTCTTGATTTCTTCTTTAAGTCGCTTATTCTCTTGTGCACGCTCTTGCGCCTCGCGCGAAGAAAGCTTATTTTTATTCTTATCTTCTTTTAGCTTCCTTAGCAACAACTGCATCTCTTTTTGTTTATTGAGGCTAACACTCTCAAGAAGAGCACGTTCTTCTTCAGCTTTTTTTAACTGATTTTTTAGCTTATTAGTTTCTTTCTCTAGCTTCTTTTTTGTTTGCACTGCTTGCTGATTTTTATAAACAGCATCCTCTAACTTGCCTTTGATTTCTTTTTTTTCTTTTGAAATTTGATCCTTTTCAATCTTGAGCGCTGCTGCTTCGCTCTCCTTTGCTTGCATTCGTACGGTTAGTGCAATTATTTGCTTGTTCAAATTTTCAACATCTAAAGAAGCCTTTTTCCGGGAATCAATAGCCTCCTGCAACAGGCCTGCTACACGCTCTTTTTCGGCGCGTTCAGACTGCGTTGTTTCGACCATCTTTGAAAGCTGTTCTGCAAGTTGGGCTTCCTTTTTTTTTGCTGTCTCTAACCGTTCATTTGCAATATTTAGCTGCGTACTTTTTTTATTAAACTTTTTTTTAGCCGCATCAAGAGGCACTGCTAACAAACCAACAAGCAACAAAACTGATAAGAAACGCTTCTTCATACCAACCTCCGAAAACAGGGAACGGCACAGCTTTTCCCCTAGTCTTAGCACAAAAACAACGGTGGTGCATAGTAAAAATACACACACAAATAAAAAAGCACTTAGACAAAAAAACCGGGAGCCGATAGAATGAGCATTAACGGAATGGGATCAAAAAAAATATATTCCCTCATCAATACAAAGGGCCATTCTTATGTTCACCATACTTCTCTACAGCCTACTTATCCTTGGCGCAATCGTTCTAACCATTTCCCCGTTTATTCTTTTTGTAACGCAGCAACAGACCAAAACTGTTATTCAGCGCCTCGGCAAATTCAATCGTATTGCCGAACCCGGTCTCTCAATTAGGTGGCCGTTTATTGAAAATATTGCAGGACGCGTCAACTTACGGATTAAGCAGCTTGATGTCAAAGTCGAAACAAAAACCCAGGATAACGTTTTTGTCTTAGTAATCGTCTCAGTTCAGTACTTTGTTGATCCTTCACGCGTATATGAAGCATTTTACAAGCTCGTACGCCCCGAGGCCCAAATTACCGCGTTTGTATTCGATGTTGTGCGCGCCCGTGTGCCACTTCTCACGTTAGACGATCTCTTTGAAAAAAAAGATAGCATCGCTACAGCAGTTAAAGAAGAGTTAAGCCACGTCATGAACGACTTTGGATACGACATTCTCAAAGCTCTTATCACTGACATTGAACCAGACACACATGTCAAAAAAGCCATGAACGAAATCAACGCCGCACAGCGCATGCGCTTAGCCGCAGTAGAAAAAGGTGAAGCCGATAAAATTCTTCGCGTAAAAGCAGCAGAAGCTGAAGCAGAAAGTAATGCCTTACACGGTAAAGGTATTGCAGACCAGCGTCGTGCTATTGTTGAAGGACTTAGTGAATCAGTCAGCGAATTTCAGGCCCATGTACCAGGATCATCCCCACATGATGTCATGCAAATCGTCCTAATGACACAATATTTCGATACGCTCAAAGAACTCAGCGCCCACTCTAAGACGAACACCATTCTTGTTCCCCACGCTCCATCGCATTTGAATGACTTAACAGAACAGATGCGTAACGCCTTTATTACTGCACAAGCAGCTAGCAAAGATCTCAACGAGCAGCAAAAACCAAAATAGAAAAGCACGCAAACAAGGACAATCAAACACGTTCAAGTTTTCGCATCATTTAGCTATGATAAAGTTACACTTTATCATAGCTAAATAAAACAATATAAAGCATAGACTAAGCAAAGCCGATTACAGCCCAAAGATGGAGGCTTTTTCTAACAAACCTCAAATAGTACGCTCAACTGCAAGCACTTCCACAATAGCGCGACCAAAAAGAGTCGCCGCTTCCGGGCCTTCAGCAGTAACAATACGATCCTCGATCACTACAGGTTGTTCAACATACTCGGCGCCATAGATTGGCGCAAGCGCAGCCAGCGCTTTGTCACCATTCCATCCCGTCATACGCTTTCCATCCAGCAGGCCCGCCTTCAATAAAATTCGCGGGGAAATGCAGATTGCACCAATCCACAAACCTTGCTCATACGCTCGATACATCATCGACCGTACCAAAGACGTATCAAGATGTTCCAATGCACCTGGGCCGCCGATCAAAAAGATCCCATCATGGGCACTAAGAACAAGATCTTCAATTAGCACATCAACGGAAACTGCAAGCTCTTGATTCGAAGAATGAGCGACCCCAATCTGGTCACTCGCTACCTGCACATTGATACCCGACTCTTCAACTATCGCACGCGTATGCGCGTACTCTATCTCCTGAAAGCCTTCATAGGCTACGATGAGTGCTATCCGTTCCATGGCTCATCCCCCCGCGTCATACCTGCACTATATAATATCACGGCCAGTGTGCACCCAATTAAAAAAAAGACAAGGCCTACACCAGAGCTCAAACTTTCTCTATTTGACAATTCTACACTATTCAATAAAATAGAAAAGTGAAAAGGGTGCATTGAAAATCCAGTCAAACTGGAGCAAGATGCCTGCCCTTAACGCCATAAAACAAAAAGTTTTCAAAAAATGCAAAACATACAACGTCATATTCGCAACTATCTTCTCACGTTACTTTTAAGCGTGGCTATCACCAATACTTTTTTATCGGGTGCGCAATCTTTAGGCATAACACTTACTCAACAACAATTGCAAAAAAGCCAAGAGGAGGTAGAACAATATCTAACGCAACCAAACCCCCAACCCCTCGATGAACAAAACAAATTATCATACTTTTTTACTATCCTCATCTCCAACAACATAGAGATCGAAAAAAAACCGCATGCAGAAAATTTAAAAAAATTTTTGCACATACATCCACACTCCTTCCAAGAGTACCTAAATACGATAAAACGTTTTCCTCTCTTTTTTAGCCTTAACAATGCCGATGGTTCATCACTAATACCAGGACAATATATTCTAACTGATGATTACCTACGCCCCGCATTTGAAGCCAACATATTTACTCGACACACAATTTCATTAGATGAACTTTCTCCCATAACCGATAAGACTACCTGGGAAAAGCTTGCCTACAAAAATTCACCAACGACTCAGCCCATTACCCCACAAAAATCTCTGGCGCTGCTTCTCACTACGCTCCCTATCCCCCATCTGACCGATCAAACAATTAAAACACTTTTAACAAAAAACCGAGACAACATTAGAGGTGAACTCAAGAAAATGGAAAGCTTTGATGAAGCAATCAAAGAGCTGCCTGGAACAAAACCTATTGCCCTAGAACTCAAAATAACCTTCACCAATGGCGGTGATATTACAGAATACCTATATGCAGAAAACTTTTTAGATAAGATTAATGATCTACAAATATCACTTGCCTACTTAGAAGAAAAGCAAGGAACGCTAGAATTTAGCAACTTCTTCGAAAAACCTGAAATACTCTCACCCCGCGACGAGCAACCGCCAACCAATGTTACCCAGCCGTCTAATATAATAAAACAAGGATCAATTATACCGACGGTCACCGGTATTACTGCCTCAATAGCTATTGTATGCGGGTTGTGGTATATAAAAGCAAATTATCGCGGTAAAAAGCCTGCAATGAAACCGATCTCGGCAATATCATACCAAAATATCACGACCAAGAATCAGCCCAAATTGCAACACTCATCATAAATTCCCCTCTAAAGCGCTACCTCCTGACAACAACCTTGACAAAAAACAACCCACTGCTAAATTTAATTTACTAATTAAAATTAATAAGCCGGAAGTTTACTATGTCTTATAAAAAATCAATTTTCATTTTTGTGATGCTTGTTGTCATTTTTGCAACTACCCCCACACACCCGCTTAATACCAACAATATTGCAGGAACCTACACGCTCCTCCCTCAAAAGCTGCGTGAGCTTTCACCTCTTGTTGGTGCGGTTGTCTGGTCCCAACGCGTTATAGAAGGATTGTACGACGATGGGCATTTAACCCCAGGTGAACCAAAAGACACCAGAAACCAATACTTTAAACAAGAACTCGCGAACTGGCGCAAAGCAATACCATCTTCGGGAATAAAAATTATCATTCGCAACTTGTTTAATCGGCCACCAGGCACCAAAGGTCAATCAGATTTTCGACCAAGCAAAACAATTTATGATTCGCCAAAAACACTTATCGAAAAAATTGGATATAATCTTGCACAACTCTTTTTATACAAAACACTTGAGCCTCTTTTAGAAGGCAAAAATAGTACACACCGCAAAGCACGCCTTTCTGGAATACTTACATTCAAAAAGATCGGTAAAGTAACAAGCCAAGATTTTTATCAAGCCTATGGCGATGAAATTTATCCAGGCGACCAAATTATTGAATACGCTCTTCTCAGCCTCTTGTGGGTTACCGCGCATAATGACCGCACCCTTATTAAGCGCTACTTTACAACACTACGTCAGGAGCTAGATAATGGCATCAAAAAACTACAAACTTCTCTTAACTCTCCTAATCTATCGCAACTTCCCTTTCCCGCGCTAGGCCTTTTAATACCGCAAGAACAAACCAAAGCTATCGCCAATTTTGCCCAGGCATTAAACCAGATTGAAACTATGATTCTGCAATTCACGCCCGAACAATTTGACATCCTAGACCAAATAACTGTCGATGACACCAGCAGACTACAAAACAAAACTACGCACCAGATCTTAGAAGATAGCGCCCTGTGCGAAATACTAGCCTATCTCATCCTACATTCGCAACCACATCCCCCAATTCTGACACTGGGAGGCGAATATCTAACATTTACCCTCGAAGCAAATAAAAAAGTACACAACTTGCGCGCTTGTTTTGAAGTCGAATTGCGCAACCTACTCAATTTCTTTGCGCTCGATCCCACCACCCGGCAATATTCGGCTGCCCAGCTCGAAAAAACACTCGGAAGAAAAGTGCATCCCGATCTTGCGGCTTTTTATTCAACATATAGTGACCCACAAAAAACCAACACCCAAGAAGCTGAAATCGCCTGGGTCAAAATTATGACCAACATAGATAACATCGCCTATTTAATCACCTCCGAACTACAACCACCAAAAAGCAGTAAGACCTATGACTATAAAAACCCAATCGAAAGTTATCACATACGCCTTACCGATGTTATTGATGAAAAGATCAAAGCAGCACTTCACAAACTTCAACTTTGCGTACCCGCAACCTCGTCATTGACGCACTACGAATTACAAGGCACTATCAGAAATTTTATTTTGATCTTGAACCACCTACTACAACTTAATCTTTTTACCGACAAAAACCTCGGTATGGAGCTGGCACAGGACAGCTTTATTGAAACATACCTGCCAATAGTACTAAAACAACTCGGCGCAGCGAAAAACTTTTCTACCAAACGCATAAGAAACTCAAGTCCGGATCTCGGCTCACTTGAATTTTTTCTTCCCCGCTTTCAAACAAAAGCCAAATTTAGTTTTACCCGAGAACATGCCGATTTGGAACTGAAAACACTTAGGGAAACATCCCTACAAGAGCTTAACCAATTAAACGAATCCGAAATTTCCTCCTTCGAGCTCCTTCCGTTTCTTCTCTCGAGCAGCGAGTACAAAAAATTAACTGACTCCGGTTTCCGCGAAATAATTACCTATTTCGCTCACCTAAAATTCTTGGACAACCAAGACTTTCTTCCGAGTATCGCTAAAAAGCCACTCACCCAAAACTGGTATACCTTGATCAACTACATGAAAACTAAAACCAAGATTTATGCGGTAGACGAAGAAAAAATCATTATCAACGCTCTGGAACAAAACTTAAAAGATGCAAAAAAAGACGCACTTGATTTTATAGAGAAACACAAAAACTCAGATAAGGTTTTTCCCAAAAACCTTTGGGCATATCTACTAGAAAAAAATGCAGAAGATTCAAAACTCTCAGAAGAAGCATTTAGCGACGCACAAAACAAAATTAGGCAAGGTAGCCACCATACAAAGGATGCCGCAATCGACTTTTTAACAAGCCAGGGACTAGCAACAAACAATACCAGCTCCACAAAAGTAGCGGCCCTACTCAAGGAAATTCTGACAAAAAAAATAATTCCGTCCGAATATCGAAATTTTGTCCTCTTTGGCCTCAAAGAAGCGCTGCTTTCTAAAAAAATTCCATTTTCAACAGCCAAGCCACTTTTTGATCTTGTTTGCGAAAAATCCAAAAATGCGCTGGTTGAATGCCTAATCACACGGCTGCAAACCCTTCTGAAAAAAAATGTTATTACATACCACGAAGCGATTTTTTACTTACAAGCAACAGAAAATCGCACCAGTGACCGCTCACTCTGCCTTAAAAAATTAATACTTCTCGAGGATTGCTTAGAAAAAGGAATGCCCATAAAGGAAGCGGTAAAACAACTAGCTCATATCACCTACGATCAAGCCGCCCTCGAAGAACTTCATCACCCAATGATTTCCTGCGCCCTAGTCACAGCAAAATATAGAATTTTGGTCAACGAACTTCTCGAAAAAGAACCTGAACTACGCACCGATAAAAAATTCTGGAATATGGTTGCAAAGCACGTTAGCAAACACGACCTAGAGATTTTCCAAAGTAAATTGCACGCAGTAGCAAACATTGAAAACAAGTAACAAAAAGGCCGGGTGGCTTTTTCAACCACCCGGCCTTTTATCGTCACACATCAGATTTATGCAGCACTAGCTGGGCCACCAGTACCATTGCGCTTAAGCGACTCTAAAAACTCTTCGTTCGTCTTACTTTTCTTCATTCGATCAATTAAGAGCTCCATAGCCTCGTTCATATTCATGCTTGCAAGGACTTTTCGCAGCACATGAATCTTTTTAAGCACCTCATCAGAGAGCTGCAACTCTTCACGGCGTGTACCAGAAATAAGCAGATCAAAGGCAGGGAAAATACGAAGATTCGCCAGCTTACGCGACATGTTAATTTCCATGTTGCCCGTACCTTTAAACTCTTCAAAGATCACTTCGTCCATGCGTGAACCTGTTTCAATCAGCGCAGTCGCGATAATCGTAAGCGAACCACCCTCTTCAACATTACGCGCTGCACCAAAAAACCGCTTTGGCTTTTGCAGCGCATGCGCATCGATACCACCCGTTAGCACTTTGCCCGAAGCAGGAGAAATCGTGTTGTATGCACGCGCCAGTCGCGTTATAGAATCAAGAAGAATCACCACATCCTTCTTCATTTCAACCAGGCGCTTTGCCCGCGCCAAAACAATCTCAGCAACTTGTTCATGCCGCTCTGCAGACTCATCAAATGTTGAGCTAATTACCTCGGCATTTTTATTCTGGATTGAACGACGCATATCGGCAACTTCTTCAGGACGTTCATCGATAAGTAAAATAATAAGATGTACTTCGGGATGATTGTTTGCAATCGTACGTGCCAACTCTTTGAGTAACATCGTTTTACCAGCCTTTGGTGGCGCCACGATCAACCCACGCTGCCCTTTGCCAATTGGGGTAAAGAGATCCATCAAGCGAGTAGATACATAGGATGGATTGTATTCTAAGTTAAACTTTTTATCCGGGTAAAGCGGCGATAAACGATCAAAAAATGGTCGATCCCCAAGCTTTGCAGGATCTTCTCCATTAACACGATCAACGCGCAAGAGCGCAAAATATTTTTCATTATCCTTAGGACGCCGAATGACACCGGTAATCTCATCACCCGTACGAAGTCCAAGCCGACGAATTTGAGATGGAGAAACATACACATCATCAGGGCCCGAGACATAATCAGTCTGACGCGCACGTAAAAAACCAAACCCATCAGGGAGCTTTTCAAGCACGCCAACCACGCCAATCTCTTTCTCTGGATTTGTTTCTAGCGCAACAATGTTTGCTATCAACTCATCCTTTTTCATGTAGTTGGCGCCTATGACACCAAGTTTACGAGCGACAACCAGAAGGTCTGCGATGCTCATTTTTTGTAATGCTTGTTCCCTCATGCATCAAATCCTTTAAAAAGAGCGAATGTAAAGAAATGGGGAAACCCGGCCAAAAAACATCTGCCGGGCTCCCAAAAGCTATGTACTATGAACCGGTACTTTTCTTGCCTCGGTTCAGGAGCAACATGGTAGGTGTTGCAATATAGATTGATGAATAGGTACCAAAGACGATACCCATAAGTAGCGCCATGGCCAATAACCGCAACACGCCTGCCCCAAAGAGCAAGGCAACAACAGTCAATGCCGTAGCAACACTTGTTAAAATCGTACGGCGTAATGTTTCATTGATACTTTTGTTAGCAATCGCCAAGGCACTTCCCTTTTCATGAGCATTAAAATGTTCACGAATCCGCGAGAAGACCACAATCGTATCGTTAATCGAATAACCTAAAATAAAGAGAATTGCTGCAATAATATTGAGCGAAATCTCAAGGTCTAACACAATAACCAGCGTCAGAATCGCGATCACATCATGAAAAAGAGCAACAATAGCACCCATGGCAAACGAAAACGACCAAAAACGCAGAGCGATATAGAGCAGCATGATGAGAAGCACAAACAAAACAGCCTTGGTCGAATTGTGGCGCAACTCATCGCCCACTGCAGCACCAACACTATCGGTTTGCAAGATCGAAACCTTGGTCCCACTCACGCTCGCTTCGATATATCCTTGGATACGATCAGCAAGACCACGCGAATCATTCTCAAACCCACGTACACGAACCAAAACTTCGCCATTGGCAAAATCCCGCGTCGTAGCACCATCGATTCCCTGGCTTGCCAGGATCTGCTCAACCCGTTCACCGGTCACCTTTTCAGCACCCGAAAAACCAAGTCGTACTTCGGTCCCGCCGGTAAAGTCAACACTATAGGTAAAGACCGAACCACGCGTCTTATACCGATACACCGCTCCTCCAACAAAAGCAGCCATCAATAAAAACGACACACCAAAAAAAAGGAACCGATACTTAAAAAAATCGATATTTCCTGCTTTCAACATAACTCTCTCCGTTGTGCACGAAACTTACGCTACCTAAACGATCGAAACGTATTTACGTCCCTTTAGGCCAAAATGGAATCGAATCTCACCTGCTGCGGTAGCAAACAAGGTATCATCACCGCCAAGCCCTACGTTTTTGCCTGGATGAATGCGTGTTCCGCGTTGACGGACAATAATCTCACCGCCACTTACGCGCTGACCATCGTACAACTTAACCCCAAGGCGCTTGCTGATACTGTCGCGACCATTTTGTGTGGAACCACCAGTTTTACTCGTTGCCATGCTATAAACCCTAACATTACATAAAAAAAGATGTGTACGAAATCAAAAGAAGTGAAAGAACTCATGCGCTATCCACAGAATTTCATTCATCTTCAAAGTATGAAAATAATTTGCAAAAAAGTCAAACGCACCGCACTCCTACAACTCATCCCATGAACGACCATCATGAATGCCCACCGTGAGAGGAATCTCCCAATCAACAACCGACTCTAACGCCTGCTGCACAACAGCCTTGGCTTGGGCAAGATCTTGATTTGCTACCTCCAAAATCACTTCATCGTGAACCTGAAGAATCATACGCGCTTCGAGCTTGGTTGACAAGAGCGCCTCAAGTACTGCGATCATACCCATTTTTACCAGCTCAGCGGCGGTACCCTGAGCAACCGTATTAATTGCAACACGACACCCTTGTTGAAAGAGCGTTTTATTAGCTTCAAACAATTCCGGCAGTTGGCGTTTGCGTCCAAGATACGTACGAACATATCCAGCAACCCGCGCACCAGCGATAATTTCGTCCATCCACGCAAAAACCCGTGGATATTGCGCTTGATAACGATCCAGATAGGTGCGCGCCTCACTAACGCCGATGCCCAAATCTTTCGAAAGCCCAAACGCAGACAATCCATATAAGATGCTAAAGTTTATCTTTTTGGCGATCTGACGCTGCTCATAACTCACTGCATCAATCCCGACTCCAAACAATCCTGCAGCCGTACGCGCATGAATATCCTCACCACGCAAAAAAGCCTCACGCAACACCGGATCCCCCGATAGATGAGCAAGCACCCGCAACTCAATTTGGGAATAGTCGGCAGAGAGAAGCGAATATCCAGGTCGCGCAACAAAAAACGAGCGTACACTAATACCCTCAACTGCGCCGGTCGGTATATTCTGCAAATTTGGATCAGCGCTCGAAAGGCGCCCCGTAGCAACCGTTCCCTGACGAAAACTGGTGTAGATACGACCAGTTACACTATCGCATGCCTGACGCAGCCCATTGATATACGTACCTTTGAGTTTAGAGAGCTCTCGATGGCGAATAATCAAGGCAACCACAGGATGTTCATCCGCCAATGCCTGCAACGATTCGTTATCCGTTGAATACGCACGCGCCTTCCCGGTCTTTTTGATTGGCGAAAGTCCGAGCTGCACAAATAACAAATCGGCTACCTGCTGTGGGGATCGCGGATTAAACGTGCCTGGCTCACGCCCCGAAAAACGCGCAATCTCAAACTCCAGCTGCGCCAACCGACCAGTAGCAACAACATCCGCCGCATCCAACCGCGCTATATCAAGCGGCATACCCGCCTCTTCCATGGCAGACAAAACTTGTATTAAGGGCATTTCGACATCGAAGAACAATGCAGCAACTTTTTCGGCCTCCAGACGCGGCCGCAACAGCTGATACAAGGCAAATGTCTGGTGCGCATCGGCTGCTGCGTAATCCAATGCACGCGCAACAGGAACCTGTGCAAAGCTTGTTAAGCCTTGCGATTCGACCATGTCACCAAAGTGATGCATCGGCTGTCCCAGCAACTCCTGCGAAAGAGCCTTGAGCCCCAACTTTTGCCCCTCGCCCCGCAACAGACCCGCAGCAAGCATGGTATCAAAAAAGAGCCCCCGAACAACAAAACCTGCCGTCTGCAAAACAAGAAGATCAAACTTGGCATTGTGAAATATTTTTTTGATCGCTCCATCGGCCAACAATGGGCCCACTAACTCATCAATACTATCACGCGCAATCTGCGCCTCATCCGTTTGGTGAGCAACCGGTAGATAATATGCGCGCCCCTGTCGTGTACAAAAAGAGATGCCTACCAGTGTTGCCTTGCGCACCGCGCACCCATCAGTCTCTGTATCAATCGCCACAATTCCGGCTTCAACAACCTCTCTGCAGAGTGCGACCAATTGCTCACGAGTCGTAACAAGTTCAAAGTCAAAACCATGCAACTGGGCAAAGCTTTCACGGGGCGCAATAACAGTTTCTACGCCAAAGAGCCCCTGCTGTTGTGCAACAGAACCGGCTAAATCATTACGTGGCATACTCTTAAGAAGTGAGACAAACCCAAGACGCTCAAACAACAAACGCGCCTGATCATACTGCCCTAGGGAGACCCGCAACGCATCGGGCAACACCTGATGTACCGGGATATACGACAAAGTAAACAGCTGCTGGCTTAAATACGCCATCTCTTTCGCCGCAACCAAAAGCGTTCTAACGCGCGGCTTTATCCTTGTATCGGCTGCATGCAGAGGATCCTCCAAGAAGGCGTATAACTCGTCTAAACTTGCAAACATGCTCACCAGGTCCGTTGCCGCTTTGGGGCCAATGCCACGCACACCAGGAATCGAATCAGAGCTATCCCCTACAAGCGCATAATACATTCCAATCCGCTCTTGGGGAAAACCATATCGCAGCGCAATCGCCGCACGATCAATCAGCGCATCTTTGAAAGGGTCAAAGATGGTAACATGATCATTGACAAGCTGTCCAAGATCTTTGTCAGAGGTGATAATAACCACCGTACACCCCTGAGCAACCGCCTGGCGTGCATACGAAGCAATAAGATCATCTGCCTCAAGTCCAACTTCGGCGATCTGCGGAACACCAATCAGGGTAAGAAACTCTTGAATCAAAACTTTCTGATCAGCCATATCCGATGGCTGCTTTTGGCGTGTCGCCTTGTACCCATCAAAAAGCTCATGTCGAAACGTCGCGCCCGGCGAATCCCAGACCACCGCCAGATACTCTGGCGCAAAACGATCGATAACTTTTTTGGTCATACGACAGAAGCCAAAGACTGCTTGTACCGGCCTCCCATCTGGCGCATTAAGCGCTCCTAATGCATAATATGCACGATACAAAAACGATGATCCATCAACCAAATAGACGGTGCATGCCATGCCATCTTCCTCTCAAATGTGTGCCGTGTCGCCACCAACTCCTCAGCAAGTGTACGGTAAAATATCTTGTATGTGAGCAATCTTTTTATTTTCCTTAATGTGTTTTTGTGATACACGTGTTTGCAAGTAATGCACGAGACCGTGCTTAGATACCCATTATTATACAGGGAGACTTTTATGAAACGTGTATACATTGCCTTGGCAGCCCTTTGTGCACTCGGCGGCGGATTGCATGCAAATGCCGTAACTGAGAAGATTCAGCACACCGGCAAAGCCGTAGCAACCAAAATTTCTAACAGCGCCCGCTGGTACTGGAACCACAAGATGGTAACCGTACCTGCCACGGTACTTGTTGCTGCCGCAGCACTTTACACTGCAAAAAAAACAGGCTTGTGCGCCAAAATAAAAGCGCTCAAAAGCCGCGCGCAATAAGATAATTCTTACCCGTTACTTGGAGTACCGTGACGGGTAAGAATACAGTTATGAAATAAAAAGCTTGACAGCCCTATTTTTTTCTTTACAATAAGAGGCATACGCTGACGTGTTTTTACTAATAAACATTCACACGACAGGGTTATGGAGGTCTGTTCTAAAGATGGAGGTTTTATAAGAACATACGTGTACCGGAGGTATCTGTTTTTTTGATTTTGCTAAAAAGTGTGCTAAAATCAAAGCTGTTTGAGATTATCTGTCTCGCGCAAGCTCGATCGTAGTACCTGAGTATTAAAAATCAAACCAACAATAACCAAACGCGCGTACGACAAGTAACACACTATTTAGGAACGAGATATTAGGTATATATCATATTAACCGTACAGAGGTAATAATTATGAAACGTTTACTACTTTCACTATTTGCAATCAGCTTGGTTGCAGGCAATGTTTTTTGCGAAGATAAAACGCCAAAAGAATTGGCCCAAGCAGCTGTTACAGAAAAGACAGAAGCTATCAAAAACGAACGAAAAAAGATAAAGGATCAAAACAAAGCAAAACTAGAAAAAGCTGTAAAAGATGCAGAAAAAGCCGTAACGGATGCCGGCGAAGGGGCGACTGAAGATCAAAACAAAGCGGTTACAGATGCCAAAAAAGCAGTCGAAGTTTTCGACGCTGCTACAGAAGCAATCAAAACGATGCAAGCTGAGCTCGCACTGCTTGAAGCTAAACTCGTCGTTGAAACTGGCAAAGAGTACAAGAACTTGCTCAAAGATTACAACACCAAAAAAGCTGCTCTAAAAACTGCTACAGATAAGCAAACTGCTGCTGATAAAGCACTCAAAGCCCTAGCAGCAGACACGGACAAAACCACTGCCCAAGCAGCATTTAATGAAGCTAAAACAGCTGCAGATGAAGCTAAAACAGCTGCAGATGAAGCTACAAAAGCTGTCACTGTTACCGCAAAAGAATATGCTAAATTGCTCTTGCCTGAATATAACAAGACCATGGTTCCTGCCCTCAAAGCAACTGATATCGATGCACTTGAAATCGGTAATTTGCAAAATCTTATCAACAGAATGGAACAAGAAATCAACGCAAACAAACCATCATTCTTGAGCTCCGCATACGGCAAGGTTTCTAGCTTCGTTAAAGATGTTCACAACTTCGGTCAAACCGAAGATGGCAAATTCAGCTGGAAGCGCCCCAACATGAATCTCTTCAGCTTCGTAAACGCTGCTGACGTTGCTCTCGTAGCTGGTGCCCTTGGCCTTGGCTACTGGCAGCGCAACTTGGTAACACGCTATGTCAAACAAGCACCTGTTGCTTTCAAAAAAGCTTCACTTGCTAGCAAAATCCAATTGCACCGTGGATTGGCATGGGCTGCTGCTAAAACAGCGTAAGCTTAGCTAATTGCAAAAATTGCAGGGAGGCGCTTTTGTGCCTCCCTGTTTTGTTCTACAAAACAACATAACACGTAACTTACCAATAACGGAGCGCTCTATTATGCAACACCTTACTCAAACATCAGACCATGTGCACGCAAGTCGCATGCTGCTATTGAGCATGGTGTGCGTACTTTTTGTTGCTCGTTTTGGTACAATCAATGCGGCTGCGCCAACACCAACACGTATGCCGGACAAACGCGATTTTGCCTACGAGCCACTCAAAACTTTTTTTGATGCCGCCGCAACCGCCAAAGACGAAGATATGCAAAATCTTCGCAAAAACTTGGCCGGCCAGTTACACGCAACCGATCTCTTTGATCACACCTCCTACAACCCGCTCACTTGGTGCAGGATCCTGCATAACAGTGCAAAAAACGGCATTGCACTCAGCAAGATCGAAGAAGACTATGGGGTACTTGAAAGACAGAAAGACACCAGCAAACTAGGCGCCGCGCAGGCAACACGCCTGACCCAAGAGCTGCCCAACGATTTGCGCGCTAATATGCTGCCGGGTACACGTCCACTCACCAAAATTGGGTTCAAAGTTTCGTCTGCAGGCCACAGCATTGTTGAAGACTTCAAAGAACATTGGCTTGGTTGGAGTATTTGTGCATTTGCGCTATTCAAAGCTTCGCCACACCTGTATCAAACAATATCTCGCAGTGCACGCGCATCGCGCACCGTGCTCTCACGCAATGACCTTGCGCGATTAGCTCAAGCGTCGCAGAAAAAAACTTCTCATATTTTTGGCAACTTAGGACAACTCGCCCGTTACACCTGGTCAGAGTTTGCACTGGCCTATGATGTGTTAGCCAACGAATAAATATCAGCATCACTACTCAATGAAACGGCCTGCAGTATATATTTTGGCAAGCAAAAAAAATGGGACTGTGTATGTAGGCGTAACAACCAATATTATACAACGCCTTGCAGCGCACCAAAAAGGTTCTCATTCCTGCTTTTCAAGAACATACAACTGCCAAACGCTCGTTTACATAGAATATTTTGACACCATTGTTGCAGCAATAGAGAGAGAAAAGCAGTTAAAAGCAGGTTCTCGCAAAAAAAAGCTTGCACTGATAGAGAAGCAAAACCCGATGTGGCTTGACCTTTCACATCAAGTTTCTGATTTGTAACCATCTCACCCCCCCGTCATTGCGAGCGCAGCGCGGCAACATCGTTGCGTAGCAATCCAGTACAATGAATCACTTCGTCAGCCCTTCTTGAACCTGCGGCACCAACCATCCCGCTCCTCCGTCATTGCGAGCGCAGCGCGGCAACATCGTTGCGTAGCAATCCAGTACAATGCAAAACTTCGTTAGCCTCTAACAAACCCACGACACTAATCAAAAAACCACCAACAACCCTGCATCACCTTCGATGCCCGTCTCCGCCCTGGATCACCACGTCGGCCCCTACAGGCCCTCCTCGTGATGACGAGCCTGGCCATTAACAACGCCTACCCTAAAACACAAAAAACCAACCACTCGAACCCGCGGCATCAACCATCTCATCCCACCGTCATTGCGAGCGCAGCGCGGCAACATCGTTGCGTAGCAATCCAGTACAATGAATCACTTCGTCAGCCCTTCTTGAACCTGCGGCACCAACCATCCCGCTCCTCCGTCATTGCGAGCGCAGCGCGGCAA
>CAZJVA010000007.1:0-26890 GCA_964549625.1 uncultured Candidatus Babeliaceae bacterium
CCGTAACTATAACGGTCCTAAGGTAGCGAAATCCCTTGTCAGGTAAGTTCTGACCTGCATGAATGGCGTAACGATTTGGGCGCTGTCTTGATAATATACTCAGTGAATTTGTAGTGCAGGTGAAAATGCCTGCTACCCGCGATTGGACGGAAAGACCCCGTGCACCTTTACTATAACTTGACATTGATTCTTGGATTGATCTGTGTAGGATAGGCGGGAGACTTTGAAGCGGAGGCGCTAGCTTCCGTGGAGTCATCCTTGAAATACCGCCCTTATCCGTTTAAGAATCTAACTCTGGATTCCCGTGATCCGGGCAGAGGACATTGTCTGGTGGGTAGTTTGACTGGGGTGGTCGCCTCCTAAACAGTAACGGAGGCATTCAAAGGTTCCCTCAAGACGAATAGAAATCGTCGGAAGAGCGTAAACGCATAAGGGAGCTTGACTGCAAGACATACAGGTCGAGCAGATGCGAAAGCAGGAGTTAGTGATCCAGTGGTTCCGAATGGAAGGGCCATTGCTAAATGGATAAAAGGTACGCCGGGGATAACAGGCTGATCTCCTCTGAGAGTCCACATCGACGAGGAGGTTTGGCACCTCGATGTCGGATCATCGCATCCTGGGGCTGGAGAAGGTCCCAAGGGTCTGGCTGTTCGCCAGTTAAAGCGGTACGTGATCTGGGTTCAGAACGTCGTGAGACAGTTCGGTCCTTATCCATCGTGGGCGTAGGGTATTTGAGAGGGCTTGTTCCTAGTACGAGAGGACCGGAATGAGTCAGCCTCTGGTGTTCCAGTTGTCTAAAACAGGCAGGCTGGGTAACTAGGCTGGTAAGAGATAACCGCTGAAAGCATCTAAGTGGGAAACTCGCCTCGAGATGAGATACCCCGTCTTTTAAAGACATAAGATTCCTCGAAGACTACGAGGTCGATAGGCTGGGTGTGTAAGCAGAGCAATCTGTTCAGCTAACCAGTACTAATTAATCGAAAGTTTTGGCTACTAAATTAATTTTCTATGCTCAGGAAACAAGGCTTAGGTTTTAAATCTGCGACATTTCAAGACACAGTGAAATTTTTGAAAAATTTCCTGGTGGGGATAGCTGTGGGGAAACACCCGTTCCCATTCCGAATACGGAAGTAAAGTCCACAGCGCCGATGGTACTTGTCTGGTAACGGACTGGAAGAGTAGGTACTGCCAGGTTTAATTTGAAGCCGCGAGAAATCGCGGCTTTTTTTTTGTCCTTTTTTGTTTTTAGGGTTGGTCTTTCTTGGGCTTTGTCCTGCATAATAGTAGCCTGAGGCATGCTAAAATTATCATGACGGCAAGTCCGCTGCTTGCTGCTCCTGTTATTTTAATAGTTGTTTCGATATTTTCCCAGTAAGGTAACAGTGCTATAAAATAACCTAAAAGTGCGCAAATGAGAGCGTTTTGATAGGGTTTCCTTTCTGCTTCCTTTTTTTTTAGAAGTTGAGAGAGCATGAAGAGGGCTGTACTATTTCCTAGTATTGCGCTGCTGATGAAAATGCTATTGCCTATGTAGCCGTAGCGGTCGTTGGCGATGGCTGCTAAGAAACTTTGGGCAGATGAATGGCTTCCAATAAATAGTCCTAGGGTGAGTGTTGCGGGTGTGCAGAAGCCGCTGACTAATAGTTGAGTTGCAATAGCTTTCTTTGTGGCGTGTAGGTGAGCATACCACGTTGGTAAGTCGACGATAGAGGGAAGCAGAAGAGCGAGTAGACTTATGCTACATTCATAAGGCGCGTTAAGAATAATTGGTTGTTTGGTGGCCCTTGCCCCTGCAATAGCTAGTTTGATACATATTATTAATAGGATGCTTGCTTGAATGGTGATTATGCCACTTATGTTATGGATGCCAATACAAAAAATCAAAAAAATTAGGGTCACTTCGCCAAGTAACAGAGAGGGATGCGTTAAGTTTTGACCTAACATTAGGCAAATGTTTTTTTGTATTAATACAAGATTAAATCCAAACCACAGCAGTGTTGTTGTTAAAATAATTAGAGTACTTGTTATAGCCCCAATGCTTCCTAGTGCGGCTGTGCAGAGTTGAATACTGTTTTGATGTCGAATGCTTGCTGTGGTAATAGCGATGAGTTGCGCTAGACCGATAATGGGTAGTATCTTTAAAAATATCAAAACAGACGAATCGAAGCCGTATTTATGTCCTAAGCTATATCCCAGTGAAATGAGCGCAAAGTTAATGCTTCCTGCTCCTAAGATTCGTACGAGGGTTGTCGGCGTTATTCGTGTTTCCATTTCATCCCCTAAGTTTAGAAGCGTGGAGATATCGGCTGCGAGTTTTTTGAGTGGCCCGCCGCTTAGTATGGAGCTTTGTTTTTGTTTTTCAAAGAAAAATATTTATCTCAGGTAAAAGACTTGCTTAACTGCGGAAGTATTTAGTGTTTTTATAAAGATAGTAAATAAAATGGAGATGTGTTATGAAAAAATTAATATTACTAGTATTGCCAGTTTTGGCCGTTTCTTCTATTCAGTTGCAAGCTGATAATTTTGGTGCAGGATTGGGTGTTGGGATGGTAACTGGCGGCGTCGGTGGGCTTATTTTAGGCAAGGCTTCTTCTGGTGATCGTTCAAGGCGTGGTGAAAGTAACAAAGAATTGCGGCGTGAAGTTCGTGAATTAGAAGATGAGATTGATTACTTGAGACAAGAAAACGCTGAGTTAAAGGAGATGGTGCGTCAGTTACGGGCGCAAGGTCAATAAAGATTGGGCTTATATTCTAATAATGCTATGTTTTTAGAATTATAAAGAATAAAAAGGGGCATACTCATGCCCCCTTTTTGTTACATTAATTCAAGAATACTTTTGCTGAGATTTTCAAATTCTTGGCTTTCGATATCAACATGTTCTATGTTTTTTATAATTTTTTTTATTGCGGCTATGGTGCTTTGGTAGGCGGTTGAGATTGTTTTTTGTAGTTCTTGCATCGTTGTGAAAAAACCCCACTGATAAGTAAATGATTCAATGAGGTTATCGATACCATTAAAGGCGCTTTTCGTTAGCTGTATTAATGTTTCATTGTTTTCATCAACAAATTCGATGAGCCGTTCTTTGCTTTCTTTGCCTATTTTTTTGAGATGTTCAGCTTTTTGGGATATAAATGATATTTCATTTGTACCTTGGGTAAAGTATATGCCATTGTTTGCGCATATGTTTGTAACTTCGTCCATAAAGCTTTGCCAAATACTTAGCATTTTTTTCAAAGAGTTTGTTAGCAAAATGTGGCCTTTTTTATTGGTGGTATTGGCCCCATGGTAGAGGATTTCAATTATCTGACTGATTTTGTTTTTAAGCTCTTTAAATTTATTTTTAAAGTCAGTGAATTCATTAGGCACAAATTGTCGCGTTTCCAATATTTTTCCTATGCCTCTGGATTCATCAAAGAGCTGGTTAAAATATTTGCTCTCTTCTTTTTCTTGAAAAACCAAAAAACCTTCATTTTTGATATTTGTTTTAGAGGTGAGGTGGATATTCTTTTTTTCTAATGCATTGGTCAAATTTTGTATTTCTGTTTCAATGGCAAAAAACATCTCATTGGCTGCCTGAATGAATTCTTTTTGTCCCGTACTCCATTGTTCTTTGGTTGTTATAGTTTTTTTATCAGTTTCTTTGGCAAAATCTTCGAAGAATTCTTGATTGGTTGTCTGTGGAAAAGACGGTTTTTCTGGTGTTTGAGTTTCGAGAGGAGGTTTTCCATACCACCAGTTGGTCAACTTATGCCAAGCTGCATCTGCTGTTTGGACCGCTCCGCAGGTGAGAAAAGCTATGGCCATTAGTTTTGTTTTCATAGTACCTCCATAAAAAGTGTTAAAAACTCTTACTAAATATCCTATTAGTTTGTATCACTAAAGATAAAGAGATACAGAAATGAGTCTGGGGGGTCCTTGTGAAGAAAATTTTTTATTTGGGATTTTGCGTTTGTCTGACAATGCCGATTTTTGGCAGTTATAAGGCAGATAAGTCTGCAAAGATTTCTGGCGATTCGCCAGAACAGTTCCTTCTGGCTAACGGAGCTCAGTTGCATTCAAAATGTTTGCAGTATGGAAGTTCCGAGGTAACGCATCGTGGAGGAGGAAATTTTTGGGGCACTCTTTTGCAGGGACTTTCCAAACAAGGTGATGAGGAATCAATTATTACTTCATCAGGCTCAACAAAAAATAGTAGCTCAATGAGCCAAGATGAGTTTGGGAAGTTTTTAGAAATGCTTGTAGTGTTGCATAACTCGCAGACGTTTCATTTGCAAGATCAACAAAAAACGCTCCAGGAAATTAACAAAAAACCCGGGGTTGATGGGTTAAAGTTGCTAGAAATTGGGAATCAAGTTGATCGAATTCGAGAGCAGCAAAGTTCTTGGATCCCTTCAACTACGCGTGAATTGCTTTCAACGGTTCGTACGGGCAGCGGAAGCCTTATCACAGTCATTTCTGTTGTTGGGTTACTTGTTATGGCAAAGTATTTTGGATTTTTGTAAGGATGGCCTTTTTGCATTAAATCGGTTTTCTCGGTATACTCGTGCCCAAGGTTGCAAGATATATGAGAAATCTTTTTGAAAGGCAAATATATGTTATCAAGACTACCCTTAGCTCTTATTGCTATGAGTTTTGCATTTGGTGCTTTTGCGGGGGCACAAAATGGTGGTAAAAATGGTCAGGGCCAAAAACCTGCGCCTGTTGCCGCTGAAAAGAAGAATGGGACATTTACATCGGCAACGCGCCTTGCTGTATTGAATGTTGAGCGAGTTATGAGCGAATGCGAACAGGCTCGAGACATTAGCATGAATCTACAAGAAGAGTTTGCAAAACGCCAAGGTGAGATAGGTAAGCGCGTTGAAGAGTTCCAAAAAATGCGTAAAGAAGGCAAGATAACTCCTGCTGAAGCGGCCAAAAAAGAATCTGAATTTAATATCGATGCTCGTGAAATTCAGGTTGAGTTCGAAGGCCGTTCGGCAGAGGCACAACAAACGCTTTTTACATCAGTACAAAAGGCAGCTGAAGCCGTTGCACAAAAGCATGCGATTGATGCTTATATTCCACGCTTCTTGTTTGCTAAAGAACAAGTTGATTTGACTGGCGAGGTTATAGCAGAAATGAATCGTGCATATCGTGCTGAAAAAAGTGCAAGTAAATTTAAGGCGCAAGCTCCAGTAAAGCCGGCTACTCCTCCAGCCAAGGCGGCATAAACGATCTTAAATATATACTCCGTTTACTCGGGCCTCTTATATTTTGGGGCCCGAGTTTTTTTCTAGAGAGGAAAGAATATGGAAAGACCGCGCCTACGGGCTGTTATAGGTCTTGGCAACCCGGGAGCTGCCTATGCGCGTACTCGGCATAATTTTGGTTTTTTGGTGGTAGATGAGTTTGCGCGTCAAAACGGAGGTTCTTGGCGAATCAAGGGAGAGTCAGAAATAGCTGAATTAACTATAAATGGGCAGCACATTGTTCTTATTAAGCCTCAGACCTATATGAATGCCTCGGGTCGTATTTTACCGTCACTTACCAAGCAGGGAATTAAAGCAGAAGAGTTGTTAGTTGTGCACGATGAGCTTGAGTTGCCATTTGGCCGCTTTGCATTTAAACAGGGTGGCAGTGCCCGTGGGCATAATGGTCTTAAGTCGATAATAGGGACGATTGGTGATCAGTTCCACCGTCTTCGCTGTGGGATTGGGCGGCCAGAAAATCGGGAGGATGTGCCAGATTATGTGCTCTCCTCATTTGGTCTGCCATGGAGTGAGGTTGAGAAGGCTGTTGAAGAGGCTTGTCGATTAATTGAAGAGTTGTTGGGGTAAAGTTTTGAATGACTTGGTAGAGCTCAAAGGAGAAGGCAACAGATATAAATGTTGCCCTCTCCTTTTGTTTAGTTTTTTATTTTGTGGTTATGTTACGTTGTTGCATCCCATATTCTTATTTCTGTTCCTGCTGAAGAAACGAGCTTTGTTTCATCATGATTCCAGTCTACTGATGAGACGCCCGTGGTGTGGCCAACAAATGTTTTGAGGCATTTCTTAGTTGCTCTATCCCATATTCTTACTGTTGCATCGGGAAATGGAGCGCCGGTGGCAATTTGGTTTCCTGAATGGTTAAAAACGGCGCAAGCAAAATATAAAAGGTTCTCCTTGATGGTTTGGAGGAGGTTCCCCGAGTCATCCCATATTTTTATCGTGTTATCTTCGGCTACAGTAAGAAATTCATTCTTCTTTTTAGGATTCCATTGTGTTGAATAGATTGATTGAGTGTGACCATTTTGAATGTTGCTAAGTATTGTTCCGTTTTTAAAGTCCCATATTATCAAAGATTTATCTTCACCGGTGGATAGGATTTTAGTGTTGTCAAAGTTCAGTTGTGCTGAATGGACTGCTTTGTTGTGCCCATTAAGGGTTTTTAGGCATTTTCCAGTGTTGGCGCACCATATTTTTATGGTACTGTCATATGAAGCTGAGATGATTTGGGTATTATTTAAGATCCAATCAGCAAATTTGACACCATCAGCGTGTCCCGTAAGGGTTAGTTCACACTTCCCTGTTTCGATATCCCATATTTTAATAGTTTTATCTGCCGATGCAGAAAGGATTTTGGTTCCATCGGGCTTTTTCCACCGTATCGAATAAACACCATGGGTATGGTCTTTGAGCGTTTTTGGATTCTTTTCGGTTTCAATGTTCCATATTTTGATGTCATGGTCGTATGAGGCCGAAGCAACCATGGTGCCCCCAGGATTCCATTGTACAGATTTGATTGGCTTGTTATGACCTATGAGTGTTTTCTGACACTCCTTTGAATCCTTAGGAATCATGATAGTGCGGTATATGGGCTCATTTTTTTGTTGGGTGTGTCTCTGCCTATGCATGGTTTTTTTATTGGCAGAGCGTTTGAAGATTACTGGTTTTTCCCCATCTGTTTGAGCAGCGTGCGAAGCTACTGAGCTGCAGAAAATTATTAGCAGACCTATGAAGTTTTTGTTCATGAAAGTGGCCTTTTCTTTGTATGTGATTTTAATATGCGTTTGTTTCTTATAAGTTTTGTAGCCACCTAATCACCTCGTGTTCAAGGTTGCATTCTTTTGCCAATACTCCTCCTCCTTGCATAAAATTACCTTGTGCTTTGGCGCGAAGCCCGCAGGTTGCTAGAAGGTGTTCTGCGAGTTTTGCTAGAGGAAGTTGTTGTTCTTGGCCTGTTTGTGCAGCAAAGGCGATACCTTTTTCAGTAGTTGAAATAAGAAAGATTAGTCCTGCAAAATCTTTGCTTGCCATATTTAACAACTCTCTAAAATCTTTGGCCGGTCCATTAGCAACATGGATAAATGCAAACGGATGCCCTGTGATGTTTTGAGCCTGTGTCGTTTCCTGGTTGATTTTGTTAAGTAGGAGCTCTTTTTCCTTTTTTTGCAGCTCTTTTTCAAGGGCGAGTAAGCGTTCTTGTTTTTCGGCAAGGAGAGTTATTAGGTCTTCGGGCTTTGCTTTGAAGAGGTTTGTTGCTGTGTGAACGATTGACATAGTTTGGTCAAATGTCTTTAATGCGCCAAATCCTGTGGTGGCCGTAATGCGACGTATGCCAGATGAAAGAGCAGAGGATTCGGTGATTTTGAAGCAGCCAATTTCACCGGTGTTTTGTACATGGGTACCACCGCACAATTCTGCAGAAACACCGGGAACCTCTACAACTCGCACTGCATCTGGATTGTATTTATCCCCAAAAAAGGCAATAACACCCTTAGCTTTTGCTTCTTGATAGCTGGTAACATTGCAGACAACGGGAATAGCCTGCATAATTGATGAATTTACTAGGGCTTCTACTGCTCTAAGTTCTTCTGCTGTTGGGGCGCTGTGATGGGTAAAGTCAAACCGTGCGATATCTGGGGACACGTAAGAACCGGCTTGTTTGACATGGTCTCCTAACACGGCCATAAGGGCACTCTGTAGCAGATGGGTTGCCGTATGATTGCGCTGTGTTGCGGTACGCTGTTCTTCGTCAATGGCCAGTGTTACCTCGGCGCCCGTGTTGATTTCGTGTTCAGCCTTAACCTTATGCACAACAACGCTGTTATGTTCTTTTTTGACTTCAAGAACAGGGATTTTGGCTCCTTGGAGTATTAGGAAGCCTGTATCACCTATCTGCCCCCCGCCCTCGACGTAAAAGGGTGTTTGTTCGGTTACAATATAGCCCTCTTCTCCCGGAGCAAGTTTAGCAACTTCTTCGCGGCCGTTAGAAAGGAAGACAATTTTGCTTGTTGTACGGTACGCCTGATACCCAACAAACGCAGTTTCAGGCAAGTTTGCTGGTGTGATCGTTTGAGCAGCGGTTGTTTTTTTGCCCGACTGGAGCCGTTGTTTTTCCATGGCCTCTTCAAAGCCGTTTATATCGACGGCAAAGCCTTCATCTTCCGCCAGGAGGCAAGTTAGCTCTAGCGGAAATCCATAGGTGTCATAAAGCTTAAATGCTTGTTCACCCGTGATAATTTTTTGCTTGGCTGCATGAGAGAGGTATGTCTTAAATATAGCGACGCCTTGGGTGAGATTTTGTTCAAATTTGTTTACTTCGTCATTTAAGGTGTTAACAATAAGTGTCTTGTTAACGCCAAGCTCTGGGTAAATTTCGCTAAAACTTGCGATAAAGTCTTTTGCTAGGTCTGCAAAGAGTTGACTTGAGCCAAGTTTTTGTGCAAAAAGGGCGGCCCTTCGAATAATTTTGCGGATAACATAACCGCGACCTTCGTTTGATGGCATGCCTCCGTCGGCTATAGCTAGACAGGTTGAGCGAATATGGTCTGCTAATACTCGAAATGCAGTTTTTTGTTCTGGCGTTGATTGGTTGTATGTGATACCAGAATATCTGCTGATAGCGTCTAAAATTGGTGCAAAAATATCACAGTCGAAAGCAGATTCAACTCCTTGTAAAAAGGATACTAAGCGCTCCAAGCCCATGCCGGTATCAACACCGGTTTTTTGAAGAGGCTCCTCGGTGCCATCTTCATGGCGATTGAATTGCATAAAGACCAAATTCCAGATCTCCATGAATCGCTCACACTCATCACCAGGCTTACAGGTCATTTCAAAGTCGTTTTTGGGGCCTTTATCAACATAGATTTCGGAGCAGGGTCCACAAGGTCCGGTATCACCCATCTGCCAAAAATTATCCTTTCTGCCGAGTCGGGTGATCTTGTCAGCAGCCAAGCCAATGTTTTTATGCCAGATATCGTATGCTTCTTGATCTTCTTCATAGACGGTAACAAATAGTTTGTCAGGATCAATATTAAGTTCTTGCGTGAGGAACTCCCATGCATAAGCGATGGCCTCTTTTTTGAAGTAGTCGCCAAAAGAAAAATTGCCGAGCATTTCAAAAAAGGTGAGATGGCGCGATGTGCGGCCAACGTTGTCAAGGTCATTGTGTTTTCCGCCTGCACGCATGCATTTTTGAATGGTGACTGCGCGTTTGTAGTCACGATTTTCATGGCCAAGAAAAATGTTTTTGAATTGGTTCATGCCAGCGTTGGCAAATAATAGCGTTGGGTCATCTGCAGGGATAAGTGAAGATGATGGCAAGGGGCGGTGCCCGTTACGAGAAAAAAATTCGATGAATTTTTGACGTATTTCGCGTGATTTCATATAGTAACCCGCAGAAAAGGAGAACAAAATAGTACAACGTGATTTAGTATACTGCACATTGTACTATTCATAAAATGGGAACGTAGTAATGAACAACAAGGTTTTTTTATTTTTGGCACTTATGCTGGTTGTAAGTGTTGGCGCAAATGCTGAACCTCAGGAAGTTTCTTGGTATGGTTTTATCGCGCCGGAATATGCCTATGATTCACGGCGTATGGTTGAGGCGCGTGATTATCATTACACATTATATCCCTACGATATTGATTGTACACAAGATGCTCGTGATGCTAATGATGTTCCGCAGTCGTCATTCACGCCGTTTAATGTGCGTTTTGGGTTGAAGACTAAGGGGTCAGGGGCGTTTGGAGCTGATGAGATAAAAACGTTTCTCGAAGTTGATTTTCGTGGCTGGGGAACAAATTCTGCGATGTTGCGATTGCGCAAAGCAATGATCATGTTCTGTAAAAACAAAATTGCGTATGTGTTTGGCCAAAATTACCACCCCTTTTCTGCTCCAACAACTTTTCCTAATGCGGTTAGTTATGGAAAAGGGGATCCGTATGATTCTGCGGTTTTTGTCCCTCAAGCAGGTGCCCTGTATTATTTGGGGGAAGAAGGCGACGAAACCAATCAGCTTGGGTTTTTTGTGTGGTCTTCTATGATGGGCGCTCGCTTGGACGGTCCGGAGGGGCGATCGAGTCGCTATATGCGTGAAGGGCTTTTTCCTGGGGCTCATATGCGTATTCAAGGAAAGGTAAAAGATATTTTAGTTGGGGCTTCGTTTGATGTTCGACCAGTTCGTCCGACGAGTAAAACGGCTGTTGGTGCAGCAGGATATTTCGAGGATGCAACCTTTTCTACGTATGCAGCAGCTATATACGCAGAAGGTCGTTTTGATTCAGGAGTGATCAAACTTCATGGAACATATAGCCGCGGGTATGAAGATCTTTACAGTATAGGTGGGTATGCGGTGCAATCACAAGATGATGTTACGCATCGACGAACATATGTTCCTCTGAAAACCTTAGTTGGATGGTTTGATTCGGAGTTTACGATCTCAAAGGTTGTTAAACCGGGGCTTTTTCTTGGAGCGGGCAAAAACTTTGGTGCAGGAGTCGGGTTATATCGACCATTGTTAGACGATCATACGCTGGGCAATCCTGTGATATATGGCTCAGGATATACGATAGATCGGTTGTTTCGTGTTGCGCCGCGTATTTGGTTGGAGCGTGATGATGTTAGGGTTGGTATAGAGGCTGAGTGGAATCGTGCGTGGTATGGTGTTTTGGATAATCAGGCGCGGGTGGTATGTTCACATTCTGTTGATAGTTTGCGATTGCTCTGTGCCGTGTATTACCTGTTTTAGTCTCGGGGGTGGTAGTGAAAAAATTTACAGCACATGCAATAGGATCAAATCAGCCCCCTGTTTCGATGGGGTTTCAGCTTTTAACAATGTTTTTGAGCATGCTTTTGATTGTGCTCATATTTTCTCAAGCGCTGGTGAGGTTGCCGCTTGAAGTTTTTCGGCCCCAGATAGAAGAGTTGACGCCTTTGCAAAGACAATTTGAGGGTAGTGATCCGGTAGAAATTTCAGTTGGCTTTTCTTTGCGGGATTTCCCTCTATTTAATATGCGCGAGGGCGAGTTTATCATAGACGTCTCGGTTTTTTTTGTTTTTGATCCCCGTTTAATTACTGTTGAACGCATTAGTGATTTTTCATTTCAGAACTCAGAGATTGTTTTGAAATCAGAACCCTTTGTTAAGCTAGAAGGAACAACAATCTTTTTGCGTTATGATGTGCGGTTAAAATTTGATTTCGATTTATATTACAAGCGATTTCCCTTTGAAGGCCATCGTCTTTCATTTGTTTTGACGCATCCTAATTTAACTCCAGAAGAAGTTGTTTATGCCTCAATGCGCCAAGATTTTGTGATTAATCCTTCGATTATTACGCCGGGTTGGCGGGCTGTTGACCGTCGAGTCAGTACCGGATACCAAGAGCGTGTGGTTAGCATTACTCCTGATGAGCGCGAGTTCGTTTTTTATTCTCCGAGTGCTTCTTTCAGCATAGATTTTGAACGGGTTGGTGTGCGGCAAAGTTTTACCATTTTTATTCCGCTTCTGCTTTTGTTTCTTATAGCATTGGTGACGCTTTCTTTTAATACTCGAAAGGGTCTTGAAACAACGGGAATAGGTCTTTCTGCTGCTGTTATTACCGCTCTTATTGGATATCGATTTGTTATTGAAAACATGTCACCCAAGGTTGGGTATTTGCTGGTATCGGACTATGTTTTCTTGGTTTTTTTAGCGGTCGCGTGTTTGGTGTTTTTGGTTAATATTTTTTCTGCCTATGTGTCATCAAGTATGCAGCGGCTTATTTTGGTGTTGTTACATATCATTGTTGTGGGCAGTATTTGGTACTTTTTTTTGTTGTTTTAAAGGCTGTCCGAAATTCAGGCTTAATTGAAATTAACAGAGCTGCTTGTGTGGCTTGAAAAAGGTGAAATTGTGGGACAAAAGAAAACGTTGGCCTTTTTGTTTGTTTGTGTGTTGATTCAAACATCTTCTCTTTGTGGAGCTGATTTTTCAAGTTTGCGTAAAATTGTTGATTTTTTTGGTAGTTTGCATGAAAATGTGCAGCTTCGTGAAACCGAGTCCTGGCTAGATCCTGATTATTCGCAGTTTTATCGAAAATTATTTGGGCAAAGCTCGGCAAGCGTGCTGGTAAATTGGCTTGCTTCTTGGAGACTGCGCTCAGAAGGCTTTTTGTCTCATGAAGATATTCTCAATGCTATTGCGCGCTTTAATCAGCGTCCCTATCAAAAATTACAAAAAGATGGTGATATCAGCACGCAAGTACTGCGTGTGAAGGAGCACGATAAGGTTTTTGTTTTCGGCGATTTGCATGGGGCTTTTCACTCGTTTCTTAGGAGCTTGCTGCGTTTTCTTGAGGATGGCGTTATTGATGATTCGCTTAAGATACAGAGTCCAGATACCTATTTTGTTTTTCTTGGGGATTATTTAAATCGTTCACCTTATGGATTTCATCTTCTTACATTATTGCTTCACTTTGCAGCGCAAAACCCTGAGCAGGTTTTTCTGTTGCGCGGGCGACAAGAGACTGACCGTTATTGGGAGGGTTTTTTGGCTTCTCGTGTTTTTTTAAAGATTATGTTTGGGATTCGGGATGAGGCGGATTTGCCTCTGGCTGTTGAGTTGAATAACGTGTTTGAGCGATTACCGCAGGCGCTAATCTTGGAGCATCAAGCATCGGGCGAGAGGGTTGTTTGTGCGCATAATAATGTTCCTAAGAAAACGAGAGCGTTGCCTGATACTATTGCATTTTTATGTGGTGAAGATCGTCGAGGTGTTTGGTTAAATAGTGGTCTTGCTTTTCAGGAGTTTTTAGATGGGTCGGCGTGTTGGCGTCTTTTTTCTGCTCCAGTGCCATTATATGTTCGATATGGTGGGCTAGACAGAGACGCAGTATGTTTTCTCTCTGTAAATCAAAGCTTTGCGCGTAGTTTATTAGAGTGTTGGTATGCACTTCGTCTGAATGAGGCTGATCCTTTTGCCGTGACAAAAGACTCTTGGGAAAAAGAAGTTTTTAGTCTTGCGTATGGGCAAAAGATAATTGATACGAGCGATCAAGAGATCCTTGCGAATTCACGGCCATATTATCTCTGTTCTTCGGGAGATTTAAGTTCGACTTTGCGTCGCACGACTCGTGGTTCAAAGCAGGGCGTCGAAGCCTGTTTTCGTGATGCTAATCAGCGCGGAGGGGTGGGCTCATATCTTTTTCGGGTTGTTTTTTTAGATGACGAATATACGCCGCTCAAAATGAAAGAGAATGTGCGGATTTTGCGTGATCGCTATGGAACAGATGCGTTGCTTGTGCCCCAGGGGTCTGCTCCAATACAGGAATTAATGCCCCAAATAGAGCGGGGTGATTTTTTTGTTTTTTTTCCATACACCGGAAGTGCCGCCTTTCGAAAACCAGGTATTGTTTCTATGATTCATGCCAGGCAGCCTTATTTTGATGAGTTAGAAAGGCTTTTGCGGCATTTCCAGGAAAAATATGAATCAAAAAAATTTGCACTAATCTATCAAAATGATGCGTTTGGTAGTCCGATAGCGCATCATGCTCAGGAATATTTGTTGAAAAATTATTCTGGGGTCTCTGTTGAGTTGGTTCCATTTGCTCGCGGGCAGCTTTCAATGGAACAGCAGCTTGAGCAGTTGAAAAAGCATAATCCTGAATCTATTGGTTTTTTTATTACCAATCCTGCACAAATTAGCACGATTGTTTCCGATTTAGGTATTAATACGTTTATCGGGCGGCATATCTTTGCAATAGCTTTTGAAGAGTTTTTTGTGGAAGTAGCTGCACGGTGGGGTGTGAGCGCTATGTTTTCAAGTTCTTTTCAGCCGCCACGGCTTCGGCAGGGGCAATTAATGGAAGAGTTTTGTGCTTTGATGAATAAGTATTATTATCCGTTAAGTATTCCTGCGTACGAAGCTTTTTTTGCTTCGAAGCTTTTTTTAACTGGTATGCAGCGCTCTGAGCCTCCTATTACTTCACAAAAAATTTTACAGGCAATAGAACAGTTGTCAGGCAGAAGTTTTTATGGTCAAGAGATGCATTTTGATCCTGATATTCGTGGTTTTGTTTTGCCAATATGGATATTTGAGGAGGATGGAACGGTAAGTCCGGTTTTGGACAACCGAAAAGAACAAGACAATAGCACTATATAAGGCGGAGTTGGTAATGCGTACGTTAGTTTCTAAAGAGGCTGCAAATTACTATGTAGTTTCTCCTCTGTTTCAGATAGCTTCAATATTTTTGGTCATTCTTGCGCTTGGAGGTATGTTTATATACTCAGAACGTTTCGTGAAAATTAAGGACCAGTACGAAGAAGTGTTACCGCTAACACCCCAGAGAGCACTTGATTTTGGCGGCAGACCAGCTGAGGTACAAATAGGCTTTGCTATTCGGGATTTTCCCTTTTTTGATATGGCTAAAGGTGTTTTTTCCATTGATGTATCAACATATTTTTTGTTTGACCCACGGCTAGTTTCTGTTGATCGAATTGGCGATTTTTTGTTTAAGCGGGCAGCAATTATTTTTCGAAAAGATCCAATTATTAAAATCGTAGACGAAAAACTGTTTGTTCAATATGATTTGAGACTTAAGTTTGATGTAAGCCTTGATTATCAAGATTTTCCGTTTGATGGACATCGCATAAACTTTGTTTTATACCATCCGCGCTTGTCTCCTGGTGAGGTTTTTTATACTGCGGTTCGAAATGATTTTTTTATTAATTCTGCGATTGAGACTCCGGGTTGGGCGATTATAGATCGTCGAGTAAGTACGGGGTACGAAGAAGAGCGTCTGGTTGCTCAATCTGGATCTTCTGCGGCTTCTTTTCATCCAAGTGCAGTTTTTTCGGTTGATTTTGACCGAGTTGGGGCGCGCCACATTATGACCATGTTTATTCCATTGCTGCTTATTTTTTTTGTTGCGCTTTTAACGTTATCGCTAGATCCACTTTCTGGTACTCGTTCAACGATGCTGTCTTTAGCGGCTGCCTCAATAACTGCTTTAATTACCTATCGGTTTGTCATAGAAAATATGTCTCCTGCGGTGGGGTATTTGTTGATAGTTGACTATATATTTTTGGTCTTTTTGCTCCTCTGCTGCTTGGTGTTTTTTGTGACGATTTTCGGTGCGCGTATTTCGGCCTGGTATAAGAGCCTGATTGCCGCTTTTTTGCAGGCTTTTGTTGTTGCAACCTTTGCATACTTTTTCTTTTGGGCCTAATCACGTGAGGTAAAAAGGTATGAAGCTATCCCATATATTTCTTTTGATGAGCGGACTTTGTTGTATTTTTTATCTTCGTAGTGATTCAGCAAACTTGGGGTATTATCGTTCTTTAATTGAGCGATTCCCTCGGTATTATGAGGAGGTTGCGCTAAACAATCTTTCCCAAGATCGCTTAGAACCTCTTTGGCGTATGATGCAGCGTGCTAATCATACTGGTCTGCTAACAAGTTTTTTTGGAGGAAGAAGCGCCGTTGATCTTAGTCGTTTAGCTGATCGTTTGGTAAGTTTGTCTAGTGGGCGTCTGAATATGCCCCAGTTGCGGCGCTATGCATATAAAAAAATTGCTGTTGGTCCTGAAGATACCATTATTACTATAGGTTCTCTTGGTGGCTCGCTATATTCGTTTGTTCAAATTCTTTTAGACCTTCTTTTGCGTGGTGTAATTGATGAGGATCTTAAGCTACAAGATCCCCATGTTTATCTTGTTATTAATGGGGACTTTTCAGCACCCTCGCCATACTGGTTTTATGTACTTGACCTTATAGCCTCATTGCTCGAACAAAATCCTCAACAATGTCTTATTCTTAGAGGTCGTCTTGAACGGTTTTCTTATTGGCGTGGTATTGATACAGTTCGAAAATTTTTGAAAAGCTTTTCTTTGCGTTCATCGCAAGAAGAAATTCCCTATGCGGAAGAGTTGGACGCGTTTTTCAATAGTCTGCCTGATGTGCTGTGTATTCAAAATAAAAATTCTAAACAAGAGGTACTAATTACGCATCATCTTTTACCTGTTGATGATATAGGGCATCCATATATTTGCAGTTGGATATCTTCAGTTGAGGCGGTTTTTGGTGGGCGCTGTTCGCAAGGATTTGGGTTTTCGCGTTTTCGATCTGGGGTTGCTCAGTGGGGACTTTTTTCGGCACCTGATTTTGTTCGATCTAACGAAATGAGCGGATACCTTGTTATTCCTGTTAAAAAAGACTTTGAGCAATTGGTGGGCTTGTATCGCTTTGCGTCTCGAAATAGCTTAGGTGTGCCGTTTACTGAACGGCGATACGCGCTTTCTTATGGATTTGAGCTTAAGGGTTCTGAAGATGAAGCACGATTAGAAGGAGGCCAGCGTGAGTTTGTTTGTTCCTCAGCGGACTTATCCGGCGGGACTTCGCTGGTGGGAGATAGTCTTTCATTGGGTGTTGAAGCAGTTTTGTTGGATGCAAATGAGCGCGGAAGTTGTTTTCCCATTTTGTTTAGACACGTTGTCTTTGATGATCGGTATATCCCGTCCATCACAAGAAAAAACGTTACTCGCTTTATTAAAGAATACGGGGCGACATATCTCCTTGCTCCTCAGGGGTCTCCAACGTTATCGTCATACATTTCACTGGTAGAACAAAAAAAACTTGCCGTTCTTTTTACTGAGTCTGGGGCAACACAGTTTCGAAATCCTAATATTCCTTATATCGTTAATCTGCGTCCATCGTTTGCGCGTGAAGTTGATCAGTTGCTTGATTATGTTTTTTCACGATATCAAGTCAAAAGGTTTGCAGTTGTTTATCAGGCAGATGCTTTTGGTACGCCTTTAATGGGCGCGACTCAGCAATATTTGCAAAAAAAAGCATCAGATGTAGAGTTGGTCGCTTTGCCCTATGTGCGTGGGCAGGCCTCTTTTGTTGATATGAATGAGCTTGTTAAGGCTTCTAATGCAGAAGCGATTGCATATTTTATAACCTCCAGTGGTCCAGCTCAGGGCTTTTTTGGTGGTGACATGACGGTCTTTCTCAAAGGACGCCGTGTGCTTTTGGTTTTGGTGGATGAGTCGATAATACGCACCCTAGATCGTTTTGGCGTTGCGTCCATTTATTCTTCAAGTGTGCCTAATCCGCTTCATTCTAATATCCCTATGGTTGCGCGGTATCGCCAATATTTTTCGCAAAGTAGGCGCTCTTTTTCGACACATTCGCTTTTAGGTTTTATTTCTGGTGAACTTTTTGTGCGCGGGGTACAGCAGCTTGTAAAAGAACAAAAGGCGATTAATGGTGCCGAGTGTGTTGCATTATTTGAGAAGTACCAAGGGGTGGATATTCTTGGAATGACTTTTTCTTTTGACCCTCAAATTCGTTCTTTTGTGCTTCCTGTTTGGATTCATCAGGAAGATGGGCTATGGATTTCATCACTTGATGTGGGGGGAGCGGTATGAGGGTCAGGTGCTTTTTTGTTTTTTTTGGACTGGTTATTTGGGGCACGTGCCAAGCACTAACATTGGTTGATATTTGTAAGTTTGTTGCAAATTTAGATGAGGATGTTCAGCCACTGGGGCGCGAAAACTGGCTAGATCCGGATTTCTCTCATGTGTATGATCAGCTTTTTTCTTCGAATTGGAGAGGGCGGTTTTTGCCTCATTTTGGGATAGCTGGAGATCTATTTAGTCCAAAAGATTTTTTGAAGGCCCTATCTGGGTATCAGGTTAAACAGGGCGTTTTACAAAAACAGGCAGATCGAACTTTTTTGCAGGTTAAACTTGCTCTAGGTAGTCAGGTTGTGGTTATCGGGGATCTGCATGGCGCGATTCATTCTTTTGCTCGTATGCTTGTTTCTTGGTTTTTGCAGGGTCTTATTTCGGATGATTTACGTGTACAGAATCCTAATATAAAGTTTGTTTTTTTGGGTGATTATCTTAATCGGTCGCCGTATGGTCTATTTTTGTTACCACTTCTTATAGAGTTTTCGAATCAAAATCCTAATTCAGTGTTTTTGCTTCGGGGGCGACAGGAGCGCGAGGGTTATTGGGAGCAGTTTTTGGCATCGCGTAGTTTTTTAAGAAGACTTTCAAGAAGTGTTTTAGCGGGTGATTTATTGCCGCTGGCGCCTCAAATAAATAACTTTTTTGCTCAGCTCTATGATGGTCTTGTTTGTGAGCATGAAAGTTCTAATGAGCGTATTGTAGTTAGCCATCATGCGCTGCCATACCGGTTTGTTCCTAATCCAAATTCGATTGCACATGTCAAAGGTGAGATGCGGACTTTGCGGGAGGTATCGGGGCGTGGATTATTGTTTGATCAATTTACGCAAGGGACAGCAACGTGGAATGTTTTTTCTGCGCCGGTACCGGTATATTCGCGTTTGGGGATTTTAGAGCGCGATAGTTATGCGCAAATTTCTGTTGGTTCTTCTTATTCATCAAGTACGATTACAGGTTTTGAATCGGATCGTGTGCGGATACTTTCTGATATGCCTATTCCTCAAATAGCCGTACCGGTTGAGGAGTATCGATTTAGTTTGGCATATGGACACGAAGTTGTGACTCCTGAAGAGGAGGAAGCATTGTTGCGGGCGAAGCCATGGTTTATCTGCTCATCTGTTGCCTTATCAGGAGGGTTGCGTGGTATGGGCTATGGACTTAAGGAGGGAGTAACTGCGTGTTGTATTCATGCAAACAAATTGCAAAAAGTTCCCGGGTATTGTTTTAGGCCTGTTTTTCTTGATGATCAGTATGAGCCCGATTTGATGGAACACAATGTCCAAGTTTTTAGGGCTGTTTTTGGTGCAGATAGTATGTTGGTGGCTATGGGATCGCCTACCGTTAGCAAAATAGTGCCTTTAATTGAACGAGAGAATTTTGTTTTGTTCTTTCCGGCTACAGGAAGTCCGCTTTTTCGTGATGCTGGGTTTAAAAACATGATACATATTCGCCATTCATACGCTGAGGAGGTGTATCCACTACTTGATCGTATAGCTAAGGTCTATGGTGCTAAGCGCTTTGCCTTTGTTTATCAAGATGATTCTTTTGGTGCCCCCCTAACAAAAGTGGCTGTTGAGTATTTACGAAAACATGCTCCTGGAGTTTTTATTCAGACGATTCCTGTTTTGCGCGGGCATACTCCAAGTCCTCAGGCAGTAGCCGCCCTTAACGAGTTTAATCCAGAAGCCATTGGTTTGTTTGTTTCAACGCAATTACAGCTTAGTGGTTTTGCTGATCGTCTGGGTATCGGTTTTTTGCTAGGCAAATACCTTTTTGCGATTGATTTTTCTACGGATATTTTTCGGGAGTTTGCTGAACGCTGGGGAGTCCAAATTATGCAGGCGAGTTCTTTTGAGTCTGCATATGGTACATATGGAAAGCTTATGGATGATTATCGTTATACAATGCGATTGTATAGGTATCCATTAAGCATTACCTCGGTGGAAGGTTTTATTGCAGCTTCTCTCTATCTAGAAGCTCTTTCTCATAGTTATCCAAATGTTTCGTCGCGGGCGATAAAAGATAAGCTGGAGCAGTTGGATACATCGAATATTTTGGGGGAATCTGTTGGCTTTGATCCACGAATTCGTTCTTTTACGGGGCCTGTTTGGATAACAGATCGAGGGGTATTGTACCGAGCAAAGGCATTGAAGCAGGGTTATGATTTTATTCGCACTTAATTGAGTGAGGGTTTGTTACGGATAAAAATCCAAGTACCGGTAGCTACGAGAAAGAGCGCGATTAAAAAGTAAGGAGAGAGTGTTTCTCCGACAATTAAGGGCCCAAACAAGTGAACAAAAAGCGGTACCGAAAGACCGCATAGAGAGAGTAGGGTGATTGGGTATTTTTTTAAAAGTGCCCCGTATACACTGTATCCGATTATATTTCCGACAAAAACGGCATACGCTAGAACGCCATAAAAAGCGGGTGTCGTTGGCCAGCTGATGTTATGCCAGTTTTCGGTCAACATAGAAAATAAAAAAGCGTATATACCGCTTATGGTCATGAGAATGCCATTCAGTTCGCTGGGTTTATAGCGCTCATTCTTTAAAATGCGTTGAGCTCGTATCCAGCCATAGCGGCTAATGATCATTGATAGTATGGTTGCTAACTCCGGAATTGAGAGCCAGCGCGGTGTGAAAAAGGTGGACACTGTTGGGTTGGTAATAGTGATAAGATAGACAATGCCTAAAAATGCTATACACATGCCCAAAAACTGTCGAATGTTGATTTTTTCTCCCCAGAGAAAATAGGCGTAGATTGCAGTAACAAACGGGTCAAGACTACCAAAAAGCGTGGCGTGGGATGAATTGAGGTGTTGCATGCCAAAAGCTTTGAGACATGAAGGAATAAAGGTCGTGAGCGCAGCAATTAAAAGAAGATTGGAGATATCGGTCTTCAGGTTAGCCCGTTTGATGTTTTTGGAGCTTGGCGCGTGAAAAAAGAGCAAGGTAATACCCGAGAAAAACATGCGTATACCAACGAAAAAGAATGCAGGTAGGGAGAATAAAACAAGCTTGTTGACCGAAATGGCGCTGGCAAAGAATGCATATCCGGCAAAAATTGTGGCGAGAGCTATGCTTTCCATCATTATTCCTTAGCGTTTGCTCAGTCGAGCAAGTCCTTTTATTGATATAAGTTCTTCTTGTGCGCAAGTCTGAATATCTTCTGGTAGTGGGCAGAAAACATCAAAGTTTTTGCCTTGAAAGTTGAATTCTAGGCGATATGCATGGAGTGCATGGCGGTTAATATTGCGCTGCTGGCGCCCATACAGGGTGTCACCAAGCAAAGGGTTCCCCATGTGCGTGAAGTGTACGCGTATTTGATGGGTACGCCCTGTTTTTGGGCGTGCTTCAACTAAGCTGCTTGTGGTGCCGTATGACAGGGTAGTAAATAGTGTAAGGGCCTCTAGACCGTTGCCCGTGTAGCTAGCCATCATTTTTTTAGGGTCCAGTGGATCGCGCATAATAGGGACCGGTATAGATCCTTCTTGTGGGGTATGTCCATGAACAAGTGCGATATAGGTTTTTTGGATTTTGCGAGCGCAAAATAAGGCCCGAAGACCAAGATATCCTTCGATTGTTTTTGCCAAAATGATGAGCCCCGAGGTTTCTTTATCAAGTCGGTGAACAACTCCTTCTCGGCCTGCTTCGCCAACTTCTCTAGTGTTTGGATATGCTGCATGCAAGAGGTCTGAGAGAGCGACCTCTTCTGTTGTGGGCGACGGCGGGTGAGTTACTAGTCCTGCTGGTTTGTTAACGATAAGAAATTCGGGCTCTTCAACTAGTGTTACTTGCGAAAAAAAAGCGAGGGCGGTTTCCAAAGTGGGCAATTTGCGCTCTTTTTTTTCTGGCATAATGAATGTTATTTCATCATCCAAGAAAATAGTTTTGCTCGCTTTGGTTTGTGGTTTTTGATTTACCAAAACCAAGCCGCCGGTAATAGCAGTTTGTATGCGGGTACGGGAAAGTTGTGGAAGGTGCTGAGCCAAAAAGTTATCAAGTCGCATTCCGGAAGAGATTTTGGTGCAGCAAAATGAGAACTGCTTCACTTTTTTATCTTTTATCTAAAAACTTGTTTATAATAGTATTCTCTTTTCAAGAGTAGGCGTTATAGGATGAATGTCAAATAGGTAGCTATTGGCGAGAGGGTGCGCGGTGGAATACAAAGATCTGTTAGACGCAGTCAATGAATATTTAGGCGAAGTGATCGATGGTATAACCGAGCGTGGTAAGGCAATACGGGCCCAGTTGTATTCGCTGCACCCAGCAGATCTGGCCAACTTGCTTTTGGAGCTAGATGAAGAAGCTGCTCGTGAACTCTTTTTAATGTTTGACAAGGATACTCAGTTAGCACTATTCCAAGAGTTTTCACCAGTTCGCAAGGTTGTTTATTTTGGGCATCTTGATGATCGGCATCGTCGTGCGCTCTTATTGCGTTTGCCTTTTGACGAATTAACGGATTTTTTTGATGAATTAACTGATGAAGATCTGGCACAAAATTTACGTTTGCTTAAGCGTGAAGAGAGAGATCAAGTGTTGGCAGTACTTCAGCAGGCGCCTGAATCTGTCGCTCGTTACATGGAGACAAACGTTTTAACGCTGATGCCCGACTTTACGGTCGAAAAGAGTGTTCAATTTTTACAGCGGATTCAGCCTGATAATACCTTGCATCGTCAACTATATGTTGTTGACCGCGACGAAAGCTTGCGCGGGTATATTGAGTTGGAAGACCTGGTTTTGATGAAGCCTAAGACGCGGCTTATGTCGATTTTGCGCAAACCAGATGTGGTGGTGCACATGGAGGAAGACCGGGAGACAGTAGCGCAGCGAATGACTCGTTATAAGGCTATGACTGCTCCTGTGGTGAACAAAAAAGGTGTGTTTTTGGGGGTCATATCTAGTGATTCGTTGATTGATATTCTTGAGGAGGAGTCGAGCGAGAATATCTATCGAATGGCTTCTTTAAGTCCAATTAAAGATTCATATTTTGATACCTCGTTTTGGCGGCTTTTTTCTCAGCGAGGTGCTATTTTAATTATCCTTTTGTTTGCCCAATCGGTTTCGGGGTTTATTATAAGCCGCTACGAGCTTCTTTTAGCAGGATTTTTGACGCGCTTTTTAACGATGCTTATAAGTACTGGGGGAAACGCAAGTAGTCAGACCTCTGCTTTGGCTATTCAGGGCCTTGCAACTGGTGAATTTCAGGGGCGTGTTATTTGGCGGTTTGTACGTCGTGAGCTTGGGATGGCGTTTGTTTTGGCTTCGATTTTAGGGCTTGCTGCGTTTTTCCGTGTTTTAATGGCGGGCGAAATAGTTTTTTCTGGTATATATCTTTGGCGCAGCATTGCAGTGAGTGTGTCGCTATTTTGTATTGTGTTGGTTTCTTCTGTTTTGGGTAGTTGTATTCCATTTATTTTGCGGTGGTTTCGAATGGACCCTGCCCACTCTGCAGGCCCCTTGCTTGCCACGCTTATGGATATTATTGGTATCTATATTTTTTGTCAGGTAAGCAGCCTTATCTTAGGCTAAAGCTTGACATGTCTTTTGTTATTGCAAAAACTAGAAGCGGATGGTGAGTGAGCCGCTAGCTCAGTTGGTAGAGCAACAGCCTCTTAAGCTGTGGGTCGTAGGTTCGAACCCTACGCGGCTCACCATAATATTCTTCCTTGAGGTTGTTGTTAGGCTTTTTCAGTGTAATTATAAAAGTTTTTGCGTACTAACGTAGTTTTTGCTTGACAGTTACCCCCTGTATCCGTAATAATGAAACAGTGAGTGAGCCGCTAGCTCAGTTGGTAGAGCACCAGCCTTTTAAGCTGAGGGTCGTAGGTTCGAGTCCTACGCGGCTCACCAGATTAATTTCTGGTATTTTGATATTTGATATGCGTCCCCATCGTCTAGCCTGGTCTAGGACATCGCCCTTTCACGGCGGAAACGGGGGTTCGAATCCCCCTGGGGACGCCATTATATCTTCTTTTTTTATCTTTTCTTTATCGTTCTTTTTTCCCAAATGGCTGTATTGCTTTTTCGAAAATATCTTTTTTGGTTACTAAGCGTGTTAGAAATTTTCGGTTGGCGATACTTGTTTTACTGAGCTTTTTATTATTACTGTGGGACGAAATCTCTTTAGAGTCCGTTTGGTTTTGGGGTAGACGTGTGGCGTAGCGTGTAATAAAAATGTGGCCGTATTGCTATTTCAATAGCAATACGGCCACATATGATATGCGATTTTCAGGGTTTTAGCGGTTGCGCATTTGTTGCCAGTATTTTTCAAGGGCTGCTTTGCCTTGTAACATGGCAAGAGCCTCTTTTAGATCAGAAACATAGTCAAACTCAGCCGTTTTATTTACCAGTGCCAAAGTGATAGCATTTTTTTCTTCTGGGGTGATCAAGCGTAACATAAGTTCGGCGTTTTTGAAGAGTTCTGGTAGGAATGCCTTGCTGTGGTGTACTTCTTTTTTACCGTTTAGGCGTTTAAGCTCGAATGCTAATGCAGGGCTGCTATTTTTATAATCCCAGGCATAATATCCTTTGTTGATAAAACCATAGCCTATGGGCTCCTGGTTGATTGGGTTGCTGCCACCCGTAAAGTAGCCTTGGCCTCCGCTATAAGCGATCATGCAATATGCGAATTTTGCAAGGTCTTTTTCTGATTTGATGGGTTGCATGGTACCGGTCGTCTCTTGACCAGCAACGATGTTGCATAGAAAGAATGGTATAAACAGTAATCTGAGCGTTGCATTCATAGAAGAACCCCTTGTATTTAGTTTTTATAAAAATATTGGTTACATATGGCCATATTTTCAATAGTATCATTGATTTTTTTAATGAAAAGATTTTGTACAAGGCTTTTTCCCGGTTTAAGGAGGACTATGGTTTTTTTAGCAGGAGGAGCTTTAGAATTTGTGCCTTGTAAGGTATAAAAATCGCTAGGTAGTGTTTCCTCTTGCTGTAGTATAGTAAAAAATTGTAAGACTTGTTTGTTCTTTTAAGTGAGGAGCTTTTGCTATGCAAGGAAATTTTTTTACCCGGATTGATGGGGTTTGGCGGTTTACATTTCTCCAGTTGATGCGTTATTTTTGGGGATGGTTGTTTTTTTCAATTGCACAGGTATTCTTTTTGGCTTTTGGAGCGGCTTGCGCGGCGTTAGGGGTTATGAGTCTTATTGGTTTTGATAGTACACTGCTTTGTGGGCAGTGCTTTGGTGCACTGGAGCAATCTTCTGGTGGTGTGATTTCATCGGGCCCATTAGTTGTTGTTTTGCGTGCATTTGCTTCAAAACCGCTGGGTTTGTTGATTTTGTTGGTGGGGTGTGTGAGCTTTTGCTATGGATTGTGGCTTAATTTTGGCGTAAATCGTATAGCATATCGATTGTCTCAGCCTGGAGCGTCAAGCGAGCGGTTGTTCTGGTCGATGTTTTCAATTGAACTTGTTTGGTTTTTGAGGGTTGTTGGCGCTAGCCTCTTGCTTATGGTGATTATGCTTCCGGCTTTTGTCGCATTTATTATACCTGGTGTTTTCTTGATGATTCGTTTGATTGCTGTTTTTCCTATTATGGCGACGGATGCGACGTGTACGATTCGTCAGGCATTTGTTAGGAGTTGGCGACTCACCGCTTCGTTGTGGCCACTGGCGCTTTGGTTTTTTCTTGGTTTAGTTGTGATTCATCTTTGTTTGGCGTCATATATCCGGGTTTTTTTTAGTGTTTCTGGTTTTGCCTTGGCGCGATTTGCCTTGTTTAACGAGATGTCAGAAATCGCATCGGAGGATGCACAAGAACTAGTAGGTGCATAATTTTTCCTTGAGGAGATAGCGTATGAACTATCGATACAGTAACAAAAATGCTTTTTCTTGGGCGCTTGGAGAGTTGCTTGAGCATGCTGGGTTATGGCTTGCTTTGGTTGCTATTCGTCTTTTCCCATTGTTTGGGTTATTACTGGCACTGGCGATACCGGTGTTACTACCTGTTCAGGCGATGACGGCATGGTCGCCTTTTGCAGGTCAGTGGAGTCCCGAAGTTGTTGGGTCATTGATGTCTTGGATGACGCCGTCAGGAGTTGTGTTATCAATTATTTTGTTTGCGTCATTTTCATTTATATTTGCAGCAGTTTGGACTGGGGGGATTGCTCTTTCTTTGGATATCTATGATGATGGCCATAGTACGTTACGTCGTTTTTGGGCATATATGTTTGCCTATGCATGGCGTTCTTGGTTGCTTTTTTTGCTACTGGGGCTTATTGTCCTTTGCGGCTTAATCTGCTTTGTTGTTCCTGGTCTATGGCTCTTGCTGCGTTTGTGGTTTGCGCCGTACGTCTTGGTTGATTTATCGGTTGGCCCGGTAGATGCGTGCAAAGCAAGTTGGCGCATGACTCGCGGTATGACGACAAAGCTAGCGGTTACGGCTTTGGTTTTATTTTTTATTGGCGGTGCACTTTGGTCGACGTTTTGGCTTTTTAATTTTGTGTACCCATTTACCTTGCTTGTTCGAACATACATCTATCGGTCTATGAGGCTTTACCAAAATACTATTGATGAGGTTGAGCTAGTAGCAGTTTTTTAAGGTCAAAACTGTAGTTTTTCTGATGGTACAACCGCTCCCGTTGTACCATCAAAATGAATGGTCTCAGAGTTCCAGGTTCCTGCTTGCCAGTCCGAATGAATATGGAGGACAGTGTCGTATTTTACCTGAAAAAGACCTTCATATTGTTTTGCAGTTGCCAAAGCTGTGCGCGGGGCTACGTTGAGTGTCGCAACAAGACAATCTTTGATGTTTTTTGGTGAGGTCCCAGGTTTTATAGGAAAATATGTTCCTACTCCGGGAACACTTGTGATGTCAGAGAATTTGTCTTTTGGTTTTTGTTGGTGCGCACGCACGACCTCCACGACATAGTATTTGCCGTCTTTTTTTAAATCGCTGAGAAATTTTTCGGTGTCTTTTTTGCCAAGGCCGAATTTTCGATGGGCTCCAAAATCTACTGAATCTTCTTCGTCAATGTAGTCGCCCCATAGCGTTGATCGTCTTACTTTGTGGGGATATTTGAGAGATGTGTGCCACGTTTGATTGCTTTCTAAGAGGTTTTGTAATTGTCGTATATTGTGTTTATAAATTTTTGGTTCCATTTGGAACGAATCGATTCCGCCGTGTACGAGATAGAGAAAATTAGGGGTTTTAGATTCTTTGTTAGGAACTTGCAA
>CAZJVA010000008.1:0-25986 GCA_964549625.1 uncultured Candidatus Babeliaceae bacterium
GAAAATCATCACAGATAAGGTTGTTTAAAAGTATTAATTTATCGCCAGATACATATACTAAATAAGGCATATTATTCTGGTATTATTAAAGAAAGGACAAAATGAAACAGTATCTTAGCTTATGCATGCTCATAGCCTCGAGCCTATCGGGAGCTGTAACTACGCTCTATCCAAAACCAGCTATTGTTACATCAACGGTTAAGAGCATCAAGCAATCACTCAACACCCCTACAGGAAGCATTGTTCAACGCAGCCTCCCCTATGCGCTACTCTTTGCCTACTACGTCCACTGCACCGATGCCAAAGAGCTTCTACCAATTCCAGGACTTGCAACCCTAAAAACACATGTCATTGGTGGCGCGCCTGCTAAGTCAAAGCGTTTTGGTGTTGGATACACAGATACCGTCAAAACAAGCAAAGGCGTAAAGACCATCCGCGAATTTTACGAAGACTGGAAAATAGCAAATAAAGACAAAACGGTTGGCGACTTTGTCAAAGACTTCGAGAAAGATAATTCAGATTTTAAACTTATACTTGAAGACTATAGCGTTCCAGGAAGCACCTTTGGTGACAAAGCAACCAAAGAATGGAAAAAGTTTGGCGTCTTGGCCACCTTGTTCAAGTGGACCCTTATCGGCTACATTACCAGCAACGTTGGACGTGACGCAAAAAATGCATGGGACTATCTCATCACCGAAGAATAAACAACAAACAACATTTTGCTAACCGAAGGGCCCCAGTTGATAACTGGGGCCCTTCGTGCGTTACTTATAGAAATCAAACATTTCTACACGTTCACGGTAGCGCCCTGCTTTGGGTACTGCCTCACGCCACGCATGGAATAGAGTTATCAAATCATGCAATTCAACAAAATCTGCGGGTATCACCAAAACATTGCACCAGTCATCTTCGCGTATCAACCGCGCGACCTCTGCATTCCACGCAACAGCAGCATAAATACCAGAAAATCGATTTGCGGCCATGGCCATACCAGCGCCACTTCCGCAGAGCAGCACGCCCTTATCTACCTGCCCTTCTAAGATTGCCCTACAAACAGCATGTGCGTACACAGGATAATCCGAACGCTCTTGAGTTGACGCTCCACAATCTAAAAAAGAATAGGGCAAACCACGCAAAACCTCTTTATAGTTATATCCACGATGATCTGCGCCTATAGCAAACTCATTCAACATCGTCACACACCTCCTGCCAAGTGGTTGTAACGCGATAGGCGGTATTAGTAGCATCAAGCTTCACCGGACCATCGTGAGACTCAGCTGCAAATATCAGCTCATATACATTTTTTTTATGCCGCATAATACAACGCCCAAATATAGTCTTGTACGCAGGAGAAAGTTCTAAATAACGACATATTGTCGGCTGATAGACCGCATCACCCATATGCAATACAAAACTCCAATCATCTTTCTCTCCATCCATTAGAACAATAAACCGTTGTTCTGGCACCCTCACACGTACAGTCGCACAATTATGCTCAGCATCTGCAAGGGCCTGGGCCGTCGCTTGTACTGTCGGAGTATCCCACAAGAAATAGAATCCATCGATTGTATTTAGATAATCGTATACTGGCGTATGCCGAATATATGAACGAGCCTGCACTAAATCTTCTTCATTGATTACAGCAGCTTGACGAAATGTCCGCTTAAGAGAACATACATAAGACTCACAACCACAGAGAACAATAAGTGAAAAAACCAAAAAGCCTGCTATTAACCTCTTCATAACCAAGCCCCCTTACTTTATACTAAAAAGCAACTTCTCCCTTTTTTACCGTATAAGGATTGTATACTGATGCTATCGCTTCTGCTAGCAAAAAAACTCTTTTTCCCCTTTTCAAAAACTCGAAGCTGGAACAGCCTAACCATTCTTGTATGCTTAACGCTTGCCTTTGCTATAGCTGCACTTAGCCTAACAGGAGCACTTTTAGACGCATTTCACAACGAAACCAAGACAACGTTCCAAAATATTCAGGGCGATCTATTTGTAATGCTTCCACAGAATGCCAATGTCACAGAGATTACAACAGCTCTGAAAAAAACAGCCCCTGGATTAATAGGCTCCTTTGCTTTTTCCTCAGAAGCACCGGTGATTGTCGCCAATCCTGATAAACAAAAATTTGGCTCAACACAGCTTAGCACTCGACTTTTATCAAAACATAACACACCATACAATCTTCCTGAAACCTGCGCGCGCGAAGATTTTGTCCCCCTATTGGACAACCAAGTTATCATTGGTGCAACGCTAGCAGATGAACTAGGCTTATATCAGGGTGACACAATCCTTCTCTGCACGGCCGAACTTTTTAGTGACCCTGATTCCATAGACTGGGATGAGGTTACCGTACAAGTCGAAAAGATCATTGCCAGCAATATCGAGGAAATAGACTCAGGATTGCTTCTTTCAAACCAATCTACCTTTGAAAAAATAACCAGGATTGCTCAACCAAACCGGCTAGATATCAAATTAAAATCGCCAAAAAACATAGGCGATGCGATAACAAAATTAGAAAAAAAAATTGGGTACCGGGTGCATGCGTGGCTCGATCTCTATCCAACACTTCAAGCAGCATTACGCCTTGAAACTATGATTTTTTGGATTGTTCTTATCATTGTCATCGCCATTATCTTGCTCTCGCTCCCCAGTTTGCTTGTCCTACTAATTGAATACAAGCGGTCTACTATTAGCATACTCCTGGTAACCGGCGTCCCCCTTACCTCCCTCAGACAAGCCCTTCATTTTTTTGGGTTCCTTTTAATTGGAGTGGCTCAGCTTATCGGATTATGCAGCGCCGTTATTATTACCATGATAAGCAACAAATTAAAACTTTTGCCGCTCCCATCAAACTATTATCACACGCACATTTACCTTACCGTATCTCCAGTTACGAGCTTGATTATCATAATCACTTCAACTATACTCGGTGGACTAGTAGTTTGGTGCACTGCACGCACACTTTCTCATACAAAGATCAGATATTTCCTGAAAAAGGGCTTGTAATGATTTCTACCGCGTTTACCCAATGGCCACTTGAAAAACAACATGTTCTCGTCCGCATTGATGGAAACGTACCACTAAATAACGACACCATTATTAACGACTTTAGATTGCGGGCAGTCGAACCAACTATTCGCTACCTCTGTCAACGCAATGCCTTTGTCACCCTTATTACCCACATTGGCAATCCACGCGGACATGATCCGAATGTATCAACACGACCTATCTCTTTTTGGTTCAATGAACGCCAGCTCCCTGTCCTGGTCTTAGAAAACGTACGCTTTGATCCACGCGAAAAAAAAGGGGACACAAAATTTGCACAAACACTAGCCCATGGCCACGATTACTTTGTTAACGACGCATGGGGAACAATGCATCGCAACGACGCATCTATTGTTGCGCTAGCCAAATGTTTTCCATCCGAACGACGAAGCATCGGCTTTCTTGTTCAGCAAGAGCTGGAAAAGCTCTCCCCATTAAGCAATGGCCGTAAAAGACCATTTACCTTGTTTTTGGGTGGGGGCAAAACCATGGATAAATTACGCTATCTTCCGCCATTAATCGAGCAGGGGTTTCTCGATCACCTTGTCATCCTTCCAGGAATAGCTCATACGTTTTTAGCTGCTAATGGTGCGCAGGGAGGCAAATCTCCAATCCACAACGACCTTTTCGACCTCTGCAACAGCATAAAAACGCTATCCAAAAAACATAATGTGGCACTGCACCTGCCTATTGATCTTCTTGTCGGTGAAGGGTCCTGGCAAGGAAAAAAGCAGATACGGCGCGTTGAAGATCTGCAACCTGATGATGTTAGCATTAGCATTGGCCCGGACTCTCTAGAGCTCTTTCAAAATATTATTAATCGATCCAGTGGTATCTTTTTCAATGGAATTATGGGCGAACCACGCATACATGGAACACTAGAATTCAGTGAACGACTATTGACGGCAATAGGAATGAGTGCGGCGTATACTGTCGTAGGCGGTGGCGATACCGTTGCACTTGCAGAACGGTTTAAACTTTCTGAATATTTTTCGTTTTGTTCGTCTGGGGGAGGCGCAACACTTGCGTATATCGCCGGCATGCAGCTCCCCGGTCTTTCGGTTTTTTAAAAAAAGCTCTCACGCTAAGCCAAAGGACAAAAAGCCAACAAAGAACACGCATCTTCCCAGAGTTGTTCCAACTCTGAAATATCTCCCTCAGGGCGCTCAAAAACAATCAATCCTTTGTTTTCATGGGGCATTTCAAAAAATGTCACAGCAGGAACTTTTAAACAGAGCTGCTCTGCAAGTTGCGCCAAAGCATACTCACGCTGCGACTGTCGACTAATACTTTGTGGAAGCAATGACCGCACGAGTCTATTGAATGAAGAACATTGCATACGAAACCCAAAAGCATCCCGCTCTATCCAACACGTCTCCTTACTATCAGCATGATCTTGAGCATCATAACCAGCAACTCCCCGCGCACAATCAAAGTCAGGATTATCAACAAAAAAAGCCGCACGGGGCACATTAAAGCACTCCTGATGGCACAGCTCTCCTAACACCAATTCTGCAGGGTTCTGGTATGTATACGAATCAAGCAGCTGACGAGGAATTCTCGTAAGTCGTTGCACGACTGCAATCTGCCGCTTTGAAAGGTCATATACGTTCATCATACACCTCATTACTTAGGCTACCACTTTCTGCGCGTAAATACGAAAACCATCCTAGCAAAGGTAGTAATCAAAAAGCAATCAAGTCTATGCTTAACTTTGCACAGCGGCAAAATGATACCCTTTTCTCTCAGTAAGAACAAAGGAACGCTACTATGTTTAAAGTTTTTTTCGGCTTTGTCCTCCTAATCAATGGTAACCTTTATACGCGAAATATTTGGCAACCTCAAGCAGACCTCCCCTCAATTACAACCTTTTGGACGGCCAGCCCAGAAAAAAAGTTCACCCTGCGGCATTCACGACTAGAGAAATGGGCAATATTTGAACGCTATTCCCCAGAAGAGTTAAAGACCTACGCACTACCCCAAAATATACTCATAAGTAACAACACAACGATATCTAAAAAACAATTAGATACACTTTGCAAATCCCTTATAAACGAATTAGAAGAAAAAAGAAAACAAATACACAGCTTAACCCACTTCACCATATTAAAAGATGCTGACTTCAACTACCAAGAAGGGTACGGCAATCTCATTGTAAAATGCAAAGACTATCCACTCGTTATCAAACTATTCCGAGAAACACCGCAATCATTTGTACGTCCATTTTCTCGCGGCATAGTCCCATCCTTTTTATTTTCAATGGGCGGAGGCATAAATCGCTTTTTGGCCGGATTTACCCGTATTCCAAACCTCTATTCAATCCAAAAAATTCTCAATGAAAACCCAGAATGGAAAAAAAGAATCCATCTACCCCGCAAATGGTATTGGCTGGCCGATGACACAAGATATTTTACCATCCAAGGAAAAAACTTTGGGGACGATCCTCAGACTCTGTATACAATAACCGTACCGGCAACTTATGCTATCATTAGCGACTACATCCCATGCAAAAAAACCTTTTCACTCAAGTCATCCGAAGACCGTTCTTGCGCTATCCAACTTCAAACGCTTTTCAAAAATAAAATTGACCCCCATATTTGTAACTTTTTTTTTGATGAAGCCGGAAAGATCGCCATCATTGACACCGAGCACTTTGCCTCGATCATGGGATTAGACGAATCAGACATCTTTACCAACTATGGACACCTAGTATTTGGTCTAGGCAATAGATTTATCACGCGAACCTTGTTTCAAAACAAGGCCGAACGACGCACACGCACACGTCAAAAAACACCGCAAATTTTACGCATCCGCTGACATAGAAACAAAAGACGCTGCCGCTATACTTGCCTGCTCACCGGAGCGAAGATCGTACGAGACAAAACCTTCTTCGACCTGTCTCATTTGATCCGCAAATGCAGAGTCCTTTTTCATGCGATCTTCGATATTGTGGATAGCATGGATCACCGTTGTGTGGTCCTTGCGCTCAAAGAAAAGCCCAATATCTCGCAAAGAAAACGCCGTGCGCTGTTTCATAAGATACATAGCCGCATGACGCGCTATCACAAGATCTTTATTCCGCCGTGCCGAACGAAGATCACGCACCGTATAATTAAAATACTTCGCCACAAAACGAGCAATACCCGGCAACCCGGTAACACACTCCTTACGAGTGTCCTTGATCTGAGAAAGGGCCTTTCCTGCCAATCCTACCGTCAATGGCTGCTTCATAAGCGCAGCAAACGCCACAACACGAATAAGCAACCCCTCTAACTCTCGCACACTCGAACATGGCGCTGATGCAATAAAATAGGCAACATCGTCTTCCAGTACATAATTCTGTAATTCAGCTTTTTTCTGTAGAATCGCAATCTTAGTTTCAAGACTTGGAACCTGAATATCCGCAATTAATCCACCTTCAAGCCGCGAACGAACACGCTCCGCCAAACCCACAATATCACAAGGGAGAGAATCTGCCGTAAAAACAATCTGCTTGCCTGCCTGATGCAACAGGTTAAAAACACGAAAAAACGCCTCCTGCGTCTGTTCTTTCTTAGAGATAAACTGGACATCGTCCATGAGCAAAACATCAATAAGGCGGTATCCTTGTTCAAATTCCGCCACCTTATTCTTTCTTATGGCGGCAACAAATTCATTCACAAAACGATCAGCCGACTGATAGACAATACGAACGCGAGAGCCTGCCGCGCGCAGTTGATTACCAATAGCATGCAAAAGATGTGTTTTACCAAGGCCTGATCCACCATAAATAAAAAGTGGATTGTATAACGTGCCGACATTTTCAGCGACTGCTTGCGCAGCAGAAAAAGCCAATGTATTGCTTGGCCCATCAACAAAGGTATCAAAACGAAAGCGATCTACCAGTTCATCGCGAAAAAGTTCTGGCTTTATCTCCCCTGTTTGTGGAGTATCTTTGCTTTTTTTGACGGCCAAACGCTTCTTCTGTGCAAGTACACTCGGATACACTGCTTCTGCTAATGCACGCGCAGGCTGCATAACAAGTTGCTCCTTCTCAGGACTTGCTTGCCGAACAGTAACCGCTTGAACTGCTGGCACAAGGCTATCCTCGAGACAAACTGAAACAGCCTCCTCACCAAAGAGCCGAGCAAATTGTGCCTGCAAAAAATCGTGGTAATGACTACTAACCCATTTTTTTACAAACACATTAGGAGCACGCAAAATAAGAAGTTTTTCACGGCTATTCCATGAAGCTACGTGCAATGCCTTAAACCAAGTATCAACAACCCGGCTGCCCAGCTCTTCTTGCGCAACTTTAAGAAAATCTTGCCACAGTTCTTCTGTTGACACCAACAACCCCTCGACCAACTCTGCGTACACATTGTAATTTCTTCTGCTTTTATACGATATTTACTCTAACATAAGCAATCTGGGCTTTCTACTAGTTTTTATGTAAATGAGGGGGGAAATGCCCCCCTCCACACAAATCCATTAGCTAAGCAAACCAACTCCCCACACAAAACTGGAAAATACTTTTGCATTGTTTCGCCAATCCCAGAATGCTTGCATCAGAGCCGCCGATTGAGGATCAGCAATATCCTTCCATGTATCTTTAGCTATAAATGCCCCGCTTTCGGCCTGCAGCCCTGTCAATTTTGTATCAAAGTTACCGAGTCTCTCTTTCAATGAGAGCGCCACGGTTTTTTCGCCGGTGCCCGACACCTTCATTTTCTGCTCTTCAGTCAAAATAGTCTGTACAAAATCAAGAAGACTTTGAAACTCTTTCGTTAAATTCTCGATCTTGGCAGCTATCGCCTCATCAGCTACACGTATTACCGTGTTTGCACGCACCACATCTAAATTCTCCTGCAACTTGCTAAGAATTTCAATCTCTTTATCTTTCGCCGCCAATGCACCTTGTTGCTCAAGGGCCTTTGCTTTTGCAGCATCCAAATTCTGCTGTATTTCAAGAAGTTCTTCAGAAAGGTTTTTCAATTTCTCTTCTGCGACCCGATCTTTTTCGATTTGTTCTTTTTGTTGTTCCGTCAACTTTGTTTCCAGCCCAGTGATCTTTTTATTTTGTGCTTCAAGCTGCCCCCCCTTTTCTCCAACCTCACGCCGCAACGTCTGAACAGCTTCATACTGCTTTCTTAACCCTTCCAAATAATTTTCAATCTCGGCCTTATTGGCCGCAGCTATCTGAGGAATAGCGCTTTCTAGCTCGCCGAGCTCTTTCTGCACATTGCTCTTTTGCTCCTCCAGTTCAGCCAGCTTTTCTTTAAATTCTTTGTTGTCTTCTGCTAATTTTGTGACCTGTTCTTCGAGCGATAGCTTTGTTTCTTCAAGCGCTTTAATGTTTTCAGCACCCACGTTGATACCCTCTTCCAATAGATCAATCGCGTTCTGCTTAGCCATTAGCGACTGCTGCAGTTTTTTGATCGTTTTCGCCTGCTCTTCTATCTCTTTGTCCGTTTTTTCTGCATTTCTCTGCAACTGCAGCTCCAGCTTTTTGAGTTCAACCTGCCGTTTCTTCAGAGCCTCCCGTTCATTCGCAAGATTAGCTTTAATTTGTTTAATGGTATTCTCTTTATCACGCAACTGTGAAGCCGCAAGTTGAGATTCTTTTTGCATTTGAGCAATCGTATCACGCAAACCTTTTTCTTTATTCTGCTGCTCACTCTTCCAAGTATCAAACTGTTGCTGCTGCTGAAGTTGATCATTTTGCATGCGTTGCAACTTTTGAGTGAGCTCTTCCACTTGTTTTTTGGCCTGCGCAAGCTCCTCCTTCAAAACCTCATTTTCTAGCTCAAGCTTTTCACTTTTTTCTTTCAAACCGCTTATTTCTTTCTCTGCACCAACAAACTCACGTTGTAGTGTCTCCAGCTCGCTAGCTCGTTTCTTCAATTCTTCTTCATAGACAATCGCTGCATCATCTTTTTCCTGCGCAAGCTTTTCGTATGCTTTTTTTAACCATGTACCATCACCAGCTAATTCTTTAATTCTTTCCTGTAGCTTCTTTGTGCGATCAGTAAGCACCGCCTCTAGATCTTTAACTTGTTTTAGAAGCTTTCCTCGCTCTTGAAGCCGCTCATTCAAGCTCTTACCCTGTTCATCAAGTTGTTTTTTAAGGAGCTCCTCCGTCCTCGCCTTATCACGCTTTAAATCTTCATGAAGCCTTTCTAGTTCTTGCAATTTTTTCAGAAGCTCTTTATTGCTAAGCTCAAATTTTTCACGAGCATCTTTTTCTTCCACCCATTTATTTACTAGGATTTCTAGCTGTTTTCCTTTTTTTTCTAACTCTTTTTTCCGCTCTTCTAATGCGTTTTCAAGCTTAGTTATCTGTTCTTCTTTACCTGTTTTATCCAACTTTTCTTGCGCAAGCTCTTCTTCCTGTTTTTTTATCTTGCGCTGCTCTATAGCAAGCATATTTTCTAACCTTTTAGCAGCCCTCCATTGTGCAAAACGCTGTACTGCTTCACCTTCAAGGCTTGTCACCTTTTCTGCTAAACTATCTTCAAGTTCCTGTATTTTATCCGCAAGCTCTTTTTGCAATTCCCGCCACTTTGTATCTCGTTGCACAAGTAAGTCTTCTAACTTGCGCTTCTCCAACTCCAAACGTTCGTTTGAATCAAGCAAATTTAAATTTGCTTGATTCAAAAGTGCTAGGGTATTTTGCTCATTGGCAATCTGCTCTTGTAGTTCTTGCATATTTTTTTCTAATAAAGCCGCTGCCGCTGCTTGCTCCTTCAACTCACCTGCCAACTTTTCTTTAGCCTTGGTTAGCTGTGCAACCTCGGCTTGATCAACCAACTCTCGCCTTTGTGCCAACCTCAAACTCAATTCCAAACCATTTTTTTGAACAATTAAATCATTCATAGTCTGACGCAATTCCGCTAACTCGCTATCAAGTTGAGCTTTCGCTAAATTATTTTGAGATAACAATTTTTGTATTGTCGCAAACTTACCCTCGGCCTCCGATCGCTGCTGCTCCTCAGTTCCTTTTTCCTGCTCCAATATTTGAATTTTTAATTCACGCAAGTTGAGATCATTCCGCAAACCTGCCAATTTTTGGGTAATCTGCTCATTTTCCTGAACTTGTTGTTGGATATCGGTCTCCAGGCGAAGCACTACCCTCTGCAACCGAGCAGCCTCACCCTCAGCCTGAAGCGCCCGCCGCTCAAGTTGTTGTATTTGGGCTTTAAGTGCTGCCGCCTCAGCTAACGATCCTGCAACATCCTGAGCCGCAACATTAGTAATATTTGAAAAAAGCTGCTTTTTTTCTGAACCAGGTAGATCATCCTTGGTAATTTTCATAGCAGGATCAAGCTCACCATCAGCAAAACGCCGCAATAGCTCCTCCCAGCTTACGCCAAGCAAATATCGTAGCGTCGCCAGAGCCTGACGAGCACCTGCAATATCTTTGCTTGCTATAGCGCGCCGTAGAACAACTCCTGCAGTAGAAAGATTCATACCCCTATCAGGAGTTGGAAAAAGGCGTTCATTTACACCAGATGAAGGCACATACAAAAAAAGACCTATCACTACGACCAACAAAAATCGTATTTTCATACTACAATCCTAAGCTAAGAGACCCAAATATACCCCATTTTGGCGCAATCGTAGAACTTCCCAACAAACCATCACACATAGCACCTAAAGACAATGCAAGCGGGTGTTTTTTTTCATGAGATATGTACTGACAAGACACGAATAATCCACCACTAACATCCGCTTCCCGCGCACCACTTTTTACCTCAATATCAGAAACCCCTAACACGGCGCGATCCCAAAACTTTCGCGGCAAATCTCCAGCCCAAACGGGGTCCCGCATCGTACGTGTTCGACTTATATTCTGGTCTTCGCGGTCACTATCGCTCTTTATCGCGCCGCCAGGTGCGCACAAGCCAGTAATAACTTCGCAGGAACTTGCTCGCCCCATGCAACCAACAGCAATAGTACATTTTCCCAAATCTATGTGCCCGGCAACAACCCCCTGTTCACAAAAACCAGGATGAACTGTAACTTGCTGCGTCAAATGGTTAATACCCGAACTTCCTATCGTACTTGGATTCAATTCGGCAGAACGCTCTGCTTCAAGATACGATGGAAAGAGGGTAATATATCGACTCCAGGACTTTCCTGCTACGTCAAAGCTTCTCATCTGTTTACGTCCAAAGAGATATCGAACATCAGCACTTACATGCACACTCAATGCAACATTTTTTCCCTCAAAAACATTCCCAGAGCCACCAAAACCCGCAAAAAAACCTGGATATCCCCCATTTCCCAATACGGGCTCATACACCCATTCAGCAGACTGACCAGAATCCCCCGAAAAAACTAAACCGCCAAAACAATCAAATTGCAGTGAATGAAAGCAGGTAGCCGAATACCCCAACGTGCATTCAATATCTCCAACACCTATTTTGCACATTTTATCAGGGCGATAGTCAACCGTATCCATTTTGCCAAATCGCCAGTTAGGCTGAACAACCGCAGAACGAATTGATCCTACAAACGGCATGCTGTCCAAACCAATAGTACTCGTACTTGGCAATAAAGCTTCATTAGCTAGAGATTCGTGTAGCTCTAAACGATTATTTCGTACCATCAAAGGCGCTCTAAGGTCAAGCCAAAGCCTGCCATTCTCCCAACACCGTAACGGAACATGCGCACTACATGCCAAACCTAATGTTGTCGAAGATGGCCTAAAAAATACACGGCTTCGAAATGGATCAGAACCAGTCGTTGCAACATTAAAATGAATCGCCTGTACATCCGCGCCAACTTCTAACAGACCAAAATTTCCGGCCAAGCCACTAATTTCGTTATCAACCTTGTTAGAAAAACAGATAGGATTATCACAATTCCCTTTTCCTTGATAGCCAAATCTCTGCGCTATCAAATGATTTCCACGAGGAGTTGTTCGTGAACAAAATGGTAAAAATGAAAAACTGCCCCCTGGCATTTCATCTGTTTGCAATAAAGCAGTGTAGCCCATCGGGCCACTCAAAGAGCTCCAATTAACACTATCATACAAAATCGAAGACCTGTAATCTGAAACCGCATGCGCTATAGAGCCCCAAAAAAAGAAAGCCGCCATAGCCGCTACTAGATATTGTCTCATCACTGCCCCTTGTACTAATCAAAAATAGTCTGCACAAAGAAGCTAGCACAACTCAGTCAAGAAGAAGAAGATGATGATGATGAAGAAAACAGATATGGTGCGCCTGGCAGGAGTCGAACCTGCGGCCTACAGATTAGGAATCTGTCGCTCTATCCTACTGAGCTACAGGCGCTACACGACAGGCAATGGTGTGCCCGACAGGAGTCGAACCTGCGACCTACGGATCCGGAATCCGTCGCTCTATCCAGCTGAGCTACGGGCACAATAACAGTATTGGTATGGTATCACACTTTTTCAAAAAACTCCAAGCCATTACATAATACTGCACTGCTCCTTTTCAGGAATCTCAGCCCCATACCCAACAGCAATGGCCTGCTTCAACCATTTCCCATCCGCACCAAGCGAACACGCTTGAGCTATCCAACCCTTTGATGAAAAAGGCAATGCACTACCCTTTAACTCTCGATGGGCCTTCATACAAGCTGCCGCCAGCAACACACGCGTATCTGTAACCCGAAACGGCAACACCTGATAAAACTTTCCCTCATGACTCCAAACAATTGCGTTTGAATCATCAAGGAGCGTTGCACCCTTAAAATCAGATTCTAACTCACCGCAAAATTCTGCATATATTGTTCCTGCGAAAGGTTCGGTCACGAGTACTTTTTTTTCTACACCTAACAATATTTGAGTAGGTGAAAAAGGCATTGCTGAACCGTGAGGCTGTGTCGAAAAACTGCGAATAAAAGCACATAGAGCAGCATCGAATAAGACGACCGAAGTTTTCTCTTTCCCTTCTAAAATCAGTGCTGAATCATGCATCAGCCGCAACTTTATGGGACCAAGGGCAGGTAACCCTAAACAAGCCTCTTCGCGTAAAAGGCCATGATGTTTCTTGGGCACAAAGATAAGAAGTCTATTGACACAAATCACAAATCGATTATTTAAAATAGACGCCATGCCATACACTACACCGCCAACAAAAAGCCGGTTATATTGACAACGCCATTGATTGATCAATGGTTGATACGCAAAGATTTGCACCTCTGTTGTAGAAAAAACACCAAAAGTTTTGTCATCTAGTTGTACTAATCCCTTAACTGGTCGCGTCAGGACCATACATGGCTCCGCAAGCCAATTTTTAACGTCTTTGTACCATTGTGCCCGAAAAACTTTTTCCTGAACGCTCCAAACAAACGTATCATTCGCAAGGTAAATAGCATGAGACACTTTTCCCGAAACTATAAATTTTGCCAATTTATGAACTTTTGTATGAAACCGCCCAACATGGGTGAATACCACAAACTTGGACTGCTTTGTATCTGAATTATAACTTATAATTGCCACCCGCGCGGACCCAAGATTGAGTGTATGTAAAATTTGACTATTTTTGTCTGCATGATAGAGCAACTCCTTAGTCCATACACCAAAGCGCTGCGAACAGATATAAACCGCCTCAGCCGTTTGTAACAAAAATGTTTTCGACGAAACTGCCACAACCGATTGGCTTGCGTCACAATCCAGCGGAAGCAGCACAACATCATAGGTTGTGGGAACAAGATGTTTACTCATACGCCACAAAACGTCGTTACTCGACCAGTGGAGCACATTATTCAAAAACTCATGGGTAGAACTGAGCATCCCAAAGTTCTTCCATGAAGCAACCAAATGATATGGCAGAGAAGAGGAACACAGCTTTTTCATCTTAGGGGAACAAATATAGTCAGCCATCCAAGCCATCAAAAAGGCCTTGTCTGAGGGCATACGCCTGAGCTGTTTTCGTACCTCCTCTTTCATGCCGCTTAAAGCCAATAATAGAAGACTTTTATACCTTCGAAGATCTTGCGAAGAACAATGCTTTGTCAAAAGAGACTGCTCAAGCAAAACATTCTGCACTACCGGCATAGCAGAATCCAGCCTGCCCCCCAAAGGTAAATCACCGTTGATTGAAGTTAGCGTACTTGTAGATACGGCACTAGATTTTTGCTGCTCCCGAGCTAATGCGGCAGTCATAAAAGCAGAATCTTGTAGAAGCTGTCTTGAAAATGAAACAGTTTTCTTATCCTTCCCCATAACAAAAAGCTTTTCGCACGTTGCACACGCTACACAGCTATCAAACACCAATAAAAACAAAATACTATAGACACATCTCATACTACCCCCCACCACACTAACAAAATCCTATTTTTAATTAAAAAAGCAAATTGTGCGTACTTGCGTCAAGACTCAATCCTTCTCACTATTCTTCTTTATAGAGATTGGTTGACTAGTTGAATTTTTAATGTATTATTAAAGAAAAAATAAACAAACGAAAGAGAGCAATGTTATGAAAAAAGTTTTAATTTTTTTAGCAATAATAACCGCTCAAGCTCAAGGAAGTGCAACAAAGGCTCCCTCTAAGTTTACCATTAACCGAAGCAACCTTAGTCCTAAAGATCTAAAAGAGCTCGACAAGAAAATTACCGAACAATTACGAAAACTAGTAGCAGACGACGAACAAGAAAAGCAAGAAATAGAAAACCTGCTTTTACTTGAAAAACAAGACCTACAACATGACGTAAAAAAAACAGAAAAAATACAAAAACTAAAAAAACAAATTACTCAGCTAAATAATCAATTACTCCAAGAAAGAAATAAAAACAATACACTAGAAGAACAATTAAACCAAGTTAAACAACAATCTATTCAGGGACAAAAAGACAAGAGTACCCTGCAAAAGACAGGTGATCTGGCATATAACTATCGCGGAACACTTGCTATAATTGGAACCGTTGCCACAACATATCTGGTTCACTCCTATATTAAGAGATCACGTCAATCAGAAATCGACAAACTACTTGCACAGGAGCAGCAAAACCGTACTGAAAAAGATTCCGCCAATACGCGTATGAATTTATTAGAAAATCAACTCAAAAATATCAGAAAAAAGCCCGAACAACCTTCTTCTCTATGGAACACAGTTAAAGGCTGGTTTAGAAAATCATAGACATACGCTCGTCAATACAACCCTTCTTAGAGGGCTAGGGTTATGCGCATATCTTCAGCAATACTCTGTAATGCGGAAATAGCAGAAAGATCACACAAAACCTTTTGACGTGCAGCTAATCGCAACTGCGTACCATTGTCCCAGAACACAAATTCAAGGCGCGCCCGCCCCGGTAGCAAACGTTCTGGCAAAGAAGCCAATGATTCCTTTGTCAAGGACGCGCTTGGCAAAAAAACCATAACCTGCTCGATAAGATCAGTACGATTTGCAAACAATTCATCAATAGGAAAAATCCACGTCGCCTTAATTTTACAGCTTCGCGCAGCAGTATCAAGCTCACCACCCACAAGCAAAATCGCGCCACTAACAAGAGTATCGCGCACTTGTGAAAACACTTTTGGAAAAACAACCAGCTCTGCCGAACCACTCAAGTCCTCAAGCTGAACAAACGCCATACGATCACCTTTTTTGGTCATAATCTCGCGAACGCTCTTTACCTGCCCGCACCCCAAAAACTTCGTACCTGAAGTCTCTGCCGACGTAGCAAACGGCTGAACACCTAACCAAAGAATTTGCTGGCGATACTGATCCAGAGGGCGCGCACTCAAATAGATTCCAAGGAGCTCTTTCTCCTGCTCTAGTTTTTTTGCCACTGGCCAATCATCACACAAATCAAAAGCAAAGGCCTGCTCAACTGGCGTAGAAGCACCACCAATGGCACCAAACAAACCAATCTGACCCGTTGCCAACGCTTCTTTTTTCTCCAAGGCACAATCAATAACCCGCTGCAAATCATTTATTTTCTGCGCACGATTACCAGGAAGGCTATCAAATGCACCGGCAGCTATAAGACTTTCGATAAAACGCTTATTACAAACACGCAAATCCACACGAACACAAAAATCCAGCAAATCCTTAAATGGACCCGCCTTTGTCCGTTCTTCTAAGCAAGATGCTATACCCGTCTCACCAACATTTTTAACTCCCACCAGACCAAAGCGTATCTCATTTCCTGCCCCGGTAAAATCATGTTCAGATAAATTAACATCTGGCGCCAACACAGCAATTCCACGATCACGGGCCTCTTGAACATACTCCGCCATCTTCTCTGGATCGCCTGCTTCCAGAGATATTAGACACGCCATAAACTCAACAGGATAATGCGCCTTAAGATATGCCGTCTGGTACGCAATAACACCATATGCTGCCGAATGAGACTTATTAAAGCCATACCCGGCAAAATATGCCATCAAATCAAAAAGCTCACCAGCTTTATTCGTATCAAAGCCTGCATCAGTCGCGCGCGAAACAAAAAGAGCTCGCTGCTCCTGCATAACTTCAACCTTTTTCTTACCCATTGCTCGCCGCAAAATATCGGCCTCTCCCAATGAATATTTTCCAATGGCTGATGCGATACGCATGACCTGCTCTTGATAAACAATAACGCCATAGGTCTCACGCAATATCGGCTCAAGATCAGGAAATAGATATGTAATTTTTTGCTTCCCATGCCGCCGCTCAATAAAATCGTCAACCATCCCTGAACCAAGTGGCCCCGGTCGATACAGTGCGTTTGCAGCAATAATATCTTCGATACCTTCTGGCTTGAGACGACGAAGCATTTCACGAATCCCGTTACCTTCAAACTGAAAGACGCCAGTCGTATCGCCACGAGCAAAAAGTTCAAATGTCTGCGGATCATCCAACGGCAAATACGCAGGATCAATTACCACATCGTGATTCTTTTTAACCAGATCAACAACACGCTTTATCAATGTAAGATTTTTGAGACCCAAAAAATCCATCTTCAAAAAGCCAAGACTCTCCAACTCCGTCATCGCATATTGCGTCACAAGATCGTTAGTCTTTGGTGGAACGTACACAGGAAGCATCTCTGAAATTGGTTCAGGCGTAATCACAATACCCGCTGCATGCTTAGATGCATGACGCGTTAGCCCTTCCAATACAAACGCAACGTCAAACATTTGGGATACTGTAGGATTTGATTCAGCAAGCGCTTTTAACCGCGGTTCCTGCTCCATGGCCTCTGCAAGAGTAATTTTAAGTTGATCGGGCACAAGATCAGTAAGTGCATTAGCTTCTTCAAACGGAATAGAAAGAGCACGCGAAACATCCTTGATTACCCCCTTTGCCATCATCGTACCAAAGGTAATAATCTGACACACCTTATCGTGTCCATACCGTTCTTTTACATATTCGATGACTCGTTCACGCCCATAGATACAAAAATCAATATCAATATCAGGCATAGAGACGCGCTCTGGATTTAAAAAACGCTCAAAAAGCAAATTGTAACGCAGTGGGTCAATATCAGTGATTCCCATCGCCCAAGCAACCAGCGCACCCGCTGCGGAGCCCCGCCCAGTTCCCACCGGGACACCATTACGCTTAGCCCACATAATAAAATCACTAACCACCAAAAAATACGTAACAAATCCCATCTTGGTAATGAGTGCCATCTCTAACTCAAGGCGATCCCAATATTTTTGAGGATCTTCAGTAACAATACGCTTATTATCAAACAGCTGTTGCAACCCCTGGGTACACAACTGACGAAAATATGATTCTGGCGTCTGCTCAGCAGGAACCCCAAAATCAGGAAAAAACAGCTTCCCAAACTGAAACTCAAAATTACACCGATCAGCAACCTCTCCTGTTCGATATACCGCGTCTTGCTGTCCAGGGAAAAGCGCCAACATCTCCTCAGGCGTGTGCATATGAGCCTTCAAATCCCCAAATGACATGCGATCCGAATCAGTCATTTTATGTTTTGTCTGCGTCGCAAGCAGCACCTCATGGGCGTATTTATGCTCTGCTTTGTAATAGTGACAATCAGCGGTCGCAATAATGGGAATACCCAACTCGGGTGAAAGTTCAATCAAACGCTTGTTTACAATTACCTGTTCCTCTTGGTACTCAGGTTGAATCTCAAACAAAAAATTATCTTCCCCAAACAACCCCTGCATCATTTGGATATGCGCGCGCGCTTCTTCTTCGCGGTTTTGCAGCAATAGCTGAGGCAAATGCCCCCCCAAACATGCGGTTGAAGCTATCAACCCCTCCGAACATTCACGTAAGGCAGAATAGTCAATACGCGGTTTAAAATAAAATCCCTTGGAATAGGCAAAATTAAGCAATCGACAGAGATTTTTATACCCTGTTGCATCTTTTACTAAAAGTAACAAATGATAATATCGCTCACTATTATCTTTAATCGCTACATCGGGAGTAACATATGCCTCAATGCCAAGCACCGGCTTAACACCGGCCTTCTTGGCCTGTTTGAAAAATTTTACACCACCAAAGATATTGCCATGATCCGAAATGGCTATAGATGGGACCTTGTAATCTGAACAATATTCCATCAAGTTGTTGAGGGTAATTGCACCGTCAAGGAGCGAATATTCTGTATGCAAATGAAGATGTGTAAAATATTGTGCCATACCCTAATAACCCAGATTTTATTTAGACAAGATTTTGTACTTGTTCTCGTATTTTTTCTAATTCTACTTTTGCACCAATCACCAGGCCGCCAAGTTCTGCGTCACCACATTTAGCGCCAATGGTATTAGTTTCACGAAACATCTCTTGTGTCGTGAAATCTAAACGCTTCCCCTTTTCAACACCCTCTGAGGCCAAAATAGAACGTGCACTAGAGATATGCGTACGCAAACGTACTAACTCTTCGTGTACATCAAGCTTTTCCATCTGTGAAAATGCATGCTGCAATTGAACTTCTTTGAGATCTTCGGTGCATCCTGTTTGCGCAATAAGCTGTTGCAAGTTCTCCAGAATACGCTGGCGCTTAGCTGCAAAAACCTCACGAGAACGTTCAGCAATTTGCTCTGCAACACTTTCTAGCCGAGCGAGACGAATGCCAATATCATCGGCAAGTACCGCACCTTCACGCACACGTTCAGCTTGCAACACCTCAATAACTTTAGCAAAATCTGTCAAAATGCGCTCGTTTATCTCATGCCCAACCGGATCCTCAACAAACTCAACCACATGAGGAAGACCAACAATATCAGTAGCCTCAACCGAATCTTGTTCAATACCAAGCTGCTTTCTAATCTCCGCCAGCGCCTCTTTATACCCTGTTATAGCAACTGAGGAGACCATAGGACGACTTGTCAAAGCAAAAAGCGTACCAATATGAATAGTACAATATACGGTTCCACGGACCAGCGCTTCACGGAGCATCTTAACCAACGATGGCTCTAAATGAGCAAGCGCATGCGGAAGTCGAAATGTCGGTTCAAAAAAACGCCCATTCAAAACTTTGACATGGATAGTCGCAGAAACAAGCCCTTCTCTACAAGGCAACTCAAAGGTATGCGAGGCATAGCTCGTCATACTAAACGCAGAAAACCCCATTCTCACTCCACATTCGCATAGACATTTTGTACATCATCAAGCTCTTCAAGCGCTTCAAGGAAATCATATACTATCTGAGCCTGACTATCATCCAGCTCGGAGGTGTTTTGAGCCAAAAAGGTAACTTCTGAATCCTCAATACTCATACCAATCGTTTCAAGAGCCTTTTTTACCAACTCTAGATGCTGTGGGTCACACAAAATAGTCCAAACACCCTCTTCTACCGAAACATCCTTGATCGAAAACTCAAGCAATGTCTCAACCAAAAGATCTTCGGTAATATCGTTCTGCCCACGTGCCGTAACAGAACCTAAACGCTCGAACATCCAACTAACCGCACCGTTTTCAGCCAAAGACCCGCCCTTGCGAGTAAAAAGACTACGCAAATCGGCCACGGCTCGGTTTTTGTTATCGGTTAAAACCTCAACCATTACCGCTATCCCAGATGGGCCATACCCCTCATACATATGTGATTCGTAGTGCACCCCAGGCAACTCGCCTGTGCCTTTTTTGATTGCACGCGTCGCGTTATCTTGAGGCATATTAAGCTTTTTGGCTTTGTCCAGTAGAGAACGAAGTGCCGCGTTGTGTACAGGATCTCCACCACCACTACGAGCAGCAACCGTGATTTCTTTAATCAATTTAGTAAAAAGCTTCGAACGCTGCGCATCTGCAGCGGCCTTTTTGTGTTTAATCGTTTTCCACTTCGAATGCCCTGCCATAGGTTCCCCATGAGAAATTTTGTCTAAGCTTCACTGTCCATATATCCTAGAGAATATCGTAATGACCTATACTTGTCGAACCAAGAAAGCCGCTTATTCAAAAAGACTGTTTTGCCCCTGCAGTCGCTTTGCCAACACGCTGCGTGGAATCTGCCTGCCGCGCGGTGTTTTTTCCAACAACCCCTGCCGCAATAAAAATGGCTCGTACACATCTTCGAGCGTTTGCACATCCTCACCAAGCATTGATGCCAAGGTCTCAACACCGACGGGGCCACCGCCAAAATGGTTTGCAATTATATCGAGTAATCGGTGATCCAAACTCATTAATCCGTCTTGATCAACGCCCAAAAAAGAAAACGCCTTAGCGACAACCTCTTGATCAATCTGGTCATTATGTTCCACTTGCGCAACATCGCGAACGCGTCGAAACAACTTTTTTGCGACGCGCGGCGTCCCACGCGCTGCAGCTGCAATTGACCAAGCAGCATCAGCAAAAATTGTAACACCAACAAATCGTGCATTTTGCAAGACGATCTCTTGTAACTCTTGTGGCGTATAAAAATCAAAACGCTCAGTTATTCCAAATCGACTACGCAGCGGAGCAGAGATCATACCAGCCTTAGTTGTAGCACCAATAAGCGTAAAAGGCTGCAATGGTATGCGTATCGACTTTGCACCAGTTCCCTGCCCAATGATTACATCGACATAAAACTGCTCCATAGCTGTGTATAAAACCTCTTCGACGGCTGATGGAATACGATGAATCTCATCAATAAAGAGAATATCCTTTTCTCCAAGTCCAGACAAAATCGCCACCAAATCGCCCGTCCGCTCAAGCGTCGGCCCACTGCAAACTCTAATCGCAACATCCATCATATGAGCCATAATAGTTGCCAACGTAGTTTTACCCAATCCAGGGGGACCAAACAAGAGGACATGATCAAGCGGCTCATTACGCATGCGTGCTGCTTCAGCATAAATACGCAACTTCTTTTTTAAGGCACTCTGCCCACAATAATCGTCAAAGGTCTTGGGTTGAAAGTCAAACTCAGTACTTTCTGTTGTGGCGAGCGCGAAAAATGCATTTTGTTTTATTTCCATCTAGCTCACCTCTACAAAGTCTTCCACGGGCCGCGTGAGATAATGTTGTTGTACCAACCCATACTTGCAAAGTCAATTAACAGATGTGTTAAACCATAGGTAATAAAGGGTAATGGAATACCCACAATAGGTAAAACCCCAAGAACCATAGCCATATTAATAAATGCAGAAAAAAAAGTAGGCAAAATAAGGCCAATCGCAAGAAGCTGGTACGAAACACTTGCTAGAGCAACGATTCGGTTAAGCGCCGAGGTAAACAATAAAAAGAAAAGAAATACTACAAAAAACGCTCCAAAAAAACCCCACTCCTCACAAATCACCGCGAAGATAAAATCTGTATGATTCTCAGGAAGAAAGTTTAATCGGCTCTGCGAACCCTGCAAGTAGCCCTTACCCCAGAAACCCCCTGAACCAACCGCTATTCGTGATTGTTCAACCTGATACCGCTCTTTTTGTTTACTGCCACCACCCAAAAATACGATAACTCGCTGCTTTTGATACGGCTTAAGCATACGCCAACCAACCGGCATACCAAGCAGTGCAATACAAAATCCAACAACAAAAAACGTTCTGCCCAGTCCAGCCATCCACAAAAGTACAATTCCGGAGAAAAAAATAATAAGAGCGGTACCCAAATCTGGCTGCTTAAGAATAAGAATTACACTGCTTCCAAGAAAAAAGAGCAGCAACATAAGACGACGCAATCGAAGTCGTGGACTGACCTCAAGTCCCAACAAGCGCGTAAAGATTGCCGGAAAAAACAACTTAGCAAGCTCAGATGGCTGAAACTTAAAAATACCAACATTAATCCAGCGTTGTGCACCCATGCCAACCGAACCCCGTATAAGGGTAAAAGCAAGCAACCCAATGGTAAGCACATACAAAAGACTACCCCACCAGACAAGCGCTCGACGATTCAAAAAAAAGAAGAAGCTATAAACACATAGACCTGCAACAACTCCACCCACTTGTTTTTTAAACAACGGAGAAACAGGAGCTTCTAATTGATAGGTAGCGCTAAAAACAGCGGCCAATCCTACGCATGCAAGCACGATAATCACAACAAAATTCAACCAATCGATTCGATACCACAGACGAGAATCAAATTCAATATCAAGTTGCTTTTGCACGGTTACACCCGCTCTGCAACACGTAGTTTCGCCGAACGAGAGGATGGATTCCGCGTCAATTCTTCCTGATCAGCGATGACCACCTTTTTGGTAACGATAGCAAAATGCTCTGGATGTTCCTTGAAAAATTGCTTAACAATGCGATCCTCAAGCGAATGAAAACTTATACATGCAAGCCGACCGCCTGATTGCAGCAGTTGTGGCGCAACCTTCAACAGCGTCTCAATATTTTCAAGCTCTCGATTTACCACAATACGAAGAGCCTGAAAAGATTTAGTAGCCGGATGTATAGCACCCTTGCGTCGAGGAATAATACCTTCAATAAGATCCGCTAGCGCCTTGGTCGATGTAATACGCTTTTTTTTGCGCGCAGCAACCAACTCCCGCGCAATACGTCGCGAAGCATGCTCTTCGCCATAGCGATACAGAATATCAGCAAGCTCTTTTTCCGAAGCAAAATTAACCAGCTCGTAGGCTGTTAACTCACCATGCGACGGTGACATACGCATGTCCAGCTCGCGATCTTCACGAAATGAAAATCCCGGTTTATGCGCAATTTGATATTGTGATGTCCCAAAGTCGGCCAAAATTCCATCAACCTTCGCAACCCCCTTATCCTTCAACAACGCAGGAAGCCGAGAAAAATTCCCCCAAACAAAATCAAATCGACCAGGATAATCCGCTTGAATAGGTGGCACATTTATTGCCAGAGCATCTTTGTCCCAATCGCACCCAATAATGCGGCATGTTGGATCTGCGGCAAGCAGCGCTCTTGTGTGACCACCGCCACCAAATGTTGCATCAACATACAGTCCCCCAGGGCGCGTCAACAAATATTCAACCACCGGTCTGACAAGCACACTTTGATGCTCATACACGCGTTCTTGGTCTGTTTCCATTATTATCATTTATTTAATTTCCTAAAACTGCTCAAAAATAGGAGCTAAATTATTTAAACCAACACCACGAGAAGCCTTAAGGAGAAACACCGAGTTTGAAACCTCTTTGGGAAGCACCGCACCGACATCTTCCCAGCTCGCTACGTGGTCATAGGGCAGGACATGCGGCATGGTTTTTGCTGCCTGTGCAATCTGAGAACCCACAAAAATCACCCGAGAAATCGTCTTAGTATTTCGCAACATCCGGCCTACCTGGCGATGCCAAAAAACACTCTGCTCACCCAGCCCTAACATATCTCCTAGTATAGCAATTTTATGAGAATACCCAGGCATTTTATCAAGAGCAAAAAGTGCTTCACGCATACTTTCTGGATTTGCGTTGTAAGCGTCATTAATAACAAGGCATTCACCGCTAGCTGTTTTTTTAGCCAAAAAGCGCCCATCAACTAAATCAAAACTTTCAACCGCACTACATATCTGCTTAATTGTAATATCAAAAAAATAAGCAACTGAAGCAGCAGCAAGTACCGCCATCAAAAATCCTCTATGGGGAACCAAAAGCGTAAGCGGTTGAGACTGATCAAAAACACGTAATTGCAGATGCAACCTACCATCAACAAACCGAATCCGCCGTGCTTGGACCTGGTTTTGCATTTTGCAGCCAAAGCGGACTACCGGATGATCATATACCCCCGAATGCAACAACGAGAGATCCCCATGAATAAATCCAATATTTTCCGGAGTAAAGCATGAAAAAATTTGCTTTTTTTCGCGCGCAATATCACTAATACGTGGCATGCCGTCCATGTGCTGATGACCCAATGTGGTGATAATACCAAACGTCGGGCGCACGAGATCTGCAAGCTGTCGCATCTCCCCAGGCCGCGAAATACCCATCTCAAAAACCGCAACAGTATGTTCCTTCTTCAATCCCAAAAGAGCAAAAGATAGACCAATACGCGTATTCATATTTCCTGGAGAAGTATGACAACAATGTCCCACAGCGGTAAAGACGTGCGCCAACAACTCTTTAGTCGTCGTCTTACCAACGGTCCCCGTCACCCCAACAACAGGGATCATAAACTGTTGCCGCCATGCATGCGCCAGCGCATAAAGGGCCTCTTCGGCCGAATCTACCAAAACAACAGTAACCCCCGCAGACACACAACCACTAGACAACGCACACTTAGATCGATCGACAAAAACAACAGTTGCCCCGCGCCTGATAGCATCCTCAACAAATAAGTGACCATCAGTAGCACTTCCTTTAACAGCAAAAAATGCATACCCTGAACTAACGCACCGAGAATCATGCGTAGCTTGGCCAATAACAAAATCAGTCTCACCCAAAATCTCTGCCGCAGGCAAAATACGTAGAACAAAGGCCTTATCAAGTTTCATTAATGTCGCACCATATCGCTAATAACAACCCACATCATCTAAACGTGTCTCCACCAAAAAACTCTGTCAAGCATACCATGCGTGGATACTTGTTTTTAAATTTGCAACTAGAAATTTTCTGTGCTATTATAGAATAATAAAATAAACAGAGAGTGCCCGGACAAGTCGTTGATTTATCCGATATGCCTAGGCAATTTTATTGTTTCGCGGTGGCCCGCTCTAAGCTCAACTCAATTAAAAAGGATTAACCATGCAAAAAATGCCAGTTATAGCCGTACTATTTAGTTTCGTTTCAGCCCAAGCATTCATGCCACACAACAAACTGACAACCGCAAGCAGCAAGCTACAAGAACGTTCTTCTAATATAATCTCGATTATCAAATACAAGGCGGCAACAAAACATGGACTTCAGCTATCAAATGAGTATATCCAAACAGAAGCAGCGGACCTACTTGCAGACCTGCTTACCAATATCACTAAATATTCACCAGATGTTACCAATACCAAGATTAAAAGTTGGCTCAACTCCTTAACAAAGAAGCAGCCCACAAACAAAGATGATCAGATAATCGAAGATATTATTTTGACCGCAAAATCAATGGAAGAGCTCACTCTTTCGAAAGAACAAATAAAAAAAGACGGCCAAGAGATAATTAACAAAGTTAAAGAGATGTACCAAAATTTTCCATCAAGGCCAAAGAACATTACTGCTATGTTCGTTATAGATCCTTGGATAAAAAGAACCTACCCGCAACAAACGGCACCACAAATACGCCGCTCCTTTTTTGAGGTAAAAACACCCGCCCCAAAAAACCAAATGTTAACAATCAGCATGCCTCCCAAAACCAAGGTCTCTTCAACAAAAATCGTAAACGATTTTCAAGCGTCTGCACAAAAGGAGCCCTGGAAAAGCAAAGATGAGATTATTGCAATAGCAAACGGGCTAGAAAAAGTTCTCAAACGCGACATCATCAACAACGTAACACACGATCAGATTAAAACGCTGCAAGGCGAATCTAAGGAATACTATAAACTCGATCACCTTTTGTACCGCCAGATCATAATACCTGCCAATGCAGAATTATATCTTATCGCCGATTTACATGGTGATTTTGGCCCAATCAAAGCGCTTCTTACCCACTTAGAATCCCAGGGCCTATTCAGTCCCGCAACAGGTATTCTCCAT
>CAZJVA010000009.1:0-2028 GCA_964549625.1 uncultured Candidatus Babeliaceae bacterium
CATATAATTCCTAGCGCTGTAAGAAGGCTTTTCTGCCTCCAAAGTTTAGCATGGCATCGCGAGTCTGTCTCCGGTATGTCTGTGAGGCGTCACCCGGGCCTGATGTTTGTTGAATAATTTCTTTTGCAAGAACCGCGTCTCGCTTTGATTCAATCGGAGGCTTCTGTGGAAGATGTGTTTGCATCGGTATTTTTTTTGCCGCTTCTTTTTCTCGATTTATTCGATAGGTTGTCTGTTTTTCTTGTGCCTCATCTTCATCAAAGAGTTCTGGCTGGCAAATATACGTGAGATTGATTGTTTGCCCTGCGCGTAAGACTGAGACTGCGATAATTTGAGAGTCTCCATTTTCTTTGATTTGGTTGTATATGGCGAGTCGTTCCTTGGTGCTGCGGGGTTCAATGTCGTTGATTCTTGTTATGATGTCGCCTGTCTTGAAGCCGAGTGATTCGCCGAGCGATTGTTTATAGATTTTACCGATTCGACAGCCTAGACTTTCGCCCTGTGAGAATGCCGTTGTTATATCAAGTGTTTCGAGCAGTTGCGCGACATTGCTTACTGTTTCGGTGAATAAATTTGTTTCGATCTCAAACGTATTTGGCTGCTCTTCTGCTGGGCGAATAATTTGACTCCATGCTTTGTCGCCAAGGTAGATAGGGTCTTTTTGGGCATCTTCTTCTGTGAGAAAGACGATCTCTTGTTGCCCATTTGATCGTACAAAAATAGCTTTGCTTTTTTCTATTTTAATAAGGTTGGCGTCTTCGATTTGATCCCCAATCTTAAGGATTTGTTCGGATTTGGTCTTTAGATCTTCGACAATAGCCCTGGTAAAGAGCGCATTGGAGTTTTGGAGTATGCCTTTTAATTTGATTTCTAAAGGTGGCAGAAATTTGGCGGGTTCACGTACTAATGGATCGGGTTCTTGCTCTTCTGGTGGTGTTGGGGCGGTAAGCCGTTCGCGCGGTTTTTCTTTTGGCTCAACAATTTTGGGTTTGATAAAGGTTCCGAACAGGTCATTTTCGTAAACAAGTGTTGGATTGATCTGTGAGAGCGTTGAATCGATAACGGTTTGCTGTGTGGTTGTTCGGATGGCAGCGCGTTTGGGTGTTTTGGGCTGTACAAAAAACAGAAGTGCTGTGGAAAATAGATACGTAAAAAAAAGAAGACCGTTTAAGATCCACATTGGTACTGTTGCATACATAGCCGCTCTGTCCATCTTTCGTTGGTTTTGGGGGTGCAACCATTTTTCTTATACTTGCCTGCGGAGTGCCGTTTGTCAAGGCAGGGGCGTTGATGTTTTGCAGCTTTTGTGCCGTTAGATCAGGCTTTTCTTTTTTCACCAAATTCTGCCTGTGTTGGACCGGCAACTAGTCCTACGGGCTAATTTGGATTGGGAGAAGGTGGCTCAAGAGTTTTGAGGAGTTCATCTTTTGCGACGCTAGCTTTGGAAATAAGCTCATTAGATAATTCTGTGAGTGCTGTGACTTCGTTTGTGTCATATGTACTGGTTTCAGAATTAGTTAATTTTGCTGGTAGCCTGTCGGCATGCCATAACAAAGAAAATTTTTTGAAGGCGCTGTTTATCTGTTGTTCTGTCGCAGGTTTTTTAACGTTCAGCAGTTTGTATGAGTCATTAATCGCTAGTATTTCTTCTGCTTGCTTTTTGTAATCACATGCCTGTTTTGATAGTTTTAGCTGAGAAAGAGTGTCTGTTGTTTTAGGTGTGTTACTTTTTGTTTTTAATATTTGTCCTATGTCCGTATGTCCAAAGTAGGTTGCAAGATTATACGCTGTCATTCCGCGCATGTTTTTGCGAGAAAGAACTGTTTTTTCTGTTTGGTTGTCAGGGCAATTTTCGAGCAATATTTTTGCGATATCTATGTAGTTGTTTGCGGCAGCGTAATGCAATGCTGTATCTCCATCTTTATCTTGCCTTAAGAGCAGCTCACTTATTTTGTCTTTAGGGCACTTATCAAGCAATGTTTGTACGATTTTTGTATTACCCTTTTGGATGGCGATATGAAGTGCTGT
>CAZJVA010000009.1:2128-23567 GCA_964549625.1 uncultured Candidatus Babeliaceae bacterium
TTGTCTTTAGGGCAGTTTTTGAGCAATGTTTCTATTGTTTTTGTATCGCCGTTTTTAGCGGCGAGGTGAAGCGCGGTGTTTTTTTGAGAATTATGAGTAAGGATACGTTGATTATCCTGTTTAATAAATTTCAGTATTGCTGCTAGGTCTTCACTTTGTAATGCAGCTTCATAATTAGGGTAAAATTTAACCAAGAGCGCTACTTGTTGACTTTTTGATGCGGCAATATCGTAAGCAGTTTGTTTTAGATAGTTTTCTTTTGCAAGCAGCTCGTTTAACTTGTCTTCAGAGCAATTTTTGAGCAATATTTCTACGATGTCTATGTTGTCATTTTCAACAGCAAAATGCAGCGCTGTTTCTTTGGTACTATTTTCTTTTAAGAGTAGCTCAGCTTTTGTGCCATCAGGGCATTTCTCGAGCAATATTTCTACGATATCTATGTAGTTATTTTCAACAGCAAAATGCAGTGCTGTATATTGGCTTTTATTTTGTTTTAAGAGCAGCTCAGCTCGTTTTTCATCAGGGATTTTTTTGAGCAATCTTTTTACGGCTTCTGCATTGTTTGAGCAAGCAGCCTTATGCAGAGTTGTATCTCCGAATCTATCTTGTTTGAAAAGCTGATATTCTTCAAATTTTATGTACGCTAAGTACGTAGCTATGCCACCAGTTATAGCGCATGCCGCAGTGATGTAGGGATGTTTGCGCATGAGGGTTTTGATGGAGTTTTTGTTTTGTGTGACTAGCTGAGAGCTGTTGACGATAGTAGTTTTGATATTCTTTGGGTCTTGAGGCGTTTGAAGGAAAAGTGCTGTAGAACCACTGCTTGCGCTTGCAAGAATGGTGTGTGTGGCCATGATTATTACGATAGCCAGAGTGATCAACTTTTTCATATTTGGCTCCTTGGGTGCCGACGCCCACTTTAACTCTTTTTATCGTATTTTATTATAGAGAATATTTTTGTTTTTGCAAGTGGTTGTTGTTGTTCAATTTGAGCACTGAGATTATTGAATTTTTGGCTAGGGGCGTGTTTACTTAGCTTTTTTTTCACCAAATTCTGTCTGTATTGGACCGTCAGCTAGTCCTCTAATAAATTGATAGATATATGGGTTGGTTGATTCCCATATTGTTTTTGCTGGGCCGAAAAAGCGAATTTTTCCTTTGTGAAGTAAGGCTATGTTATCAACGTATTTAAAAATTTCCACATCGTGGGATATGACGACCGAAGTGAGTTTGAGTACCCGTTGTGTTTCGGCCATTAATTCGTGAACAACACGAGTGGTTATTGGATCGAGGCCGGTAGTAGGCTCATCGTACAGGATGGTTGATGGGTTAGTGATCAGCGTTCGTGCTAAGCCAACGCGTTTTTTCATGCCGCCTGATATTTCTGATGGGTATTTGTAAAGGATTTCTGGTTTGAGGTTGACTAGGGCCATCTTCTCTTCAACGATAGGCAGGACTTTATGTGCTGGTGTGCCTTTTTCGAGAAGGCTAATGCCGATGTTCTCAAAGATGGTGAGTGAGTCTAAAAGGGCGGCGAATTGGAAAACATAACCGCATCGTTTAAATAGAGATTGGAGTTGTCGTTCGGTCATAGTTGTAACTTCATCCCCATCTATTTTGATAGAGCCTGAGGTTGGTTTGATTAATCCAATAATCTGTTTGAGTAAGACTGATTTTCCCTCACCTGATTGTCCGATGATGCAGGTGCTTTCTCCGGTGGGGATTTCTAGATTGACCCCATCAGTAATCCATCGTTGGTTATCACCAAAGCGCTTTCTTAGATCGTAAAGTTGTATCATGCAAGGCCCGTTTGAAAGAGAAACGAACTGAGGAAATAGTTTGCTACCAGGAGGATAATGCTAGCCAAAACAACACTTTCAGTGGTTGCACGTCCAACACCTTGCGAGCCTCCGGAGGTCATAAAACCTTTGTAAGTACCGACCCATGAAAATATGAATCCAAATACTGCTGCTTTGAATAATCCGCCTGTGATATCCGATAAGGCAACGCGCTCTTGAATGATGTTGATATAACTTTCTGGGCTCAGGCCAAGGCTGTATACACAAAGAAGATACCCGCCTATGATGCCGCATATCATCGAGACGATTGTGAGACAAGGCATCATAATTGTGCTGGCCAGGATTCGTGGAACAATGAGGTATTGAAACGGATCAATACACAGTGTTTGAAGGGCGTCAATCTGTTCGGTGATACGCATGGTCCCAATTTCTGCGGCCATAGCAGAGGCACAACGACCCGTAACCATAAGGCCGGTTAATACAGGTCCAAGTTCTCGAGTCATTCCAAGTGTAACGACGAGACCAATGAACTCTTCGGTTCCGACGCGACTAAAGCCAATATAGCTCTGTAAGGCAAATGCTAGGCCGGTGAACGCTCCTGTTAGTACCGTTATGGAGAGTGAGCCAATTCCGATAGTCTCCATTTGAAGCAAAAGTTGGCGAATTTTTGGGCGCGTGGTGACTAGGGTTTGAATAACTCGCCCCATAAATAGAGTAAAGCTACCAATTCGGTCGCTCAAGATGAGCGTTCCTCTGCCGATAATATCCAAAAATTCGCGCATATACCTTACGCTTCTGTAGGGGCAGGAGGTGTTTGGCTTGGTTGGGCTGGTGTTGCTACATATTTGCTCGTGTTGAAGTTGCTGCGAGGCATTTTTGTACGATATACAGAAAGGCCTAAGCAGGAGAGCATGAATAGGGCACCAAGAATCCATGTTGCTTTTTGTAAAATGTCTTGTCCCCCAGAGCCACCAAATAGCATTTGCATGCTACCGCCAATATTTCCAAGTCCTAGACTACCCTTGCTTTTTTGTATCAATATGAGCGCCATGAGCAAGATGCATAGAAAGACAAAGAGCGTTACTAATAATCCATAAATCATATACATTTCTCCCGAGTGTTTGTTTCATCTAGCAACGAGGATACTATTTTTTCGAGTGCTTGAAAATCAGAGCTTGCGCGTCCGATCAAAAAACCACGGATTGGAGTTTCTTCTAAGATGCTTTGAGTTATGGTGTGGGTTACTCCTCCACCATAGAGGAGCATGTTTTTTTGGTTCGTTTGGTCGAGTACCTGAATAACTTTTTTTGTTTCATGCTTGATCCATTCGATTGTTGCGGCATCTTTTCCGACGGCATGAGGGGGTTCAAGTGCAATAAGGTCTTGGGGTGCGATAGGTATGCCATTTTTTATTATGGCTTCAAGAGCTTGCACGTCTGATATACAGATAATTGGAACTATGTTTTGTGTGCGCAGCTGTTCTAGCTGGCCGCTCAGATTGGTTAATGAGGGAGAAGTTTCGCTATGATTTACAATGCAGTATTCTATGTTTAAATCTGCTAGTGATAAGGCTGAAACGGAGCCGGTAGCACGACCTGGTTGTTCATAAGAGCATGATTGTGCACCCAGGCCAATTTCTTGTGGTAGTAAAAAGCGGGCTTGGGCTAGGATGGTATGTTCTGGGCAGAGAACGAGTTTGATTTGGCTGTTCCAAAAGATGAGATCGTCGGTATGTCGGATAAGCCAGTTCAGGGCGGCGTGATAGGTAAGGGCTGTTTTCCAGTTTGCAACAATAAGCGGTTTAGTTGATTTCATGGCAAGCGGGAAGTGAAGGGTTGTTGGTAGTTTGCTGCATGATAAATTCAAGGCTCAGTAGCCCGTCGTGAGGCGTTTCTTTGGTGAGAACTGATGCGCTGTTCAAGCTGCCAAAAAGTAAGCTTTGGGTGGTGGAGAATCCGAGCAACAGTGTTCCAAAGTATGTAGCTCCAAATGTATCTCCAGCGCCAACTGATTTTTTGGGTATGATTTGGCATGCGTCTTGAAAAATTGTTTGTCCTTGGGTACTGAAGAGTGTTCCTTTTGATCCATTGGTAATAATGCATGTTGTTGGCCCATGATCCCGCAAGTATTGAGCGAGTGCAATTTCATCTTGTAGATCCTGAAGGGGTAGCTCCAGGTTTTTTGCCAAAGCTGCTGCTTCTGTTTCGTTAATGAGGAGTATTGTTACGTTTTTAATGAGGTCTAAGAAGTAGTCAATGTTTTCTATTTGATGATTGCTCGGGTTGCAGAGCAATGGCAGGTTTTGGGTTTTGGCGCTTTGGGCTATCTTTAGGGCGGTATAAATACTTTCCCCTGAAAGTGGCGCGAGATAGACACCTGAAAAAGCACATTGGGTTCTGATGAGTGGGTTGCCTAGGGGGTCTATATAGCGGTTTGCCCCTCTGCTCATGAGGATCGTGTTGTTGCCATTTTGCGAAGGAAGAATAAATGACGTGCCAGTATAATGTTGCGTGTCTCGTTGAATAAGATCTGTGCCGAGCTGTATCTTCTCTAGTTCCTGAATTATGTATGCTCCGCTTGTATCATTGCCGATTTGGGCAAATAATTTCACGGGGACTCCGAGTTTGTGGAGAGCAAGAGCAGCATTTAATCCGCCTCCGCCAGTGTGGCAGGCAAGGCTTTGGAGAGAAATTTTTTTCCCTTCTTCAAAGTGAATGTATCCAGGTGTTGTATGGATTTCCTGATGAGAATTATCAAGGTGAAGAAAAAAATCACACATGGCGCCACCAACTACTAGTATGGGCAGCTGCTGGTTTATTTCGCTGCCCATAAAGGGTTGTGTATGCATATATAAGAAAGAAAGAATACTGCTAAAAGCGATAAGCCACGTACGGTATTTTTGCATTCAGGTATCCTTTCCTTGTGATTAGGTTATGGTGATCCGATCTTCTTTAAATTGTGCAGTAAAATTTTTCTTGTTCGGGTTTTTCAGAATTTCCTGAGATAGAGGGACACTGATTTGGCTTTGAATGACACGTTTGAGTGGGCGTGCTCCAAACTCTGGCTGGTAGCCAATTTCGGCAAGGGATTTAATAACTAATTGTTCGACATCCAGAACAATGTGTTGGTTTTTGAGCTGCTTTTTTATTTTGTCTATTTGGATGGAGGCTATTTGTATAAGGTCATCTTGGGAGAGCCTGCTAAAGAAGACAATAGCATCAATACGATTTAAAAACTCAGGCTTAAACTTTTTGTTTAGCAAGTTCATCACCGCGGCTTCAGTTTCATGGTTGATCGTAGGTGCTTCCAATATAATTTCTGATCCAATGTTGGATGTCATTATAATAATGGTGTTTTTGAATGAAATATGACGGCCCTGCCCATCGGTAAGGGTGCCTTCATCGAGAATCTGTAAAAAAATGTTAAATACATCAGGGTGAGCTTTTTCGATTTCATCAAAAAGAACTACGCTAAACGGATGGCGTCTTACTGCTTCAGTTAATTGTCCGCCTTCCTCGTAACCAACATATCCTGGAGGGGCACCGATAAGGCGAGCGACGGCATGCTTCTCCATGTATTCGCTCATATCAATGCGAACAAGTTTATGTTCATCGTTGAAGAGGTAGTCGGCGAGCGTTCGTGCAATTTCTGTTTTGCCCACTCCCGTTGGTCCAAGGAATAAGAAGGAGCCGATTGGTCTGTTTGGGTCAGCAAGTCCTGCGCGATGCATTTGAATAGCATGCGCGACTTTGGTGATTGCAGTTGACTGGCCGATGACTCTTTTTTTAAGTATAGGCTCGATTTGCAGGAGTTTTTCGGTTTCGCTCGTCTGAAGTTTTTCTACCGGGATGCCGGTCCATCGAGCAAGAACTTTTGCAACATCATGTTCATCAACCATATCTTTGATGAGTTGCTTGTTACCATTGTTAAGTTTGTTGGTTTCGGTTTCGAGCTCCTTTTCAAGTTGCATAAGTTTGCCGTACTTGATTTCTGAGGCTTTGCTGTAGTCCCCTCGCCGTTCGGCTTGTTGGAATTGGATATGTGCTTGCTCGATTTGTTCTTTTAAAATTTTGATTTTGTCTAGCGGTGCTCGCTCGGCTTGCCATTGTTGTATGAGGATGGTGTGTTCTTGCTTAAGATTGGCGAGTTCTTTTTCCAGTTCATCGAGACGTTTTTTGGAAACGTCGTCTTTCTCTTTTGATAGAGCGATTTTTTCGATTTCAAGTTGGCGTATTTTGCGGGCAAGCTTGTCTATTTGTTCTGGTTGTGAGTCAATAGACATTTTTACCATAGAAGCTGCTTCATCAATGAGATCAATTGCTTTGTCGGGTAAAAAGCGGTCGGGTATATTTTGAGCGGATAAATTGACTGCGGAAACTAAGGCTTGATCTTTTATTTGGATTCCATGGTGTAATTCATAGCGCTCCTTGAGACCTCGCAATATGGAGAGCGCGTCCTCAATAGAAGGTTCTTCGACGAGGACTTTTTGAAAGCGTCGCTCGAGGGCGGCATCTTTTTCGATATATTTTTTGTATTCTTGTATGGTCGTTGCACCAATGCAATGCAGTATTCCTCGAGCGAGCGCTGGTTTGAGGAGATTCGACGCGTCCATGCCTCCACCGGTTGCCCCTGCTCCGACAAGCATGTGTAATTCATCGATAAAGAGAATGATGTGGTCACTGCTCTCTTCGATAGCTTTTAAAACTCCTTTGAGTCGTTCTTCAAATTCTCCCTGATACTTTGCTCCTGCGATCAAAAGGCCAAGATCAAGGGAGTATAGCGTGCTTTTTTGTAGTGATTCGGGCACATCGTTATTGATAATTCGCTGAGCGATACCCTCGACAATTGCTGTTTTTCCTACGCCTGGTTCGCCAATCAGGACCGGGTTGTTTTTTGTGCGGCGAGATAATATTTGAATAACTCGACGAATTTCTTCATGCCGGCCGATGACCGGGTCAAGCTTGCCTTGGCGTGCTTGTTCTGTAATGTTTTGGCAGTATTTTTTTAAGATTTCGTATTGTTGTTCTGCGTTTTTCTCGTTCACGGTTTTTCCTTTGCGCAATGTGCGCATATGGTCAAGAATGTGCGTGCGTGAAAATTTTGTTTTTGAAAGTGTTGTTTCTATGGATTGGGGAAGTAGTTTTGTTGACGCCAGGGCTAATAGAAGGTGTTCAAGAGAAATATAGCTATCGCTGAGCTCTTTGGATTCCTTTTCAGCGGAGGCGAGCAATTGTTCAAGTGTTTGGTCTGCATGAAGTTCTTGAGATCCTTGGATGTGTGGTAGCTTTGACAACGCCAGCTCAGTTTCTTGATGCAAAGCGCTTAATTCTTGATGAGTAAATTGATATAGAGATTGGCAGAAGGGCGATTGAAGTGTTTGAAAAAAGAGGTGAAGAGCCGTTACAAATTGATTGTTGCGAGCCTTTGCATCTTGTGCAGCATGAGTGACAAGTTCATAGGCAGCATTGGTTAATTGTTGTTGTAAGTCCATCGTTCCCCCAAAGTCTATGCCAACTCTAAAAAACAATAGCGAATATTTTTTTTAATGCCTAGCCATTTTTGATGGATTTGAAAAACTAGAACGTTACATCATTATATTTTGTTGGTTATAGCCCTTTGTTGCATAGCTATTTTTGTTGGGGTTTTTGGAAGGGCGGAAAGCTTTGTTAGTTGCATCTGCCTTAATTTTGGTACTGCGTAATAGAGCAGGCCTATGGTAGAACTGCCGATTATAGCACCAGCAAAAAAGAGGTTTTTACTCTTTTCATTAAATTTTGTTTCTGACTTGATAGCTCTTTGTTCGTCTGCTGCTTTTTGTATTCCTAATTCTATTTTTAGTCTTTTATATTTTTCTTTATAAGCGTCTTCTGGTTCTTGGGATTGGTATGTTTTGTTTTGATTGTATTGCACTGTAGTCGAATTACTTTGATTTTGCGTGTATTGGGCTTTCTCGTTCTTCAGTTTTGCGATTTTACCCTTCAGCTTTGCGATTTTATCTTGCATGTTTTTGTCTGGTTTTTTTTGTTTGTTTTTTAGTTTAGTAATTTTGTCGTTTAGTTGATTAATGAGGTTGTTTTTTGTATTTTTTTCTTCAGCTTTTTTCAGTTGCTTAAAAATTTCCTCTTTTCCAATCCCTGGAACTTTTTTTGCCAGGTCTAGTAGAAAATCGGCGCTTTCACAGTGATCCAAAGGTACGCCCTCTATACGGTATTCTCTTTCTGTTATTTTTCCGTTATAGAGGCGCCAGTGAAAAAGGAGAGCATATAACAGTTCCTCATCAAGAATTATGTTAGTTAAAATATTCTGATGTAGTTTAGGAAGTATTTCGATGAATGGATAAATTTTGTGAGTGTCCTGTTGCGCTGATGGATGGTATTTGTCGACTTTAAGAGTGTCCTTTATGCATGCGGATATTCCTGCTAGCGCGGCTTGGTTGCTGCATAGTTTATTTATCGTGGTGATGAGATTTGAAGGGTTGCTAGTGATTTTTCTGATAGCTTTGCCGCAAAAATGGTTGCATTCTGCTCTATCAGAAAAAAAGTCTAAACTTCTTGTAATTCTTTTGTGCAAATCAGATGGTTGATTAATAGCTTCTTGTCCGCTATCACAAGTGATTTGGACATCACAAAAATCACAAAATTGATACGGGTTTTCCGGTAACTTAGGAAACAAGGTTTTTTGTTGTAGATTGTGCCCTCTTAACGAATTTGTGGCAACTAAATATTTTTGTGTTTCTAAGGGAAGTTTGAGTAGGAGTTCGCCTAAGCGATAACTGTTTGACTCATCGCCTATGAAGTAGTTTTCTAAAAGTGAAAATGAAGATAAAGCTGGTTCCTTCTCTCCTCCTTCGCAGAAAAAAGCTTGTAGGTCTTGTAAAGAGAGCTTATTAAGTTGCGCGATAAACTCATTTTCAATTTTTGAATTTACAAATTCTGATGGTGGTATCTCTCCAATAGGAATTACAGATTCTAGGATGTAGCGAGCTGCAGATACACGTTCTTTAGAGTTGCTGTTTTTTAGGAGGGTTCTTTTTGTGAAGAATTTTTTGACGGTTTTTTTTTCCAAAGCAGCTGAACTAATGTCATCAAGGCTTGCTTGTAGCGGCGGATAACCTTGACCCCTTAATTTTTCTATTAGATCTGCCATTGGATAATTCTTTGGGTCGGGGGAGAGATATTTCGTAGCTATGCGCTTAATCATTTCAAAGGTTGTCCAGCTGTCGCATAGTTGTTCGACTTGTTGGCATTTTTTGGCAAACGATTTAATAGCTTCGATATCACTGGTAGTGTTCTCATTTTTTAACCATTCTGTACAGAATTCGGCTATTTTCGCTATTAATTGCTTTCCAGGTTTTTTTTTATTTTGTATTTTTTCGCGCAGTGCTTGAATATATCCATTTTTGTAGGGACCTTTTCTGTTTAGGAAAAATTCTTTAGTCAGGGTCTTTTGGAAGTTTTCGCTTGTTTCTTCTAATGCTTTTTCGAATTCTTTGGTTTCTTGAGCCTGCAGTGACAGGGTTAGTACAAGCGCAAGAGAAAAGAAACAGCTCATAATAAGTTTCATTATGCTACTCCTTTGATGTTTTTAAGAACGGTGTGCTGGCCTATGGGAGTGGCTTTTAACGCTTTATTCTTCGCGTTATTTGGATTGGTGAGAAATTTTTTTATTCCACTTAAGAGCGTGAAGCAGGTGTACCAGGTTGCTATACCGGTGCCGACAACAGCAAGGGCAAGCATCTTTTTGCTAAAAATTTGCCCATATATTGCTTCTTTTGCTTGGTTTGAGAATTTTTGTTTGGCGCGACAATCAGCGATTTTTTCTGCCAATTCTGTGGCGGTTGCAAAGGTTGTTTGTAATTCTGGGGGAAGACCTGATATGCCGTTTAGGGTGACGCTAATTGTAGGGGATAGAACGGTTTTCTCTGACGAGTTTATCCGTTGATTATTCCATCGTTCGAGCTCTTCTAGGGTGATATTGGTAAATGAGATGTCAAGTTGTTGCAAATTAGAAAGTTTGGTGAGTGAAAGTTCCAAGGGTTTTTCAAAGTCTTTGAGCGTCAAATCTTGAATATTTGGTGCCCTGTCAAAAAACAAATCGAGTTCATCGTCACTGAATTTGCTCCAAGAAAGGTTGAGCTGTCGTAATTTGGGCATAGCGGGGAGATCGAGAGGGCCGGATCCCCTGATGGGGCAATTGGATACTTCTAGGGATTGTAGCTCTTGTGCGTTAGATACAATAGAGCGTAATTGGTTTCTTGTTAATTTCTGATCGTTTTGGATGCACAGGTGTAAGATTTGTCTTGGCCATGAATGATGTTTTTTTTCAAAACTTGGTTCTATTGGCGAGGAACAGAGTATCACCTTGGTGCAATTTGGGGCTTTTTTCAAGAAATCAGAAAGATAATATTCACTTAAGGAAGAGATTTCTTTGAGCGTTATTTGTTGGATTTTTTCCAGCGGTGTGGTGTTCGAGTTGTTCTTTGCATATTTCAAAAATGCACTTACTGTTAGAAAAGAAGCCGACGTAACGTCTGTCTTTTGAAGAAGATCTGCGTTTTTGTCGTCATGACGAGCTGAAAATAGAGTTATATGGCTGTCCTCCGGCACGAAGTAGCCAAGTGTTTGGGCATAATGCTTGGGATTTTCTTCTTCATCGCCGATATACAGGCGATAGTTTATCTCTTTTAGAAACAGCCGTTTTCTTCTGTATGGTTTTTGTGTGTATGTGAAATCGATTTCATTTCGTAAGAGCAGGTTTACGGCTAGGGGGTTGATGTCTTTGTCGATTCGTAAGGTCTCAAGCTCTTTATTTGCGGGCAATTTATTGACTTCTTCAAGGTTGTCCCACGCAATGGCTTTGCAGTTTTGAAGATTAAGTTTTCTCAGGTTCGGAAGCATATTCTTAAATACCGCAAGCTCTTTTAGTGTTACGTCGCTTCCTGCAAGGTTGAGATGACGAATGGTGGCTGGAAGTTGTGCATTGTCTGTAAGCGCCTCAGAAAGGCCTTTGCAGTTTGCTAATATTAGGGTTTCGAGGTTTGGGGCCTTGAGCTTGATATTTTTTATGATTTCTGAAGTTAACAGTACGCCTTCGATGCTGAGTTTCTTAAGATTGAAGTTATAGCCGGTAGAAGCAAGAAAGTTGGCTGAGTCTAATTTGAGTGTTAATTGTTTTAGTTGTTCCTTGCTGTCATAGATCTGAGTAGTTTTATTTGCATCTATGTATTTGATGCATTTTAGGTTTTTTGCTTCGTGCAAGAATGCGAGTAAAACGCTCTCTGGAACACTTGAGTCGATATACAGTTTTTGCAAATGTTTTTTGCAGTTATTTATTAGAGTAACGATTTGACTGTCATTATTCCATTGAATTTGTGTACAGCCTTGAATTTTGAGAACTTCAACATTCTCAAAAGATGAGAGGAAGCACAGGGTTGCAAGTGTAATGTTGCTATTTGTCAGATCAAGTTTTTTGATCTGGTTGTTTAGTTTGAAAACTTTGCTTGGTTCTGTTTGCAGGCGCTGGTTTAAATCCGATCCATCTCTTACGACCAGCTTTGTAATGTGTCTGTAGCCGGGCACTAAATTGGGTAAAGCTTCGTACGTTGTAGCTTCGACTGGCCTCTCATATATTGAAAAAGCCGTATAGTACTGTTCTGTCGCATAGACTGGTCTGCCTATGATAATGGCGGCAGAAAAAAGCAAGATCATACGAATAGTAGAAGGAAAAAATTGATTCATCTCGATCCCGCGGAAATTTTTATTTACTCGACTGTCTTTTTATTATCATTGTAATTATTTTTTGAGATTTGTCTAGGCGGGTGTTAGAGCGATTGGTATTTTTTGAAGTTCTCGTGTATTTTTTTGAGCGCTAAAGAGGTCTCTTGTTGGCTGATTTCGCTCTGTATTTTTTGGGGGAGCGGTGCAAAAAAGTATTTGTAATCATCAATAATTTTTTGAGGGATTTTGTTTTTGTGCAGAGGGATTGGTTGGATTTTTGCAGGTTTTTTTCGGAGCAATTTTTTTAGTAGTCTTTGAATTTTGTTAGCCTTATTTCTTTGGGCTTCTTCTTGGAGTAATTTCCCCAGCTGCATGTGTGTGGGCATGTGTTCAAAAAAAAGTGTGATTGAGGGTAGAAATATATCGTGTGTATGGTGTAACAGGCAGAACTGAGTATATCTAATCAAATCGGTATTGCTCCTTTTTTGGTATTCGAAAGCGATTAGTCGGATGATCTGTTCGTAAAGCTGTTCTCTGCGCGCAGAAAGCATTTTGCGGATGGCTATAGATTTGGTTTTTCTGAGTTTTCTTTTTATTTGTTTTAGCAAGTCTTTGATAGATACCAGGAACGTGTTTGGGTCAAATGAGGGGGCGCTGAAATAATCTTTTTCTAACGGTGTGCTAATCTTCCATTCGCTTGCTGGTCCTATTAATTTTTCTTCGTGGCCATAATTGTTTAATGCCTCGTGAAAGATGTGAATAAATTGTGGTGGTTTGATAATGTATCGGAAGGTATTGCCATCACAATTATTAAAATTATCATCATCATCATCTAAATCAGATTCTTTGGGAAGCTCTGTTAGGGATTCTGCCCATTTTAGAACGGAAGTAAATGACAATAATGAGTCTTCTTCTTTAGTTGCGGTTGAAGATGCGGTAGTGCATACGAAAGAGACGGTTAAAAAGTATAGTAGGCTACAGCTTATACAATACTTTTTCATGGCGATCCCTTTCGCTGTTTAATGCATAAGAATCTTATAGTAGAAAATCGTCCATAGTTAATTCTTCTAGTGCGTCGAGATCAACTTCTATTTGTTCGGCTAGCAACTTGGAGCGGTCGGCTTCTGTAAGCATAGGCAAGCTTTCAATATACTCTTTGCCTCCAATGAGCGGCGCTGCCGTCTCTAGAGCAAAAAGGATGTCGTTGCTTGCGACTGTTAGGGCATTGGTGACTACCTGGAGTCGTTCAATATTTTTTTTGAGGGATGAGATAAGTTGTTCTCCTGATGAGCCGAGTAATTGAGCGAGGTTTGTTTTTTCGGCAAGCGCTAGTGCTTCGTATGCAAGCGTGTTCATGTTCATAAGCATCCCAGCTTCTATCTGATAGGAATCGCTTTCGTTGCCGTCTTTTGGGGTTGTGTCTATAACTTTACCGAGCATGGAGTGAACCAGGGGGGTTAAAAAGTGTGCGGTTTCGCCTACAGTAGCACCAATGCAGCTCTGCTTGCTCAAACACTGTATGTTGGCGCATGTTAATTTTTCTGGGTTTGAGCTTTCTGCTTGGGCCCGCAATTCGTGGTCTGGTTGAACAACGCAGGCATAGTGTTGCTGAAGCTTTTCTAAATCATGTTCTAGTACACGAATAGATCGCATTCCTAAGTTACTGGTGTTCATGAGAAGTCCAAAAAACGCGGAACCAGATTTTTTTAGTGTCTTGTCAAAATGGGTGCCATCGACAAGTGTTTTGAGAATAAAACTGAGGTTTTCGAGTTGTTTGCAGCCATCAAACAAGTTTTGCAGCTGTGGGTTCTTTGGATACCATTCATTGTTAGCATGGCTTTTTTTTGTTGACCAAATGATTGGAGTTAGGGTTGCAATCCCTATTAAAAACCAGAGTGTGTGTTTGTGTAGAAGGATTGGCTTCATTACCGATCTCCTTGTTTTTTCTGTACATCTGGTTCTAAAATTCTTCCTGTTTCTTTAAGTAACTGAATACTCGAATCAAGCATAATTGAGAGTGCAAGCATCTCCTCGGTTGCCGGAGTGTTTGGAGCAGCAAGCTGGAAGAGCATGGGCAGGATTCCTAAAATTTTTTCATCGCCTAGTTTAGCGGTTCCAATTGTTGCACTGACTAGTGGTTCCAGCAGCAACGCGCCTTCTTTTAGAAGTGTTGCTATGCATGCTCGCTGTGAGGTGCAAAGTTGTGAGCACGACCCAAGGTTTTTTGTTCTGATGCAGCGAGCATTTTTACTGATTTGTTTGAGCCGTTGTATGAATTCTGGTTGAAGAAGTTGTGTGAGTAGTTGGTCGAAGAGAATAATGGTGTTCGCTGTTTCTGCAAGTTCTTTTGCTTGATTTGGAAAGGCTATATTGGCTAAGTTTTCGATAATGATTTTCGTGCGATCTGCCATAAGCAGGATAAGGAACTGGTGCATTTTGTTGCTAAGGTCTTGTTTTTCTTCCAAAGAAAGAGTGTCTTTGACTTCTAGCCGTGGTTGGAGATAGAACGCTTTTTCTTGTAATGAAAGCCGATCCCATTCGGCATCTGGTGCCCATATGGCTTTTTTGCCACCACTTTGGAGAAGAGGGGGCTGTTTAAATGTCTGCATGCGAGCAGTGGTAAAGGTTTTATTGTTGGTTTGGGTTAAGGTTTGCCCGTACCGTACCCCTAAGACTGCCAAGCCGATTCCGACTACCATAAATGGATATCGATTCACCGCTCGTCTCCCTTGAATAATGAGTCTGCTATTTGATCGGTGATTACTCTAAACAATCTAGTTTCTGTGGCGCAAGGGTTCGTGCTGCTATGTTTGCGGATTGAGCGATAGTGCAGCAAGATCGCAGGCAAGTTGCTGTTCACCTTTTTCCAAGCGGACTTTGAGTTGTAAAATTTCTTCGGGAGGAATTCCGGCTGATTTATAAAAGTTTACAAGCTCATGTAGGGCCTCTGTTAGATTGGCTTTGTGTTTACGGGATTGATGCAGCACTTCTTTAGGGGGGCGATGGACAAAATTTTGATGTCGAGCTACCCATATCCAGGCGCAATATGCATTTAGTGCATGATTATAGTTCTTAACTAAGTTTTGTAGGTCTAGTTTTTGTGCCTCTGTTAGCTGGCATCCAAAGCAAATAGATTTTTCCAGCTTGGGCAGTGCATCTTTGTGGATTTGCGCGTTGGTTTGAAATGGGCTTTGTAGCAGGCAGATTACCAGTATAGTGAAGTAAAAATTTTTCATACGATAACTCCTTTTTGATTCTTCTCTTATTGGTAGTGTATCAAAAACAAGTTGCAGTTTGTAATAGATGTGCTGGGGGGGGGTTAGTTTTTAGTAAGTGCTTTTCTTGCTCTAACGCGATGCAGTGTGACGGCTTGATTGTGGGTGTGGTTGCGCAGTGTTATAAGAAGTGCGCCAGCCGGCGTTTTGGGGGAGAGGATAATTCCTTCTGGGTGCTGTGGTGTAAAGAGTCGTTCTTCGCGTTTGGCGATACTTATGCAGAATGCCTCTGGATGGAGTGCTTTGAGTGCAGCGTTGCGTTGTCCTTTTCCTCCATCGATGAGGATCAGGTCCGGGAGATCTTTGGGGTCTTTGTAACGACGGATAATCGCTTCTTGTAGCGCGGCATAGTCGTCTTGTTGTTTTATGTTTTTAATAATAAAGCGACGATAAGCGTTGTGTTCGGGCGCGCCATTGGTAAAGCGAACTGCAGCTGCAACGATCTGGTGGCTTTGAAAGTGTGAGATATCAAAGCAGTCGATTGTATGGGGAGCCTTATTCATGCCTACTAGTGTTTTTAGCTCTTCTGCGGCTTCTTGGAACTGTTTTTCATCGGGGAGACTTTGTTCGAAGATTTTTTGCAGGTCTTGTTTATACAGGTGGGTATGCTTTTTGTGCGCTAGAGATTCAAATAGGTGCTCAATTGTTACGATCTGCTCGCTTGCTGAGCGGGATTTTTCAAAAAGTAGTTGCTTATTATACGCATCAATTTGTTTATGTAAAAATTTTAGGCAGTTGGTTTTGTTGCCTTGGAGTAATGCTTCAGCTGCGTTGAGTCGTGTTGCGTACCCCACCACATCAAAATCTTCTTTGCATGCGCCTGCGCAGCGCCCTATGTGATAATCAAGACATCCGGAGGCGATTTTTTTGTTGCAAACAAAAAGTTGGAAGGTGTTGATAAGGTAGTCGTAGAGCTTGCGTACATCTTTTTTGGCAATAAATGGGCCATAGTAACGCGCGGTTTTTTGATTGGTGTTGCGAGTCAAAATTAATTGGGGTAGCTCTATGCCAGATTTTTTTGGGGTGGTAATCGCAAGGTACATGAATGGATTGCCAGATTTTAGAAGCGTATTAAAGCTTGGTTTGTGTTGGTGTATGAGTGTTGCCTCAAGCAAAAGGGCTTCGATTTCTGAGTAGGTGACGATGTATGCTACTTGATCGTGCTGCTGAATAAGTTGGTCTATCTTTTGATCTTTGGTGGGGCGGAAATAGGACAAGATCCGTTTTTTGAGATTTTTTGCTTTGCCAATGTACAAAATCTCTCCTGCCGGGCTCATAAAGAGATAAATACCAGGAAGTGTTGGAATTGTAGGGGTTTGTTTGGGCGTGTGATTCATGCAAAGCCGTCCTTCTGTGGTCGAATTGGTTTTTTACGCAAAAAAGAAAACGCTCTTAGTATGCAGTGCATCTAGGAGCGTTTCCAGGATTTTTAAAGTAAATTATTTTTATGCTTGTATAAATTGGTTGAATAGTGCTGGTACTGCTATTGAAACGAGACCTGGCATCATGTGGCCACGCAACAATAGTCCAAGGCTTTGGCCGATCAACATGCTCGAGCGACTTTGCCCACCGGTAAACATTGTTGCGCCCATATTTGTAAGCATAAGTGAACCTTGGTTTGCGCCTAACGTTTGTGCCCAACAGAGTGGTGAGGCACCTCGTCCGAGTGCGAAATTGGTAAAGTTATGTGCAAAATCACCTTTATAGCTGCGCTCTTTGGCAGCTTGAGGAAGGCCTTGTAGCGGCGCTAGATTAGAGGCAAATAGTACTGTGTCAAGGACACCGCTCCAACTAAACATGTTATCAAAGAGGTGTTGGCTAAGGCTCTTAGTGTGTTCTTTTGGGTTAAAATCATCAACATTGAAATAGGTTGTTAAAACGCCAAACATGATGGGAAGAAAGTTTTTTTTGATGGTGCGTGCCGGCGAAGTAAGAGCACTGAATATTCCAGCGATACCTTTGTCTTCTTCAAGGGCATTTGTCGTTAAATAGCCGTATGTAATAGCAGGATCTTTATCAGGGTTTCTTGATTTGTAGTGCTCTGCCCACTGCGTATCTAACTCGAGTTTTCGTGCAGGTTTTTTGTCACTAGGCCAGGCTTGTAACAAAGGGCTATGTGCGCCTCCTGCATATTCGTCGACGGTAATGTCTGACAGTGAAAGCATGTTTAGTGCGGACAAGATTACTTGTGTTGCACCGCCAAAAGCTGGCGACAACGGTTTTGGTCGTGAAATATTCCAGATATAGGGTATTTCTTCTGAGGCTATTTTTTTGAGGCAATCATCGCAAAAATGTTTTTTTTCAAATGATTCCCAGAGTTGAATAAAGTTGCTTGGTCGTTTATCTGTATCTTTATATAAAAGGCCTGTTGCACAAAGGTCATCAAAAATCATTTGGCGAATGCTGGTATTTTTTGCGTCTAAATCTGGATTTTTTTTTGCATTGGCGTATTTGGTTCTAAAATATTCCTGCGCTTGTTTTTGGTTGACCGGTTGAGCGTATAAAAATAGCTCACCTTCTGGATTAGTAATTCTTTTAAAAAGGTCTTCAGCAAGCTTTTGTGCCGTCTTTTGCAATGGCGTAGTTGGTTGAGTCATTGCTGTATCATCGAGTTTATTGTAGAGGTAGTTGGATATTTCCGTTAACAGCTCTTGGCCTGTTTTCAGGTCCGCATCAGCGGCGCAATGAACGCATTTTTTTTCAAGCCAATTCTCTAATTCTTTTAAATTTTCGACGTTAGTGCCAAATTTGTGGTGTAGGGAAAAGTTGAAAGGATTATCTTCTGGGCTTCCGTCCGCCTTTGCAAGATAAAAAAGGTGATGGTTACCTGCCAGGTCACATACCGTGCATTGTTCGATGACTGTTTTGATGTTTTTGACAGTAACTTCTTTATCACCCTCTGCTGCGAGGGGAATGGTAATTTTGTTTTCTGCCAGGCTGAATGCGCTGTAGGTAAGCATGAAGAATAGTGCAAGTTTACTGAAGATTTGTTTCATAATGTTCTCCGTTTTTTATTTTTGCCTATCTCGCACCCTTGTTTGCCTCAGTACTGCGAGTTCTAGAACCTTTAATTTATTTTAATTGTACAATTAGAAAAAAAATAGTCAACTTTTTTTCAAGTCGATGATTTTACCTTGTTGTGAAAAATCAGTATTATGTCCTAAAAGTAACGTGTGTATTGTAATTGTTTTTTGGATAACTTCGTAATTACTATGTTTTGGGAGCATTGGTGTGCGCATTCGTTTTGTTATAGGTTTTTTTGCGTTGTTGGTATTAGGGACGGTTGGTTATCGAGCGAGTCGCTATATGCTTGAAAGTTCTGTTCCGCAGCTTGATTTGCGTGGTATTGTGCCGGGAGGCGCATATGCTGGCGTGGTTGCGGGTACGATTGTGGGCTCGCATCCCTACAAGGTCGCGCGTCTTTCGGTCTGGCTGGATGGAGTTCCTTTGGTTGATGGGTACAAGGTTAACCGTTCTTCTTTTGAGTATCCGCTTGAGATACCATCGCGTGAAACGTTAGTTGATGGAGAGCATCTGCTTAAGATTGCAGTGACTTCGGGTTCGTATGGTCACAAAACGCAGGAATTGGAGATTCCTTTCTTTGTTGATAATGTTCCCTTAGAGGCGGCTTTTACGGTGAGCGAGCCTATTTATAAGGTGTTTCAGGGCAAGACGCTGCATGTTCAAATTCAGAGTAATAAACCACTAAAAGAGGTGATGGTCGAGGCTTTGGGTGGCAATTATCAAGCGGTCCAAGAGGGTAGCGGTAATTATATTTACGAAGCCTTTGTTCCGGTCAAAAGCGATGAGCATCCAAGCGAATATCCATTTGTTGTTACGGTGGTTGATCGTGTTGGTGGTCGCCTTCAGTTGACAGGCAAGTTGCAGGTTGTTTTGTTTCCATTTAAGCAGCAGACTATATCGCTTAACGCAGAAAAGCTAAAGGAAGAAGCTGCTGCAGGGCGTAGCGAGCGTGAGTTTGAAGATGAGATGAGTCGAATTGCAAAGCAATCATCTCCTAAGAAGCTCTGGAAGGGATTATTTTATGTTCCTTGTGATATGAAGTCCATCACGACAGCCTTTGGGACTGTTCGTACAACTCAATATAAGGGACGATATCGTCATGACGCAATTGATTTAATTTCTACGCCAAAATCGGTGGTTTGGGCTTCGCAGGATGGCGTTGTAGCGTTGAAGGATCGTTTTGTTCATGGAGGCAACTCCGTGGTTATTGATCACGGTTGTGGTGTGGTGAGTATCTATTTTCATCTAGATTCGTTTGCCAATATTGAAGTTGGGCAGACAATTAAGAAGGGCAATCCCGTGGGAACGCTTGGTAAAACGGGGTACGCAACAGGATATCATTTGCACTGGGAGATGCGGGTGAATAATGTTCCTGTTGATCCGATGGAGTGGACGCAAGTATCTTTTTAAAGGAAATTGTTTGGGGAGGCTCTTCATGAGCCTCCCATCATTTTTATTAGTTTCAATAGTCAGATCAGTCTTCTTCTGGGGCGTTATTCTGTTTTCCTTTTAAACATGAGTTAATTATTGCTATATCGTTAGGAGAGGATTTTATTCTATTTTCTTTGATGGCTCCAATAAGATAGTTTAAGATTTCGTCAAATTCTCCAAATATCACTTCGCTTGTCTCTTCATTAAGCTCTGTTTGGCAAAGAGTTGGGAGCACGTTTACAATATTGAAAAGAATTTTTTGATAAATATTGTTGAGATCATCATCATTTTTCGCTAGAAGGATTTTATAGATAAAAATTAGACGAGAACCATCCTCGACTTCGATTTTAATTATTTTATCAAATAATTTTTCTGTGAATGCCATTGCGTTTAACAGTCTTGCTATGTATGTTTCATACGCATGGGCAGCAGGTTGCCCCTCTCTTAATGTTTCTGTTGTTAGAAAATCTAGTATTATCTCTTCAGCTAGAGCGTCTTCCGGGTTGTTTTTTAATATCTTTTCAAGTATTTCGTTTCCAGCTCTTTCGATTTCTTTTGTTCTCTGTTCGATATAGATTTTTTTAAGCCATTTTTTTATTGAGGCGAGCGCTAGTTCATTTTCAAGAAGACAGGTAAGAACGTTTTTGGCGGTTTCTGAGTAGCTAGCTTTTTTTAGTTTTATTTTGGCAGTTGCTGCGTCGATAATGCTGTTGATAGGTTCTTCTTGGAGCTTAGTATTGGCATTGAGTGTTATTTCTAGTAGTTGAAGGTTAATTTTACCTTTAGGCTGGCTGAAGCTTTTTGCTATTTCTTTCAAAATGAGATTAGCTATGTCTGTGTTTTGAGAAAGTATCGTTTTAAAAAAACTGTATTCATCTCTATTGGTAACAAAAACAGTTTGCTCGTTTAGTATTTTGATGGCAATAGGAATGGCCCATGAGAGGTCCAGCATAGGATCTTTTGCGAGCAAGTTGAATATAGCTAAAATTAAGGGGCCTTCAATAGAGGATTCTTCCTCAATTAACTTTTTTATCCCTTCTGTTAGGGCTGCTATGGATTCTGGTTGTAGTTCTTTTCTGATTTTTTCTATAGATACCGCTGCGGTCAAGTTTGTTAAAATTTTTTGTACAGTTGTTGTAATTAAATTTGTGATTTGTTCTTTTTGTTTTGATGTTAATGCTTTGCTCGCTAATATTCCGTCAGCAAGATTAAACAGGCTTATTGCTTTTTGATTTTCGTCTAAGTCATCTTCTATGTATTTTTTTATTACGGGAAACCATTCAAAATGAATGGCGGGGAGAGTTTGGAGAAGCTCAGAAAGAAGGTCCGGATTGTTGAGGTCGGTGCTATATAGAGGAAGAATAGTCATGGGCGTTTCTGGCCAGGTTTGAGGGGGTGTCATAAACCAGAATATGGGGTGTGCTTGTAATGCTTCTTTAGAAAAATGCATCTCTAAGGTGTTTTTTGCATATTTTAAGTATCCGTGGTCTTCTGTTAGTAGGATGGTAAAGAGGAGGGTCAAGCCGTGATCCTCGTTTTCTTCTTCGGCAGATTTAGCCGCTGAGTCTTCTTTTGTTTCTTTTGCGCTAAGCTCTACTAGTGGGCGTCTAAATATAGGAAGCGTGGTGTTGGGGTCGTCTGCGTTGACGCCGTTTTCTTTGGAGAACGCTTCAATGTTAGTGGTTCCGAATAAGGCTACGAGTTTTTCTAGATGTTCATTGGCGAATTTGACAGGATTTTTTGGGTATTCGGTTGGTTCATTAAACCATGGCTCCCCAAGGAGTGAGTTGACCAGGATGATCAGATTAGCCCAAGTGGGTTCGATGTCATATCCTTTTTCGTGATATTTGATGTTTTTTCGCTGACTGAGTATTTCGGCCCATGCATCATGCGCGGCAATATTTTTTTGGCTCTGTTTATGTGTGTTGGTTATTTGTGTTTTTTGTTCTTCGGTTGCATTTTCTGGTACTAGTCCAAGAGCAAAGTTGGGGAATTTGGTGTAAAAATCTTTGACTTGTTGAGGCAGTTCTTTGTCGGTCTTTTTTTGTAGCTCTTCCAATGAGAGCATGCCTGTTTTGGTGTTGAAGGCGAGAAGATTTATTAGGTTGCGGACCGTTGTTTCTATACAGTCGGGAAAATTAATCTTCTTATTATCGATAGTGATTATTCCTTCTTGATATTTGATTATTGGTGC
>CAZJVA010000010.1:0-22166 GCA_964549625.1 uncultured Candidatus Babeliaceae bacterium
CCGTCTCCGCCCTGGATCACCACGTCGGCCCCTACAGGCCCTCCTCGTGATGACGGGTTTGGCCATTAACAACGCCTACCCTAAAACACAAAGAACCAACCACCCGAACCCGCCGCATCAACCATCTCATCCCACCGTCATTGCGAGCGGAGCAACGCGCAGTGCGACAACATCGTTGCGTAGCAATCCAGTGCAACGGCACATTTTCGATTCTACACACTGACAACGCCTACCCCACCGTCATTGCGAGCATAGCGCGGCAATCCAGTACAATGTAAAACTTCGTTAGCCCTTCTCCAGCCTTCGCTTTCACCTTCGATGCCCGTCTCCGCCCTGGATCACCACGTCGGCCCCTCTGGGCCCTCCTCGTGATGACGGGTTTAGCAATTTCGTTATGCCACGTAGATGCATAATGACAAAGAATATAAACGCCTCTACACTAACAGCAAGAATCCGGCGAAGCTCATTACCAATGACCAAAGTTATGCACAAAGAAACAACCAACGAACGTTTTGATCGCTACAAAAAACAGTTAATTGCGATCATTAGCCGACATGCGCCCACTGCAAAAATCTATCTCTTTGGCTCTCGTGCACGCGGTAGCAACCGCGAAGGAGCAGATATCGATCTAGCTCTTGATGCCGGCACACCTCTTGCTGAAAACGTGATATACCAAATTCAAAAGGACATTGACGACACAGCAATACCGCTATTGGTCGATCTCGTTGACCTGCAAACGACATCCAAAGAACTTGCCAATTCAGTTCAAAAAGAAGGAGTATTATGGGAAACTTTGCCATAAGCAAACAACAGCTTCGCTCAGCGCTAAAACAGCTTGAAAAAGGCATCAAATATTTTCAAGAATTTTCAATCAAAGATCAAACCATTTTCTGTGCCCAAAGCATTGATCCCGAAGAAGCCTACAAAATCCTCCGCGACTCTCTTATCCAACGATTTGAATTCTGCACTGACCTTTTTTGGAAATTTTTAAAACGATACGAAGAAGAAGTCTTGATTGTTAAACCTGCCATCCTTTCTCCTCGAGAAATAATTTCAACCGCATGCCGCGCAAACACAATTACCGAAGCCGAAGCGGAAAAATTTATACAAATGATCAAAGATCGCAACCTCACCTCTCACCTGTACCAGGAAGCACTCGCCGAAACACTCTGTAAAAAAATTCCACACTACTACCAACTCATGAGAAAATATTCAGAGCTTTAAAAAAACTTCGGCCCCTCTCGAACCTTTATGCACCTTCGATGCCCGTCTCCGCCCTGGATCACCACGTCGGGCCCCCTACAGGCCCTCCTCGTGATGACGGATCAGGCCATTAAGAACGCCCACCCTGCAATGCAAAGGAATAATCATCCCGCTCCACCATCATTGCGAGCGTAGCAACGCGCAGCGCGGCAACATCGTTGCATAGCAATCCAGTACAACGGCACATTTTCGATTCTACACACTGACAATACCTACCCCACCGTCATTGCGAGCGAAGCGCGGCAATCCAGCACAATGTAAAACTTCGTCAGTCCTTCTTAAATCCATGGAACCCACGCACCCGAACCCCCACCGTCATTGCGAACGGAGCAATAAGAAGAACTATCTTAAGAATGCCGCTCTAAAAATACAAAGTCCCCTTGGGTACTGGTCGTAAGAAAACCAAGCTGGCGATAGAGATTTTGGGCGCGAAAATTTTCGATACGCGTTGCAATAATAATTTCACGAACACCCTGAGATTCTAATGCCGCAATAGCCGCCTTCATCAAATCGCGACCAAGCCCTTGCTTGCGATAATCCTTATCCACACCAAGATACAAAATACGAGCGCGAGCATTACCCCTAGAATAAAAAGAAATAAAACCGACTGTCTTGCTTCCGCAGCGCGCTATGCGCCACTGCATAGGCCCCTCATGCGTAGGCTTCCACTCAGGATGCTCCACATGATTAAGCTCATTAACAAACGCCATCCGTGCGTCTTTTGCTGGTCGTGCATCAAGCCAATAACTATCTTCTGCAAAAATACGCACAACATCATCAAAATCACGCGGCCGCTGATACTCTATCACCACACAGGAAACACGGCTTTGCCACCACCAAAGTCCACCTGCAGCTACAAGTACAAAACTTATACCAGCCACCCACCATCCAATTTTACGTAGCCCAAACATGAGCCCCCCCTTCTTGGTAAACAACTTTTCGCAATACTAAGCCCGCCGCCGGCGCGGTAGGAATAATCATTCGATCAACTGCTCGTGTTAAGGTGGCGTGTATATACGCCTCCGTCAGCTCTGGATAAGAAGCATATCGCAACGCCGCCCCAACCATACGCCGCACCATATGATGAATAAAACGATCCCCACGCACCACCATGCGCACTACGCCCGTATGTCGCAACCGCACGCATGAAGCATGAGTAATCGTACAAACAGTTGAGACTCCTGCATCATCAGAGCTACTGGAACCAAATGCCCAAAAATCGTGTTGCCCAACAAACTGTGCAAACGCCCAAGCAAGTCGCTCAAAGTCAATCGCATACGGATATTGGGCACAATACGGCGCCATAGGCGGCAAGATGCTGCGACGAGAAAAGTGATACTGATACTCCTTCCACGCAACACCCTTTTGGGGATGCAACCAATAAGGAGCACGCACAACACGACGCAAATAGATATCCTTTGGCAGTTGATTTTGCCAAGCAAAGTGCAATTTTTCTGCAGGGATATCTAATGTAGAGCGAATACACGCAACCTGTCCCAAAGCATGCACACCGGCATCGGTACGCGAAGCCCCGACAAGACTGAGGCGATGGTTAAATACACCAGTAAATGTTCGCTTTAGCTCCCCCGCGACCGTAACGCCACGACCTGGAGCCTGCTCCTGCCAGCCAGCAAACCGAGTTCCATCGTATGCTAGCAAGATTGCATATTGATGTATTTGACCATCTTCCACACAGACACCCGTTACAACTATGAGTCTTTTTTACGCATTACGGCGCGCAGAACGCGCTTACGCAAACGAATACTTTTTGGTGCAACTTCGATTAATTCATCAGGCATTATCCATTCCATACAGGTCTCTAGGCTCATTACCCGAGGCGGCTCGATTTTGACAAGAGAATCAGAGCCCGATGCCCGCATATTGGTCAACTTTTTACCCTTGCATGGATTAACCGCCATATCATCGTCACGGCTATTTTCACCAACAATCAATCCTTCATACACCTCGTCACCAGGCTTTACAAAGAGTGTTCCACGCTGCTGAAGTGTATTTAGCGCAAATGCAGTAACCGTACCATTTTCCATCGAAACCAACGCACCCTTAGTCCGCATAACAATATCACCCCGGTACGGCGCATATCCATGGAAACTGAAGGTTGCAATACCCGTTCCGCGCGTTTCGGTCAAAAACTGCCCACGAAAACCCAAAAGACCACGTGATGGTACTTCAAACTCAATACGTACCCGCCCATTATTATTATAATGGTGCATGTACTTCATTTCTGCTTTTTTACGCCCCAAAAGCTCCATAACGACGCCTTGATGCTCTTCTTGCACATCGACAACCAGATACTCTATCGGCTCACAACGAACACCATCAATAGTTTTGAAGATAACCTCAGGCGCAGATACTTGGAGCTCAAAACCTTCGCGGCGCATGTTTTCGATCAAGATACCCAAGTGAAGTTGACCACGTCCTGAAACCTTGTAAGAATCGGTAGCCTCGGTCTCTTCGACACGCAATGCAACGTTGGTACGGAGTTCTTTAAAGAGTCGATCACGAATTTGGCGGGAGGTCAAAAGATCACCTTCGCGCCCACTAAATGGTGAATCATTAACCGAGAAAAACATCGACATTGTCGGCTCATCGATAGCCACATAAGGATACGGATCTGCCTTACCAACCTCGCAGAGCGTCATACCAATAAGCGGCTGTTCAGTAAATCCGGTTATACAAATAATATCCCCATATTCCGCACGATCAACCTCATACCGCTCAAGTCCACAAAACTTCATCAGCTTTGTCACCTTCATCGGCTTACTCAAATACTCATCACGTGCACAGACAAACTGCTGACCTTTTTCGATAGTACCAGCAAATACGCGGCCTACTGCAATATGGCCGAGAAAGTCTGAATAGTCCAAATTGGTAACTAACACACGCAACGAATCACCATGTGGCGTTGGCGCAGGAATGTGCTTAATTATCGCATCAAACAAAATCGTACAATCAGTTGTCTTAACTTCTGGGTTGTCAGTAACAAAACCATCGCGCGACGAACCGTACAAAATAGGAAAATCAAGCTGCTCAGTCTCGGTCGCCAGATCCAAAAATAGATCCATAACACCACTGGCAGTCCGTTCAATATCCGCATCCGGACGATCGATCTTATTGATTAATACAATAGGCTTTAAATTAAGCTGCAAGGCCTTTTGCAAAACAAAGCGCGTACCCGGCAAGACACCTTCGGCAGCATCAACCAACAACAAAAAACCTTCAACCATCTGCAACGTCCGCTCAACCTCACCCCCAAAATCAGAGTGACCCGGAGTATCAACAATGTTAATGTCGTACTCACCATAACGAACCCCAGTGTTTTTCGCTAAAATCGTGATTCCACGCTCACGTTCAAGCACGTTCGAGTCCATAACTCGATCAGCACCATCCTGGCAGCCTACGGTACCTGATTGTTGCAACAACTTGTCAACCAATGTTGTCTTTCCATGGTCAACGTGCGCAATGATTGCAATATTACGTAAATTATTTCTTGAATCTTCCATAAACCTGCTCCACCCCCAATGAGAATAGGGCCCCGAACTGTCAACTGATGGTGACTACGTCCGGGGCATAAAACGATATGCTAACTTATATGTACCAAAATATACTACGGGCACGGGAGCATTTTATTTATTCAATCTCACGCACCTACAAAACGCCTGCAACCGAATCATCTTCGACCACAGCATCAAGTTGCTCACGAAGATCTTGCTGCATTTCAACTGAAGCAAAAAAATCACGAAGCATACGCTCAAATTCGCGTTCTGCACGATTAACTCGATATAGATTATGTAGTGCGCTCATCGCAACCAATAGCTCTTCAACTGAAAGACCGGCACCAGCGATTACGCGCGCCAAAAATCCCCAATTGCGCTCCTTGGCTGCGGTATACAGGGCAGCAACCGAGCAATCGCCAGCAAACACGCCCGCAACATACGCACTCATTAGTGCCTGAACTAATGCTTTGCGCAACTCGCCCTGAAGCGATTGCTTGCGAAGCACAAACTGTTCTTGCGTTTGAGAAACCATATCATGAAACTGTTCCACTTGAAGCACCTCAGGAGAGCCTTCGCCAGGAAACACCTGAGCCCCAACCAAAAACGCCCCAACGGCAACTAATCTCACCATAGCTTTATTCATCATATCGAACCCCCACCGCACATATTCGTACACAACAACATTAATGGTTTGCTGCAAACGCCAACAACCCCATAATACGAGCTTTTTTGATTTCAGCGGTCAACAAACGCTGATAGCGTGCACTATTACCCGAAATACGTGATGGTAAAATTTTGCCGCGTTCGGTCAAGAAATACCGCAAAAACGGTGTGTTTTTGTAGTCGATTTCTTTGACCAACTCAGGATTTGATAAGAAGCGGCACTGTTTGCCCGCACCACCCGTTGAACGACGAGCTTTACGACGGAGTAGTCGCGCACTGATTCTTAATTTTGGTTTACGTGCCATGCTTATTCTCCTGCTTCTTCTGCTATAACTTCTTCTATGACAACCTCTTCATCAACATCCGAGGAAGCATCCTGAACTTCTTCACGCGCAACGCGAGGACGCGAATCATGGCGACGATCATCGCGATCACGACGGCCATTGCGTTCATCACCATTTTCACGACGAGGCGCTTCTTCCATCGACTCTGGACGGCTATACTCAAGTGATTTTTCGTATGGTAACTCAGAGATCATGTAACGCATAACCAAGTCACGGTATTTGATACGGAACAACTTGTGAACCTCTTCAAGCGCAAGACCCAAATCTTTTGAAGGAAGCTCAAAGCGAGAGAGATAGTAAACACCATAATCATTTTTACTTATCTGGTAGGCCAGACGATATTTGCCCCAGCGCTCAAAGGAGATAATATCACCCTTTTGTGCGGTCACTGTTGAATGCAACTGCGATTCAATCGTTGCTGCATCATCGGCAGCAATTTCAGGCACCGCTAACAATAGAATTTCGTAGCGCGCCTTAGCTGTTGTAGCCATTAAACACCCCTAACTAAATGGAAGTAAAACAATAATTACTATGCGCCCCGGCTGGCTTTGCCGGGGCGCATTTAGTTCTCTATTTTTTCAAGATAGTGCCACACGTGTAGCACTTTTTTAGGATACCCAGATTCTAAATTTTGAAAAGAACCTGATACCTATTTAGGCGAGATTTTGATAGCGTGCAACAACCCGCCCAATAAAGCGGAATTGATCTTTACCACGCGTCAAAGCAATGGAAGACTGCTTGCCGTTAACCGATTCAAGCAAGATCAACTCTGGTGTTTGATTAATCTTAAAAACACCTCGGCTCACGTCGCCATCGCCGTACTCAACAACAGCAATATCGCCAGATCGTGCGACCATGGATGGCGCAACAATCAACAAATCATTTTTTTCAAATGTCGGCGCCAACGAAGCTGACGAAACGCGCAACGCAAACATAGCATCATCACTAACACCCTGCACAGGAACAAACTGCCCCTTGCATCCCGTAGCAATCTGCATAACCTGATTGTTTTTCGCCGATGGCTGCGCAGGAATATCTCCCAAGACAGGGACCATTTGAACAACAAAGTTAACATCAGATGCGCGCACCGTTACCGTCTCTACCTCGACATCGCTACCACGACGCTGCGCAAATAGATCCAGCGGATCAATATTAAATGCAAGCGCAAGACGCTCAAGCGAATCTTGGTTCCAACGACGCGTACTATTCTTGATGTGAGTCAAATAACTCTCAGACATGCCTGTTTTTTCTGCCAACACCTTGGTTGTCCAACCTTTTTCGCGCAACAGTTCTTTAACTCGAAGCGCCGTCATAGAAGATGCCATAATAGCCTCCCTCTCCGGATTTATAAATTTTTGTTCCAACTCTATAAATTTTCAAAAAATAAAGAGCACATACTACTTGGTAATATCTGCCAAATACTTATACTAAGAGTAACAAAGTGGTAAAAGTTGTCAAATGGAAACATTGAATGGTCAAAAATAAGACAGGAAGAAATGTTAGCGCCAGCACCTATGAACAAAAAGCGTGGAATACCGGCACATATATTGTTGGTATCGATGAAGCTGGACGCGGTTGCCTCGCTGGGCCTGTTGTCGCAGGCGCAGTCGCGCTCATAGCACCAGCAAATGAACCATTTTTGATGGACTCCAAGCTTTTGACGCCACAAAAACGAGCTCACGCTCATACATGGATTCAAAAAAATGCAAAATACGCCGTAGGAATGGCATCTTCGGACTACATCGATCGCACAAACATTCTACAGGCAACTACCCACGCTATGATGCTCGCGCTCAAAAATCTATTACACCAACTCGAGACCCCACCATCACTCATATTAGTTGACGCCGTTAAACTACCCCACAGCTTTGGAATTATGCGCGAGGCGCATTTTCGTGGTGAGCAGCTTTCAATCTCTATCGCAGCCGCATCCATTGTTGCAAAAGAGACGCGCGACGCACTTATGAAGCGCCAGGCAGATTACTTTCCTTGTTTTAGTTTTGCTCAACATAAGGGATACGGAACGCGCGCGCATTATCAAGAAATAGCCAAACATGGCGCCACCGCTATACATCGTCTATCATTTGCCCCCCTGGTATCGAAAGAATCTCATGATCAACAAAGCTCTCTGTTTTGGTGAAATTGTCGGCAGTGCGACCCTTGCGTGGGATGTCGCTACCTGGAAACATGACGAATATCCAAGCTTTGGATCCTGCGTTATTGTTGAGGCAGAAGAATTTCCACAGGGATTATGCGCCTGTGTAACCCATATTCAGACCGGATCAAGTGAAGCAAACCGCACACCACAACCGCTGCAAAAAGAGACCCAAGAGCTTGCGCGCGAATATCCCCACATATTCTCATTTTTACAAACCACCCTCACCTGCTCGCCCTTAGGCTACTTTGAACACAACAAGTTTGTGCCCCAGCCAAGCCCGCATATTCCGGCAATTCACAACTTTATCCGCCCCGCATCTGCCGCCGAACTCAACAAAATAATCGCCGAGCCACACGCCTTCAGCCTACTTTTTTGCGCACATCAACCACCCTTGGTCGACACGATTATCCTTGCTATACTAAGAAGCTATCATACGCAAAACCTAATTTCGCATACGGCCGCGTGCCAAATTGCTCGAGATTTTGCGCAACAATGCAACAACGACAACTTCCGAGTACAGTCATTTATTAAATCGCTTGAACACCTTATGCTCCAGGAGCGCCATGTTTAATTTTATAAAAAATGCACTAAAAAAAGTATATTCCTCGGTAAGCAACCGCCTCACGGCGCTCTTTGGCAACGCCGTTGTTGATGATGCAACAATACAGAGCTTGCACACGATACTGCTCGAGGCAGATACCGGCGTGGCTACAACAAATCACCTCATTGATCACGTTAAAAAAGAGATGCAGAGCGGGCGCCTTGCAACCGGCGAAGATCTAAAAAACGCTCTAGAAGAGCAGCTTCTGCAGAAACTCGATGCAACAGCCTACTGCAAATCCAATGCCCCCATCATATTATTAGTAGGCATTAATGGAAGCGGCAAAACAAGCACCGCGGGCAAACTTGCCCACATGCTCACAAAACAGGGTGAGCGTCCAATTTTAGTTGCCGCAGACACCTTTCGTGCTGCCGCCGTTGAACAGCTAAGCATCTGGGCAGAACGAACTAACAGCCTATTCATCAAAGGTGCGGACGGCCAAGACCCCGCTTCTGTTGTTTACGCAGGACTTGAAGCATTTGCTCGCGGCCAAGGCTCACGGCTTATTATCGACACAGCCGGACGACTACAGACCAAAACCTACCTCATGCAAGAGCTAGAAAAAATACGACGCATCATTGCAAAAAAATGCCCCGAAACGCAGGTCAGCACACTTTTAACTATTGATGCCATGCTCGGGCAAAACTCTTTTGACCAAGCTAAGCTCTTCCACGAAAGCACACAACTCGATGGTATCGTGCTAACCAAAATGGATGGAACCGGCAAAGGAGGTATTGTCTTTTCAATTACTCAAGCATTCCAGGTGCCAGTAGCCTATATTACCTATGGCGAAGAACTTTCAACCATCAAACCCTTTGATTCCCATGCATTTGTATCCGATCTCCTGGGCAATTAAAACAATTGCCGCCCGATTGGCAGCGGCATACCAATCCGAGGCCGAAGCCGTACGTGCAGCACAGGAACTTGTTGGATACGTCACAAAATACAGCAGAACAGAGTTAATCATCTTTGCAGAAAAGCAGATCGACCAAACAACATGGCAGAAAATCGAATCACTCGCGTTAGAACATCTCAACCAAGACAAGCCACTTGCATACATCCTGCAAAAACAGCCATTCTTATCTCTCGATCTTACCATAGAGCCCCCGATCCTTATTCCACGCCCTGAAACAGAATGGTGGACGGCTCAGGTTATTAATCAGTGCCAACAATTGCAACCAAGCGATACTGATAGACTTCAAATACTCGATCTATGTACAGGCTCAGGATGCATCGCACTTGCCCTGGCCCATGCGCTACCCCAAAGTCTGGTCACCGGCATTGACAAAAATCCTGCAGCTATTGCATGCGCACAAAAAAACGCAATTAACAACAATATTGATAATACCGTGTTTGTCCAATCAGACCTTTTTGCTGCGATAGCCAATCAAAACTTTGACCTTATTGTAGCCAATCCACCGTATATCAGCCTAACCGATTACCAAACGCTAGAAAAATCTGTCCGCGAGTGGGAAGATCCTCACGCGCTTTGGGCACCCAACAAGGGCACCGCGCTCATTCGCCGCATTGTTCAACATGCAACAAAACACCTCACCGAGAAACTACGGGGCACAATACCACGCCTATGGATCGAGATTGGCTATGACCAGGCCTTTCTTGCTCAAGAGCTCTCTGAGCCATCCCTACAACTCACCTGCCTACACGACCAATTCGATACACCCCGACTCGTGGTGGAAAAGCTCCCAAACCACTAGAACATGCGCCCCCGGCCAACCACTATTGAAAAAACAATACTCAACAAAAATTGACAAAAGTTAAAATTTTGAGAAAATGAATGTATGCAAAATCAGTAACCAAACTGAACAATCTAAAATAAAACCAGCCCGTGGAGATATTATGAAAGACTTTCGCCTTTTCGGCCTCATTGCGCTAATAGGCTGCCTTCTCGCAGCCCCCATACTGGCCGCCCAAAACAACAAATATTGTGTGCAAAAATTAGATGTATATGGCACACTGACGACAAGTTTTGACGCTGAAATCGTTATTATTGATCATACGACAGTCACGGCACAACTAAAAACAGTTCACAATCTTTTTAAACGGTGTGACAAAGCACACACCCTAGAGATCAAAAGTTTTAAGCCCAAGTATGCGCTTGATAACAGCTGGGATATCGAATTTCCCGAAAGCATCACAATGCTTTCACTTGAGAACTGTTTAATATCTGAAGACGAACTTTTTAAGTTGCTCGAAAAAAACAAAAATATAACGTCGTTGAAACTACAAAGGATACAACATCCACAAAAGGGCGACTATTGGACCTGGAGTACACTCAAGCTACCAAAACAAATAACAAAGCTCGATATTGACAGGGTCACCCAAAGCTCTTTGGACCATATCCTTACGTCACTACCCCAGCTTGCCCAATTAACATGTACAAAAACCTCTACTACTACTATTGAAACTTTAAAACTGAGCAAAAACACAACATTCGAACAAGTTTTTATCGATCAAGCAATGGATATCGCCGATATTTTTGGAGATGAGAATGAGAAAAGTACTCCAATTGCCATAGAGTTTTCGAGTAAAGAAAAACGCGATGCCTATCAAGCAAAAACACAAGAACAAAACATCAACAAAAAAACACGCAAATTGACCTATGTCGGAGAACACAGCCTAAAAGAGCTCATTTCCTCATATCGGCTACCAATAACATTTGTTATCGGAGGTACGGCAGTTGCTCTGGGTGGCTTCTTTGCATGGAAATATTTTACAGCAAAAAAATCATCTACAAACCCGCTTAGCCCCTTAAAAAGCATCAATTCTCAATTACGCAACATTACCAATACTCAAAAAGCTACTCGCTAAAAAAAATTCTGATTAATTAGCATGGTCGAGCTTGCAACAAAAACGTTGCAAGCTCGACTTATTTCTTGTACGAAAACCACCCCCCGGCCAACCACACATCACGAACACCAATAATTGGCAAGCAGCAAAAAGAGGGTATGTTGTTTTTATGGCGAGGCGTAGAAAACAAAAAGGGGCAGTAACATGCAGAAAAAACAGGCTAAGATAATCCTATTTTTCTTGTGGGTAACCTTGACAATAACCGCATCTTCGGCTCACAAAACACCCCCGCCTTCATTCAAACACCCAATATCCCTCTCAAAAACTGGCACCAAGGCACACAAAAAGCTCCCTCTACAAACTATCTCATCACACCCCTACCTATTCGCCCTAGGAACCGCCTCCATCGGGCTACTAGTTATAAGTTGTATAAGCCTTTGGAACAGCCACAAAACAAAAACCGAAGAACCACCCTGTCAAACAGCGACAGCCCGTGAAGGTACTTTTTCAAACTTTGATAACGAACGAAAAAAAGAGCCGTGGAAAACAGAAGAAGACATTCTTAAAATAGCACAAGGCTTAGAAGAGACGCTTAAAAAGGAGCTACAAAACTACGCAAGCCCCTCACAAAAAGACTTTTCCGAAAAAATCAAAACCTTACAAGAGGAAACCGCTGCAGATCAATTACAAACGGGGTTATTCTGTCATGCGATCATACCCAACAATGCCCAATTATACATGCACGCTGATCTCCACGGAGACTCTGGCCCAATCGAAGCTATGCTCAACCACCTAGAAGACCAAAAACTATTTGACCCCAAGACAGGAATCATCAGCGGTAATGCGTATGTAGCCTTCCTTGGTGATTACATAGACCGAGGCCCAGAAAGCCTTAAAAACCTCTGGCTCCTCTGGCAGCTCAAGCAGCGTAACCCAGAGCACGTCTTTTTAATTCGGGGCAACCACGAAACAACATGGATATGCTCAACAAATGGCTTTTTTGCCAATATCATAACAATATGCAACGCAACTGGCCCCAAAGACCTGGAACTTTTAGAAATAATATACCCAATACACCAAAAGATCTTTGATACATTCTGCAACGCCTTCGCCCTCCTCCCGATCGTAACCTGTATCGATCGAGGATGCATAAAAAACAACCGCCTTGCATTGCTACACGGAGGAATTAACCCCAAAAAAAAGGTAGCCACCTTTGGCAACAACATCAGCTACAATAAAAATAAAACATACTTTACCGTTCCAACGGACGTAAATAGCTACCTCTGGTCCGATTTTTTCAGCGAAGACAATGAACAAGAAAAATTCATAGAAAATCAACGAGGCGCCGGCTACATTCTTTACAAAAATAATGTTGCAAATTGGATGAAATCAAATGATGTAAAAACAATTTTTCATGGGCATGACCAAAAAAACAAACGCTACAAAAATAAGACAGGAAAAGAAATATGGCTCTTTACCCAAGGAAAGTGGCGCGGACTCGGATCGCGCTGGGACGACACCGCCCTCGTTCTTAACGTTGCACCAAACACCGGGTACTACAGTCAAAAAGGCGGCGGCTATTACTACAACTATGGGACATTTATCTGTATTAAGCCAAAGCCCGCAAACGTTATCTCTACCCAACTACCTACCAACCCACAATTTGCCTCAAACACGCGTGCACAAGAACTAACAACATTGCCCGACTACATCCTCGAACCAATCTATTTTAAGCCAGTCTCTCCCCATACAATCGTTCCGTACGATCAGATCATGCTAAAAGTTACATAGACAGCACCATTAAGCCAACATATTACGCACACCTCAACATAGTTATTGCCCCTTCACTATTCGAGACAAAACCCGTACGCTAAAATCAAAAACAACAGGACTTACGTATGGCTAAAATCAAAATTCTTCCCGCATGGGAGGCGCAAAAAATCGCTGCTGGTGAAGTTGTTGAACGACCCGCAAGTATCGTCAAAGAACTTATCGAAAACGCAATCGATGCCGGTGCAGATTCAATTGACCTTGAAATTATGCAGGGTGGCAAATCAAAAATAGCGATTCACGATAATGGGCATGGCATGTCGGCCGAAGACGCCCAACTATGCATACACAATCATGCAACCAGTAAAATCACTTCCGTAACAGAATTACCACAAATTCAAACCTTTGGATTTCGCGGCGAAGCATTAGCCAGTATCGCGGCCGCAAGTAAACTCACTATTATCACTAAAGAAGCAGAAGCCGCACATGCGACACGATTGGTCTTTGATGCCGGTGCATGCACCGAAGAACAGTCGGTAATGCGGCAAACCGGAACAAGCATCATTGTTGAAGATATCTTTTTTAACATTCCGGCACGGCGCAAATTTTTGAAAAAAGACGAAACCGAGTGGCGGGCCATCTATCAATTAGTCAGCGCACTCGCACTTGCTCATCGGCACGTCACCTTTACTCTATCGCATAACGAACGGCGAATTTTGACCACCGAGGCTACCAACGACCCTACACAACGCTTCTGCCAGGTGCTTGGCATGGATCTGCACGAACATCTAATTAACCTCCAGCACGATGGTAAGTACGCACAAATAGAGGGTATCACGACCCGCGCCCCAAAAACTCGCTACGATAAAAACCAGATCTTCATATTTGTTAATCGCCGCTGGGTAAAAAATTACAAACTGGTTTCAGCTCTTATTAAGGGATACGACAACATACTGCTTCCGCAGCACTACCCATTGGCCGCAATCTTCATAACGGTTCCCGAAGATACGGTTGATATCAACGTACACCCCCGCAAAGAAGAAGTTCAATTTATGCATCCACTTGGCGTTGAACGAAGCATACAAGAAGCAGTCTCCACGGCACAAGAAGCCGCGGTCAAAGCGGTACTACAAGCAACCGCACACCTTGAAAAAAGACATGACGACACCTATTATATGCCACCACAACACAAAGATTTTCACTACAATGCCTCTACTGCGCACGCACCTTCGCTCCTGCAAGAACCGGAGCCATCGGCCACGACGGCATATCAGCACACAGCACCACTCATAAATAAAACCGCACCATGCGTACACCCAAATGAGCCAAATAAATTACATGCCACGGAACTTCTAATCGCCGCAACAAATACCCCGGCACCAGTACAACAGCAGCAAACTTCCCCACAAGGGTACACGATCTTGGGGCAACTCCATCTCACGTACATTTTGGTGCAGACAAATGAAGGACTGATGCTCATTGATCAACATGCGGCACACGAACGAATTTTGTTCGAGCAATTTAGAGAACGCATGCACAATGCAGAAGCCACAGATCTTCTCTTTCCGCAACTCGTACGGCTCACCCCAAGTGAATATGCTTCTCTATTGCCCCACCTGGATGAAATTGCACAACAGGGCATTGGCATCGAACCTTTTGGAGAATCAACCTTGAGTGTACGCGCGCTTCCAACCACAATGAAGCATGCAGACATGCAATCATTCTTCGAAGAGCTTGCTCAAAAGCTTCTGAACCAAAACATTGAAACCACAGAAAAGCAACCCAACAGGCTGTACGAGAACCTACATGCAACAATGGCATGCAAAGCCGCGATCAAATCGGGTGATCGATTAAACACCACAGAAATGAATGCGCTCGTTGAACAGATATTAACAACCAATCACAGCACGACCTGCCCACATGGGCGTCCTACTACCTGGCGCTTGACGCTGCAAGAAATTGAACGCACTTTTCAACGCCATCTATAAAAAATTCGATACATGATCATGATTGTGCGTGGTGCCGTTTTGAATAGCAGCACCACGTATTTTTACGCCGGTAACAGTGGCAGAGAAACCTGCTTTTGAGTGATACCAGCAGAAGATGTAATAGTTTTTGGACTCATCGCAGGCGTAGCCTTGCGCTTTGAATAATAATGATAAAGACCATACAAAGCACAAGTCCCAACAATGCCACACGTCGCAAGAATATACGGATTTTTCCAATTACATCCGAGCAAACCCGACGGTGCAGAGCTGCTGATTACTTCTTGTGCAATCTCTTCTATCAAAGCACGTTTTTTTTCTAGTTCCTTACTGGTGAACTCTTGAGAATAATATTTAGAAGTAGAAGGAGAATAATAATTAAAGTTAACCTTACCATCTTTCTCTTTAGCCAATGCTGTCATCACCTTATCAATGTGCTCAATCAGCTCTTTGTGGTACAAGGCAATAGCTTTCTTCAAAACGGTTTTGTTCTCTTCAAATGCAAACAAAAATTCCAACACCAACTTGCTTAAAACATCAACACTAGGATTCCAGAAAAAGTCTTTCCAATACTTCGTACTCACAACCTCTTTTGATAAAACGCACAAAGCCTTTGTATATTCCTTGCCCTGAATAGTTATATTCTTCTCTTCTTGGAGCAAATAATCAAAATAACTCTGGCTGAAAAGGTTCGATTCACCAAAAAAAGCTCCCGAATACACACAAACTCCATCAAATACAAATGCTGCATACGATTCGTTTAAAACAGCATTCATAAACTTTGAGGTTTTAGTTTTCTTATCAACCGTAATAAAAGCTCTTATCTTTTTCTCATTATCTTTGATCCACTTCATCGTTGGATAAGAAAGCTTTGTTGGGCAAGCAACCGCTACAAAAAAAAGATACACAAGTTGCCGATCGCTAACATTGGCATCTCCTTCCTTTGGGAAAGCTGGCACCTTTTCGGATATCATCAAGAAAGCAAGTTTTTTGGCCAATTCTTTTTCATCTTGTTTAAGCGAAGACCAATTCCAAAAACGATTGCTTTCTGAGACAAGCAAAATCAAGCTACCCAAGTCATAATCTGAATCAATCAGCACCTTTGAAATCGCCTTCTTAGAAGTCTCATCCAATGCCGCAACATTCTTGTCATCCTTAAGCGCTTTGAGCAAATTTTTTAATGCCACTTCGAACGCCTTACCACCCTGAGCAGACCTATCTGCCCCTGTAACAGCCTTGAATAGTCGAATCCCGCATAGAGCGAATATCCTGAACAGAGCGCCAATAAACAGGCAACAACCCCCAAATATATCTTTTTCATCATATACATCCTTACACTTACGTCTTTTATTCTAATTTTTAACATCATGGTTTAGTCTATACCACAGCTTTTATTTGTCAAACTGAAAACTTTTAAGCGGGCGCTATCCAATACCCACAAAAGGAAGGCCAAAAAAACTATAAACTCTTGTAAAACCGCGTATAATAAAGCGCAACAGGAAGAAAACCTACGAATTTATGCGGAGGTCCTTATATGCCAACTGCACATCGTACATATATCCTCACCATTACTCTAATTTTACACCTACCCCTCATAATCGCCGCCGCTGAACCAGCGTCGCTCCAAAAGCTTCACAACCAACCCTTTGAACTGCTCAAAAAAACACCAGCCGAAACACTCAAGGGACCCCAGGAAAAAAAAGAGACGTGCTACCAACTCAAAGACTTATACCTTGCTACGGTACATGAACCACCAGTAGTGGAAAAATCTTCTAACAAGTTTATTGCACTTCTTGCCGCTCTAAAAGAAGCCTACAAAAACTATATCAAGCCTGAATTTATTCCACACTACACCCTGTCGGTAGATCCACAGCACCCCCTACTAACCTGTTTTAAAAAACGGTTGAGCAGCCAGGATATCAGCAATGACATCGCCAATCTGAGACTTTTTAACACCAATGAGAATATTATAAAACAGAAGGTCTCCTTTTTCGAACCATTCAATAGATTCTCGTTTTTTGACTCTACACAAGAGTATCCGGTATGGAAAACCAAAGAAGATCCACGCATTACTCCAGTACAAAAAATCATCAATAAAACCATAACCGACTGGTATATCTGCGGTGACCGTCATGGAGACGGTATATCAATCGATGTAATGCTTAACTACCTACGCAACGAAAAACTCATTAACGAAAACGGTGTTCTAGCCCCCCATGTCGGCATTATCTTCCTAGGAGATTATATTGATAGAGGCAAAGATAGCGTCGGGGTTGTTCACCGAATTGTTCAATTAAAAGCAGTGAACCCTGACAACATATTTGCCTTGCGTGGCAACCATGAAGAGGGCGAATGCGGCAACGGCCTTCAAGAAAATCTTATCGTATTTGGAAAAACACTCATGGAAACACTTCATCACTGGTATATTACAGCTTTTTGCAACCTCCCTCAGGCATTTTTCCTCCTTGTGCCAGATAAAAACAAAAACCCCAAGCTCCAAAAATTCATCAATTTTGTACATGGCGGCATTGACTCAAAACAGCTGCAGGAAGAACTTTTTAAAGAAAATACGGCAAAGCTCGAAGCCTTTTTAAGCAACCACAGTGCTCGGTATGAACAATTGATCTATCCTCACAAAACCAAACGTTCAACTCTTTGGGCCGATTTTTCAATAAATGAAAAAGAAGAGTCAGCCAATTTAGGAGCAAATCGGGGCCTGAGTATTGGAAGACAAGACACCCTCTCCTATTTTTTAAGACTACAAAAGCCCCAAAGCCACTCCGTCTCAAAGATGGTCCGTGGTCATCAACAATACCCTGAAGAAAAATTTTCTGACACAACACGTATCCCTGGTGTCGGCACCTATTTCATCAAAAATGAGTCGCTAAATCCCCACTCAACGGAGAGTTTTTTTGTCAGCACGCTCAATGTAGCGCCGCGCACGGCACTAGCGACAGCACCCCAATATAAAGGCAAATACCAGCTTAAATACGACACATGGATGCACCTACACTGCGACTGGAAAAAAGGCAAATGCAGTGAAAACTTTTTACACTTTGATGGCAAGACCGGTAAATTAATACCGGCCGACCAGCTCGTTTTTTAAATAACCGATGCAACGACGTGCACTTCGGCAATAGTCATCTGCTTAAGCGCCAAAACACGATACATATACGTGCGCACCAAAAGGGTTAATGGGTATACAAAAACAAAGAGCCAAAAGCTCTGCCATAAAACTATAGCAATTAAATAAAGCGCTAAATTAGTAACAAATAATTGTACCATGTAGCCATGCGTCATACGCCAACTCGCACGAATAGCACTCCAAAAAGAACAACCCGTGTCTGCCAAAACAAATGGCGCAAATTGCAACGCAAGCGCAATATAAACTCCTGGAACAATAAAACAGATTAATCCAAGGATAATAAGGCCACCCTGCACCAACAACAAAAACCAAGCACGCAAAGAATAGGCAAAGAAATATACCCAAAACCGCCGCAGATTACTTCTTCCCTGATCATAAACCGCCAATGCAACCGCAGAACCGGCAACCCAAATAGACGCAAAAAGAAAAGAAAATGCAGCCAAAAGAACAACTGCTAAAACAATCCCTGAGGGCGTCATCCACGACATAAGAGATCCGACAACCGCAGGACTCCACTGACCCGCAAACGGCGACCACGAAGAAATCGCATGAACAGGCAATAAAAGAGGTATCGCCAGCGCAAACAGAAGCCCAATGAGCGGAAAAAGTCGCATCCCAACAATACTCAGCCAAAGCCCCAGATGTTCAAAAAGTTGTCCCAGTGCCCAAGAAAACACCTCTTTATTGCTGTAGCGATAATTCATACTCTCTCCTGTATCACAAAATTACCCGACCAAAATTTAAAGCTCGCTAATTACCTGACTCCTTGATTGCCGCCTCACGAGTATCCTTAGCAACAAGCTCATTAAAAAGCCCAAAGCGAGCCAGAGCAAATACCGTCACCGAGAAAAAAAGCTGCATAAATGAGGCCATAAATAAATATAAGACCAAAAAACCCAACATAAACCAAAGCACCTGGCGCCATGACAAAGCGGTAAGCCGCCAACTCTCAGCCAAAGCCTCGCGAATCGAACATAACTCATTCGTTGCCATAATCGGGAAGACAGCAATTAGACGCACCATTAAAAAAACCCCAGGAATCACCAACAAAAAAAGCCCCGGCACAATAATCGCAACTAGTGCAAGATTCGCCCCCAAAACCCGCGCAAGCCATAGCCATCTAATTGAAAAAACTGACCTAAAGAGACCTTCATGCAAAGCACCCGGCGACGACAACCGATATGCAACACGACTCACGCCAAAATTAAGCCACAATCCATAAACAAAACTAAAAAGTCCTAATAACAGGAAAAGGAATCCTAATGGCTTGTAGGAAATACCATGCAAAAAAAATAGCAACGGTTGGCACAAGGCCTCCCCAGCGCCACTATGCTCCAAGGTCTGGATATATTGGGCACAAATAAGAGCGCTATCAAAGCCAATGAGACTCACAACACCTAAAAACAGGCCAGCTACACCAAGTGAAAAAAATAAAAGCTGCGCAAAAGTCAGAAAAACCCAACCCCAAAAATGCCGCATCAACTCCAAAAACGTAAACCGCCAAATACCCTCAACGCGCATCAAAAAATTAGTCGACATAGCAACGCTCCTCACACAAAAACAGGGCCCAACTCTTTCATCTGAATCTCACTATATTGCACTATACTAAAGTTATTACCTTTCCTGTTTATTTTTACAAGGATCCTTTATGAAAATGCGACTTGTTTTACCCTACACAATAATGATATTGTGTTACTCAGGAAACCTGGACGCAATGCGCCAAAAAAAACTTTTAAAACAATTCGATCAGAAAAATCAATCCGCCCCTTTATAGGCCAACTTGTTGCATTTACCGCACCAACAGTCTACTTCCAAAACACACCCCAAAATCCTCTTCGCGAAAATAGCTCACTCAGCTACGCCTTCGTGTGCAAAAAAAAATTATACCGTCAGCACTACATCCAACTTCTTCGCTTACTATGCCCGCACCAAGTAGCGCAATCCTGTTTTATTCATCCCGCAACCCTGGCTTACAATAAGAAAGCCCCGCTCAAAGTACGCCTAGCATCACCAAAGGAGCTCAGGCTGGTCCTCAATGCATTAAAAAAAAAGATGCTGAATTGGAATATATTAGTACCGCACAAGAAGCTTGCCAAATTCTTAGTCATGGAACAGAATACCCCCCAATATCGGAGCCTATAGCCTGCGGCACTCTTCAATGTGCTCTTAAAATACTACAAAGGGGAAACACCTTTGAGGCTTTTTGCCATGCACTAGAAGGGATTACACGTACCAATTTGGATGCCTACTTATTCGAAGAACTTTTAAAAAATCCCGAGAATATGGCAACGGCGGCCACATAAAATCAGATGCTGGCCTGGAACACCGTCATCGCAAGCAAAGCGCGCCAACGTAGTCGCATATAACGCTACACATCGTTAGGCTCTGACAGCCTCCAATAACCACATCTCCTTCGATGCCCGCCTCCGCCCTGGATTACCACGTCGGCCCTGCTTGGACCTCCTCGTGATGACGAGTTTGGTAATCCCACCGTCATTGCGAGCGAAGCGCGGCAATCCAGTACAACGCAAAACTTCGTTAGCCCTTCTTGAACCTGCGGCACCAACGATCCCGCTCCCCCGTCATTGCGAACGGAACAACGCAGCGCGGCAACATCGTTGCATAGCAATCCAGTACAACGCAAAACTTCGTCAGCCCTTCTTGAACCCATGGAACCCACACGCCCGAACCCCCGTCATTGCGAGCGAAGCGCGGCAATCCAGTACAATGCAAAACTTCGTCAGCCCATCTCGAGCCCTCACTATTCACCTTCGATGCCCGTCTCCGCCCTGGATCACCACGTCGGCCCCTACAGGCCCTCCTCGTGATGACGGGTTTGGCCATTAACAACACCTACCCTACAATGCAAAGGAATAATCATCCCGCTCCCCCGTCATTGCGAGCGAAGCGCGGCAACATCGTTGCGTAGCAATCCAGTACAACGCAAAACTTCGTCAGCCTCTAACAAACCCACGACACTAATCAAAAAACCACCAACAACCTTGCATCACCTTCGCGATCACCTTCGATGCCCGTCTCCGCCCTAGACCACCACGTCAGGCCCTTGCTTGGCCATCCCCGTGTTAACGGACCTGACCATCAAAAATGCTCTACAAAGCTCTCTGTGCTTTGAATTCGAACAGCTCTTTACACACACCACCCGGTTGTAAAGCACCCCCAATAAAATACAATGAACAAAAGTAATCACTAAAAAGCTGTATTCAAAATATGGGTTAATATTATGAATAATGATGAACTATTGGATCTTGTTAATAACAAAGACCAAATCATAGGACAAAAATTACGATCAGAGATCTATACCGAAAAGTTAACCAACTTCCGTGTCGTAAACGCCCTTATCATAAACGACTTAGGTTATCTTTGGATTCCACGACGTAGTAAAGAAAAGAAACTCTTCCCACTCTGTCTTGATGCGAGCATGGGTGGACACGTTTCATCAGGAGAAAGCTATCTAGACGCCTTTAAGCGCGAGACTCTCGAAGAACTACGAATCGATGTCGAACAAAAACAATATATTCACTGGGGATCATTAACCCCCGCTATCAACAATACCTCCGCATTTATGCAAATATACCTCTTAAAAACTAATGAGGTCCCCAACTACAACCGTAAAGACTTTGTAGAATATTTTTGGCTAAAGCCCCAAGAGCTGCTGAATAAACTAACCACAGATAAAGCAAAAGATGACCTTCCCCGCATAATAAAGGCACTCTTTCCCACACAACCATAAAAAAAGAATAAAAAAGAAAATTAAACAGCAAAAAATAAATACTGAAAAAAACAAGCCAATCAAAACTACAAAACTTATAGAATCAATCGAACTCAAAAGACATGATATATGGCGTCCCCAGGGGGATTCGAACCCCCGTTTCCGCCGTGAAAGGGCGATGTCC
>CAZJVA010000011.1:0-20742 GCA_964549625.1 uncultured Candidatus Babeliaceae bacterium
AAGGTTCGTTTTTCTGATATTGCGGGGCTGCAAGAAGCCAAAGAAGAGATGGAAGATTTTATTTCTTATCTCAAAGATCCCTCTAAATATCAGCAAATTGGTGCACGTTTAACGCGAGGTGTTTTGCTTGTTGGTGATCCAGGAAATGGAAAAACCATGTTAGCTCGTGCGGTTGCCGGAGAGGCTGGACGACCATTTTTTAGTGCGAGCGGTTCTGAATTTATAGAGAAATATGTTGGTGTTGGTGCATCGCGCGTTCGTGACTTGTTTGCGCAAGCTCGACGCATGGCCCCAAGTATTATTTTTATTGATGAAATTGATGCTATTGGCGGAAAGCGTGGGGGAGAAGATGGCGGTAATCGTGAATATAGCCAAACTTTAAACCAGCTCTTGACCGAGATGGATGGATTTGATGCTGAGGGAACTTCTGTTATTGTTCTGGCTGCAACTAATCGTCCTGATATTCTTGATTCTGCGTTAACCCGTGCTGGTCGCTTTGATCGTCGAGTTGATATTCCGTATCCGGATCTTGATACGCGACGCGATATTTTGCAGGTTCATGTTCGCGGTGTGCGTGTTGCACCAGAGGTTGATCTTGAAAAGATTGCTCGTGGGACCCCTGGTTTCAGCGGTGCTGATTTGGCCAATTTGGTTAATGAGTCTGCGGTGCATGCAGTGCGTGCTGGGCGCGAGGTGGTTAATATTGAAGATTTTGATGAAGCGCGCGACAAGATTTTAATGGGTAAGCGGTCAAGCTCAATGCGGCAGACTCAAGAGGATTTACGTGCGACAGCATATCATGAAGCTGGACATACTCTCATGACATTATTGCAACCTGGCTTTGCGGATCCTTTGCACAAGGTGACTATTGCGCCGCGTGGTAGCGCCTTAGGCTATTCGGCGAGCTTACCGGAGCGTGATCGATATTCGCATAGTAAAGAGGAACTTGAAGCGAAAATAATTGTTTCATTGGGCGGGCGTGTTGCAGAAGAACTTGCTTTGAATCAGCAGTTTACTGGGGTTACGTCTGATCTTAAACATGCAACTTCTATTGCGCGACGCATGGTTTGTGATTATGGTATGTCGTCTGAACTCGGCTTAATATCGTGTGCTGGGTTAGACGAGCTTTCTCAAGAGATGGCTGCTCGTGTTGACGGCGCTGTTCGTGCTATTGTTGATAACGCGTATAATAAATCGCGTGAATTAATGGTCAAGAATCGAGATAAGCTTGAAAAGCTGGCACAGGCACTTATAGAAAATGAAACGCTTCAGGCTGAAGAAGTTTACGAGTTGTTGGGAATTACTCCACGGCAGGTCCATAAACTTTCGTAGTTCTGTTTGAATTAGCAATGGGTGGTTTGAAAAACCTAAGTTTTGGTGTACAATAAACCCTGTATGTGTAGTACTCGCTCGTGTTATGAACATAAGCAATTTTTAAGTAGGTGGTAACATGTCACGTATCTGTGATAATTGTGGTAAGCGGCCTCGTGTGGCAAACAATGTGAGCCATGCTAATAACCGCACAAAGAAATGGGTCTATCCAAACGTTCACCGTATGCAATATGTATGTGTGAATGATCCAAAAAACCGGGTTCATTCTGGTTGTGTATGTACAAAATGTTTGAAGGCAAATCTTGTTCGCAAGATCGTCTAGGTGTAGAGAGTTATGGCAAATACAAAGTCAGCAAAAAAGAACGTTCGTAAGAGCGCAAAGAAGCGGGTCGTTAATCTTTCCCGTAAGACAGCAATTAAAACTGCAGTTAAAAAGGTCCATGTTGCATTAGCTTCTAATACAGCACAGGAGCAAACAGAAGCGTTGTTGCGTGATGTTGCAGCACGTTTGGCCCGTGCAAAAAGCAAGGGTCTTATTCATCCCAATGCGGCATCGCGGCGTTTGAGCCGTCTTGCAAAGCGCGTTGCAGATCAATACCGCGCATAAACGGTAATAAGTTTTTAAAATAAGAGGGGCAGATCTTAAAAGATCTGCCCCTCTTATTTAGTTCTATTCTTAGTTAGATTCGTTCATAAAACAGAAGATAAGGTTTAGCCGATCCTTGTTCGTCACTTATTTTTTGTAGGATGTTAATGTTCTTCGATTCTTCCATAAATGGTTGGGTTGACGTGATTTCGGTGTTGTCGCATCTGAACCATTTGCCTTGTTTGTTAACCAAGCTTATATAGTGACCTGTAGATAGTGTTGCGCCGTAGTGAGCAATAACTCCTATGAGTTTCCAATCACTAGTTTTTGCAGCTGGATGAATAAATGCATCTGTCTCCTGTGAAAAAGAGAGAATTTCGGGAATGCGGAAAGGGAAGTCGTCGTCTACAACATCTTCCGCAAGCTCTTCTATTTTGATGCCATCTACGATTGGTACGATGGTTTTGTAGCGTATTGGCATTTGGACCAACAGGTAGTGATTATTAGGTATAATTGTTGTTTTTAATTGGTATTTTTTTGCTTTACAGGTAGGGCAAAATAGTAACTCAGATTGTAGGCTTTCCTGGATAAGTTCTTTAAGGTCTGAACCCAAAGCCAGAGAGAGATCGATTTTTGTTAGATGATCGATTTCTGAGCTTTGTGTGCCACAGTTGATGCATTTGCGATTAAAAACCTTAATGACATCAAAGGCCTTTGATAGTAATGGAGCGAGTTGGTTTGGTTGTGCGCCAAATGTTTGATAATTTGTAAGAATAGAAAAAAGCTCCTCGGCGTCTTGCTGTTCTCCCTTCTTAAATGTTTTATTAAGTTGTTCCTTTAATACGGGAAAATCCCGTGAGATTTTAATAAACGTCTCTTCTGGGAGAAGCATGGTATTGAGAAAGTCTAAAAGGCCTTTGTCATTTTTGACTTGGCTTTTGCTAAGCAAAACGCTGCTCATTGGGAAAGTATGTCCTGCGTATTTTAAAACTTGAAAAAGCGCGTTTTGATAACAGGTATTCCCTTCGTCAATTAGGCCTTGGATTTTTTGTAATCGTTTTGTTATTTCTTGATGTTGTTCTTCGATCCAAGATTGCACGAGCACTGTTTGTAGTTGGGGATCTTGGGTGGCTCTATTGAATTGTTCAATTAGTTCCTGTGCAAAATTTCTTTGGTATTGATAGAGATTTAGGGCATATAAAAATGGCTTTTCCATAGGGTATAACTGGGAAGCTTCTGAAGCAATTACAGATCGCAACTTGGAGTTCTTAAATAAAAACTCTTTTTCTTCTACCGTTTTTTTTACGCGCTCGACAAGTTCTTGATAGTTATCGCTTTGTGGTGATGGGTTTTGGCTTAGTAGATTTTGAAAGAACTTGTCGTTACTTAAGGTTTTCCAGGTCTCTTGGGTGACAAAGTCGGGCTTTTGATTCCATGTATCGCCATAGATGAAATCAAGCAAGCTTGATAATGTTACGGCTGTTTCTTGAGCAACGGTAGGGGCTTGTTGCACTAGTTGAACTAATTGAGGTTTGGTGGTTGTGGAAGTTTGTGCTTCAAACATTTCTACCGCATCGCGTACTTGTTGTTGTATCACGCGATAAAGAGCAGTGTTTGGGCGGATGGCTTGTAGCTTTCGTTGGAAATCTGGGTTTTCCATAAAATATTGCCACACTTTTTGGGTTATATGAGTTGGCTTTTGTTCCCATGCAGCCCCATACGTATCTTCTATGATTTCGTATAAATCTACCTGAGCGATGTTGCTAGTAGCCCATACAATACATGTCATGAATGTTAAAAATTTTTTCATAATACTCCCCATTTTTATTATTGCAGACTTTGTATTAGCATAACACAAGTTTTTGTCTTTTCAAATAGATAATAAAAATGAAAAACGGAAGAATTGACTCAACTTTTTATTGAAAAAGGGTTGATCAAAAAGAGGTGCCTCTATCAAGCCTGAGTAGGAGCGAAAAACACTAAATCTTAATTTTATATTTTTCTTGTATGGTTGGCGCCAAATAAGGCAACGCATTAAGTTTAATTAAGAGGTTTTGGTTCACTTTCTCTTTTTTTGTTGATGAGTTTTTGAGGTAGTTTTTTTGTTGTGTTGGGGTGGCGTGTTTATTAAGTTGCTGAAAAAAAATAAAACCCGTTTCTTCATTTTTAAAAGAGAGTGCAAGATCGACCAATTTTTGCATGACTGTTGTGTTGGAATGATGATATGAGAAAAGTTGTGGGACAAACCAACTAAGTTGCTTAGTTTGTATCGCTTGCTCTAAGACGGTAATTTGCTTACCTGTTTGGTGACTTACCATGGTGATCGTAGCTATAGAATCTATTGTTCTTAAAAGGTCGTAGTTGCTTGTTGGGAGTGTTTTTTGAAGGTGGTTTAAAACTTTATCTCCTGTATTAGTGCCGATAAGACCTTGGTGGCAGATGAAAGCTAGAAAGAATAATTCCATATTTTTGACAATTTTCATTGTTCCCCCACTATTAATTGCCTATAAAATTTCATTTAATTATATCTGAAAGGTCAAAAATGTTAAGGCTTGTTAGGTAGTGGGCTAGCCTTTAGAAGGAGAAATTCTCTTTTTGCCACATTTGCAAGAAGCTTTTTGCTGTTTGTACGGCGATACGAGCACTTCCTACATGTTCCAAAAAAACCATGACAACAAAAGGACGGGCATTGTTGGGTTTGATGTATCCTACGAACCAACCATGATTTTTGAAGGATTCTTCATTTTCGTCTTCCCCGCGTTTTGTTCGACTACAGACCTGGGCAGTTCCTGTTTTGCCAAAAATTTCTATGTCGGGCAGCTTTTTTAGAAGGCGGGCGGTTCCTGTTTCGACACTTTGGCGCATACCATGTAAGATACAATCTCTTGTCTCATGGCCAATTGGGAGTGGCGTATATTCTATATCTTCTTGCAAAAGAATCCGGGGTCGTACGAGGCGGCCGGTGCCAAGTGCACCGACAAAGCGAACCGTTTGGAGTGGGGTAACAAGGCTATATGATTGGCCAATTGAAACAAGAACAGTTTCTCCTTTTTGCCAGCGCTGACCTACAATGCGCTCTTTCCAGCTTGCTGTTGGGACGAGCCCGGTGCGCTCTGGAAGTATTATGCCTGTTGGATGGCCGAAACCAAAGCTTTCAGCGTATTGAGCGAGCAAGTCTATCGATATTTCTTTTCCGATTTCATAGAAGGGAATATTACAAGATTGCGCTATGCTTTGTGTGAGGGAGAGTTTTCCGTGTCCATATCGTTTGTTACAGTGAAAGACGGCATTGCCGAATTTGGTTGCACCGGTGCAATTCCACTCTGAGTCTGCCGTAATTATTTTTTCTTCGAGCGCGGCTGCTGCGGTAACGAGTTTGAAGAGGGAGGCGGGTGGATAGCATGAGCCAAGTGCGCGATTAATGAAAGGTTTTTCTTGCAGATAGGTTTGCCACTGCTCGGGAGAAATGGGTTGTGTAAAGAGGTTTGGATCAAACCTTGGATGTGATGCCAGTACAATAAGGTCACCCTGTTCTGGGTCCATAGCGATAATGGTGCCTGCACGAAATTGAGACAAAAGTTTTTCGGCTATTTTTTGTGGTGTGATGCTAATTGTTGTTTTGATTTGTGTCCCGTTTAGGGCCTGGATAAGGGTTTTTTGTTGAATGCAGCGGCCAAGAGAGTCGACAATTAATTCTTCTTGGCCCGGCTCACCACGAAGCTGTTCTTCAAAAATCTTTTCAATACCCATGAGCGCTTGTGATGTTGCAGTTTGTGCTGTTTGACGAAAGGAACCAATGATATGACATGCGCATGATTGTTCTGGGTAAAAACGGATTGTGCGTGTTTCTAACACTAAATTTTTGTGGTTTCCACATTGTTCGAGTATTTGTGCCAGTGTTTCAAAAGAGAGTTCATCGATAAGTAGTATCTTTTTTTTATATCGTTCGATGATTGCTAATTCTTTGTCAGAGGGAAAATGTTTGGGGTTTTTATTGCGCAAAAAAGTAATAGTACTTATTTGTTCTGGGGAGAATTTTTTAGCTCCCTTTCCTTGCCAAAAAAGTGCGGTAATTGGTCGATCTGTTGCTAGCAGAACTCCATTTCGGTCCGTTATTGCGCCACGTCGGGATGCTAGTTTGCGTTGTCTTAAAAAGTTTTTTTTGCTGTATGAGGCAAACAGTTCCGTCTGGTAGATTTGTAGGTAAAGCAGGATACCTGCTAAAGCTGCAGTAGCGCCGACTAGAGACCAGCGAAGCCACAAAAATCGGTTATAAAGTATATCTTTGTTTTTTCTCATGCCTATTTGATGTACCGTTCGGTGCTAGCGGGTGTAGCGTGCCCTAAAAGTTCTTGGACGCGTTCAAGAGATGTTCCACGTTCTAAAAGATGAAGCGCAAAAGAGTGGCGAAGTATTTTTGGTGTGAGCTCCATTTTTGGTGTTAAAAGTTGTCCAAAGCTTATGCAGATGCGCTGTATCGACCGGGTCGTTAGGGGCGTTTTGTGGATGCTGAGAAATAGATATTCAGATGAATTTTGCACGGTAGGGCGTTCTTGGGTGAGATACTTTTCGAGGTCGTAGGCTGTTTGTGGGCCAAAAAAGACGGTGCGTTGCTTCTTTCGGGCGGGCCGAATAGTGATAGAACGATTTTGAAGGTCGAGGTCTTGTAGCGTTATGGAGCTCAGTTCTACGCTTTTTATGCCAGTTGCATAGAGGATTCCCAGGATGCTTCGATCACGAAAGGGTTTGAGGGAGCCTAATTTGTGTGTTGGGGTGTTTTGTAAAATTTCTATGATTGCGCTTCGAGAGACGACTTCAGCTTTGGGTAGTTCTACGGGCGGGCGTTTGAGTGAGATTGGGTTTTTTAGTGCACCGATATGGAAGAGAAAAAGAAAAAAACTATTAAGGCATGAGATTTTGCGTGCTTGCGTCGAGTTTTTTTCTTTGCTTTTTAACTCTTGGATAAAGAGTGTAATGACGTGCTCTAAAGATAGGGCTCGTTTTTGCTGCTGCTCAGACTTTTCCCAGAGTTCAAAAAATTGTCTTAAATCTGAAAGATACGAACGAAGCGTGTGATATGTTGCCTTTTTCTCTACCAAACAGTATTGTTCAAATGCAGCAAGGTACCCTTGGCAAGTTGTGCGGTTCATAAAAGCTCCCCCTATCGTAGACCGATATGTCGTCGTATAATTGAGGAGGTATTTTAGCATGTTTTTTTATTTGAATGAAGAATAATCTATGGATTGCGACCATTATAGGCTGTTTTTTGCGGCGCAACAGAGGGCTTTGTCTTTTCCTAGGCCGGCAATTACTCAACTAGTTGATGAATTTGGCCCGGAGCCATTTCTTGTTTTGATAGCCACACTGTTAAGTCTCAGGGCACGTGATGCTGTTACGTTACCCTTGGCAAAGATAATATATACACGTTTTCCGACGCCTGAGGCACTTGCGAGCGCTTCTCCCCAAGAGCTTTGTCGTTTGATTACGCCTATTGGGTTTTTTCGAGCAAAAACAGCCACATTGATTAACGTTAGTCGTTTGATTTTGGATGAGCATGCGGGTATTGTTCCAGATAGTGAAGAGGCTCTGTTGGCGTTGCCCGGGGTAGGAAGAAAAACAGCTAATCTGGTACGTGCGGAAGCATTTGGAATACCGGCTATTTGTGTTGATACTCATGTGCATCGCATTGCAAATCATTTTGGTTGGGTAAATACGCGAACTCCAGAGGAGACGGAGCAGGCTTTACGGGAGATATTTCCTGAGGAATTGTGGATAGAGATTAATCGTACCCTTGTGGCGTGGGGTCAATATATTTGTAAGCCTCGTGCGCGTACTTGTGTTTGCCGTGAGCTTATCAGTGAAATATGTTGTGGCCAAAAATAAAAAAGAGGCATGGGATATCCCACGCCTCTGTACGGAAGATGCGTTTTAAGCAAGTTCTTTTTGTGCACGTTCCATGAGGTCTTCAAGATTGAGACCAAATTCTTGCGTGCCATCACGATGGCGCAATGTTATTGTGTTGTTTTCGACCTCTTTTTTGCCAATTACCAGCATCCATGGAATCTGTTCGAGTTGGGCGGATTTTATTTTAGCAGAAATTGGCTCTGAACTTTCCTCGATATCAACCCGTAGGTATTTCTTGAGCTGATTACGAAGGCTGCGTGCATATGGCAATTCTTGATCAGTAATGGTTAAAATACGTGCCTGAATCGGCGAGAGCCAGAGGGGCAACTTGCCTTTGTAATGTTCCAAGAGTATTGCAAAGAATCGCTCTAGCGAGCCAAAGATAGCGTGATGTACGACAACGACTCGTTCTTTTTGGCCATTTGAGTTGATACAGGTAAGGTCAAAGTTCTCTGGTTGAACAAAATCAACTTGGACCGTGCTGCACTGCCAGGTGCGACCAATGGAATCTTGGATGCCAATTTCTATTTTTGGTCCGTAGAATGCACCATCACCTTCTTTGATTGTATAGCTATGTCCCGATTTCTCTAATGCTTGTTTAAGCGCATTAATTGCTGTATCCCATACTTCTATGCTGCCCATAGCATTTGCAGGCCTTGTTGCTAAACCAATCTTGATGTTTTCGAATCCTGTTTTTGCCAAAGTTATAAAAATTAATTTTAAAACATTGGTTATTTCTTGTTCCATCTGATTGAGTTGGCAGATGATATGTGCATCATCAATGGTAAAGGCACGAACGCGCATGAGACCATGAAGTACGCCTGATAGTTCATGGCGATGAACATATCCAAACTCCGAAATGCGCATTGGTAATTCACGATAAGAGCGCGGGCGAGTGTTGTAAATTAAGAAAGCTCCGGGACAGTTCATCGGGCGAATAGCATATTCGGTCTCGTCAATATGAGAGAAATACATGTTTTCTTTGTAGTGCGAATAGTGGCCAGAGCGCCGCCATAAATCTGCATTAAGCATGACTGGCGTTGCGACTTCTTGATAGTCGTTTTCATAAAGCAACGTGCGCATAAAATCTTTGAGCGTGTTTAAAATTAAGTTGCCTTTTGGGTGCATGAAAGGAAATCCAACACCCTCTGGAAGAAGTGAAAAGAGATCAAGCTCCTTTCCAAGCTTGCGGTGATCGTACTTAAGAGCTTCTTCTCGTTGATGAAGGTATTGGTCCAAATCAGCTTTGCTTAAAAAGGCTATCCCGGTGATACGCTGTAATTGTGGATTGTTTTTGTCTCCACGCCAGTAGACTCCGGAAACGTTTACCAACTTAAAATGTTGAATTTGTCCAGTTGTTGCGACGTGACCACCACGGCAAAGATCAACAAATGAGCCTTGAGTTGAAAGGCCAACATGAGCGTCTGGAATGTCATTGATAAGCTCTAATTTAAAGGGATTATCTTTAAAGATTCGGCGAGCCTCTTCTTTGCTAACGCTGCTTGGTACGATCGGAAAGTTTTGTACGGCTAATTGGCGCATACGTTCTTCGATTGCCGGGAGATCTTCTTCCCGGATAGTAGTCTGTGCAAGGAAATCGTAGAAGAAACCCGTGTCCGTAGTTGGACCGATAGTGAAGCGGGTATTGGGATAGAGCTCTGAAATAGCGTGGGCCAATAAGTGAGCCGCCGAATGGCGTAAGTGCTCTAGTTCTACGTGTTTATCCATGCGTGATCCTAGTAAGCATAGAAGATATACAGTTTTCGCTGCTCATTCTATCAGAGGCGTGCAATCATGTCATCTAGAACTCGTGTCGAATTACCAGCTTCCTGTTCCACCGCCGCCTCGTCCTCCACCAGAAAAGCCACCGCCAAATCTACCCGTTGGCATTTTAGAAGGGCTGTATGTGGGCGATGGATGTGTTGTAGCAGCGTATAGGCGCGTAAATCTTGAAATAAAGAGTGGCGAAAAATGATTGCCAATAAACCACCGTGGTTGATAGGGGTGTTGGGCGTCCTCCCATTCTTTAAACAGGGGCCCAAACTGCTGGGTCCACTGTTCCTCTAGGCCGAGGGCCATAGCAAAAGGAAGATATTTTTCAAAGAGTTCAGGCGTTTTTATGGGGGGCGTACCGATGACTTGTAGTCGGTCAATTTCAGCTGTTTTTAGGTAGAGCGCAAAGCCTTCAAGCTCGTCTTTTGCTCTTCTTCCCTCGGGCGTATATCCAGGCAGATACCATGTGGCAATAGCGATTAGAACGCTTGCTGGAATAAGCGTTAATGCTGAAACGTATCCATCGAGTGCTGAACAGATTGCTACTGCTCCGATTATTGCGCATAAGACAGGTAGTATGAATGAAATATGGAGCGTTAGTAAGTTTTTAAATGGGCGGCTGGCGATCGATTTCTGTAGACTTTTAATGAGGCTTCCTGCCTTTTTCCGCTCTTTTTCGTTAGGGTTTTTGTGTAATCGGTACTCTTCATTAGTGTCAAACAGTGAGGCAAGGAGAGCTTTTTCTAAAAGATTAAGTTCGCTATTCCACGGTTTGGAAGTTTTTTTGAGAAGATAGGTATCGGCTTTTTTGGTAGGCGGTATTGCTTCAATAGTTAGGTAGCCTCGAATAGCAAGATCGACAATTTCTGCTGCCACATGCGTTGGAGAAGTATACCGTTGCTTGAGGAAGCCGCACTCTGCTGGTGTTGCATCTTTGGGCGGGTAAAAGCGTGGAATAATCGTGCTCGGCTTTTCGTAGGCATGGATCCGTTTAATGGTTGTTACAAGATAGTATATTACGATGATTAATAGGAGGAAGAATAGCAAAAGCCCTGGATTGTCTTGGGAAAAAAGCCAGAGCTCTGTGGTTGCTGATGGGCGCTTAACGTAGCCTTTTGCCCAAGATACATAAATGGTTAGACCTTCAAATGGCCGTAACGGTCGTGTTGTGGATATGCTTATTGTGTGATTTTTGCTCTCGATAGAAGCGTGTCTTTGTGTGCTTTTGTATGGCCCGGTAAATGCGCTAGCTGTAATGCTTTGGGAAGGTATATCGTTTGGCAGTTTGATGGTTGCACGCGCATGATAAATAGGAATAGCGGATTCTAGTCCTGTTACGTTCCATGCAAGTTCGTCGTATTCCTCATAGAATTGAAGCTGCCGTTGCGTTGTATATTCTATAACATAGGTATAGGTCCCTGCTGGAATCGTAGTATTTGCTGAGCCAATTAAAAAAGTAATGCGACCATTGTGTATCGTTTGTTCAAATGGTACAGGCTGGTTGTCGCGAGTAATCTTTTTAATGGTGAGCTTTGTTGTGTAGTTAGTGCCCAGGGGACCAGTATATGCAATGGGTATGCTATGGCGGATCCCGTGTTTACCTTCCTGAGTCTCGGTGTATTTAATGGTATTGGTTACCTGGAGGGTGCCAGAAGTCTCTACTAAGAGCTCTGAGTGAAAGCTTTGAATATGTGTTGCTTTCAGGGTGCATAGACTGGCAGCCAAGAAAAAGGTGAGCAAAACTCGTATTATGAGATTCTTACCTTGTGTAACCAACATGCTATGGTTCCTGATTTTTAAAATCGAACGCGGGGGGCTGTTCGTTCTTCGGGGTTTTCTAGTTCAAAGTATGCAAGAGGGCTAAACGAGGTTATATTTGCTACCAATCGTGCGGGGAAGTGCATAATTGCAATATTGTAGTTTCGTGCGGTGCCGTTGTAGTAGCGTCGCGATATTTGCACTTCATCTTCGATTTTTTCAAGGCTTTGTTGCAGTGCCAAAAAGTTTTCATTGGCTTTGAGTTCGGGATAATTTTCTGCGACAGCAAAGAGTGTTTTTAGTGCGCCAGACAGGGCTCCTTCGGCGGCACTTTTTTCTTGAACTGTTGTTGCGTGCATTGAGACAGAACGGAATTTCGCAATATTTTCAAGAACGTTTTTTTCATGTATTTGATAGCCTTTAACTGTTTCTACTAAGTTGGGAATAAGGTCATAGCGGCGCTTAAGTTGTACATCAATACCGCTCCATGCTTCCTGGGTCATGGCATAAAGTGAAACGAACGTGTTGTATTTGCCGATACCCCAAAACAGTGGAGTAATAAGAATTAAAGCGATAATTAGAAAAATATAGAATATTGTCATAATAGTGGCCTTGTAATATTTGGTTTTGGACTAAGCCGTTCTTGCATAGGCTATCTCCTATCTATGTTATTGTATAGTATGGGGCGAGGATATTCAAAAGGTGAGTATGGGGAGGCTGTGTAATGGCGCAGAAAAAAATTTATTTGATTGATACTAATGTGTTTATACATGATCCGCTCGTTTTGAACTCTTTTCATACCGCTGAAGTTGGTGTGCCTTTGGTGGTAATCAAAGAGTTGGATCAGTTTAAGTCCGATGTTGGTTCCAAGGGACGTAACGCGCGGGAAGTTATTCGTATTTTTGATCGTTTGCGCCAAGAAGGATCATTGGCGGAGGGTGTGATTTATGCGCAAGATGTTTCGGTGCGTATTTTACCAACACCTTCTTCCGAAGTAGTGAGGAGCATTGCGCTTGATGATAACGATGATCGTATTTTGGCCAGTGCTATTGAATTGAAGCAGCAGGGATATGCTGTTGTATTCATCACCAAAGATCTTAATATGCGTGTGCGGGCAAATGCGTTGGGTATTCAAGCAGAAGACTATAAAAAAGAGCATGTTGCGGAAGATGATTTTTATAAGGGTTGGCGGTCCTATGAGCTTTCGGCTGGAGAATTTCAGGGTGATCATCCTGCGATTTTGCGTGAGATTTTGCAAGAACAGGAGCTTTTTTTAAACGAATTTGTTGTTTTAAAAAGTAAGCGTAACGAAGAAAATTATCGTGTTTTTCGTTATCAAGGTGGCGAGCGCTTTAAACTAGCACGAGCGCCAGAATTGTTGTGGCCAATTGGTCCTAAAAATTGGGCACAGTTGATGGCTTTTGATCTTCTTTTTGATGATGAGATTCAGCTTGTTTCACTCTTGGGCCCTGCGGGAACAGGGAAGACGTTTCTTGTTCTGGTTGCAGCAATGCACAAATTGTTGGTAGAACATTCTTATAAAAAAGTTCTCGTTGCTCGTCCAGTAGAGCCTTTAGGGCGAGATATTGGTTTTTTGCCTGGTGATGTTCAGGATAAGCTTTTTACTTGGATGCAGCCGGTGCGCGATAATATGGAGTTGATTATTCACAAGGCGCATTCGGGTTATGAGCAAGGTTTATATGATGATATGTACCAAAAAGATGACAAGGGGCGTAAACGTCGTAAAAAGAAAAAAGATGATAAGTGGCGTGTGCCGGCGGTTGATGAGCTGATTAGCGGCGGGTTGCTGAGCCTTGAAGCAATAACATATATGCGCGGTCGTTCAATTCCTGATCAGTATATTCTTATTGATGAGGTGCAAAATCTGACGCTGCACGAAGTTAAGACGCTTATTACGCGTGTTGGAGAGGGAAGCAAAATTATCCTAGCCGGTGATCCCTATCAAATTGATTCACCATATTTGGATTTTTCGAGCAATGGCTTGGTTCTTGCTAGCGAAAAGCTGAAGGGAACTTCCATTTGTGCTAGTGTCTTTTTACAAAAGAGTGAGCGCAGCTTGTTGAGCCAGTTAGCTGGGGAATTGTTATAATAACAAAACGGGCGTGACATTTTTGTCACGCCCGTTTTTGATTGCTTTATAGGGTCATCTTTATATTGTTATTTTGAAGGTTTTCAAAGGTGAGCACGCGTCTTGCTCCGTTGTTGCTATGACGTCGTGCATTTGGGTTGGCATTTCTACGATATGTGAGCGTCGGAGGGGTGTCGGCCTGGGAGATTGATTCAAAAAATGATGCTGCGTATGACATATCGTTGAAGACAGAGGAGCTTGAAGATCCTGTTAGTACACTTTCATCAGCTTCGGTATTCTCGAAAAGGTTTTCATTAAATATGAGTTGCTCGGTGTTTTGTTGCAGTGGGTTTGCTGCATTTAGCGCAAAGTTGAAGGTCGAAGAGCTTGAAGTATTGTTTAATGTATTTTCGTAAGCTTCTGTATTTTCTGGGAGGTTTTCATTAGATGGTAGTTGGACTATTGGTTCAGTAAGATCTTCTGTGTTTAGCGCAAAGTTGAATGTTGAAGAGCTTGAGGAGCTCGTATTCTCGTTTTGCTGGTTGCTTTCCTGGAGTTTAGACGTGCTTGCTTGGTTTTCATTTGCTTCATCGGTATCAATAGACTGGAAAAGCCTTCGATTTTTTTCCAATTCTGCACATGATTTATTGTCGTTATGCCAAACGGCTGTCGATTGTTGGCATTGAATAAGGTGCTGGATCCAATTAAGCCATTTTTGATTTTCATCGTTTTCCGGAGAAAGTTCTGGTGCCGGTTTCCATGCTGATGAGATCTGATCTTGCGGTGTGTGGGGTGAAGAAGGCTCCTCTGAATTGCTTCCTAATATTGTTATTGGGAGGAGTGCAAAAAATAATATTTTTTTCATGTTTATTCCTTTTTATAATTGAGGGTTATTTCGTTCAAGCTGTCGTTGCACGAAGTCGTAATAACGATTTAATGCTTGCTGCTGTTCTTGGGTAAGCCTGCTTGGATGATTTATTGTTGTTTGGTTGGCGTTGGACCCAAGTGCATTCGAGGAAGTCGTATATGTTTCTGTTTGTTCCAGCATGTCGATCATTTGTAACATGTTTTGAGCGAATTCTTGGGCAAGGATAGGAGAGAAAAAATTTGGGTTAACGACCGCCGCTGCTTCGCCGGAGGATTCAATCAGCGTGAGCGGTGTGCGAAGCCGTGGTGCTCGGCGGTGTATTTGGGGCGGGGTGGTTGGCTGTTGCGTAATTTGATCTCTTGGGGTTACAGTTCCGTCTTCTTCCGCTGCTTCTTGATTGTTTGTAAGGTTTTCTAAATTATCAACTGTGGGACCAGTAAGTTCTATATTGTTTGATTCTTCTTCTGAAAGTTGACTATCGTTTTCATCGTCCTCTGACTCTGAGCCGCTCATTTCAACAGAAGTGTCCGAGTTGTAATTTTGGTAAATATCAGTAATGCTTGGATCTATTCGTGCCTCAAGGGTTGCTAATGTTAGTGTTGTCAGAAGCAACAATGGTAAATATTTGTTCATGCTTTTATTCCTTTATATTGGGGTAATGGCTGATGAGTTCTCTTATTTTGTGCATTGGTAAACCTAATGCACTGGTATAGGAGCCTTCTATGCTGACTACGCATTGGGCGCCAAAGTCTTCGATGATTAAGCCGCCTGCGACGTGTTGGTAGTCATGTTCATAAACGGCGAGATAATCTTTTATAAAATTGAGCGAGAGGGAAAGATAAAATTTAGTGGTAACTTGTGTGGATGAAATAAGTGCACGGTTGCAACTTTGTTCGTCGTATACAACGCCAGCAAGACCAGTTGTTACTAATATTGGGGTTTCGTTGTATTGCAAGAGCATTTGTACTGCATTTTCATAGGAGTGAGGTTTGTGGAATACCTTGCCCTCGGGTGTATGAACAATAGTATCTGCCCCAAGCACCAGGATTTTTTCTTTTGTTGAAGGGGGTAGGATAGCGTGTGCTGCTTTTTGTTCGGCGAGATATTGGGTAAGTGCTGCAGCGTTGGCAAAGGAAGCTTCTTGGATAGAGCGCTCATCAAATGTGTGTGTTGTCGCAACAAAAGGTATATGTGCTTCTTTAAGAAGTCTTTTGCGTGTTTTGGATGAAGATGCCAAAATTACCTGCATATATTTTTTCCTATTTTATTAATACCTGCTCCTTAGTGTAACCGCCTTTAAAAATAAATCAATATTAGAATATTTTAATTGATTCAGGGGTTAAAATTTAAGGGGTTATTGTGCAGGGAAAGTACGCTGTTAGGCGGAGTTGGTTTTTTGCTTGTTAGTTTGCGCGAACCGGAAAAAATTAAGTTTGTTGGACAAAAAAAGCGAAGCAGAAACTGCTTCGCTTTTTATTTGGCTGGGGCGGAAGGATTCGAACCTCCGAATGCCAGGACCAAAACCTGGTGCCTTACCGCTTGGCGACGCCCCAATAATTTATTTCAATTAATCGACAGAGCCGTCATCGCTTGACTGAACGCCGGAAAAATCACCAGCTTCAATGCGACGAGCCACTGACTCATATTCTTGGATCAGACGATTTTCAATTTCGCTGCGCATCTCTGAATTAAGTGGATGAACAACTTCGCGGAAGGTTCCATCTTTTCTGCGACGCGACGGCATTGAGACAAAGTGCCCTTTGCGACCTTCGATGATCTTGAGATCGCGTACAATGAAACAATCATCAAAAACAATTGTTGCATACGCTTTGAGTCTGCCGCCATCGGTTGCTGGAAAAACCTTAACTTCTGTAATTTTCATCGTCCGAAGCCTTTTCGCTTGCACTAACTCTGTTCTGTTAACGTCAAATAACTTTCTGACGCATACGTTACCTCTATTAATGTACGAATCTAACTGTGCATGTCAATAAAAATTTTAAAATTTTGTTTCCGGGATTCTGCCCGCGAAAATATGGTTGGGAATCCATATATATATCGGTTGGGTAGTCGTACTACAGACTACAGGTGCGGGCAGAAATTTTGATTTCAGAGACGTATTATCCCAAATGATATTGCCAGGAAGATCTGGCAGGATTAGGCTTTGAACGAAATAGTGATATTTTTCTTTACAGTATATTCGTTAGCCACCCTTGAGTCCTTCTAGTATACTAAAAGGGGTTACCTGCGCTATCTTTTTTTATTTTGTGGGCGAGATATATCGATAATGAATATAGCAGTACTTCTCTCTGGTGGCGTTGATAGCTCAGTTGCACTCTGCAGATTACAAGAGGCTGGGCATCAGGTTACGGCGTTTTATTTGAAAATTTGGTTGGAAGATGAGCTTTCTTTTTTGGGTTCATGCCCTTGGGAAGAAGATCTTTCGCATGCGCAGGCGGTTTGTGCTCAGCGCAATGTTCCTCTTAATATTGTTTCTTTTCAGCAGGTGTATTGGCAGCGCGTGGTTTCTTATACGGTGGAACAGGTTAGGGCCGGTCGAACACCAAATCCTGACATGCTCTGTAATCAACAGGTGAAGTTTGGGGCTTTTCTTGATCAGTATGGTGAACAGTTTGATCGTGTTGCAACGGGGCATTATGCTTGTGTTGTGCACCAAGATGATGGGGCGCATCTTTTTTCGACGCCCGATTTAATAAAAGATCAGACATATTTTTTGGCGTATCTTTCTCAGCGGCAGCTCTCTAAGGCGATCTTTCCCTTGTGTGATATGACTAAAGAGGCGGTGCGAGAGGCGGCGTATGAATTCCAGCTACCCAACAAAGATCGTAAGGATAGTCAGGGAATTTGCTTTTTGGGAAAGATAAAGTTTTCTGATTTTATTCGGGCGCATGTTGGTGAGCGTCCTGGCGAGCTGGTTGAGTTCGAAACAGGGCGGGTTGTTGGTATGCATAAGGGGTTTTGGTTTTTTACGCTTGGCCAACGCCAAGGTATCGGGCTTTCTGGTGGGCCTTGGTATGTGGTTGCAAAAGATGTTGCGCTTAACAGGGTTTTTGTTTCGCGTGCCTACTATGACCTTTACCATAACCGAGAGCGCTTTGGTGTTGCGGGGTTAAATTGGTTTGTGCGTGGTCCGGGTGAGGGAGAGGTTTTGGAGGTTAAGTTGCGGCATGGGCCGCAGCGGCACAAAGCCCAGGTCTTTTATGAAGCTGAGGACGTGCTTCGAGTTCAACTTTGTGAGGGTGCCGATCAGGGTATTGCTCCTGGGCAATTTGCTGTCTTTTATCGAGAGAATGAATGTTTAGGTGGGGGTTGTATTCAGGAGCGGTTAGTATGAGATGTATGCGGTATCTTCCCACAGGTTTGACAGTTTTGCGATTGGCCTTAGTCCCTGTCTTGTGGTGGGCAGTGTCAAGTTCTTATTGGGTAATTGCTTTGAGCGTATTTGTTGCTGCTATGGTCTCTGATGTTTTGGATGGGCTTTTGGCGCGTCGGCTTAACTGTGTTACATCTTTTGGGGCGGCTTTTGATCCTTTTGTGGACAAAGTTTTTATGCTCGCGATGTATGCCCTTATGTTTTTTGTGCCGACCATGTTGCCGATTCCCTATTGGTTTTTTTTGCTGATGGGGATCAAAGAGGTCTTGTTAAGTCTGGGTGCGCTCTATTTTGGTATTATTAAAAAAGAGGTCGTTGTTTCTGCCGCGGTTCCTGGCAAAATCGGGGGCTTTGTGCAAGGAGTTTTTGTTTTGTACTGGTTCCTTGGAGTTGTTTTGGGCCGGCAGGTTTTTGTTTGGTTTGGATTAGCCCGCGGCTTGTGGGTTCTGATGTGGGGCGTGCGAGTTTTTTATTTGTTGATGGGCATGACTCTTCTTACGAATTTGGCAGCATTTTTGTTCTACTTGTTCACTTTTTTTTCGCGGCGTACACTAAACAGGTAGCCGGTCTGGTTACGGAGAGTGTATAAAATTGGTTTTTTGTTTTAGTAGTTTCTAATTAGAGGAATGAGAGATGGCGGGTTTTAATAGAGTTATTTTAGTTGGTAATTTGACACGTGACCCTGAGTATCGTCAGCTTCCTTCGGGACAGGCTGTTTGTCGCTTAAATCTCGCGGCCAATCGTCAGTTTAAGGACCGGCAAACGGGTGCTGCTTCGCAGGAAGTTTGTTTTATTGACGTTGATGTTTGGGGAAATCAAGCAGAAGCGTGCCGGCAATACTTGCAAAAAGGGCGTCCTGTTTTGATTGAAGGCCGGTTGAAGTTTGATTCTTGGAAAGACAATGAGGGCCAGGCTCGAAGCAAGCATTCTATTGTTGCTAATGTTGTTCAATTTTTGTCCTTTGGCGGTGCTGAAGCAACGAATGACGAGAGTGCTGGGACTGAAGATGTCGCATTTTCTGCTGCTCCAAAGAGGGCCAATGCTGCGTCATTGGGGGCGACACCTTTTGACGATGAATTGCCTTTTTAAGTCTGGAGATTTGCGTAGGCAAATGGCGTGAATTTGGTACAATAAAATGTGCATAAATCATGCTAATAAGCTACAAATACGGCTTCTTGAGCCGTCCTTAACGGAGAACATTCATGCAAGATCGCACTAAGCCGGTACTGATTGAAGAAGAATTACAGTCATCGTTTTTAGACTATGCGATGTCGGTTGTAGTCAGCCGTGCTATTCCCGATGTGCGCGATGGTTTTAAGCCTGTTCATCGGCGCGTTTTATATGCCATGAATCAGATGGGGTATTTTTATAATCGACCACCACACAAATCAGTTAGTGTTATTGGTGAGGTTATGAAGAAGTATCATCCGCATGGAGATCAGGCAATTTACAATACCATGGTTGGTATGGTGCAAGATTTTTCGAAGCGGTATCCGCTTTTGGACGGACAGGGAAACTGGGGCTCTATAGACGGCGATAATGCTGCTGCTCATCGTTACACTGAAATTCGCATGAAAAAATTTGGCCAAGAATTATTGGCTGATATCGATGCGGAAACCGTTGATTTTGCTCCAAACTTTGATGGTTCTACCGTTGAACCAGTTGTATTGCCAAGTCGTGTGCCTCATTTGCTTGTCAATGGAACGGCTGGTATTGCGGTTGGTATGGCAACTTCTATACCGCCACACAATCTTACGGAAGTCGTGAATGCGGCGATTGCGGTTCTTGAGAATCCTGAACTATCTGAGCAAGAGCTTTTTGGTTTGGTTCCTGGTCCCGATTTTCCGACAGCGGGGGTTATTTGTGGTCGTTCAGGTATTGTTAAGGCGTATCGAACAGGTCGCGGTAATGTCGTGTTGCGTGGTGTTGTAGAGGTTGAGGAGACTAAAAAAGGCCCTGCTTTGGTAATTACCGAGCTGCCATATCAGGTGATTAAGGCTGACTTAATTATTAAGATTGCAGATTTGGTTAAGAACAAGGTGATTGAAGGCATTACTAATATTCGCGATGAATCCAATCGAAAAGGTATTCGGGTGGTCATTGAGTTGCGTCGGAATGAGATGCCGGAGGTGATTAAAAATCAGCTATTCTTGCATACTCCGTTGCAGACATCTATTAGTATCCTGATGCTTGCGCTGCTTGATGGCCGTCCTCGCGTTTTTTCGTTGCGCGGCATGCTCGATGCCTTTTTGGCTCATCGGCGTGAAGTTGTAACGCGGCGTTTGCGCTTTGAGTTGCGGCGCGCACAGGAGCGTGAGCATATTCTCTTGGGCCTGGCTTTGGCGCTTGAGAATATTGATGAGGTTATTGCTTTGATCAAGGCGTCTCAAAACGCCGAGGAGGCGATTGAATCTTTAATGTCTCGGTACGGGTTCACTCAGACTCAGGGGCGCGCTATTCTGGATATGCGTCTTCAGCGTTTAACTGGACTGGAAAAAGACAAGATCTTTGCTGAGTTGGAAAAGATCCGCGAAGTGATTGCCCACTTGCAGATGATTTTGGGGAGTCAGGAGCTGTTGCGTGAAGAGATAAAAAAAGAGTTAATGGCTGTTTTGGCGGATTTTGGTGATGCGCGTCGTACGCGAATTGAGGGTGCAGCGGATGATTTTAGCGCAGCAGATCTGGTTCCTGATGATAGTGTTGTTGTTACATTGACGCGGCGCGGATATATCAAGCGCGTTGACCTGGAGACGTACGGGATACAACATCGTGGTGGGCGTGGTAAGCAGGCAATGGCAGCGTTAGATGAAGCAGAAGATGTTGTTTTAGATCTTTTTGCGGCTCGTAATCATGATGAGCTGTTGTTCTTTACGAGTTTAGGGCGTATTTATACTAAGCCGGTCTATGAAATACCCGAAGGTTCGAGAACAGCGAAGGGGCGTGCTATTGTTAACTTGCTTCCTTTGCAAGAGGGTGAGCGTGTCGTTAAGATTTTATGTGCACGTGATTTTGGTGATCATGCTATGGTTATGGTTACTAAA
>CAZJVA010000012.1:0-18315 GCA_964549625.1 uncultured Candidatus Babeliaceae bacterium
GAACAAAAAACGAAATGGAAAACAATGATGATTGAGTTATTAAGTTTATTAATAGGCGTAGCCGGTCTTGGACTGTTGTTCTACGCCTATTTTTTGCGCTCCAAGGCGCAACAGCTTTTGTATAAAGCAGAGATTGATCGTGCGGCGGTTGAAAAGGAGATACTTGCAGAGCGCCGCGAAGCAATGTTTCGACTCAAAGATGAACTACAAAAACGGCGCCAAGATTTTAAGAATGAGCTTAAGCGGGAACAGTTAGAAATTGAGAAAGCTCAAAACAAGCTTGCTGTTCAGCGCGAAGCGCTAAAGGAGAAAGAAGACTGGATTGTTACGGCTCGTGCAACGATTCAAGAGAGCGAAAAAGAGTATATTCGGCTCATAGAACAAGCAAAGCACATGCAGGAGGACCTACGGGAACAAAACAGTGAGCTTTCAAAAAAACTTGAAACTGTTGCTATGATGAGTCAAGAAGAAGCTAGGGAAGCTCTTTTTCAAGCACTTGAAAAAGAGGTGCGTGCTTCGCACGAGCGGTGGCTTCAGCGAATGGAAGAAGAAGTTCGTTCTACTGCTAAAGAGCGGGCATCGCGTATTCTTATTGATACAATGCAGCGCTATACATCCGACTGTGTTGCGGGGTCAACTTCCTGTATTATTCAGCTTCCCAATGATGACATGAAAGGGCGCATTATTGGAAAAGAAGGCCGTAACATTAAGGTTTTAGAGCTTTCTACAGGGGTAGATATTATTATCGATGATACGCCTGAAATTATTACGCTTTCCTCCTTTAATCCGGTTCGGCGCGAGGTTGCACGTCGTAGCATAGAAAAACTCTTGGTTGATGGGCGCATTAATCCTTCTCGTATTGAAGAGACCGTTGCTCAAGTTGAGCGGGAAGTTCAGGAGATTATTGCAGAAAAGGGCAAAGACGCCTTAAATAAACTAAATATTCACAATGTTGCACCTGAATTAGTTCAGCTTTTGGGCGAGTTGCATTTCCGCACAAGCTTTTCGCAGGATGTTTTGGTGCACAGCATCGAAGTTGCTTCGATGGCGCGCATGCTGGCAGAAGAGCTTGGATTGCCTCGACCAGATCTGGCTGCCCGCGCCGGCCTCTTTCACGACATTGGCAAGGTCGTTTCATCTGAACATGAGGGCCCGCATGCCCAGGTTGGTGCTGAGATTGCTCAGCGATGTGGTGAAGATCCTATCGTAGTGAATGCTATTGCGGCACATCATGAGGAAGTCCCCTTTAAGACAGCATACGATATCTTGGTTATGATAGCTGATACTATTTCAGCGTCTCGTCCCGGTGCACGTAGAGAGACCTTAGCGGCATATCTTAAGCGACTCGAGCGCCTTGAAGGAATAGCAAACGAATTTGTTGGAGTAAAACGCGCATACGCTCTTCAGGCTGGGCGAGAAATTCGCATTATTGTTGAAGAAGAACGATTAGGTGATTCGGAATCTACGCAGTTAGCGTATGAAGTTGCACGGCGAGTAGAAAACGAGGTAAAGAATTTCCCTGGCCCAATCAAGGTAAATGTCATACGAGAAAAGCGAACTTCGTTAATGACGACCGGTGGCAAAGAGGTGCGCTCATGAAAACCGTTCGTGTTTTATGTGTCGGGGATCTTATAGGCAAAACTGGTGTAGGGTTGTTCAATAAGCATATTGCCTCCATAAAGAGAGAATATGCTGCTGATGTTGTTATTGTTAATGGAGAAAATTCCGCGCCTAATGGGCGCGGAATAACCGGAGCGATAGCAGAAGATCTATTTGAGCATGGTGCTGATGTAATTACCGGAGGCAATCATAGCTTTGATCAAAAAGAAATTTACGAATATCTTTCCGATTTAGAGCGGCCTATTATCCGTCCGGCTAATTATCCCAGTGGATGCCCAGGGAAGGGTTCCTATATCTTGCGCTTAGCTTCGGGGAAAAAGCTGGCAGTGGTAAACCTGCAAGGACGGGTCTATTCGCGTCAGCTGCTTGAGTGTCCTTTCAAAGCACTTGAAACAATGCTTACCTTTTTAAAAAGTCAGACCAATTTGATTATTGTCGATTTTCATGCGGAAGCAACTTCAGAAAAAGCAGGATTTGCCTATTCTTTTGATGGCCGAGTAAGTGCAATTTTTGGTACCCACACGCATGTTCAAACATCCGATGAGCGAATCTTGCCTAATGGTACCGCGTTTATTAGCGATATTGGCATGGTCGGTTCGTTCAATTCGATGATTGGTATGAAAAAAGAACCGATCATTCATAACCTACGTACACAGCTACCAGTAAAATTTGAGGTTGATACCCAGCCTCCTTTTGTTCTCGGCGGTATCTTGATTGAGCTCGATTGCGAATCTGGGCGTACGATAAAAGTTGAAGGTATTTTGCGCACATATCAGGATTAGCTGGACCTATAAATATGATATTTCTTCTGTATATTGTTATTTTATACACGTTTTGTGCCAGTGGTTTTACTTTAGCAAAAGAAGCTTTGGAGGTAACTACACCATTCTTCTTTGTAGCAAGTCGCCTCTTAGTTGCTGGCGCAGGGCTGCTATTGTGGTTTTTTCTTCGTGGTAATCAATTACCTGTTATGCGAAAACGAAGCTGGCTCTATCTTTTGCAAGTTTCAATTTTGGCTACCTATCTTGCGTTTATTTGTGATCTTTGGTCGCTTCAATTTTTTTCTAGTTCAGAATCGGCGTTCATCTTTAACTTTACCCCGTTCATTACTGCACTGTTTTCAATGATTTGGTTCAGTGAGCGGTTAACTGCAAGAAAGCTTATCGGTATGGGGTTGGGTTTTAGTGCAGCGCTCTTGCTGATTGGTACATTGCCAAGGTTTAGTGGTGCCGAGGTTTTGTCTTGGCCTTTCCTTGCCTTGTGCTTAGCGGTCATTTTAGGTGCGTATGGATGGATTGCAATGCGTATTTTGGTGCAAGAAGAGCGGCTTCCTATTGCGTTTATTAATGGTGTCAGCATGTTTTCAGCAGGTGTTTTAGCATTGGGGACATCGTATTGGGTTGAATTTTTAGCTTGGCGGCCACTTCCCATCTTTGATGTACGACTATTTTTGTTTGTAACTCTTAGTGCGATTATTCTGGTAAATATAGGTTTTACTAATCTTTATTCATTTTTGCTTCGACGTTATACCGCAACATTGCTTTCGTGTGCCGGCCTCCTTTGCCCTTTTATTGTGAGCGTTTTAGGTCGGGTATTTCTTAATGAAACATTGCATACAAGCTTTTTTATTGCATTGTTTATTTTTAGCCTTGGTCTTTTATTATTTTATTCCGAAGAACTACGCCAAGGATACTACGCGCGCAAATGAAGACCGCTTGACAAATAGAATTTTTCAATTAATTTTATATATTATAGAATATTAAAGTTAAAAATAAAAACTTTTAGGTCTTTAAACTAAAAAATAAGGATGGATATGAATAAAACGAGTAAATTAGCATGTTTAATGCTTTCTTTGACAGCACCAATTTTGCCAGGAGCCACAGCGGTTACCTCTATGCTACCAAATTCTACTCTTTCTAGAGGACCCCTTAATTTTATTCAAGGTCAACTAAAGAGTTTGAAAAACGCAAGCCTTGTAGACCAATTGCTACTTGGCGGCGGCGCGGCATATTATCTTTGGAATTTTAACAACGTTAATTCTGCAATCGCCGATACAGGGCACAAACTATTGCATGATCTTTCAGATCCTCGCGAGGTGACTGTTATGGGATCGGTTGGCTCTTTAATATTGTTAAAGGCGTATGTCGAAAAAAAACCTGGAGAATCTTTTGCAACACCACTCAAAAAATCTTTTGGTGAGCTGATTGCTTTTGCATCAATTCGAGCCTTGGCTGCTACTCCAGCTTTTTCCGATTTTTATAGCGCTCTAACTACCAGTTATGATAATTGTCGCTTGGAGTATGATGAAAAAAAATACGTTCTACAAAAAAATCAAAAGCCGGCACAAAAGGCCTTTCTTAAGTTAAAGCCTATGGCATATAAGGAACCTAACAATAACGAAGAGAAATGTTATCGACTTGGCAGAACCCTCATTCTTGCTGGTGGAACAGGAACAGGGAAAACTACCATATTGCACACGTATCTAAAAGATAATAAAGATACTGTTTTGGCATTTACTTTGCCAAGGGAATTTGTTTCAAATCCAGCGGAAATGATGCGACAAAGAAAATATTTAATTAAATGGTTTGAGCGGCTACATAACAAAACAGGTAAAGATATTATTATTTTTATCGATGAAATTGATAGTCTTATCCCTAACCGATTGGCAAAGGGTGTAAGTGGACTAGGGCAACTTGCTGCAGCTTCTTTCCTTGGTTTTATTGATGAGCTTTTCTCTACTACCGATGTTACTAAGCATGACTGGCTCCATATTGTCGGAGCAACGAATGCACTCAGAAATATAGATCCGGCACAGCTTTCGCGTTTCCTTAATGGTCCTGGCCCTAAAGGTATTGGTGGCGGCTATGGAACGCGCAACAAAGAAATGCTATTTGCTTACATAGATTTTGATGAAAATAAAAAAGCACCCAAAAGCCAGGCTAAAAGTCTAACAAAGCAGGTTACGAAAAACTTTAGAACAAAAGAGAATAAAAAAGCAGCGCAGCAAGAGGATGAATTTACCGAAGAAGAAGTCGGAGAAGCCGAAGATGAATTAGAAATACTTCTCGAAGACCTTGATTAGGGGTGCACTATGAAAAATATAAAAAGTTTTGTGCCCTTTGGCCGAATAAGTTTGTTAGTACTTACGCTAACCCTGACTTCCATTTGTCGGCCTCTTTCTTTTGTGACAGAACCCGTAGCAAAAAAATTAGGTGATTTTGCGGAGCAGATTAAAATTGCAACGAACAATTTGGAACTTATCCAGTCTGGAGATAAGGCTGTAATGGTTGGATACTCACTTTACAATGCACGGAAATTTTATAAATATCTGCCAAATTTACAAGATGATATCTATGCTTTTTTAAGAAAGTTTGGCTTTATTTCAGTTGGAGCATTCATTGGGTGGCAAATTAAAAACCAAATTAGCCAATCAAGCGCGTTTAATCGCCTTGTCATTCCACCACAATCGAAAGAATCAACTGATTATTTCAAGTTACAAGATGAGCCCTTTAATAAATTAGTCATGTGGGAAGAGAGTGCGCCGGAAAAAACACAAGTGCTTTTGCGAACTGAACCAAAAGAACTTAAGAGCTTTTATGTTTTACACGGACCTCCGGGTACAGGAAAGACCTCTTTACTCCAGGCATACCGTTCAAAATATCCTAACACGGTCATATTTCAAATACCTGCAGATCTTTTTGATCTAAATAAACAACAACATGCGTTTCTTTGTCTTTTGGATGAGTACATTAGGCTTTTAAGAGAAAATCCTAATGTTAAAATCTTATTTTATATCGATGAAGCTGACCAGCATCGTGGGGTTGAAGATCGTTTTTTGAACAATCTTTTAGAGAGGGTTTTTGAAGCTTTTGGTGAAATACAAAATGGTTTTGATACTATAGCAGAACTATTTAAAAATTTCACAGAAAGCAAAAACTCAAAGATTGGAGCGGGGGCAGGTCTATTGTCTGGGACTTATAAATTGGGTAAATCGGTCCTTGGTAGTGTTTCTTCAATGATGGGGTTTTTCGCAAATCAAGATCAACTTATAGCATTATCTATGTTGAATCTTTTAATTGCGCTTCCTTCGGTGAGCGCAATATTTTCTAATCCTCAATCTTCGGCTATTCCAGATAAAAAAATAATCTCTAATTTTTTTAGCGTGTTTTGGAGCATGTTATTTACTTCGGCTATTCCAGATAAAAAAATAATCTCTAATTTTTTTAGCGTGTTTTGGAGCATGTTATTTATTTCTTTGGGCCAAGATAAAAGCCTAAGTAGCGCATTATCAAACAAAATAGAAGCTATTGTAAAGCTTTATGGCGGTGGTGAATATCTTGCGCCATCCCTGTTTTTGATTACCAATAACAGGGATGCTCTTATTATTAAAAATACACAAGGTCTTAATCAGAGCAAAGAAAAGGAAGGGATATTCTTGGTTGATGAGTTACTTTTCGATTCAACGCAATTGAGAGCTGAAAATATTAAAAAGTGGGCGGAAAATCTGGCAAAGAAAGTTTTACGAAACTCAGATTTTAGCTATTTTTTTGAAAAGCCCGAAAATATCGAATTTGAGCTTGTGTCAAAAAAAGAAATCAAAAAATTCCTTCAAAATCATTCATCAATCGCAGGCGTGAATAAGCTTCTAGCAAAATCCAAGCTGTTGGAAAAACTGGATAAAAATATCTCGTATCGAGACTTAGACAATTTAGTTGGAACAATTTCAGAGCTGGGACTAACAGAAGAAAAAGATCTGGAAAAGGCAATCACACAAGCTTTACAATATCGCAACCTTTTGAAGCCAAGTAAATAAATTAGACATAGAGTGAGCCCTGTGTGAAATAAGGGCTCACTCTATGTCAACAAATTAGTAATTGTTTGCATACAAACACAGACCACTCCAGGCGCCCCCTGAAGATCATCTGATAATCTTGTCGTTTACCCAACAAAACACGCTGTCGAGCTTTTTAATGCCTAGTGATTTATCTCTTGGGCAACAAGTGTTTTTAATGATCTAGCTATATTATCGATGATGTTTTTTCCGGCCTACCTTAGAAAATAAGTTGAGGCGCAACCTGGATTTTTTTTCACCTCTGTGCATCTTGTGCTTCAATAACAATATCGAAAACACCTGCTGCTTTGTTTTCTCCTTGTTTCCAAGAGACCGCATACGTTACATCTTGGTAATCAAAAAGCTTGGTGTCAGGCTTCGACAGTGGAAACACAATCCCCCCACGACGAAACCAGGCTACTGTAGCAAATTTTTCGCTCGAGCACATAAACATAAAAGGAAGCGTCTCAACAAAAATTGTGCGATCCGAGCCGAACAAGGGCATCTCCTCAAAAACCTTAACCATTTTGCCCGGAGATATGACTTGCCTTCCGTGTTCGGGCGTTATCCATTGGTCGCCAGCTTGATTAAGATAGGATGCAAAAACTTTGATCTCCCGCGCAGTATTATTAAAGACAAAAAAATCGCTTGCCAGTTGAGAATTTAAATCAAAAAGCCTGGCTGATAATTGTTCTTTTTTTACTTCTGAAACAAGGTCAAACCCAATAGACAATTCTCTTGTTATTTCATGTATCTGACTTTTTACTTCCTCTTGCGATTCAATCTCCATGCTTGACACATCCTCTGCTTGTATCCACAAAGGGTGTATCACAACACTAAACACTCCAATCGCTACAAAGCAACAAAGTCCTATCACAAATTGTTTGACCCTGTTCATTATTTCCCTCAATTACCTTATTTCGAACTCAATATCATGGAGCAAGGCATTAATCCACCAACTAATCTTAATTGGTGGCAATGTGTCCTGACGTACTTGCCCGCGCGGTCCACTGACAGCTACTTTGCTTTTGGTGTCTCCACCTAAACCAAGAAATCCGCTGGCATCAATAGGATGCCATTCATCCGGACCTTCAAAACGCTGACTAACACCAACGCTTAAACGATTTGATTCGAATCTAACAAAAAGATAGACTGGACGGCCAAATGCACGCGAGTTTTTTGTTGGTTGCACCATGAAAACTTTATTTGAGTTTTCATCAGCCCCAAAAAAACCACGCCTATTTATAAAGTCCAAGCTTACGCGTTCACCGGGCCCAAGCTCTTTGAGAACAGTTCCGTATGCCATATCGGTACCTTCAGCGATTTTCACCGGAGGCAAAACATAGAGGATGTCAGGCGTCCCGTTTTTCAAAAATATGTCCGTTCTCAACCAGAGGCCCGCCTGAAGACTCGAGATCATAAGTCCGAGCGCTATTATAAGATATAGATGTACTCTCATAACAAATTCTCCTTTTTTCTTAAAATATTTATTTAATTGCATCGCAACCTCTAAGGCATATTTCCCGCTGCCAATTATTCTGAAGCTTGTAGCATCCATCCTTGCACAAATCTTTTTTCCATGAAGCAGCAGTGCCTTGTAAGCCCAAACTACTCATCAATACCACAAGGACAAAACTAGATGTAAACTTTTTCAACTTCATTGCCAGCTCCTTTTACGCCGGAAGCAGTTCGAAATAAAAGTCGTGCAAAAAGTACTTAGAGCTATTCAGCCACCAATCAATTTTCACCTTCAAACCTGGGGCAATATGATACGTTGCCGCGCCATTGTGGCCACCAACGTAAGCCCGCACATTTTCTGGAGCATCAGGAGAAGTAACATTAACCCACAACAGGTCGCCATCAAATCCAGTATGTAAAGTACAAAGCTCGATACCCAATGCGTTATACACCACAAACGCACTTTGGTCTTTAACAAAGACAACGCGCATCTGAGCACCAGCAAATATTGATTCTCGGGAGTTTAGCTCAAGCAAGTCTCCCCCTGGCGTCTTCAGCATAACGGCTTCAGGAAGGCTGTTTTTAACTAAGACCGCAGCCGCGCCTGTCACCAACTTAGGTACCTCTTGCGCACGCCGCCATCCCTCATGTAGTGCTCGATTAATCAACATTTGTGAGCTATCCCAGAACTTCTGGAGCTCTTGAGGAGCGCGTTCGGCGCCTTCTTCGACAATGACACCGGCCTGTTTTACCTGCTCACCAACAAACTGTATCGACTTGCCGGCTGCCTTGACTACTGTCTGGCCACCCTCACTTACAGCACTTCCTACAAACTCGGCTCCACTGCGAACAGCATGCAACCCACCTTGAAGTGCGGAAGCCACCGCGCCTGCAAATGCATTTGAGGCAAGAATCGCCGCATCAGTTACAGGACGGGTTGTCTCGATTACAAATTCAGCACCACTCCTTGCACCTTCGTAAAAGACTCGTGTACCTTCAGCAATAACCTCACTGATCTTTGTTGCACTATCCACAACAATCGTAGAAACCGCCTCAACTCCTTTTTTTGCAACATCAGCGGCCGTCTTGGCCCCTTCAACGACTACATCAGTAACAGGTTTAGTGGCTTGATAGACAACCTCAACACCTTTTGCTGTTACATCGCCAACAACCGCAGCTCCGCGGGCTGCCGCGTCGCGAGCCGCCTCCGCTCCAGCAGCTACGCCCTCGGCAGCTCCTTCAAAACCCTTGCGAGCCGTTTCCAATCCAGACGCGATATCCGTAGAAACAGCTTCGCCCCCCTTTACTACCGTTTCATGAGCAAGTTCAGCACCTTTTTTAATCTGTTCACCCAAAAAATCCAGCGTAGCGCCACTGTAGATAAGCCCGCCATAAAGCAAGCTTAGGCCTACACCTAGCATTATTCCTATGCGCCTGTTCATAATTATTCTCCTTTTTACCACCAGACTTATTTTTATTTCAAAATATCAAATATTTGTTTTTACAATCAACAATTTTCTCATAGCGCATGTAGGCAAAAATCCAAAACGACTGAAAAATTAAAAACGCGCTCCTCCCTGTTGTTTTGCCTTTAACCATTCCTGGTGTGGTACCTCTTTTGGAGTAAAAAATTTCTTTGCATCAGCTTCTGCTTGATCAACTTTTTCTGCTGTCGGAATTACAACTTTATGCAAGACATCCCGTGCCGCATCTTCACCAGCTTTGCCAACCTTCTCGGCAATCTTTCCTGCTTCTTTTTTAGCATCTTCTACGCCTTTAGTAATAGCGTCACCTGCTTGTTGAACCGCTTTGGCTCCCTCATCAGCTTTTTGCTGCAAAAACTTGATAAAATCTGCCCCTTGCAAAGTCATCCCACCATACAGAGAAACGCAAATTATCAAAAACAAATTATTATACTTCATAAAAAACTCCTCTCATTTCAGTGATTTAATTTTAATATGTATTATTTTGCCTAGCTTTCTCAATATTTCACAACAGCTATTAAGCTCGGTTATTTTAATTTTCCCCTTGGTACCTTTCTATAATTAGGATGCACATGGTATATTCAGAATAAAAAGGAGAAGCACAATGAGTATTACCCCATCAAATGAGCATATGCTCATAGAAAATTCATGGCTGGAGACTTTTTATAAAAAGATCGACCAGTTTCTTGCGCAACAAGACGTTGCACCATCGTCACGAACCACATATCGCAGCTCTTTGCGTCAATTTTTTAGTTGGCTGGATACACAAGAACAAAAAAGCAATCCAACACGAGAGACCATTATCTGCTATAAAGCATGGCTCGATAGCAAAAACCTTCGCACCTTTACAAAAGCTGGCTACCTGGTTGCAATACGGCGCTTCTTTGAATGGACCGAAAGCACCAAGCAGTACCCTAACATCGCAAAAGGGGTTAAGAGCGCGCGGCGACCAACTAAGTCACACCAAAAAGATGCACTTACTATTGCACAAATAGGCCGCTGCTTAGAAAGTATTCCACGTAAATCGTTAGAAGACTTGCGTGACTACGCACTCATCAATCTCTTAATTCGAACCGGTGCTCGTTTAATAGAAATACGCCGTGCCTCACTCGAGGACCTCGAAACACAAGAACAGGGCTCAACTATTTTATGGATTAGAGGCAAGGGCCGAGAAGGAAAAGATGATTTTGTTGTTCTCACGGAAGATGCGTTAAAGCCACTAGGCGAATATCTTCAAAAACGTGCTCCTAAGTCCATGAGTGAGCCGCTTTTTACCTCTGTTAGCGACCGAAATTTTGGCAAAAGATTAACGGTTTGCTCGCTCTCGCGCCTTATTAAAAAACGCTTCCGTTCGGCCGGTATTGAAAGCCGCCGTCTAACCGCCCATAGCTTGCGTCATACATTTGGTGTTATGGCTATTAAAGCTGGTGCATCGCTTTATGAGGTTCAACTTGCAATGAGACACGTCTCCCCAACAACAACCGAAGTCTACTTGGGCGATATTGAACGCCAAAAACGCATGGAAGCTGGACCAGAAAATCTAATTAGTAAGCTTTTAAACAATCTTAGCTAACTTGCAATACTCAAACTAGATTTGATAGATTCATGCCTATAAAAACTAATTCACGAGGAGCCCTAATGGAATGGTACAAAAAACCAATATCCCAGGTACTGCAACAGTTCAACGTGCAAGAAAAAAAAGGACTCTCTGAACAACAAGCGGCAAGTCTTTTAGAAAAATTCGGTCCCAATGCTATCATTACCTCTGCACCGCCATCATTTTTCTTAATATTTGCCAGGCAGTTTAAAAATATCTTTTTAATGATCCTACTTGTTGCAGGTTTAATTAAATTATTAATACAAGAATACACCGATGCTACTCTTATTTTTGGCATTACGCTAGTAAGCGCACTAATTGGGACAATACAAGAGCTTCGCGCCCAAAAAATGACCCAAGCTATTAAGCAATTACTCCCCAAAAATTCTCTTGTTCTACGTGATGGAAAACAAAAAGCAATTCCCAGCCATACCATTGTTCCGGGAGACGTAGTCATACTTGTTGATGGCAGTTTTATTCCGGCCGATGGCATTATTCTTTCTGATTATGGCCTTCAAGTAAACGAATCACTTTTAACTGGAGAATCCCTACCGGTTAAAAAAGAGACCCAGCCAGACGGCTTACAGCAAAATGCTGACCTATTTAATCGAACAAATATGGTTTATAGTGGATCGCTAGTTTCAGCGGGAACTGCTCATATTCTTGTTACAGCAACGGGGATGCAAACAGCTATAGGCACAATGGCAAAAAACATACAACATACCAAGCAGCGCCCCTCTCTCTTGCAAAACGATTTAGAGCTGTTATCAAAAAAGTTTTTGGTTATATTGATAATCGCACTCTGCTTACTCTTGCTGATAGGATATGTGCAGGGCCATCCGTTTAAAGACCTTGTTTTTGCGCTTATATCCCTGCTCGTTTCCGTCGTACCAGAAGGGTTACCCCTCGTGTTTGCAATTATGCTTGCACAAGCAGCATACCGCCTTGCCCTGGAGCATCGAGTTCTGGTAAAAAATCCACGGTCTACGGAAGTATTAGGAGAAATAAGTGTCCTTATTATGGACAAAACAGGAACCCTAACTAAAAACCAGCCCAGCGTTGTTTCTTGTATTACTGCAACAAACAAACTAGCATGGGAAAAAAACTGTTATATGGATAGCGAGACCAAAAGCTGCTATGCCCAAGAAGTAGCCCAAGACGAAAATAACAATCTCTGGTTAATCGGACTAGCCGGATCTCTATTGAATGAATCAGAAGAAATAGAAGAAAATGGTATCATACACCAGAAAGGCGAACCTTTACTTATCGCCTTTGGAAAATTTTCTGAACAGCTGGGCTTCTCAAAAGAAAAAACGCACGAAAATCATCCAAAACTACACGAGATCCCCTTTTCATCAGAAACAAGGCTGCGTTATACCTCGTATCAACTCGATTCTAAAAGAGTACTCTACCTTTTGTCTGGAGCCCCAGAAGAGGTTTTACAGACGGTAGAAAAAAATGGAAAAACATATCAGGGTTCATTTGAAGAAATGCTCATGTACGGACAACGAACCATTGCATTTGGTTATGCCGTAAAAAACCAAGAGATCAAGGAGCTAGAAAAAATATCATTCGATTTTTTAGGACTTTTAGGAATCGAAGACCAAGTGCGACCCGAAGCTGCTGCTGTTGTTAAAGAGATACAAGACTTGGATGTAGAGATTTATATCGCCACAGGAGACCATCCTGCAACAACATGTTCAATTGCAAAGCAGATCGGCAATCCATGCCAACCCAACGAATACAAAGGCTCCTCTCTTACGATTCCTCAAAAGATTAAACAACATTTTACTATTTTCTCTAGGATCACACCCCAAGAAAAACTAGTCATAGTCGACGAACTTCACGATTCGAAAAACGAAATTATTGGTATGATCGGCGATGGGGTTAACGATGTCCCCGCACTTCATGCCGCTAATGTGGGAATTTCATTTGGATCTTCTGGCACAGATACTGCACGAGAGGCTTCAGATATTTTATTAATGAATGACTCGATAGAAGCATTAGTTCCTAGCATACTCGCTGGGCGCAATATTAAAGATGCGGTTCAGCGCGTTGTTTACTTTGTTCTTACAACAGCCACCTCCGAAATATGTATCATCCTTTTTGGGCTATCCTTAGGAATGCCTAATCCATTATTGGCCAATCAAATTCTTTGGCTGCACATCATAACTGATGGTTTTTTGGTTGTCGCAATAAGTATGGAACCTATCAACAGGGTATTTTTACAAAAAAGGCAGAAAGACCCCTCACTTTTTGCGCAAATAAAATATATAAAAATAATTACCTTTGGGATCCTTATTTCATTTTTATCAATCGCAACATTTGCATGGGCACTTGATACCACGCTTATCTATGCACGAACTATGGTGTTTACCACACTGACACTATTTCAATGGGCCGTTGCATGGTCATTTCGTAGTTTGCATATAAGCCCCTACAAGTTAGGATATTTTAGAAATAGGTGGCTTCTTGCCATGACTGGAGCCGTTCTACTAGCCCATCTCGTTGCCCTTTATATTCCGCTCTTCCAAGTTTTATTACACTTTGTCCCGCTACGTTTGGTCGACTGGGTAATCTGTGCAATTCCACCGCTGCTATTATTTGCCATAACCCAAGCAAAAAATTGGTTTATTATTAGTGATAGTACCGCAACTAACCAAGAACTCTCAAAAGAAGAGGTCACATTGTAATTAGTGAGTCTTTAATTCGAATTTTTGCAGCACCAATATGATGCTTTGTTTTTACCAAAACAAATCTGAAGACCTCTGGTATACTAAAGATATCTGTAAACAAATCATTTCCGTGCCATCTTAATAGGAACTATATGAAGGGTCTTCCAAATATTACCACTGACTTTGCTGAATGGTACCAAGCAGTTGTTTATCAAGCAGAACTTGCTGACCAAGCTCCTGTACGAGGATGTATGGTTATACGTCCATATGGATATGCACTATGGGAAGAGATCCAAGGATACCTTGATCAAAAATTTAAAGAAACCGGTCACCAAAACGCCGCCTTTCCTCTATTAATACCTCTCTCCTTCTTACAAAAAGAAGCAGATCACGTCGAAGGCTTTGCTCCAGAAGTTGCCGTAGTAACCCACGCAGGAGGCAAAAAACTTGAAGAACCGCTCGTTGTACGCCCAACGTCGGAAACAATAATTCATCATATGTATGCCCGCTGGCTACGCTCATGGCGCGATCTACCAATCAAGCTTAACCAATGGTGCAGCGTAGTGCGCTGGGAGATGCGCCCACGGCCATTTATCCGTACAACAGAATTTTGGTGGCAAGAAGGCCATACTGCACATGAAACCGAACAAGAGGCTCGAGCAGAAGCCGAAATGATGCACAAACTCTACTATGAGTTTGTGCAAAATATTCTGGCTATTCCTGCAACTGCCGGCATTAAGCCTGAACACGAAAAGTTTGCTGGTGCTGATGCGACCTATACCATTGAATCTATGATGCAAGATGGCAAAGCGGTTCAGATGTGTACATCACACCGCATATCCCAGGGATTTGCCAAAGCATTTGATATGAAGTTTCAAGACCGAACAGGCAACCTAGCCTATCCATACCTAACAAGCTGGGGATGCACAACACGCCTTATTGGAGCCATGATTATGACTCATGGAGACCAAAAGGGGTTAGTATTACCGCCCGCGATTGCTCCAATACAAGTGGTCATTGTACCAATCGTAAAAGCAGACAACAGGGAGATGGTTGAAGCCTATGCGCAAAACATTGCCCAACAGCTTATTGGTGCCAAAATTCGTGTAAAGCTTGATACGCGAGATGAGATGACCCCAGGTGCCAAGTTTTATGAATGGGAACTCAAAGGTGTCCCGCTACGTATTGAGATTGGTCCCCGTGATGTTGCTGCAGGACACGTTGTAACCGTGGAACGGCATACTGGCAAAAAAGAAAACCTCTCAATCGAAAACTGTGCCACTATTACCGACCATCTAGAACGGATCCAAAAAGAATTATTTGCTAACGCACAACGGCGCCAAGAAGCGCAATGGCAAATTACTGATGAGCCACTGTCAGTCTTTGGACCGCAACTAAAAGAAAAAAATGGATTTTACCAAGTTGGTTGGAATGGTTCTTTAGAAGCTGTTGAGGCGCTTAAAGAGTATCAAGGAACAATTCGCTGCATTTTGCCAAGTAACAACGCAAAAACTTGTTTCTTTTCTGGCCAAGAAAGCAAGTACGATATTTTAATAGCCAAATCATACTAAAAATCAGGAACATCGATTATGAGCGTAACATTTTCGTTTGACCGAGACACATTGTTTCCCATACTTGCATCGCTTCAACCGCTTTGCACGCGCAGGACTACGGTTGAAGCAACAAGCAACCTCTTGTTGCGAATAAGCAATAAAGAGTTAGTTATTAAGGCAACCGACTTGGAGATTAGCATTCAAGCCAGTTGTGAACTCATAGACAGCAATGCACTTACGCCACAAAACATTCTTATTCCAGGCCGCCGTTTTTTTGAAGTTGTTCGTGAACTTGAAGGCGCAATCACCTGTAACTTCGAAGATAACCAATTAGCTATAACTACGGATACTATCGAACTGCGACTTAACGTTCGGGATTCCGAGGAGTTCCCTCCGTTTCCTGAACGCATAGAAAATCTCTTAAGTTTCGAAAAACGCGACTTAATTAGTCTTCTCGACTCAGTCGCGTTCCTTATTCCACAAAACAATAGTAACCCTGCCCTCAACGGATTACTCATTGAAGTAGACGATAAAGCAACATCATTTACAAGTACCGACGGCCACCGGCTTGCCCAAGCAAAAACATCCAAATATACCCTCGAAGAAACTAAAACCTGGCTTTTGCCGCGCCGTGCAGCATACGAACTAAAAAAAGTTTTGGATACCGTTGCAGATGAAGTACTCTTTTTAGGCACCTGCGATAGCCACTTTGTTATTTCCAGTGCTCAATTTAACTTCTTTACACGCCTTATAGCACAGCCATTTCCAGAATACCGACCAATTCTTGCAACGGCAGGTTTTGATGAGTGTCTCCTTGCAAAAACACCATTTGTGAAGGCGCTCAAACGTTCTGCATCCCTGCTATCTGGACAGTTTATTGCCAGCAACTTTTTTTTGAAAGAAGATGCCCTGACGCTCGTTTTCTCTAATAAGGGTGTTGGGACACTCCAAGAAGAAGTCCCTTTTGAGCAAGGATTAAGAGATAAGGAATTAGAAATAAGGTTTTACGCGCCCTACCTGCTCGAAGGACTTCAAACGCTTAAAGGTGATACCCTGCGTTTTTTTATTATCAATGCACAGCGCCCCATTATCTTTACTGAAACAGTAGAGGATCGCATGGTTACCTACTTAGTAATGCCTGTTTCACAGACCAAGTAACGCATAAAGAGTTTGGGTATGTGCAAAATAAACAGAATAGCGCTTCAGAATTTCCGGTGTTTTTCTCTGTTTCAACAGCAGATCGAAAAAAACATTGTTCTTATTCAAGGTGCAAATGGAACAGGCAAATCAACCATACTCGAAGCTATCCATACGGCAGCATTTGCAAAGTCTTTTCGCGCATCAGATACTAATCATTTAAGGAAATTCGAAACTCAATTTTTTTCGGTGTCACTTAGTGGCACCGACCAATTTACTGATCGTTGGGACTGTCGAATAGTAGAAAACACTGAAAAAAAAGAGGTAACATTTAACGGCAAAAAAGTCCGCGCATTTAAAGAGCTTATTGCAAGGTTAAAGGTAATAACCGCAATAGAAGAGGATCTACTGGTAATCGCCGGTAGCCCAGAACATCGGCGTAGCTTTATTGATAAAGCCGTATCATTCCAAAACCCTTCGTATGTTGAGTTGTTGCAAACTCAAAAAAAAGTTCTTCTTCAAAAAAATGCGCTATTAAAATCTCCTCAGCCTGATTACGAATTATTTAAACTCTGGAGCCAGAAACAAGACCAAATTGATGAACAAATTAGAAAACAGAGACACACCTACAGCAATCTTCTTATTGATACAGTTAACACCCTAGGCCAGACTCTTACCGAAGAGGTTCCTTCGATTTCTGCTCAATACGACTATTCTAATGCGCCAGATTTAGATACAAGGTGGGCGCGCGAAGCGAGCACCCATCGAATTCTTTGGGGTTCACACAAAGATGATATTATACTCACCTTTAACCATTTGCCTGCTCGCTTTTTTGCTTCTCGCGGCCAACAAAAATGGACACTCCTTCTATTAAAACTTGCACAAGCTCAACTCCTTTCTAGTGCATGTATTATGTTATTTGATGACTTTTTAACAGACCTTGATCCCATACGAGCAGAGAAAATTCTGCGCCTTGCACTTGCGACTAATGCTCAAATCTTCATTACGATACCCCTCAACCAAAGCATAGAATCTTATTTAAGTTCTTTTCAACCACAAGTAATACAACTCGCCAATCCCTGTTAGAAATAACAACACCACAGACATTAGAAAAAAATTCAAAAAAACAAAAGTGATATATACTAGGAATATTAAATTCATACTTCTTACTTAAAAAAACGGGAAAAACATGAACAAGGTTGGGATTTTAACACTAACACTTTGCGCTTTTAACAGTATGCTAGTTGAGGCGAAAGCTCTGCAGCCAGTCAAAAAAGTCGATACTATTAAAAAAATATCTGACCAGATAAAGCGAAACAAGCTTGAGTATTTAAAAAACTTAGAAAGAAAAGCTACATATAAGGCCCCAACATATCGAACTCCAATCATTCAACCAACAATAATACAACCAGTTATTCGACCAGCGCAAGTATCATATTCTGATTATTATATTGATCGCTTAGCGGCCGCAACAGTGGCTACTGTGCTTGTTACCGGTCTTGTTATCTACTGCGCTGTTGAACTTGCAAAAACCAAAACAAAAATAAAAACAAAAACCGAAATATACCAAGAATTTGAAGATGATATGAAATCCGCATGGAAGGATTTCGAACAAAACTGCCCTAAAAAAGATATTGCCACAGCCTGGAATACAATTGCAGACAACATTTATAACAAAAGCGGTGTAAAAAAAATCTTGGAAATGGATGACCCGAACAAAACCGGTCTGGAACTAACAGAAGAATACGGCAAATTAGTAAAAGAACTGCTCAAAGAATATCAGGAAAAAGCAGCCAAATTGAATGCAACACCATTATCTCCAAGTGCACCTGAGCTCGAAGAAGAAGAATTGTTTTTTTAAACGAAAGAAGTTCATCCTGGGGCTTAAAAAGGGCCCCAAGGGTGCGGCTGATCATCAGTTAACGTGACCTTGATAAAGGACATCGTGGAACAGAGGACA
>CAZJVA010000013.1:0-15241 GCA_964549625.1 uncultured Candidatus Babeliaceae bacterium
CGGATGTGGTTAAAGCATGCATCATCAAGGGATATATCTGCAACATACTCGTGGTTTGTGTGTTTGTTGAGAATTTCTTCACCGCGTAACTTGGTATCAATTTTTTTGAATATTTTTTTGAAATGCGTAAGGGCACCCAGTGCAAAAACAACTTTAAGGGCTTTTCTCGCCGTATTGAGCAGTGGGGCAACGCCATCAAGTTTTTTAGAGAGGTCGGACATTTTTTTGTGTGTCGCTTTGAGTGTCTGATTTTTGATTTGGTCTTCATCCAACATCAAAAAGAATAGCGTGCCGATTGCCAGGCCAGTTCCGGCAGCTGCTGTAATTGCAGGGATTTTATATTCGTTTAGGGTTTGGGAAAAGTTGCGGTACGCGATGTTGAGTCGTGAAAGCCCGTTAGTGTGTACAAAAGACTCAATGCGCGCGAGTGCGATTTGTTCTAATGCTACAAGCTTTTCGAGTTGGTTAAATGAAAGTCTTTCGGTTTCAAATACTTCTAGTTTTTCTATTTTATTTGCGTCAAAGCCCAAAAATGGACGTTGCACAAAGGATTTTTGCGTGGCAATTTCGATTGAACCAATGATAAGTGAGAGTGTTGAAAAAAGCGCGGACATTTGCTCGAGCGAAAGCGTTTGTAATTGCCGTCTCATAAGTGCTTGATTTATTTTGCGGGCATCTTGAAGCCATTCAAGAGTGGCGCTTCGTTCATGTGCCTTTACTAAGTTTGTTTGGGATACAATACCTGCGAGAGATTCAATAAGAAGGCTTAATTTGGCGGCGTTCTCTAAAAAGTCTCCGTACAGAGTTGCAAGTTGCTGGTTTTCTTGGGATCGTTCTTCTTGGGCTGTTGGAATTGTTTCTTTTGGGAAAACGGGTTCGTTTTGGGCAATAAGTGAAGCACTGCAGAGTACAAGTGCGCATAAGTGCGTAAATTTCATCATCCAACCTCGAAAATTTTGAAATCATTTAAACAGGTATTTTTTATTTTTATTTTTCTAGTATAGAAAAGATACGGCAGATTTGAAAAAATAGCAATCGGGCTTTTGTTGTCCTTGGTGCGCGTGTGCGGTAAAATAACCTCTTTGGATGGTTGTTATAAAAATAAGGAGCTTTTATGAGTATGGGTGGATATCGCCGTGCACGTCGCGGGACGGCGTTGTGGCGAAAAATATTGTTAGTTGGAATAGCGGTTGGGGCTCTAGTCAGTGCTGTTTGGGGAGTGCAGCGTCTAGCGAAGCGCTTTTTTGGTATTTCTGATAATGCCAGGTTTGCGCTGGCGCAAGTGGTAAATAAGAAAAACATAGTACCGGTTCTTGTGGTGGGTTCTGGGCCGGCGGGTCTGGCAGCGGCTCTTTATGGCGCCCGTGGCGGCCTGCATACAGTAGTTGTTGAAGGTGGGCAGCCGGGCGGACAGCTCATGGGGACTTCGTGGGTTGAAAATTGGCCAGGCATGAAAAAGATGCTAGGGCCAGATCTTATGCGTAATGCCCGGGAGCAGGCTCAAGAGTTTGGCGTTTTATTTGCCCAGGATTCGGTAGTTTCCGTTTCAACAAAAGAGTGGCCTTATACAGTAACTCTTGCGAGTGGCACAGTCTTAAACGTGCTTTCAATGGTTGTTGCTACGGGCTCTGAACCAAAGCGATTGGGCATACCAGGCGAATCTGAATATTGGGGTAAAGGTGTTTCGGTTTGTGCAACGTGTGACGCGCCTTTTTATAAAGGAGCAGATATTGCAGTTATTGGAGGTGGAGACTCAGCCTTAGAAGAAGCAATACAGCTCTCCGCTTATGCTGATCGAGTATACTTAGTCGTTAGAGGCGACAAAATGCGGGCTTCTCAGACAATGCAAGAACGCATAAAAGCATATCCTCAAATCGAAGTTTTATTTAATACTAAACCTAAAGAAGTAGCTGGTAATGGCGCTCAAGTAACAGGTTTGGTCGTTGAATCTAATGGTTCGGTTAGACAAGTTAAATTGCAAGGGGTGTTTTTGGCGATTGGCCATCGTCCCAATAGTGATTTTATATCGTCTGTGGTTACTTGTGATTCAGAGGGTAATATTACTTTAGCTGGTAATACACAGCATACTTCCGAGCGCGGCATTTTTGCTGCGGGGGATGTTGCTGATAAACGGTATCGTCAGGCTGGCGTTGCAGCGGGTGCGGGTATTCGTGCCGGGTTGGATGCTTTAGAGTTTTTAAGTGTTATTGGAGTGCAGCGTAGCTTTTTAGAAAAAGTAGAGCAGCGGTTCTTTGTGCCTGAAGGGGGTGCACAGCGCAAGGCCTTGGCTGAAATTACTTCGGTTAAGGAGTTTGACCAGCTGTTGCAACAAAAGCGTTTTGTTTGTGTTGATTTCTTTAGCGATATGTGTCCTGCGTGTGTTCAGCTTTTACCGGTGTTGGAGTTGGCAGCGTTTGCACGTCCTGAAATCTCCTTTGTAAAGGTTAATGCTTTTAAACACGAATCTCTTAAGGAGCGGTTCAATGTGACCAAAGTGCCAACAACAATTTTATTTGTTGATGGGCGTGTGGTTAGTCGAACGACAGGTTCTATTTCTTATCAAAAAGCGCTCGAATTTGTTGATGAACATACTCGATGATTGGGGTAGTTAGTTAGGGCTGGACGTTAACATCCAGCCCTATTTTATTGTACAGGGTTTTTTTTCGTGGGATTCCAATTTTTTAAGAATTCACGAAAAAACAATTTTTTTGCGTTTAGAGATTTGTTTTTTTTGAGTGCACGATTGGTGGTTACGACAGACTCGTGTATTGTTTTTGGGTCGTAAGAACTTTGATCAATTGAGTCTATTACCCGGCTTAAAGACTTTGGCGTCTTTTCGCTTTGTTTGCTGCGCGGTTCTCGAGCTAAAAGATCCGATATTAGTTCTTCTATGCGCTCAAAAAAGATGGTCATGTTTTCGAGCATATCTGCGGGATTGGTGTTACCATCTTCTTGGAGATCGGTAATCTTTTCACGTAGTCCGTTTTCTAGTGCGGTTTGTAAGAGCTCTCGAACTAACGCTTCTTCGTGGGTCATAAGCCATTCGAGGGTCGCGAGTAGTTCGACGGATATTACTGCCTGAGCCGCTTCAAAGATGTTATTCTGATCCATTTGTATCCTTCTTTGTTTCCGCATATTTTTGTAGGCAGCGAGTTGAAGCATTACCTTTTTTCAAGGACGACAAGCATTGCATACTCTCTACAATTTCGCTGTTGGCTGCTTCTTTCTCTGATTCAAGTTCTTTTTGCATGCGTTTAAATAGGCTATTGATTTCTTTTTGTAGTTTATCGATTTTTTTCTGTTGCTTGAGGATCATTTCGACTCCGGCAAGATTAATGCCTAGTTTATGCGTTAAATAAATGATTTCCTCAAGTCGCTGAATATCGGTTTCTGAAAAAAGGCGCGTATTGCCTTCTGATCTTCGTGGGCAGATCAGACCTTCTCGTTCATAGAGTCGTATTGTCTGTTGATGTACAGAAAACATCTCAGCAACGGCTGAGATCGAGAAGTGTCCTTTTTTTTTCTTCATACGCGTAACCCCGAAATAATCGGTGTCTCCCTTGGTTAAATTTACGTCGAATCCTTTAGCAGTATACTTGGTTGTAGATCTAAACTCAAAGGTTGTCGGGGAGTCTTATTGTATGCAGGGTGTTTTTTTTAAAGCTTTTTTTAGAGTGCTGTTTCTGTTTTGCTTGGTTGGTCTTGGAAATCAGCTTATTTTAGCGAGAGCACAGGTTCAGGTGAGATCTATTGAGGAGAAGCAAGAATTAGTGGCAGGAAAAGTTTTTTTGCAGCGTTACAAGAATCTTGAAGGGGTTGTTAGTTGGTACTGGTTTATTGATGGCCAATCGGTAGATCGAGAAATTTTTGAAGAGCAATTTTCGCAGGCTGTTGCTCAGGATGCGCTCGATGAGTTGCGTAAAAATGCGACACGCGCTGCAGAGCGGCAGGAATTTGAATTACTTGCGCGTAATGCTTTGTACAAAAAGCTTGCGGGTACTTTGCAGGAAGAAATCGTTTCGTATCTTGTGCGTTTTGTAGCGATTGATTTAAAGCCGTTTTTTGTGTTTTCATCGCAGACTTTTGTTTCGCGTGATGAGTTTGAAGAAGCTTGTGCTTGGGTTAAGCAAGATGTGGCCGAGCACTTTGAGAACGCAGCCGGGGAGCGAGAATTGGATGCAATTGTTAGGCGCTTTGAGCAGCTTTTTGCTAAGTTTGAACAATTTTATCAGGCAACTATTAAGCGCGCCATAGACGAGTGCAGCGATACGAGAGTTTTGAAAGAACTCTTATCTCTCGTATCGTAAAAGCTGCGAGTTTATACGTTGAATTTGACTAAAACAATGTCGCCATCTTGTACAACGTAGGCCTGGCCTTCGGTGCGTATTTTGCCAGATTCTTTGAGGGCGTTTGTGCTTCCAAGGGCAAAAAGGTCGGCGGTATTATAAACATCGGCACAGATAAAGCCGCGTTCGAGATCTGAATGAATTTCGCCGGCTGCTTGGCGTATTGAGATACCTTTGGGGATAGGCCAAGCGTGTATTTCTTGCGGCCCACAAGTAAAAAAGGTTATAAGGCCTAATGTTTCATAGGTCTTCTCAATGATTTTTTCAAGTCCCGTGTGGGTGATGCCGAGTTCTGATTTCAATGCGGTTTTCTCTTCTTCGTCTAACTGTGATAACTCGTGTTCGAATTTTGCGCAGACTGGAATAACGCGTGATGATCCAAATTTAGCAACAAGCGTCTGGTAGTACGGGTTTTTTAAGTATGCATCGCCGCTAATTTCTTCTTCGCCAATATTAGCGATGATTAGACTTTTCTTTGCACATAGTAGGGGCACGGTCTCAATCGTTGATGCGTTGATTAAATCGGCGACGAGGTCGATTTTTTGCTGATCGATGGCGTTTCTTACTTTTTCTAGTAAAAGTTTTTCTTCGGCTAAGGCTTTTGCTTGTTGTGGATTAGATTTGTTTGATTTGCTTAGTTGTTCTATTTTTTGCAGTCTTTTGTCGATTGATTCAAGATCTTTTAAACCAAGTTCAATCATAATGGTTTCGTAGTCAGCGATTGGGTCTACTTTGTCTTCGGTGTGGGTAATATTTTGATCGTCAAAAGACCTGAGAACATGAAGAATTACGTTGACTTCTCGTATGTGCGAGAGAAATTGGTTGCCAAGGCCTGCGCCTTCTGCGGCTCCGCGCACAAGTCCTGCAATATCCACAAATTGGGTGTAGGCTGGAATAGTTTTTTTGGATCCAAATATTTTTTGAAGTTTTTCAATGCGCGGGTCAAGAACAAGTGTACATGCTTTGTGCGGATCAATGGTGCAAAAAGGGTAGTTTTCAGCGGGTATTGTTGATTGAGTCAATGCGTTAAATAGAGTAGATTTTCCGACATTGGGAAGACCGACGAGTCCGGCGGCGATACTCATGAAAAATTCCTTTACGTTGAAGTATTAATTGATGCAAATAAAGCGGGGTAGGAAAGCTGCCCCACTTTATAGTGTACGCTTTGAAAACAATATGCGAATTATTTTTCTTCAGCATCGGTATCGATAGGCCCGTCTTGTTGCGAAGTTGAATTGCTGTTAGAATCCGCGCCTTCAGGTGTGCCTTTTTCTTTATAAATAGCTTCGGCCAGTTTATGTGAAGCTTGCATCAAAGCATTAAACTCAGAATCTAGTTTTTCGGCGTCTTCCGAAGAATCTTTTAGTGTTGTCTTTGCTTTTTCAACCGCTTCTTTGAGGGCTGAAAGATCGTTTTCGTCTATTTTGCTGCCGTGTTCGTTGATGTTCTTTTCGATTTCAGTTACAGCACCATCAAGCTTATTTCGTTTTTCGATAAGTTCTCGTTTTTTCTTGTCTTCGGCCTCATGTTCTTTGGCGTCTTTAACCATACGATCAATTTCTTCTTGGCTGAGGCCACTACCACCAGATATGGTTATCTTTTGTTCTTTGCCAGTTCCTTTGTCTTTTGCCGATACATGGACAATACCGTTTGCATCGATGTCAAAAGTAACTTCAACTTGAGGTATTCCTCGTGGTGCCGCTGGAATGCCTTCTAGGCGGAATTGGCCGAGGAGTTTGTTGTCGTTGGCCATTTCACGCTCGCCCTGTACTACTTTAATGTCGACAGCCGTTTGGTTGTCTTCAGCGGTGCTAAATACCTGTGATTTGCGTGTTGGTATTGTAGTATTCCGTTCAATAAGGCGTGTCGTAATGCCACCAAGGGTCTCAATTCCGAGTGAAAGAGGTGTTACATCAAGAAGAAGTACATCTGTGGTTTCACCGGTTAAAATGGAGCCTTGGATGGCTGCGCCGACTGCAACAACTTCATCTGGGTTTACTGATTTGTTTGGCTCTTTGCCAAAGTATTCTTTAACAAGCTCTTGGACTTTGGGTATGCGCGTTGATCCACCAACGAGAAGGACCTCGTCAATTTGACTTGTGGAGAGTTTGGCATCGGCAACGGCGCGTTTGCACGGTTCAAGAAGGCGTTTGAATATGTCTGAACAGAGACTTTCAAGTTTGCTTCGCGAAATTTTGGTGACCAGGTGTTTTGGTCCTGTGGCATCAGCCGTGATGTACGGCAAATTGATTTCGGTTTCTTGTGTGCTGGAGAGTTCAACCTTTGCTTTTTCGGCTGCTTCTTTAAGTCGTTGCAGTGCCATTTTGTCGTTGCGGAGGTCGATTCCTTGCTCCTGTTTAAACAGATTGATTAAATAATCAATAATTGTTTGGTCAACGTCGTCACCGCCAAGATTGGTATCGCCATTGGTTGAGCGTACCTCGATAACGCCATCATGGATCTCGAGAATCGAAATATCAAATGTTCCACCACCAAAGTCAAAAACTGCGACGATGCCATTTTGTTTCTTGTCGACACCATATGCGAGTGCGGCAGCTGTTGGTTCATTGATAATGCGCTTAACGTCCAGGCCTGCAATCTTTCCTGCATCTTTAGTTGCCTGCCTTTGTGCGTCGTTGAAGTACGCGGGGACGGTTATTACCGCTTCGCTTACTCTTTGTCCAAGATAGTCCTCTGCAGCTTGTTTAAGGGAAGAGAGGATGGCGGCGGAGATTTCTTGGGGTGAATACTCTTTGTCCTGAGCAACAATAGCAATGGATCCGTTGCTTTGTTTAGCTATTTTGTAAGGATAACGATTTACTTCATTGGCGACGTCTGAGTAGTTTTGTCCGATAAACCTTTTTGCAGAATAGATAGTATTTTCGGGGTTTGTGATGGCTTGCCTTTTTGCAACTACGCCAACAAGCCGTTCTCCATCTTTGGTGTATGCTACGACCGAAGGCGTTGTGTTTTGCCCCTCCTTGCTTCTGATAACGCTTGCCTTTCCGCCTTCAACTATTGCAACGACTGAGTTTGTTGTTCCGAGGTCTATCCCTATAATTTTTCCCATATCAATCTCCCGAGTTTTTTGTTTTTTCTTTGTTAGAATCGTCTATAGAATATAGGTTTTTGTTTTAATATGTCAATTGGAAGGCTTAAGAAATTTGAGTACGGATCGCTAAAGTTTTCCCCGGCTCTCCCTTTTCTCTTTTTCTGATAACACCACCTTTTGTCTCTAGCCTACGCCAGAATTACCCCGACTTTTTTCTTGTTTTGCTTTGCTCCCGTTGGTTCGGGTTTGGCACATGTCTGCTTTTCCGCTGGGGGAGTCATGTCGGGGTAATTCTGGCGTTTTGTTGCTGGGGTGGAGTATCTTTGAACCAGTTGTGAATCTTTCGGTTTTTAAAAGGATTTCGAGGTATGAAGATTGCCAAGAGATTGTCGATGTTTTTGGTTTTTGGCCTTCTTCTATGTATGAAGGGGCAAGTCTTTGGGTTAATAAAACCCAGCGCTGGGTTTTATGCTTTATTAGAAGGGCATACTCGTATGTTGTGTTCTTGTGAAGAGCCACTTGATGGTATTTGTTTTCCCTTTTCTTTAACAAATGAACGCTTAAAGAGATTGACCTATGAAATTTCTAGCTCAAAGAGAGCTGTGTGTTTACAGGACTTTTGGCTCAAAGAAGGCGCAGGTTTTTTGCAAAACGAAGGTCTTGATTTTGTTCGCGAATATGCTCTTGTATTGTTTGCTGTGTATCAAAAAGTATTATGGCGGCTTAGTCACGAGCCTGAAACACGTATTGCACTTATTGGAATTTTTTCTCTATATATGAAGCTTAAGCGGATCCCTCTTGAAGAGCTTTTTTCAGCGCTTGATCGTTGTTTGATTATGTATAAGGAGATTTTAGAAGACCATTCTTTCCCCTTTCACAATATATGGAATTTGCGGAGTTGGCTTCGGGAATATTGGTTTTTGCCGATAGTTTTTTTTGCTAGTGGGCTTTGGGCATATCGTCAATGGCGAATGAGACAATCGCGCGGTGGGCTCTATTCAAGTGAAACAGCCTGCGTACAGTCTCGAACATCGATTTTTGTAGAACACCATATCGATTATGAAGACTGATAAACAAGTTCTGTCATTTTTTGAAAAAAATGCTAGGCTGCAAAAAAGGGTGTGGCTATGCTAGTGCAGGGCATTTTGCTTTGTAAAAGGAGAGATTGCGATGTTCCACTGTAATGAAAAGGTTGTGTATCCAGGGCATGGTGTTGCATTTATAAACCAGATCATCGAGAAGAGCATCGGCGGGGATAATACCAAATTTTATGAGTTGGTTTTTCTTCACAAAGAAGTTACGGTCTTGGTTCCTGTGAGCAATGCGGAAGCGATAGGGATTCGCCCGTTGTGTTCTTTTGATGAGGTTTTATTGGTTTTCAATACGCTTTCACAAAAGCCTTTAAAGAAGGCTGGTTATGCCGGGCACTTACTCAGCTGGAATAAACGAAGCAAAAATTATCAAGCAAAACTACGGACTGGAAGTTTGTTGCAGTTAACGGAAATTTATAAGGAACTATTAACAACAGAGAAAGAGAAGCCGTTGTCATTTGGTGAACGCCACTTGCTAACGCAGACCGAAGATTTGTTAGTAGAGGAAATCGCAATCGTTCACAATCTCGAGCCTAATGAGGTTGTGAGTAGGTTGCGTGCCGCTAACGCCTAGGATGTTGTCTGGCGGAGGCCTCTCTGGTTTATGAAAGTTTTCGCCATACAATTATGAAAAAGTTTTTAATTACAGTTATTGGGGCAACCGGCAGCGGAAAGACGGGCTTTGCTCTTGAGCTAGCAAAACACTTGCCTATCGAAATTATCAATGCTGACATCGGACAGATGTACCAACCATTTACAATTGGTGTTGCTCAACCAACGCAGGCAGAAAAAAGCGTTTGTTCTCACCATTTATTTGAATTTCTAACCACACCGGCAAACTTTAGTGTTGCAGATTACCGTTCCATTGCGCAGTGTCTTTGCAGCGATATTTGGCAGCGTGGATCGATTCCTGTTTTTGTCGGTGGTTCTACACTCTACCAGCATGCGCTTTTCTTTGAAACACGTTCCCATGTTCCCTCTCTTGGCACTGATTCTGATAATAGCGGCTTTCTCTCTCAGTTTTCTAATGAGGATCTGTGGGGAATTCTCAAAAGGGTTGACCCTGAGAGAGCGCAAGCGCTCCATCCTAATGATAGTTATCGACTCCGCAGGGCGTTGGATATTTGGTTGGCAACTGGATGTAAGCCATCGTTTTTTGCTCCTCAGTTTGCGCCTTTGGCGCCCCAGGGAGCAGCTGTTTTTTTGCAATGGCCACGGGAGGTCTTGTATGAACGCATTAATCAGAGAACTGAGGAAATGCTTCGTTTGGGTTGGGTCAATGAGGTAAAAAACCTGTCGCCAGAATGGCAGTGTTTTGCTAAAGAAAAAGGATTGATAGGTTATGCCGAGCTTGTATTAGACTTGGCCGATGCAAGAGAAGTGAGTCCCGTGACCATAGAGTTGATCAAGCAACAAACGCGTAATTATGCAAAACGCCAGCAGACTTTTTTTAAGAAGCTGCATCGAGAGCTTCTTGGCTACAGTTGGCCCCAAGCATGCATTTGTGACTTGACTTTGTCCAGCCTTAATCTATATATAAATCAGATAAAATCGATGCATCAATCTTTGGATTAGGAATTTGCGTATGATGTCTAATCGTTTATTAACATTACAAACCTCGTTAAAGGTGATCTCCCAATGAGTGCGTGTATGTTTATAGAACGTTCAAGGTGCTGGCTCGAAGACGTGTTCTCTGCTCTATGTTGGCTTTTTTTGACACCATATCATAAGAACAGGTTCCTATGAATAAAAAGAACGAGCCGTTTTTGCAGCTCAGTGAGCGCGAGGTGGTAGTAAGCATAGTGTTATTTTTTGCTATATGTTTTAGCCTCTTTTTTGCGGGTTATGTTTGGGGGAGGTATACCACATACCGTCAAAGTGCCCAGGATTTTTCAACTGAATTGCGTCGTTCATTGCATGCATACACGAGCGGTTCTTTTGATGTTTCGGGTGACGACCCTTTAGTTGAAGATTTTGATGTGGATAGTAGCACTGAAGGCAGTGGTGAGATTGAACGGCTTTCATCAGAAGACACTGGTGAGAAACAGGAAAAAGAGTAACAATAAAAAGGTAGAGTTTTTTGGGTTAATCAAAGAAACTTTTATATTAGATACTTTATAAATACTGGAGAAGGTATGGAATCAGCAATGAGGCGTCGCTTGGGGCAACGGGTGTGGAAAGCTATTTTGTGGCTTCTCCTTTTTTCGCTTGCAGGAACATCGTTTATTGGAATTTTGTACCAAGTATTTGGTTCCGGCAAAGACCAGTTTGTTCTTCAAGTAAACGGTATCAAAATTTCTCGCGCAGACTTGGCGTATCAAACCCAATCGCTTCAAGAAACAATTCATATGATACGCACGCAGGCGGGACAATATGCAGATTTTATCTTGCAGCAAAATGGATTGTTGGGGCAGCCGCAGGTTTTAGCTCTTGATCGTCTTGTTGCACGTGCTGTTGCGCTCGATGGCGCACGTAAATCTGGCATGCGTTATATTTCTCCGCGTTATGCGGCAGATAAACTGGATGACCCTAATTTTGTCTTAACGCGCCTCAATGATATTTTACCGACATATTTACTTCAGGGATATGGGCGATTAAATAGACAGGCTTTGGATGAGTTTTTTAGGCGTTCGCCTGGTCAAGCTGCTCGTTTTGATGCACAGTATGAGTCTATTTTGCAAGAAGATCTTTTTAATCAAGTAGTCGAAGGAATTGCGTATGTTCCTATGTCTAGCTTGATATGGCGCGATCGCCTTGCCCAAAGTACTCGTTTTTATGCAACCTATACGCTTTCAAAAGAGGTTTTTCTAAAAAAGGCGCAAGCTGAAGAAAGCAAAGAGGTGTTAACAGAGTTTTTTAAACAGGAAAACTTGCATCGGCGTTATTGGACGGACGAGGCACGTGCTGGTGTGGTTTGGCGTTTTTCTCCTGAAAAATACGGGGTAACTGTTTCTGAGGTGGCGTTGAGGCGGTATTTTGCTGATCATGCCAAAACGGAATTTAAAGATAAAACATTTGAAGCTGTTAAAAAAGAAATACAGGAACGCTTATTAAAAGATCAGTTTAAAAAGCTTTTTTCAATTGAGGCAAAATCATTTACAAGCGCTAACACGGCAGAAGGGTTTGCGCAGTTTGTAGAAAAGAAGCATGGTGTTTCTACCAAACTTGCTTCCACGAAAAAATCAGATGCATCAACACCAGTTTTGCGAGCGCTTTTTTCAATTATTCGCCAGGGTAGCCGTGCGTTTTTGATTGATGAAGATGGAAGTGGCGTTATTGTAGAATTGACTCATCTTGATCAGAGCCGTGAACAATCTTTTGAAGAAGTTTCCGGCGAAGTGCGTTCCGATTGGCTCGACATGCAAGCTAATCAAAAACTTGCTGCCGCCGCAGAAGAGGTGCTGCAAAATCTTAGGGATGAAAAAAAACTTCAGGAACTTCTAAAGCAGTATCAGGTCAAGATAGGTGCGACGATTGAAGTAGAGAGTAACAACTGGGAAAAAGTAGAAAAGGAAAAGTTGCCTGTAGCTCAGATGAAACTTATGGGACATGTCGACTACGGGGTTATTTTTTCGCCAGATCAAAACACACTAAAAATTGTTTCGCTGCAAAAGATTGTTTTTGATGAGACTCAGGCAGATAGTTCTGGTGTAGCAGCGCAGCAAGCAGACACGCAAAGCTTGCGTATAATGAAGATGGTATTAGCAAAAGATGTCTTGGCCGTTTTGAAAGATTCTGCTAAAATTAAACAGTATAAAGAAGAAAAAACAACCGATATTTCATCATACTTTGCAGAGTGATTTTTGTGGCAGAAGAAAAAAAAGCAATAAAAAAACAGGTATCCGTCGAGCGTCGTCAGGCGCTCGACGCCGTCTTTGCCCACATTGATAAACAATATGGTAAAGGCTCCATTATGCTCCTGGGCGAAGCACCTCATGTTGCTGTCGATGCTATTTCAACAGGAAGCTTGTTGATTGACGAAGCGATTGGTGTCGGTGGACTTCCACGCGGACGTGTCGTTGAAGTGTATGGACCAGAAGCGTCAGGTAAAACAACAATCGCCTTGCAGGTTATTGCGCAAGCACAAAAACAGGGCGGTATTTGCGCCTTTGTTGATGCTGAGCACGCGCTTGACCCTCAATATGCTGCGGCGCTTGGAATTAATATACAGGATCTAGTTATCTCGCAGCCTGATTACGGTGAACAAGCTCTTGATATTGTCGAAATGCTCGTACGTTCGGGTGCGTTAGATGTTGTTGTTGTTGACTCGGTTGCAGCGCTCGTTCCAAAAACAGAACTAGAAGGCGACATGGGTGATCAGCACGTTGGATTGCAGGCACGTTTGATGTCCCAGGCTCTTCGCAAACTTACTCCTGTTGTTCATAAATCTAAGACCGTGCTTATTTTTATTAATCAGGTGCGACAAAATATTTCAGCTATGGCTTTTGCTCCTAAAGAGACAACAACTGGGGGGAAGGCTTTGAAGTTTTATTCTTCTTTACGCCTTGATGTGCGTCGAGTTGAAGGCATTAAAAGTAAGGATGGGGGTAGCGATGTTGGTAATCGTGTCCAGATAAAAATAGCCAAAAACAAGGTAGCGCCACCATTTAAGGTCGTGCGCGTTGACTTGATATTTGGTAAGGGTGTTTCTGCAGAGTATGACTTGCTTGATATTGCGCTCTCTCGGGGTGTTGTTAAGAAATCAGGTTCTTGGTTTTCCTTTGACGGGGAAAAACTTGCGCAGGGGCGTGACGCTGTTGCAGAACAGTTAAAATCTAATCAAAATTTGTTTGAGATCGTCAAAGAGCGAGTTCTTTCGATGCAAGAACAAGATAAGGTAGAAAAGCTTGAATCGTTTGAAGTGACTGCTGAAGAGGAAAGCGTAGAATGATTGTTAAAGAAAAACGTGATTTGCCTTTGGCTAATGAGCGTATTCGGTTTGATAAAATGCAATTGATCGATCAAAGCGGTGAAAACCGTGGAATTGTTAGTCGCAGCGAAGCGCTTGCAATAGCGCGTAGCGCGCAGCTTGATCTCGTGTTAATTGCCGAACGTGGTGGCGCAGGTTTCCCAGTAGTCAAGGTTATGGACCTTGGCAAAATGCTTTACGAGAAGAAAAAGCAAGTTGGTGAAGCAAAAAAGAAGCAGCATGTTGTTCAGGTAAAAGAGCTTAAGATGCGTCCTAAGATTGCAGATCACGACTTCCTTACAAAGATGAAGCGTGCGGTCGAGTTTTTGCAGGAAGGTAAGCATGTTAAAGTAACACTTGTTTTTCGTGGACGTGAAGCAACTATGAAGGATGAGGTTGGTAAAGAATTTTTCCAACGAATCATGGACGTTCTTTCTTCCGCTGATTACAATGGTAGAACAGTAGCTCAAGAAAGTGATTCACATGCAGGGTCTATGTGGTCACGCATATTTGTATTGCGTAAGTAGTTTCAAGAGAGTTTTTATGGCATATAAATTAAAAACACATTCAGGTGCACGTAAGCGCTTTAAAAAGTTAAAATCTGGACTTATTAAGCGCGCGCAGGGTTATCATCGCCACTTGTTGACAGATAAATCAGCTAAGCGTAAACGTGATTTGCGTAAAAGAGCATATATTAGCGCTGCAGATGCGGGGCACCTAAAAGGCTTAATTTAATAAAGCATAGTATAAGATATAAGGAAGAAAGATGACACGAGTAAAACGCGGTGTAATGACCAAAAAGCGTCATAAAAAAATTTTAAAGCGCGCTGAAGGTTTTTGGGGTCAGCGTAAAAATGTTTTGCAGCGTGCTCGTGAGACGCTCTATCGGGCGCTCGCTTACGCTACCAAAGGACGCAAGTTAAAAAAACGCGATATGCGTGCTCTCTTTATTGCACGTATTTCTGCTGCTGCAAAGGCGCATCAAACTTCGTACAGCAGACTTATGCACGGTCTTAAAGTAAACAGTGTTTCTTTAAATCGTAAGATGTTGAGTCAGTTGGCTTGCCTAGATTCGGCGGCATTTTCTGAAGTAGTTCGCGTAGCCAAACTTGCTTGACATATAATGGAGCTTCGGACTAAGATCAGCTAAAAGGTTTGGAGGCGGTCAAAAGGGGAGCTTCACTGATGGAAGTATTGCGAGTTCTTGAGGAAAAGATTGCACAGTTAATTCAAAAAAAACGTGAAGATGCAGAGCAAATTTCTCTACTAAAGGCTCAGGTAAAATCACTTGAAGATGAGCGGGAGCGTTTCCTCGAGGAAAGACAAAAGCTTGAGGAAACGCTCTTGTTACGTAGCAGCAAAGATGCTGAGCTTGATGAAGAGCGGGAAATTGCACGCATGGCGGTAGATGAATTAATTCAAAACATTGATTCGGTCCTTGAACAAGAGCTAGCCCAATGATTGAGCACGCAGACCAAGCGCGCGTGACTGTTTTTGGAGAAAGCTTCACCTTGTTAAGTGATGAACAGATAGAGCTTGTCGAAAAGGCGGCGCGACGTGTTGACGAGTTAATGAATCAATTTGCCCATGGTGTGCGCATACCGGATGCTAAGCGTTTGGCGATGTTGGCTGCAATCCAGCTGGCGCATGATTTGCAAAAGCGTGATTTGGCGTGTAAGGATTATTCAGCATCTCTTCAAACATTGGTTGAGACCATAGCTTCTGAGATGAATTGTTAGCATAGCCTTATATTCTCGAGAATATCCGCATGGTCTTCCATTTTGTGATGAACAAAAAACGAAATGGAAAACAATGATGATTGAGTTATTAAGTTTATTAATAG
>CAZJVA010000014.1:0-13825 GCA_964549625.1 uncultured Candidatus Babeliaceae bacterium
TTTTGCAAAGTATTTTGCTTTTAGTTAGAATAGATCTATAGTTGCGGCGATTGATGTAGCTGCGTTGTAATATGTTTATGTATAAGTGTTTGCGGAGAAATACCAATGGCAGTTCCAAAAAGAAAAGTTTCTAAAGCTCGTCGTGATAAAAGAAGTGCAAACAAGGGTTTGAATCCAAATCCAATTGGTGCATGTAATAACTGTGCAGCGCCTGCGCTTCCACATTACGTATGCCAGTCATGCGGGTATTTTCGTGGTGAAAAAGTTTTGCGCACCAAGGGCGATCGCGCAGAAAATCGCCAAGTAGTGCGCCAGGCAGCGGCGGATCGCAGAGGATCTAATGTTGCAGCCAATACGGAAGATGCAGCAGCGGAGTAATTAGTTTTTTGATACCGAATCGGAGAGAGCTATGGTGGTACGGGATGTGTTTGCAAGCTATATGAAGAATAGCGAGGCGCGCTTTTGGTGGATAATTACTTTTGTAGTGCTTGCGGTGGCGGGTTCGTGGTATGCGTATCGCGTTCATCACCGAAACTACGAGCAAAAGGCGCAGTTAGCGTTGGTTCAGGGCATTGAAGCGCTTGCCCGTGCCCAGTCAAATGATTCGGTTGAGCATATGTGGCAGTCGGCTGAACAGATTTTAAGCGAGGGGTATCGCCGATATCATCGTTCTGTCTTGGCCCCTTATTTTTTGATTTTTAAAGCTGATGCGCTTGTTGGTCGGGGCGAATTGGAGCGAAGCAGAGAATTGGCTGCACAGGCATTGAAGGCCATGTCGCCATCAGCACCGCTTTATGAGCCTATTAAAATACGTGCCGCATTACAGGATATTGATTCAAAAGATGAACAGGTGGCTGCCCGTGGTCGCGAGCAGTTGCATGCAATTGCGCAGGATAATAAAAATTTATATCAAGCCATGGCGGTTTATTTCGAAGGCCTTTTGGCGTTTGATAGCGGTGATCGTGCATCGGCTGAAGAGGTTTGGGCGCTCATAACGCATGGCGCAAAAAAGGGCTCAGTCTGGGGTGAACTCGCTTCGGCTAAGTTGTCGTATCAGTTGTAGAGAGGTGCATCAGTGAATCAGACGAATGGCCAAGGGGTAGATCTTTCAAAGGTGAGGGTTCGGATAGCTCCTTCGCCAACTGGCCGCTTGCATATTGGCAATCTAAGGGCAGCGCTTTTTAACTGGTTGTTTGCGCGTCATCACGATGGGACTTTTGTTGTTAGAATTGAAGATACTGATCGTGAGCGTTCCAAGCAGGAATATGTTGATTCAATTCTTGATGCATTTTCTTGGGTTGGTATGACGAGTGATGAGACGATTGTCTATCAGTCGCAGCGCACTCAAATATACAATGAGCAGATTAAAAAGTTGCTTGATGCTGGTGATGCGTATTGGTCAGATCCTTTGACCGAAGAAAATGGCATAAGTGTTGTTCGCTTTCGTGTTCCTCGAGATGAGGCGGGTGTAACATTTGTGGATGCTATTCGTGGCCCGATTACGGTTCCCGTTGATCAGATCGATGATTTTGTCATAGCGCGCTCGGATGGTTCTCCTTTGTATAACTTTGTAGTGGTTGTTGATGATTTGTTGATGGGAATGACGCATGTTATTCGCGGAGAAGATCATATTTCAAATACACCGAAACAAGTTTTGTTGTATCGTGCTCTTGGCGCTAAAAAACTTCCATCTTTTGCTCATTTGCCTCTGATTTTGGGTGCGTCCGGTGCGCCGTTGAGTAAGCGTGATGCTGCGACGGCGGTGCTTGATTACAAAGAACAGGGTTTTTTGCCCCAAGCGTTGTGTAATTATTTGGTTCGGCTTGGTTGGTCTCATGGGGACCAAGAGATTTTTACTCAGCAAGAAATGATTGATCTATTTGATATTGTGGATGTTCAAAAAGCTGGCGCCGTTTTTGATTTGGTGAAGTTGCGCTGGATGAATGGAGTGTATATTCGTCAGGCAAGTGCAGAAAGTTTGATTGGGTATCTCAAAGATGTTTTACATGTAGACTTTTCGGTCCTCTGTTCTTCGTGGTCATCTCGTCAGATTGTTTCCTTGGTTTCATTATACCAAGATCGCGTGCTTACATTACGTGAGCTCGAGGCGGCAATTCTTCAGTTGTATCAAGGGCCTAAGGAGCTTGCTACTCAGGCGGGCTTTGTTGAGCAGTTGCCGCAATTATTGAGTGCGTTTGTTTTTGCATATAATCTACTCGATGAGATAACCAAAGATTCGGTTGAGACGCTTGTTCGTAAAATTTGTGCTGATGCTGGGGTAGGACTGGTGGCATTAGCTAAGCCGTTGCGTTACGCGCTTACCGGTTCGTTGGAGAGTCCTTCGATCTTTGCATTGCTTGAGATTTTGGGGCGTGATCTTGTTGTAGAGCGTGTTACGGCATTGCAAGGAGTGTTTTCGTGAGTGGATCGGTAGAAGAACGCGTAATTAGTATTGTTGCTGAGCAGTTAACGCGTCCGGTAAGTGAGGTTGTTCCCGGTGTAACGTTTGAGTTAATTGGCGCAGATTCGCTTGATCGTGTCGAGATTGTTATGAAAGTTGAAGAAGTTTTTGATGTTGAGCTCGATGATGATGAGCTTGAAAAGCTTGCAACGGTTGGGGATTTTGCCCGATATGTCGCTACGCGTGTGGAGGCTAAGCAGAGTATATAATTAAATACATAACATTTGGTAGTTACGGTAGGGAGAGCAAAACGTTTTGCTCTCCCTTTTTCTTTTTTATCATTGAGGGTTTTATGATACGGGTTTTGGTAAAATTGGCATTGTTGCCGCTTCTGTTTTTGGGGTGTTCGATTGATGCGCAGATTCACAGTATTGGTAGCGCGAAAGAGTTGCGGCATGCCCTTGGAGATGTTTTGTTTGGGCCTGATGTTCTGTTTGTTTTTGATATTGACGAAACAGTCCTGGTGGCAAATAATCCCAAAGCACGCAGTGCTTGGTTTGGGGCTATGCTTGCGGAGCAGATGAAGAGTACTCCGTCTTTTGTCGATGCAATTAACGAGACACGGCGGCTATATCGCATAGCACAAGAACAGACAACTCTGGAGCCCGTTGATCCGGAGCTTATTCGTTTTATGAACGACTTGCACCAGTCGGGTGTTCGCCTTATTGGATTAACTTCGCGCAGTCGTGAATTGTGTGATATTACCCCTCAACAACTTGCCGAAGTCGGGCTTATAGCGTTTGGTGATCAATTTGGACGCTGTGAGTTGCAATTACCCCCTCATGAATTTCCGTTGATTTTTGAAAATGGGGTATTTTTTACTTCAGGGGCTCACAAAGGCTTATGTTTAGGGCGCTTGCTGAGGGAAATTAATTGGCAACCTAAGGTGATTATTTTTATTGATGATTCACATCATCATGTTGAAGCGGTTGAGGCATACGCAAGTATGATGGGTATTCCTGCATACACCTTCCACTTTACCGGGTATCAAAAAACTATGGCAGCAATCGAGGATCGTTTACTTGCTCGATAAGTACTGTTCTAGGCAGGTAGGCTTCCGGCACGTAACGCTACGGGTGCGGGAGCAATGCCTTGTTTGAGGAGTGGTCGTATGTTTTGTTCATATTTGTTGATGTAAATACCAATAAATGGAATATTTCGACTAGCAGCAAATCGTTGAACATTGAGTACGTTGTAAAACATATCATCGACCATAACAAGAAGTTGTGGTCGATATGATAATGCGTCGAGAAATAAGCCAAGGGTTTGGCCTTTGTCTTGGCCGCTTGAATAGATAATTCCATTGATAGCCAGAACTGGTTGTTCGGGTCCTGCTAATACAAAGGTATCATCCCAGCGCGGTATAGGGCTTGGAAAATTGATTTGCGCGTGGGCGAATTGTTTAGTCGTGATCGTGCTCATTAGTGGTTTTCGTGCGGTGAGGCCGATGATGTGAATATTTTTTTTTTGCAGTAATTCGAAAACTTCGTTTGTATCTTTGTCGACGGGATAAAAAACGCTGTTATTGTGTGCCTGTAGGTGTTCCACGAAAAACTTCTTTAGGGCATCTTGAGGAGATAGGCCAAGTTTTTTGTAGTGTGTAAATTCTTGTTCAAACCATTCGCTACGAGCCATAGGGTCTGCTGCCCAAATAAGCGTTTCGTCGATGTCAAAGGCAACAAGTGTGCATGGGCCGCAGGCAATGTGTGGGCTGATGATTGGTATGATATCTTCGATCTCATCAATAGTTTTTATTATGTCGAGTCGCTCCATGGCGTGAGTGAGCGGGACAATTGAGAGTATAGCGAAAAAGATGCGTAGCAGTATTTTCATGGTTCCTCCAAAGTTTTTATCTATATTTTATCTAGCGCTCTGGTATAGATGCAAGTGTTGAACAAAAGAGCGCAGTTGTTTAGCTTTTTCAGTTGTTTGCATGTTGTATTAGTCTTCTAAGTCGATAGAACGGTTGGTTTTTGACCGATCAGGGAGCGGACTACTTGATTTGTCATGATTTATTCTGATAGTATAGTTAGGTAGATTTGATTCATTAAATTCATAAGGAATTTTTATGATTGCACGTGCATGTGCTAGTCAATTAGGCCAGTTAGCAAAATCGATGCCCGCCATAGGCCTTGTGGGACCCCGCCAGTCAGGAAAAACAACGCTTGCCCGGTTTATATTCCCTCGGCATCAGTATGTAAGCTTAGAAGATTTAGACAATCGGGCTTTTGCGCGGGAAGATCCTCGCGGCTTTTTAGCGGAGTATCAAAATGCGCATGGCATTATCCTCGACGAAGTGCAGCATGCGCCTGATCTTTTATCTTATATCCAGACAATTATCGATCAAAATCCGCGTTCCGGATACTTTGTAATTACTGGGTCTCAGAACTTATTGGTAAATGAAGCGATAACCCAGACGCTCGCAGGGCGAATTGCTATTGTGACGCTTTATCCTTTTTCCCTCGCGGAGCTTAGTTTTGCAGGGATACTTTCGACGACCTTGGAAACCGCTCTGTGGAAGGGGTGTTTTCCACGAGTGTATACGACGGAGATTTCTCCAGCAATTTGGTATGCAAATTATATACAAGGGTATGTTGAGCGTGATGTACGCCAGGTTAAAAATATTTTTGACTTGAGTCTCTTCCAGAGATTTCTAAAGCTCTGTGCTGGTCGGATTGGACAGGTGCTTAATATTACGTCATTGAGTAGTGATGCGGGGGTTGACCAAAAAACGGCTCGTGCCTGGTTGTCGCTCTTAGAGGCAACGTATGTTATTACCCTGCTTCCTCCATTTTATAAAAATTTTGGAAAACGGCTTATTAAATCTCCAAAGCTGTATTTTCTTGATACCGGTCTTGCGTGTTCGCTCTTGTCAATAACTAAGCCTGAAGATTTAGATGCACATTATGCGCGTGGTGCGCTCATGGAATCGTATATTATTGCAGATTTTTATAAGCAGGCTTTTAATCAATTGCAGCAGCCCTCGCTTTATTTTTGGCGGGATCAACGTGGTGTTGAGATGGATGTGTTGATAGAAACGGCACGGGGAATAACTCCAGTTGAGATTAAGGCAGGCATGACTATTGGAAGTGACTATTTTAAGTCGTTTACGGCTTTAACGCCGGTATTAGGGGTCGATTATATTCGTATGCCTATGATTGTCTATTCTGGCACTTCGAAAGCTTCTTGCCGTGGTATTCGGCTGGTAAACTGGTCTCATTCTGGTGGTCTCTACACTGAGGTTGTTGGTTAGGGTTGCTTTTGCCGGTGACGCATTATCCTATCGATAGCTTTTTTGTATTGAGGGCACCTTTTAAGCTTTAGGCAAGCCAAAAAACTCTGGAGTTCCCAAGCCACATGCGGTTACCCGTGGGGCAAGGGGAAACGTTTTGGGGTATGGATAGATGACAAAGAGGTGATCAAGGCGCAAGTCTTCAAGGGCGCTATGCATTGATGGTGTAATGCGTGGGTTTTGGCTATATTTGAATTCAAAGCCAAGTCGTTTGCCATTTTTTAGGAGAAAAAGATCTAATTCAGCCCCTCCTTGTGTTGCCCAGAAAAAAAGTTCACTGTCTTGTGCTCCGAATAATTTAACCACTTCTTCAAGAGCAAAGCCTTCCCAAGAAGCGCCAAGCTTGGGGTGCATAATAAGTTCTTCGTACTGCGTAATGGAGAGCAGGCTATGCAATATGCCGCTATCGCGGATGTATATCTTGGGGGTTTTAACCTGGCGTTTGCTAATGTTCGCAAACCAAGGCTCAAGTAGCCGTGTCATGAACGTTCCCGTTAGAATTTCGGTGTACGCTCTAACTTTTTGATGCGTAATTTCTAAGCTGCGTCCGATGTCGGACATGTTAAGGATGTTGCCGTGGTTGTGCGCAAGCATCATCCAGAGCCGACGCATGAGCTGCGGTGGTATGGAAAACCCAAGTTGCGGAATATCGCGTTCCATAAATGTCGTAATGTATGATTGGCGCCATGTTTGGCTAAATTGATTGCTGCCTGCCAAGTATGAGAGCGGGAATCCTCCGCGAACCCAAAGTTTGGTAAGGTCAGGGCACTCTTGAAGCGAGAAAGGGGGTAATTGTAGGTAGCCAATGCGTCCTGCAAGTGATTCAGAAGATTGACGAATAAGGTCGCGTGACGCGCTGCCCAAAATAAGAAATTTATACGGACGTTGATCTACAAGGTAACGCAACACTGGAAATAGATCGGGCAGGCGTTGTATTTCATCAATAATAATGAGGTCGTTATCGAGGTTTTGTAATGCAAGCATAGGGTTTGCAAGGCTTGCTAAATCGACCGGGTTTTCTAAATCAAAAAAGATTGGTTTGTTAAAATGTACTGCATACTGACGAGCTAAGGTAGTTTTTCCCACCTGCCGTGGACCCAAAAGGGCGCAGATCGGGTGTACTTGATGTTGATGAATAATTTGTTCAAGATATTCAGTGCGCTGTATTTTCATGATAACCTCCTAGCTATTTGTCGTGTACCAATACAGATTACTAGGTGAGCCTATTCAATGTCAAGAGTTCTTCGTAGGTTGTTTTGGGTGAATTGCACGTTATTTTTGGTTTGTTTTGATTGTTGTTGCTAAAAGTTTTACCTAGTAATTTGTATAAAGTTTATACAAATTACTAGGTGTTTTGGTTTGGAGTTGTAAGTTTTTCGATGAGGAGAGCTTGCTCAATAGAGTCATGTAGTGGTGTGGGGTTACTCTTGTTTTTGAAAAACACCTAGAAGAAATAGCGAAGGTTCGAGGAGGGCTGGTGGAGTGATTCGTTGTACTGGATTGCCACGCAACGATGTTGTCGCGCTACCGCTCGCAATGACGGGGAAGCAGGCGTTGTCAGTGTGTAGAATCGAAAATGTGCCGTTGTACTGGATTGCTACGTAACTAAGTTGCTGCACTGCGCTTTGCTCCGTTCGCAATGACGGGAGGATGAGATGGTTGGTGTGCGGGTTCGAAAAGAATTAAGTGTTGGATTGCTACGTAACGATGTTGTCGCGCTCCGTCCGCAATGACGGGGGTTTGGGTGTTTGCCAGAGAACAAAGGAAGGCGCGGGAGTTTTGCTCCCGCGCCTTTGAGTGTTTGTTTGCTGTTCTAAAGAATGTTGGATCTTAGAACGCGATTCCGCCACTTACAAACAGACCCCACGAGTTAAGCGCGTGGCTGTCAGAGCAGGTTGCGAAGGTAACTTCAGCACCAGCTTTGAGTGATGGAAGCCAGTCGCAATCTTCCCATGCATAACCAACATGGCCAAAGATCTTGTGAGCCAAGTAGCTTGGGCTCATGCCGGAGCAAACGTTGATGTCAGCATCGGTCAAGAGTTTTGGCGCATTTGTTACTCCGGTAACTTCGCCATCTGGACCATTTGCAATATTAAGATCTGTAGAGGATGAAACTTCGACCGCTTTTGGTTCTACTAATGCTCGGCCAGCGGCGAATGTTTTTGTTAGATCTGTAACAGTATACTGCTGCGCATTAGGGAATACAACGTCGGTATCTCCTGTGAGATTTGCTGCATGATGGAATAAGGCCAGTTTTTTGGCATTATCAACGGCGGCACAGGTATATATTGTAGCAGCGCTTTGTGTTGAATTAAGGGCATAGTCTTTTGATTCAGCATTGGTTGTTTCTACCCAGTCATCACCTGTATTGGTGCCTGTTGCCCAGCCTTTTGCTGCTACAGGAGCGCAACCTTTGATACCAAAGCTCTTGCTGACGCTTGAGCAGAGGCAGCAGTCGTTGGCTGCTTTTTCATCGCTACGGCCATAGAGGTTGTAACCCAAGCCGGCGCTGAAGCCACAGTCATTCTTGTAACGAAGTTCGAGTTGACCTTCGCCTTTGATGTCGATACGTACTTTGGTGCGACGTGTGGTGAACTCAGTTGCGCTGTAGAGGTTGCCTGCGTAGGATTTGTCTGCGCTGAATTCTTTCAAGAGCATGTAACGGCTCAATGCGCTGTTTTTGAGGTCAAATACACGTGTTTGTTCGCGCTCAAAGAGGTGAGTCAAGTAGCCTTGGAAGAGAAGATCAACGGTGTGCTCATCATCGCAGTTGTAAAGATTGACATGGCCGGTCAAACCTGCACCCAATTCCCAGTGGTCGTAACCGACTGCTGGTTGGAATACTTGGCTTTGGTAGCAGTTGTCAATGCGGGTAACGCCTGCAGGTGCTACGCCTTTGAGGTAGATACCAAAGTGGTAGTCTGGGCAATCAAAGATGTTGTAGCCTAGGTCAACGTGAATACCAGCTAATGCATTTTCGGTGCATTCGCAGCAGCCAAGGATCTTAGCATAGTTCCATGCTTTGACATCGCCAAATGCAGCTCCACCCAATGCTTTTGCCCAGGTGTTGTGTGGGGTGATGTCGCCTGCGGTTATGCTATCCATGTAACCAGCATTGAACTTCTTGGTTGAGAAGCTTGTGTTGGTTGTGGTGCTTGTAGTGCAGCAATCGTTGCAGCAATCATCGCAGCTGTGGTTGAGTTCCCATTTTGCATGTACAAATGGAACGTTTACCTGGAGATAAAGACCGTCGATAAGTTCGTTCAAGCCCAAGTAGAGGTTGAAGTCAAAGACGTGATTCTGTATTTTTGGACAGAATTTGTATGCGAGGTCAGTATCTGTTGCAAGTCCAAAGTAGTCTGCAATGAGATCTTTGGTGTTGTCGCGGGTTGCAGGTGAAACTGGAGCGCTGCCTTTGAAGTTGAGCACGTTGCTACCAAAGAGTGCTGATGCTAGACGCTCATCGCGGAAGCTACGCTCGTAGCGATAGTTAACGGAAAAATCGCCATAGAAGCATTCTTCACCATATTGGTAGAAGTTGTAATGTGCATTCAATGGCAAGTAGTCACCTTGTGAACGCAGCGTGAGCTGTGTTTTTGGTGCGCATGTGCTTGTGCAGCAATCACCGCAGCTGGTGCTGCAGCTACCGCTGGTCGAGCAGCCGCCGAGGCTGCAGCCCAGAGCTGTGCTTGCCAGCAGAGTCAATGCTATAAATGACCCTAATAGTCTCTTCATGGAGTACTCCCTGAAAATATAACCTAGGAAACCCTAGGTTCCAACCGATATATAAAATCCCAAATAAATTTTTGTAGGTAGTAGATACGCCTCCTTTCTTTTGCCTACTATTCGAGCAAATTCGCATGCTCGAGTAACTTCGCATATAATCTAGACAAAACAATTCGAGAATGCAATGATCTTTTTACCCTAATTTGTAGATCATGTGCAAGTGTTATATTATTCTTTTTTAGAATACCGAGATTATATGCTCGTAATTTTCCTCTTAGTTCAAATTCTTTTTGAGTCTTTGCCTGTCAGTAGTTCTGGTCACGCAGTGCTTTTTTCTTTGGCCGCGCCACGGCCGGTTGATTTTGTTGCGCACCTGTTTGCGTGGTCTGTTTTTGTCTGTTATCTCTTGGCAATGCGTCAGGAAATTTTTGCCTGGTGGCGCCAGAGCAGTAGAAGTCAATTAAGGTTATATATAAATGTTTTGTTGGGTGTCTGGTTTTTTACCGCTTTGGGATTGCTAGTAAAGCCGTTTTTGTTACCACTTGTAGACGCTAATACCTTTGTTTTAGGCGTTGGCTTTGCTCTAACTAGCGCTGCGTTGCTTAGTTTGTACGGTCTTCCTCGTGCTAAGAGCCGTATTAATCCTAGTGTTAGCGATATGGCATATCTTGCGGCGGCGCAGGTGCTGGCCTTGCTTTTGCCTGGTGTATCGCGTATGGGGCTTGTTTTTGCGGCGGCTTCATGGCTCGGATGGTCTGGAACTGCAGCATGGTATTGGATGATTGTAACAGCGTTTCCTTTGTTTGCTGGTGCTGGTCTGCTTGGTGTGCTCAATGGCGGAGTTGCATTAATTGCGGCTGCAGGTGGATGGGTAATCTGGCCCGCGATGTTCGGGGCGTTTTGTTTATCTATAGGCTTGTTTTTTTGGGCGGCATATCTGGCGCGTACGAACCGATTTTGGCTGTTTGGCGGATATACTTTGTTCGTTACATTGATTGTGTTGGCCCAAGCTTTTTTTGGTTAGGCGCTAAGTCTTGTTGTCGCGTTCTTGCTTGCGCTATGGTTGCAGAGAAGGGGAATATCTCTTGTTTGCAGGAGTTCGCGCGTGGTCAGGCGGTTACAGCTGTTTCGTCAAATAGTCGGGGCGTTTATTGCTATCGGGGTGCTGCTTAGTTTTTTGGGGTTGTTTATTATAACCTTTGATCAAAGCGTAAGTTGGTATATCGAGCAAGTTCCGGTCGTAGTTCATCCATATCCAAATTTTTTGATTGTGCTTGGTAGTTTGTTGCTTCGGGTGTTTGGTTCGGCGGCATGGTTGGTTTGTTTGGCTGCCTTATTGTGCGCCTATGGTTGTATGTCGACGGATCTGTCGCATGCATGGAAGCGCTCTGTTTTTTGTCTTTTTGCTGTTGCGTATGCGTGGAGCCTATATGGTGCATTTTTTGCCTATTCATCGTGGGGTGATCCTTGGTATGGAGGGCGCGGCTGGGTGGTGCCCGGAGGCATCTGGGGGGTTGCGCAATCACATTTTTTATTGAGGTATGTTGATTCGGTTATATTTATTTTTGGGCTCTTTTGTCTGGCTTGGGCAAGTACTGTTATCTTGCTAGGTGTCCGGCGGGTGGGCGCTCTTGGGGTATATGTTTGGAGACTTTTAGCGCCTGCGATACACGCGATTGCACAGGTGTTTTACACGTTTTTTTTATCGGTGTACGGCCTGTTGCAGGCGGAGATTGTTCGCCGTTGGGTTGGTGCGCTTGATCGCTTTTGGGATATGGATGCGCCGCAAAAGTTGCTTGTTGATGAGAGCTTTTGGCAGGGTTTTGCTCAAAAAAGTGACGAAGTAGAAGGGGTAGCGCACGCTCTTGATGCTTGTTGCCAGGAGGGATTGTTTGAAGTGCAAGAGCCTGTTTCTTTTGTATTACCCGGTGGCCAGTTGCTTATCACACCACCCAAAAAACAAGAACGACAGGCACGTGTACAGAGCGAAATTGATCGGCGCACGGCTTCTTTGGAGCAAAAACTTCATCGTTTTGGGGTTGATGGGAGCGTAACGCGAGCGGAGGTTGGTCCTGTCGTGACGCTCTTTGAATACGCGCCTGCACCGGATGTTAAGGTAAGTCGAATTAGCGCTCTGGCTGATGATGTTGCCCTCGCGCTCGGTGCACAAAGTTTGCGTGTTATTGCACCTATACCGGGAAAACAGGTGGTTGGTTTTGAGGTTGCAAATGAGCAGCGTCAGACGGTATTTTTTTCGGAATTATTTGAGTCCTCCGCGTATAAAAACTTTTCGGGGGCCTTACCTGCAGTAGTTGGGGCGTTGAGCAATGGTCAGCCGTGTATCTTGGATATTCCACAACAGCCACATATGCTTATTGCAGGATCAACAGGATCTGGTAAATCAGTGGTGATGCAGGCATTGCTCTTGGGGATGCTCGGGGCAAAGACTCCTGAAGAGTTGCGACTTGTTATGATTGATCCCAAGCGTCTTGAGTTTGCACCATATGCTGATATTCCCCATCTAATGATACCAATAGTGACGGAGCTTTCTGCGGTTGCGCAGGTATTTTCTTGGTTAGTAGGGATTATGGAAGAGCGATATGCAGAATTGGCTCGTGCCGGTGTGCGATCAGTCGAGGAGTATCGTGCGCGCAAGGGTAGTGATGCAATGCCGTATATTGTTGTTGTGGTTGATGAACTTGCAGATATTATGGTGACGGTAGGGCGCGAAGTAGAGCCGTTGATGGTTCGTCTTGCTCAGATGGCTCGTGCAGCCGCGATACATCTCATTGTTGCGACACAGCGACCTTCGGTTGATGTTGTTACGGGAATTTTAAAGGTTAATTTCCCTACGCGTATTGCGCTCAAAGTTGCTTCAAAGGTTGACTCAAGAACCGTTATCGATATGCCCGGCGCAGAACAACTCCTTGGTAAAGGCGATATGTTGCTGATGCAGCAAGGTGGCATTGTCGAGCGTGCTCATGGAGCATTTGTCCAGAGCAAAGAGGTGCATGCGGTTGCTTCGTATTTACGGATGCAACAAAAACCTGTATACGAGTCTATTACGTTGTCTACAGGGGGAGCAGGTACTGGATCTTTGGGAAGCGATGCGCTGTATTCGGAGGTCGTTTTATTTGTGCGCAATCGAAAAGAGGTTTCAATATCTTTGTTGCAGCGGCATTTTAGAATCGGTTTTAATCGTTCAGCCCGTTTAATTGATCAACTTGAAGAAGACGGGGTAGTTGCTGCTGCGGGTGGCGGAAAAATGAGGCGCGTCTTGCAGTAAGTATAAATGCTGTTGGGTATGGAGACATGGCCGTGTATTAACACGGCCATGCATAGTGATATCACAAGGGTAGAGATTCTAGGAAATTTTCCCGAGATTGTCAGCTTTTTGGTATTTGTTTTGTGGGCGACTTGCTAATACTTGGTCTTGGGGAACTATCACTGAGGGTGCAAGCGGCAAGAAGTACAATGGTTCGAGTATAAAGTCAGGAAGTGTAGCTATTTCTTGTGGGCCGGTGTTGCTTGCAAATTGTGGGGTGTTGACGGGTTGAGAGGGCACAAAATCTTTGGCTTTTGGTTTGATACACGCAATTGTTCCATAATCTGAGTAGTATAAGTTTGCCATAGGGCCCTTATTGTAGTGTTGAGTGTTCGGGGCAACGTTGAGCACAAATGTTGAGTCGTTCCAGCGTGATCCAATGCCTAAGCGTGCAGTCTCTCTGAATAAGCTTTTTGGTTCGTCATTTTCATCGTAATATGAGCGTTCTGTTTGGTCGTGACCATGAAAAATAGTTTTTACGTTGTTGATCTTCATCCACTCTTGAACGTCATCTTTGCCTAAGACGAGTCCGATGCCGCGCGCACTTTTTCTGGTCTTTGAATCGCAGGTGCTTGCCATATCTGACCAAAGGAAGGTGTTGCTATCTATTTTTTTGACTGCAGCGCGTTGTTCGCTTTCTTTAATAAGTGGTTTTTTGATGTTGGGATTGATCCCGCCATGCACGAGAGCTATACGGTTGTTCTCACGATTTTCTCTGTCGATAAAATTGATTGTTGGTAAAAGCGCAAATGCGTCAAGGAACGCATTTTGAATTTTAATGCTCCGGTCTTCTAAAAATCCGTTATTTTCAGAGTTGGTACATACGATTCGTGTTTCGTGATTTCCGCGCGTGAGGATTATTTGTCTGGGGTTGTTCTTTTTTAGTTGCCAGAGATACCAAAGGTTTTTAAGGCTATCTGGTCCGCGATCGATATAATCGCCCAAGAATGCAATGTAAACATTGGCATGGAGAATACCTGTTGCGGGACTGAATAGGCCCTGGGATTCTAAGTGGGTAAGA
>CAZJVA010000015.1:0-10003 GCA_964549625.1 uncultured Candidatus Babeliaceae bacterium
TCTTATATTTCGTTTTTTAAAATTTGTTCACGTATTTGTTTCATAGTACGTACCATAAAATCTATGTTATGGATACTGGCGAGCGTATGAGCAATGGGCTCATGTGCTTTGAAAAGATGGTGCAGGTACGCGGCACTATATTGATTGGTTGGGAACGCGCTTGATATAGGTTCGAAAACGTTTTTCCAGCGCGCGCGTGTAATGTTAATTGGTCCATTTTCGTGCAACAAGATGCCGTGGCGTGCACATTTAGTTGGGTAAGAGCTATCAAATGTGTCAATTCCTCCGGGAACACACCTAAATATAGATTCTAAGTCGCCAACTCCTAGTAAATGTATTGGAAAGGTTGGGTCAAGCTGTTTAGCGGTGAAGTTGCTAATATGTGCAAGCTCTTGTCGGTCTTTACCTAAACTTCCTCCAATCGCAAATCCGTCAAATTCCAGTTGAAGTAATCTTTGACAACTCTGCTTTCGAAGTTCTTCGCTGACGCCGCCATGAACAACCGCATACATGTGCTGGTGTCGCACATCTTCTTTGTGGGTGTTTAGGGATCTTTCTTCCCAACGATGGGTTCGTTCAAATGATCGGACAAGTTGCCGATGATCAAGATGATATGGCGGAAGTTCATCCAGCGGGATGATGATATCTGCGCCTAATTGTTTTTGCGCTTTTACGGAGGATTCTGGTGTTAATAGTACACGCGAACCATCACGATAAGAGCGGAATAATACCCCTTCTTCGGATATTTTTAGGATGGCCCCCTCTTGTTTTTTTGTTCCTCGACTTTTGATTTCGTTAGCCACACCACCATATGCGAGACTAAAAACCTGGAACCCGCCTGAATCAGTTATTATCGGTTGCTTGCGTTGCATAAAGTTGTGCAAACCACCTGCCTGTGCAACAATCTCAGGTCCCGGATGCAAAAGCAAATGATATGTATTGCAGAACATGAGTTGGACATCTAGAGGGTTGACGTAGGTAGAGTCAACAGTTTTGATTGCTGCGTTAGTTGCAACAGGAACAAAATTGGGCGTTTCGATAATGCCGTGAGCTGTGTGAATGCGACCAACGCGTGCGCGGGATTTGCTTGATTGGTGTGTTACTTCAAAAAACATGACATTTCTTATTTTTTAGAGGGCTTGTGGCGAGGTTCCATTTTTTTCTATTTGCTCCATGTAAAATGGATTATTCTTGACTTGTTGCATATGCTCTAAAAATTTAGAAGGGTCATGAACAGGAGAATTTGGAGATTTTTGGCGTTTTTTTATTTCTTTGACCTTGCGTAGGCGTGGCAACTCGTTGTCCTTGAGCTTTACGCCATAAAAAGCTTTGTCTTTCTTGAATTTTGTGATGATAAGTTTGTTGCCTTTTGGAATGCGTGTGATGCATTCACGCAGTACGCCATTGATAAATCTGGTTTGGAAGTAGGGTGTTTTGTCTTTGCTGGCGTCTTTTTCTTTGTCAACGCTTTGAATTGACCAGGAGGTATCGGTATACGTTTTATTTTTAAATTTTTTATTTTTGGCACCGGTGTATTTTTTGCCGTAGGTCGTCTCTTCTACAATAATGTTTGTTGCGTGGGTGTGTGTATTTTGTAGTTTTGCTGGTTCTATAATTGCTTGAGTTATTTTCCCGTTGTTTACATCAAAGGTACAGGTGATTAGGTTTTCTTGTGTTTGATAGAGCGGCTCTTCTGTGTTGGTTAATTTACGCGAGAGATTCCTCGCGTTTTGTAGTTGTAGCATGTAGCTAAAGTTTTTTTTGGCGGATGGGCTTTCAAGTGTGAGAGTGCTTCTTTTGTTTGCCGTATCAAGGGTGCATATAACATCGTGGTCTTTTGCTGGACAAATAGTGTTTATAGTTGGATGTCCACGATTTGTTGTTTTTGTTCCGTCTGTTGCGATGATTTCGTTGGCAGTATGATTCCACATCCATGCGAATGTGTCGTGGGAGCCTCTTTCATCGTTAGGTTGAGAGTATTTAACCCAGACAGGAACTAGAATCTCGAATGAAAAAGTTGTTTTTTTATGGTCGTATTTCCATGAAAAAGTTTTTTTATTTTCTGCTTCATCAAGGCAAAATTGTTTCCATTTTTCAAAGGTTTCTGGGGTGAGACAGTTTTCTGCTATTTCAAGAGGACTGCAGCTGTTGTATTCTTCGTCAAATTGGAAGATTTCGTTGTCGGATGAGCTGTAAAGTGCACAAGAAAGGGAAAACATGATGGGCGCAAAAAAGATTATTTTTTTCATAATTATAGACTCTGCCAATATTTGAACGTATATGTTTTTTCTTTGTTTTTTAAATTATAGCAAAAATAGCAAGAAGTATTGGGGTAACAAATAAAATGCTATCAAATCGATCAAGAAAGCCGCCGTGTCCCGGCAGACTAGCTCCACAGTCTTTGACCCCAGATTTGCGTTTGAGTATCGAAACAAAAAGGTCGCCAATTAGTGCTGCACCATCTCCAATTAGTACCACAATAAGTGCTTTTATTCGGGATTGCAGGCTAATCGTATAAAGAGGCGGTAGCATAAGGGTAAGTAAAGAGAGTGCGATACCACCAAAAACACCCTCCCAAGTCTTCTTAGGGCTTATGTGAGGCGCAAGCTTATGTTTGCCAAAGAGAGAACCGAAGATGTATGCACCCGTGTCAAAGCTCATGGCGAGAGCAAAAATGAGAAGAACAAGGGAACGTTGCGAGGTTGTTTGGTTGGCTATAATTAAAAGCAAAAATGGAAAAATTGGATACCACGGAGTAAGTTTTGCTGTTCCGAGTCGTGGCCATTCGAATATCAGTATAGCGCCTAGTATGCTTAATAAAAAAAGAGAAAAGAGGAAGGGTGGGAGAAAAAAGAACGAATATCCTAGTAGTGCGATTAGTAATAGGCCCGAACAGGTACGTGTCAATAAAGAACTCATACAATAGCCTCCGCAGTTACGGAAAAAGCATTAGGAATATATCTGATAGCAAAGTCTACGCCGTTTGGGCTTACTAATGCAACATCAAAGCGAGTATTTTTGTCTCTTGACCACTTGGTTTTGTAATTATATTCAAGTGCCGCGCTAATTATGGACCGCTGTTTTTTGTAGGTTATTACCTGGGAGGAGTCAAAATGATTTTTTTTGCGTGTTTTGACTTCAACAAAGAGTCGCGTATCGTGATTTTCTGCAACAATATCAATTTCTCCATGGCGCGCGTGGTAGTTGGTGGCGATGATTTGGTACCCCTGCTGCTGTAAATAATTTGCGGTGGCCCTTTCTCCTGCTAATCCTAGGGCCTTGTTGGCACGGATGGGGTGCTTCATAAATCAGCCTTGAATGAGGCTTTTAAGAGTTGTTATAGTAGCATCAATTGAGTTAAGCAGTTTGTTGGTGTCCATCGACTGGCTATCTTTCAAGATGCTAATTTTTTGCGCGTGCGGTTCTAATAGGGCGAGCTGCTCTGCGGATAGTAGCTGCGGCGTTGGTTGGCTTTTGAGCGTTTGCATCAGTTCTAAAGCAGTTTTCATGGCCGCTTTTAGTGGCGGTGTTTTTTGTGTATAGCGATATCTTGTTGTGTAAAATTCGATTTTATTAAGAGCTTTGGTTGCAAGGAGTTGTTGGGCAGTGCGAATATGTTTTTTGAGCTCTTCTTGCTCAGCGAGTGTGAGTTGTTGTGTGGGTGTCGCTACTTGTTCCTGGTAGAGGGTATATGCACTAGCAAGTGCTTTTTCTGTTTTGCTAAGATCACGCTCTGCCGAAGGATTTTGTTGTATTTGAACAGCAATAAGTTGAAGCTTTTTCTTTGGTGTTACTGGATTGCCTGGATACATTGCGCAGTATTCATCGAGAAGTGTTTCGGCTTCCTCGTAAAGACCTAGAGAGATTTTAAGATCGCTTAATTCGGTTAGTAGTGGTTCAAGTTGTGATTGATCGGGCGTTAATAGGACTAGTCGCTCAAGAACTGCGGCTAGATGCGGGAGACGGTTGTGTTTTTTATAGTAGTCGTATGCAGCCCAGGATTCATCAAGGGATAGTTCGGATATTTTTTTTGATGACCAAGGTGATGCTACCGCAGGTGTTTGTGTGATGTCTTTGCTTTTTATACGTGTTTTTTGATTTTGATGATGCGAGCATGCTGGAGCAAGACATAGAGTGAGTAAAAAAAACATGCTAGCCTGAGTGGCGAATGTGCAGGTATGTTTCATGGCGAACTAATAGTTTCGATACAAGAGCTACAGCATAACAGTACAAAACTGTATCATGTTTCCTCTGGTGAGGCAAGGTGCGTTCATCGGAAGCAATGGCCCGAAAAACATGTGGAGAAGATGTATGGAACAGCGATCCATAGCCGAAATATTACTTGAGAATAAGAGTGTGAATTCTGCGCAAATCCAGGAGTGGCAAGTGGCGGCGGCTGAAGAGGGCCAGAGTTTTGAAGAGTATGTGCAGCTTAAAAACTTGGTTGCGGAGGATCAACTAGCTCAGGCTTTTGGGCAAAAATTTAATCTTCCTGTTTATCAAGCTATTCCAGAAAAGATGGCTGATCCTGAACTTTTGGCGCGTGTGGCTCTTCCTTTTTTGAGAAAAAACGGAGTCATGCCGGTTGTTGTTGATGGAGAACATGTTCTGTTGACGGCTAATCCTTACAATATTCAGGCGCTTGATGAGTTAATGCTCGTTGTCGGGCGAGCTCCGCAAGCTGTTGCCCCACGATCGATTATTGTAGATGCGATAAACAGATACTATCCGCTTGAGGGCGCAAAAGAGATGATCGAAGAGCTCCAAGAAGAGCAAGAATCGATTACGGGTGCCGAAGATCTTGGAGCGATTGAAGAAGAAGATATTTTGGGCATGGTGAGTGACGCGCCTATTATTAAGTTGGTTAATCACGTTCTTTATCAGGCTGTAAAGCGAGGTGCATCTGATATTCACATTGAACCTTTTGAGAAAGAGGTTCGAGTACGCTATCGTATTGATGGTGTGTTATATAATGCAATGACACCGCCGAAGCGACTTCAGGGGGCGATTGTTTCACGTCTCAAAGTGATGTCGAATTTGAATATCGCAGAAAAACGGCAACCTCAGGATGGTCGTATTCAGATAAAGATAGCCGATCGCGCCATTGATATTCGTGTATCAATTCTTCCCGTTGCATACGGTGAGCGCGTTGTTATGCGACTTTTAGATAAGAGCAAAACGTTTGGCAATCTCGATAAAATTGGGCTTTCCCCGCGTGACTACAAGGTGGTTGAGCAGGGTATGCATGAGCCTAACGGCATTCTGTTGCTAACTGGTCCTACCGGCTCTGGTAAGACTTCGACACTCTATTCAATTTTGGGCGAATTGAATCAACCCGATGTAAACATTATTACGGTTGAGGATCCGGTTGAATATCAGATGAAAGGTATTGGTCAGGTGCAAGTGCGTGAACAGGTCGGTTTAACTTTTGCAGCTGCGCTACGCTCTATTCTTCGGCAAGATCCCGACATAATAATGATTGGTGAAACGCGTGACCAAGAGACCGCGCAAATTGCTATACAATCAGCGCTTACGGGGCACTTGGTTTTAAGTACGCTTCATACCAATAGTGCCGCAGCAACGGTAACACGCTTGATTGATATGGGGATTGAACCATTTTTAATAGCCTCTTCTGTAACTGTAGTTATCGCACAGCGATTAGTGCGTCGTTTGTGCGATGTGTGCAAACAAGAATATCGCCCAGAGCTGGATGTGCTTGAACAGGTAGGGCTTACGGCAGAGCAAGCTAAAGGTATGAAGTTTTATCGGGCTGTTGGTTGCGAAAATTGTCTTAATCTTGGATACAAGGGCCGTTTGGCCGTGTTTGAAGTCATGCAGATGACAAGTGGGGTAATGCATTTGACTTTAGCGCGCGCCGAGACTGCTCAAATTCAGGAACAAGCTCGCAAGGATGGTATGAGCCTCTTGTTAGAGGATGGGTTACGTAAAGCATCATTGGGTTTGACAACGATAGATGAGGTGTTGTCGGTTGCGACATTAGGACAAGCATAATTATTTAAAAATAAAAGAGGCGGGAACAAGGCCCGCCTCTTTGTTGTTATTTAATCTTCGTCGTGTATCTCAAGTAACTCTTCAATTTTTACATAAAGTTCAGTTCCTTTAGGAATATGTTTTAGTAGTTCAAGGAGTTTTGTCCTGAGTGTTCGCCGATACCTTTCGATATTGTCCTTTCCTGAGCGTTTTGCTCTTTTGTATCCCAGGATTGCAGCTATTGCTAAGATTCCTGCTTCTACCGCTCCAGCAGCGGCCACACCAAGGGCTACCGTTATTGTGTTGCCAATTAGCGGATGATTAGCCGGTAATTGGTCCAACCATCGTATAAATAGCTTGGCACGAAACCATACATGGCGAAGCGAGATGGTTGTTTCTTTGCGTGCGTGTTCAACCACGTCGGCAGCTTTGTGTTCAGGAGATTGTTTTTCTGCTGCAAATGAAGTGAAGATACTGCCTGATAGACAAAGAAATAGTAAGCATAGTGCGGATATGTTCTTGTACTGTGTGCACATGACATGCCCTTTCGCAGGTTGCGGCGACGGCCTATCCGCGAGTGCAGGAGCAAAACGTCGGCGTCGGCCTATCGTTTGGTAATAAAACAATCAATTGTTCGAGGTTTCTGGTCAGTAGACATAGAGCCTCCAGGTTGCGACGCACAAAATTACTTGTACTTGTTATAAAAGAAAAAGCCAAGAAGTCAACCAATAAAATAGGCTGAGAAATCAAGTTTTTAGGGCTAGAACATTTAGCCAGGCGTATTACCTATTTGCTGCGCATTCAAAAGTGGGTATGTATCGAATCCTATGAATTGGCATTCGGGTTCTGGGATAAGTCCAAAAGCGTCATAGACTTTTTGTTGCATCGTGCGCGCCAGGGTTACGATATCTTGAGAGGTCGCATGGCCTTTATTTACAATCATATTTGCGTGCTGGTGCGAAACGCATGCGTCGCCGAAGCACAGTTCGCCCTTAATGCCAAGCTTATCCAGGTAGTATGCTACCCAAATAGCTTTTCGGCCATTGCTTACAAGCGTGATCTTGTCTTCTGAAAAGTTTTTAAAGAAGCTGCCACAAGTGCCTTTATATGGATAGCGTTGTTTGCGGTGGCGGGTGATTTCCGCTGACCGTCCTCGCGCGAATGCGCCTTCGAGTTCGGAGCCTTGCTTGAGCTTGAATGTGGCATCTATAACGATGAAATTGCTGTCGTGAAGGCGTGAATAATCGTATCCAAAAGAGAGCCAGTTTTTATCGACAGTTGAAATTACCCCAGTTTTTGTATCGAGGATGGTTGCGTTGATCAAGAAATCGCTGAGTGAGGCGGCAAAATAATGAATGTTGATAAAGACAGCACCACCAATAGTTCCGGGAATAGCGCTAAATTCTTCGAAGCCTATTATGTTGTGCGCGAGGCAGTGTGCGATAAAATCATCAATGTCAACACCAGAACCTGCGGTGACATGAGTTGCACCTTCTGTTGATTGATCAATAGAGAGTGTCGTTATTTTGGGATGAATAATTAGGCCATTAAACCCTTGGTCACTTACTAGTACATTTGCTCCTCGGCCAAGTACGCAAATAGGAGTGCTGGTATTTTGTGCCCAGTTAGTGAGTTCTTTTAGCTCCTGAGCGTTTTTTGGTTCTGCGAAAAAACGCGCAGGTCCCCCGGTTTCAAACCATGTACGTGATGCAAGTGATACGTTTTCTCTGATTATGCTTGGGCGGGGTGAGCTCATTGTTATTCCTTATATTTGTTAAAAAGGCACCAACTTTTCGCTTGGGGGTAAATAGGCGGTATTACTCAATTAATTTGACAGGAGCATCAAGGGCTATGGATTTTGGTGCGTTGAGCATGGTTTGCTGACCTGGAGCTTTTTGAGTAATCTAGCTAATACTGGTTGTAGTGTAGTGCTTTTTCTTGTGGAAGAACAGATGAAACTTTCTATGTCGTGGGTGTTTGATCATATTGAAGCGGATCGTTCTGCGGTTGATTTTGAACGCCTTATTATCTCCCTGGGCAAAACAACGGCAGAAATTGATGGAGTTATCCATCATCATTTTGCGTGGGAGCGATTTTTTATCGGAACTGTTTCTTCTGTTGGTACGACAACTACAGTGCATATAGCAGAAAAAAACAAGACAATAGTCCTGCCACCGCGGAGTGATTTGCGCGCGGGATCCCAAGCGCTGCTGATTCGTAAAGATGGAGAATATTCCTGGGCGGCATATAGTGATCTTGCTGGTGTGCGCGAAGGTTACCTCCCCGAGGTTTTTGTGCCAGAGGCTCAGTTAGACGGTGTATGGCGGCAGGGGCTTGAAGTAGAAGATTGGATTATCGATATCGATAACAAGTCGCTTACCAATCGCCCAGACTTATGGGGGCATCGTGGTTTTGCGCGTGAAATTGCGGCAATTTTAAAGGTTAATCTTATTCCCGAAGAGCAAGTTGGTGCTTCGATGCCAATTTGTCACTTTGATCATTCGTCTTCTCTTGCAGTTATCGAGGATTCAAAAGTTTGTAATCGGTTTGCTACGATCAAAGTGCATGGCGTTTCTCAGCGTCCGTCTACTATCTGGATGAGCGCACGGCTGGTAAGGGTCGGGGCAAAGCCTATTTCTGCTATTGTCGATTTAACTAATTATGTGATGTTTGACTTAGGCCATCCTATGCATGCATTCGATGCAGAAAAGGTCGTTGGGGAACAGCTAATTGTTCGTTCGGCCGAAGAAGGGGAGGCATTAGTGTTGCTTGATGGCAGTGCGATTACCCTTTCTGAAAATGATTGTGTTGTGGCCGATCAGTCGCGAGCGCTCTCTTTGGCCGGGGTGATGGGCGGGCTTGATAGTGCAATTTCTGCAAAAACGACATCAATCATTTTGGAGGCTGCACATTTTGATCCGACGGCTATTCGCACGAGTGCGCAGCGAGCTAAGGTGAGAACTGAGAGTTCTATGCGCTTTGAAAAAGGTTTAGATCCGCATGCGAATGTTGCTGCAATTGAACGCTTTTTGTGTCTTATGAAGTCCCAAGATTTAGTTGGTAGTGCAGATGATTCTATTATCTCCTTGGGGAAAGTTTTTGATGATGCGGTTATTACACTGCCGCATAAAATGCTTGTTGAAAAACTAGGGTGCACTATTGTCGAGCCTGAGGTGCTTTCGATTTTGCAGCGGCTTGGCTTTGGCGTTGCAACGGAGCAGGGCTCCGATGGCGTCGTCTACCGAGTGCATGTTCCTTTATTCCGCAGCTTCAAAGATGTTCAGATACCCGAGGACTTGGTGGAAGAGGTGGCGCGTTTTGTTGGCTATGATGCAATACCCCAAGTGTTGCCTAGCCGACAGATGAAGCCATTTGATCTGTGTTCCAATATGCGTCGTCGTGCAATCAAGCAGCATTGTGCGTTTGGCTGTGGTATGCACGAGGTTTCTCGTTATTCGCTGTATGATGAAGTGTTTTTGCGTGAATCGGGTCTTGTCGTGGGACGCGCTCAAGAGTTGAAAAATCCAATTTCTGAAAATTATCGTCGGCTTGTTACCTCGCTGATACCACATCTTCTACAAGCTGTTAGCATTAATGCTATCTTGCGTGACGAACTTCGTTTTTTTGAAGTTGCTCGTACATGGTCCTTTGCAAATGATGCAGATGAATTGCCGCATGAAGAGGAGCAGATATCGGGTGTTTTATACGCGCGTAAGGGATTAGATTTTTACCGGGCAAAACATTTTCTAATGACGCTGTTTGACTTGTGTGGGGTCTATCCTGAGTGGCGAATTGCAGATGCAAAAAATTGTCCGGCCTGGTTTGACGCGGCTCATACGGCTGACCTTTGGTTAGATGGGCGTTTTTTTGGACGTTTTGGGGCTGTTGAGAATGGGCTTTTACAGAGACTTGTTGCAGGCCGTGCATGTTGTTTTGCATTTGAGCTGGATACGAATGTCTTGCTGGCTGACACGTATCGCACGCAGGCATCGTATCATCCGCTCTCTCGATA
>CAZJVA010000016.1:0-8878 GCA_964549625.1 uncultured Candidatus Babeliaceae bacterium
CAATAACATGCTTGGCTTTGGTAAGTAAAAGTGATAGAGCTAGCAGCCGCTTTTCATTGGTATTAAGCGTAAACTCTTCATTTGCTGGCGTATGTTTTTCGAACAATTTTTTGACCATAATTGTTCGAATTTGGCATGATGTATCTCCACAAAGTGGATCAAACTTGTGTAATTCCCCATTATCAAGACATTGTATGGCTTCGTTAATTAAAGCGTCTGGTATACGTGCTTTAATTTCTGATACTTTTAGTGGCTTGGGGGATTGCGCCTCATTGCTTGCGACAATATGTGTGGTAGACATGGCGCAGGAGGCTAAAAGTATCAGTTTTATGATTTGGGTAGTTGTTTTTTGGATTATAGTTTTCATGGCATATCCTTTTATAATTCAAATAAAAATTGATTTTACGGTTTAATAAAGTGCTGTTTTTGGTTTAAGCTTTTTTGGCTAAGCCAGCTTGTCCCCCTATTAGGGCGTTTTGGTGGCTTATTGGTGTGATACGGTTAGAGAATTTCCTAAGTTTGTATTATTGGAAATACCGTAACAGTAAACAAGCAGTATAAGAGCGCATAGGGCGGTACATCAAACTTGATGTTCCTAGAATGCTGAGCTTAAACAGTTGATTTTCGTATATGTAGTTAAATTAGCTTTGCCAATAGCGGCGAAAATATCGGTTATAAAAATAACCAAAAAAGAATTGGTTGCGGCGGAAAGAAGATGCGCCAGCAGAAAGAGGAGAGAAAATAGCTTGTCCTAAGACCAGAAGTTCTGGTGGACAGGTGGTCAGCAATGACGTACATAATGGCGTCATGACAGCTCCTTGCGGATTATGGTTAACAAATGTTCCTGTCTATTTTCGCATTGAAAATGTTTTTTGTCAATTATTTTTAATAATTAACGATCTCCTCGATGTCTGTCTTTGCCCTGGATCACCACGTTGGCCCTGGTGGTTCTTCCTTGTGATGACGGTACGCTGCAGAGGGATAGTGTCCGCATTTAAGTTTTTAGTTTCTTGGGTACGATAGTTAGTGTCTTTCTTAATGATGTAATGTTTACGTGGGGTGGTTGGCTTATGATTCAGTTTTCTTTTATTAATGCCCTTGTTGTTGCTATTGGGGGAGGGCTTGGTACGTTGATGCGGTATCTAGCCCTATGTTTTTTTGAAGAGCTTCATTGTCAGCAGCCATATGCGATTTTGATTATCAATACGATTGGCTGTTTTGTTATGGGGTATTTGGTAGGCCTCATGTGCCCGGTAACGCGATGGATACAGTTTATTAGTATCGGTCTGTTAGGTGGATTTACTACCTTTTCGTCCTACGCGGCTGCGGTGCATGAGCTGTATTATATGAATGCAGGCGTCTGGACCCTAACCTATGCGCTGTTGAGTCCTGTTATTGGGCTTTTGAGCTTCTTAGTAGGGCGCGGCCTAGTATAGAGCGCTTAAAGACCTTGGGCTTCATCGCGGGCGTGAATAAACTGGTTTACCATAGAGAGTAGGTGGCGTGCATTGTTGTACGTGAGTTGTTTGAGCGCGCTGTTAACATCAAGCCAGGCATAATCAAGGTGCTCCGGAGAGAGGCGAATGCTCTCTTGATCAGTTTCTCCAACGAAAAATGTTACGCTCTTGTCGACTAATTCGCGCTCCTGGTTGCGGAAGTAGTAAGAAATGTTTTCTGAAAAATTAGGGAATGGTGCCACCTCTAATCCAGTTTCTTCGCGAACTTCGCGGCTAGCTGCTTGGGCTAATGATTCGCCTTCTTCAACTTTGCCTTTGGGTAGGTCCCAGTGACCACCAATATAGTAAAGGAGGAGATAGAGAAGCTTACCGCTTTGCGGATCGCGACGATAGACTACTATGCCTGCTGATTGTTCTTTTTTCATCTGCCAGTCCTAGATTAGAGAAAACCTACCTGACTACTATACCCAAAAACAAATTAAGTTGCCAGCCGTTACCGCGTTAATTTATGGGAGCAGAAAAAAGGGGTTATGGTTTTGCGTTGTGTGAGAATCACGTGGTGAAGTTTGCAAGCACCGTGAGCGACAAAAATTGGTATACTTACTCACCAAGTTTTTTTAGTAATGCCGCCACTTTTGCCCGTTCTTGATTTTCAACGTGCTTGATTTGTTCGATCTTAGAAGCTTGAGCTTTTGTATGCTCAGGTAGCACAATGGTGCGGCCTGCATAGACGAGTCCAGCGATGAAGCTGAGCATAGCTGCGATTAGATATTGGTTCATGGGGCCTCCTAGTTTCTTGCTTTTTATTTAAATTGTAATTGTTTTTGGTGTTGAGGCACAAGGGTTAAGACAAAGACAGAACAAAGAAGGGCGGGAGATTTGCTCCCACCCTTCTTTAGTTTAAGGTTTTAGTTGGTAGTGTTACTTCTTCATTGCCTGTTGTTTTGCCATCTGGGCAAGGAACTGTTTGATTTGAAGAAGATCTTTTTGTTGTACTTGGCTGTTGTTGAGGATTTGTTTTTGTTTGTTGAAGAGCATGTTGTATAGCAGAACGCCAGTAAAAGAACAAGCGGCTATACTACTTGCAGCAGCAGTTATTCCGGCTGTGCCTGTGATTAGTGATTGATGTTCGGCTACAAACTTTTTTGGAAGATTTAAGGTTTTTTTGATGACCCCGGTCCCTTCCTCGTAATCTTGTTTTTCCGTTTCGAATTGCCAAGTATCATCATCGAAATTTTTAAACAGTGTGTCTTGTTCCCAATATTTTTCGCCAAATGCCCATGTAGCGATGTTGCTTGGTGCATCTTTGATTGTCTCCCACCAGGTGCTCTTTTCATCCTTCACCATAGCAAATACAGAGGACTGCTCTGTTAAATTATGTCCAGCTAGCACTCTGTCTCATAATAATAAAATATGTCTTTTTGTCAACATGTTTTTTGGGGGCCTGTATGTTGCATGGGCCTGCCTATGTTTTTTTTAATTTGTTTTTTCGAGTTCCCGGAGCTTAAAAATGAGTAATGATATTGTTGCTGGGGTGATACCGGGAATTTTTTGTGCGTCTTCTACCGTCTTTGGTGCATGTTTTTGAAGTTTTTCTTGAAGTTCTCGTGAAAGGCCTGGAAGGTCTTGATAACAGAATGTTGGAGGGATCTGTAAGCTGCGATAGGTCGCACTTTTTTGAATTTCTCGGAGCTCGCGCTCGTGATATGGTGCGTATAAAAGCTCAGCAAAGAGATAGTCATATCCACGGGGAGAGAGATATATCCCTGCGCGATTTGCATGTGCTTTGAGTGCTCTTTTGACTTCGTCTTGTTTGGCTTGGGCGATAGTTTGCGCGTAGCTTTTGATTTCTGTTTGGGTCAGGGTTTTTTGTAGGAGGTAGGAGGCCCATTCTTGTTCTTGCATGATTTCTTGGTGCTGCTGCTCTGTGATTAATCCTAGTTCATATGCATGAGGAGCCAAGCGGATAAAGACATTGTCCTGGCGTAGGATCAGACGCCGTTCGGCACGCGAGGTGAACATGCGATATGGTTCGTCGACGCCAAAATGGGTAAGGTCATCGATCATGACCCCAATGTAGCCTTGCGTGCGATGCATAACATATGGAGGCCTTCCGAGGGCTTTATTTGCAGCATTGATTCCTGCAATTAATCCTTGTCCGGCAGCTTCTTCGTATCCTGTTGTTCCATTAATTTGTCCGGCAAAAAATAATCCTGGATACCGGCGTGCTTCGAGCGTTTTATCAAGCTGATTTGGCTGCACAAAATCATATTCAATTCCGTAGGCATATTTGGTAATGATGGCCTGTTCAAATCCTGCGATACTTGCAATCATGGCTTCTTGTACGTCGCGTGGGAGTGAATTTGATATCCCATTTGGATAGAGCTCTTTAGAAGCGTAGCCTTCGGGCTCGAGGAATACGTGATGGGAGGTTTTGCCTGAGAAACGGGTTATCTTATCTTCAATTGACGGGCAGTAGCGCGTCGGGGTTCCGGTAATACGCTTAGAGAAGATCGGGGAGCGTTCGGCGCTTGCGCGAATTATGTTGTGAGTTTGTTCGTTAGTATGAGTTATGTAGCAGACTTCTTTAGTCGTAGCGGTATGAGGCTGGTATTCAAATAGATATTCCAGTGGTTCTGTCTCATCGATAAGCATTGCGGCGGTATTTACCGATGAGCGTAATAAGCGTGCAGGGGTGCCCGTTTTCATGCGTCCCATGTTCAACCCTAAGTCTTTTATGCATTGGGCAAGCTCATGGGTTGCGGGTTCATCAGCGCGTCCGCCAGGCCACTGTTCTTCGCCGATATGGATTACGCCATTTAAGTATGTGCCACCTGTCATAACTACGGCTTTTGTTGTAATATAGGTTCCATCTTCGAGCAACACCGCTTCGGCTTGATTATCTGAAGAGAATAGGATGCGGGCTACGCGTGCTGTAATAATTTTGAGATTTTCAAGCTTTTCAAGGGCCGCCTGGGCTTCTTTTTGATACACCGCCTTATCAATCTGGAGGCGTAATCCTTGAACAGCAGGTCCTTTGCGCGTGTTTAGCATTTTGGCTTGAAGATATGATTTTGTGCAAAGCTGGGGCATAAGGCCACCGAGCGCACTAATTTCAAAAACAATATGCCCCTTGCCAATGCCGCCGATAGAGGGGTTGCACGGCATGAAGCCAATTTTGGATCTTTCGGGGGTTATGAGCGCAGTTTTTGCTCCCAGACGTGCCGCAATATGAGCTGCTTCAACGCCAGCATGACCACCGCCAATAACGATAACATCAAAAGAGTGTGTTAAGTTTTTAGTTTCCTTCATAGTGAATGGCCTGCATAAAAATGGTGAGCTATATTGGCTGAGGTCTATTGCAAGTAAAAGAGCGGGTGGTGTCATAACACCACCCGCTCTTAAGTATAAGCTATTTTTGCTTAGTGATATATTGCGCTATTTTATTTTTTTATATAGCGTGCCAAGCCTGGACCGCACTGCTTTTGAATGCTTTGCGGAAGAAGTGTTGTGTATGGCTTAAGGCGAAGCGCAATGGTAACATTCCAAGATGTTGCATGTAAGGATTGTAGGTCTTTCAGGAGCGCTTGGTATTTTGGATTAACAAATTCGCCAGATAGATTCTGCATGCCTTCAAGCGCCGCGCAGAGCTGAAGTCGGATAGTTTCCCACTTGTAAGGGGATGTTGCCGGATCCATGCTTAAGAAAAGCCTAAAGGCTTCAAAAATTTTCATTTCTATGAGCCGGTATTCAAGTCGGTCTTGTTCCATCGCAATTTTGTGATGTTCTAGTGCGGCATTAATTTTAGCAGCAAGCTCTTTGGTGTTAATGCGCTCCAAGGTATCTAGTTGACGTAGATTCTCAAAATATACTTCGTATCCGTCATCAAATTGACTTATTTTTGAGACAAGCGAGGAGAGGAAGATTTCGTTTTGGGCCATTTCGCCTCTTCTAACGATTTCGACTGTGCGCACAAGGTCGTTTTGTCCTTCTGCGGCTCCCGCATAACAGACACCAGTTTGGTGTTGTGTCAAATTTGTTACAATACTATAGCAACAGATTAAGAGCGATGCACCCAGTGCATAGGTAATAAGTTTTTTGTTTTGTTTCATACAATTACCTTTTCTTGCTTTTCGTTTCAACGTTAGGTTTGGAGTTAGGTGTGTAATTATATCTAAAAATAATGACACCTTGTAACTTAAGATACGTGAAAAGAAAAAAGTGTCAAGTTTGGGGGTGATTAGTTTATTATTAGTCAAATAAAGCATGGGTTGTCTGGGGGGATATAAAATGCTGGCAGGTTTTTTTTCGCGTAGTTTTGGTCTTTTTTGCATTTGGGGTGGCACCGTTTTGGGCGCATTTGTCTTGGCTTTTGTTGCCTATCTTGCGTTTATTAAGGTAGCGCGTCGCTATTTTCGTTCCGGTGTTAGGGAATACATAGAGGATATACATGCTCAGAAAGGGACAACGCCGACCATGGGGGGCCTTGTTTTTGTAGGTTTGACCGCTTTGGGGATATCGATTATTTATTGGGTTAATTCTGATATACGCTTATTGTCCTTGTTGTTTCTTTTGGTTGGATCTGCTTTGATTGGCGCGTGGGATGATGTATGCAAGGTTTTTTTTGGGCGAGGTATTGTCGAGCGGCAAAAGCTTGTTGCACAAATTATGGTTGCCCTGGGGGCCTTGTTAATCTGGTATATTTGCGTTGGGCCCTTGTTTCCCGATGCGATTTTCTTTGATCTTGGTCGGACGATAAGCTTGCCGATTGGAGCGTTTGGTTTTGTACTTTGGAGCCTCTGGGTCATTGTTTCTACCTATAATTGCGTCAATTTTACGGATGGGCTGGATGGACTTGCGGGTGGCGTTTTGGCGGTTAACGTTGCATTTTTTGGGCTCTTTGCAATGGTGCTTGGTGAGTATGAATTGGCGCTTGTTTTGGCTATGTTATTAGGCAGTATAATGGCGTTTTTATGGTTCAATATGCACCCGGCGCGTATTTTTATGGGGGACTTGGGCGCGCTGAGCGCGGGGGCAGTTTTGGCGCTAATTGCGCTTATGTTGCGTATGGAGTTGGCTATTGTCTTGGTTGGGGCGGTTTTTGTGCTCGAAGGTGTTTCAGTGATTTTGCAAAAGGTTTGGGTGCGGTTGTTCCGGCAGCGGATTTTTTTACTGGCTCCCTTGCATCATCACTTTGAAAAGTGCGGAGTTCCTGAGGTACAAATTACAAATCGTGCGATATTGTTTACGCTTCTTATGGCTCTTTTTACCGCATTACTGTATATGTTGCCCGCTTGTTGGTAGTTCATGAGAAAAGTAGTTTTTTAGTCCATGAAGAAGCAATCCCAGTAGAAGCAGTAGCGCATAGACTGTATATGGTAGAAAACCGAAAGTCGCACCTTCGGCAAAGATCGAATAAATGAGTATTGAACAGGTTAGGCTAGCAAAAAGAGCGGTAATTTGGGCAGTGACAGATATTTTGCGGGAAATGCCCAAGAAGGCTAAAGTTCCAATGCTGTAGGCTAAGACATTGGCGCTTGCAGATATGCGCTGCAAGAAGTAAATATTCGTATTTGATCCAATTAGGTAGGCGATCTCGATGCAAATGGCGACTATCGTAACCCAAACAGGCGCATTGTAGTGGTTAATTTTTTTTAGAAAGCGTGCGCCGGGAATAAGGTTTCGATTTGCCAGGGTATGAAGATTCCAGATGTTGCTCGATAAAATGCTGTAGCTTGAGCCGAGTGCAGAAGATGCAATACCCGTGATTGTTGCAGCAAGGATAGCGGCTCCTATTTGTGGATACCGCCCAAGTGTTTGTTCAATTATTAAGGCAAAAGGTTCACGAAAATCTGTTACAAAGGCAAGGTCGCAACCTAAGGCCCCAACAAAAATAATTTGTAGAGCGGTGACAAGCGACAGGGTGAATAAGAACGAAAACAGGATTATGCGAGGTGCATTTTTTGCTGCATTGGGTATTTGGTTGCCAAGAGAGCAGCTTGCTTCAAAGCCTGCGAAAGCAAAAAGAACTAATGGAAAGGTGGCAGGTAGTGTACACCAACTCTCTATACAGCTCATAAGGTTGGTTATTTTTAGCAATGAAAGTCCCGCAAAGATGCCACTAGCAAGAGGGAGTAGCTTGAGTATTAGGAAAAATAGTTGCATCGGAAGGCCGGTCTTAAGACTAAAAAAGATGAGCAAGCCAAACAGGCCGATAAGAATGATGTCAACAAGGAGATACCAAGGACCTATTGCAGGAAAAAAAAGGCCACAAGAGGTGGTGAAGATATGGACGCCTAATGCGGCGGCGGCGAGCTTGCCTACGAAATAGCCCCAGGATGTTATAAAGCCGACGAGCGGGTGAACATATGATCCAATTTCGAAAAAAGTTGCGCCGGGATGAAACGATAAGAGTTTGGAAAATGTTTGTATAAGAGGAAGGAGCATAAGTCCGACAATAGGATACGCGAAAATACTTAGAGCGCCCGAAGCTTTGGCAAGCTGTGCAATGTTGATAAAGATACCTGAACCGAGCATGATGTTTATGGTAATAAGCGTAGCAATTAAGGGAGAGATTGTCGGCTTTGCTTGCATTATGCTCCTTTTATTTGGGTTATGTGGTACAGCGCAATTGCGCCGGCAATTGCGGCATTGAGACTTTCGGTTGAATCTTGGATAGGGATTGTTGCTTGATGCATTGATTCTTTAATCCACTGTTCGGGAATACCGTGTGCTTCGTTTCCTACGATAATAAGCTGGGAGCGTTTGCTACTTGTAGGTAGATCACGCAGTGGTACACCACCTTCGGGTACGAGGGCAATGAGATCAGCCGAATCATGTTGTGCTTTTTTTAGTAGCTCCTGCCAACTCATTAGACGTATTTTGGCGTGTGCTAAAGCACCGGCACTACTTTGTATAACTTTAGGATGGTAGGGTGATACTCCTCCAAGCATAATGCATTCAATACCAAAGGCTGTGGCCGTTCGCAAGAGGGTTCCTACATTACCTGGGTCCTGGAGTTCAGCCAGTACTAATGCGGTACCAAGGGGTGTATCTGCTTTTGGCTGAATTGGCGCAAAGATACCTATTAAGCCGCTGGGTGATGTTGCCGTGCTTAATGTTTTTATTATTTCGGTACTTGTTTGAACAATGAGGTCATCAGAGACTTTTTGTTCGTCGGCCCACGCAACCATTTCTTGTGTACAGAGCAGGGTATGCAGGGTGAAATGTGACGAGTGCAGGAATGGTTCACAAGCGCGTTTGCCCTCAACAAAAATAAGCGGGACTTCTTTTTTGCGTGTATGAGCAGATTGATGCTTTTTAAGTTCTTTGATAAGGGGATTTTGAAGGGAAGTTATGATTTTCATCTTATATTTCGTTTTTTAAAATTTGTTCACGTATTTGTTTCATAGTACGTACCA
>CAZJVA010000017.1:0-8221 GCA_964549625.1 uncultured Candidatus Babeliaceae bacterium
GATTATTGGTGCATGTAGAGATAAACCACTTGATATCTCGACTAGGTAGATTGCGAGAGCTTCAAATTCTTCATCTGTTAGCTGATCTATTAATTTTTTATTAAAGAGTGTTTTTACAGAAGGAGTTGTTTTAACTTTTTTTGTTTTTTGGAGTGGGATAACTTTGGCTTTTTCATCTATTGAATCAAGAAGCTCAGTTATTTGAGGGGGGAGTGGCTTTATCTTCAGTAGTTCTTCACAGGCTTTGAGTAGTTTTTCTTTAAGCAATTTTTGATAGTTAAAATCGTTAGTCTGTTTAAATTCCCATAGTGCGCTTAGGAAAATGAGTCGTGCAGTTTTCCATGGAATTTCGAAGAGGATATTCTTTCTTGCTGTGCCTATGTTAGTAAGTTTTAAAGCGATTTGCTTTTTAATGGTTTTCTGTGCTTGCTCAATTATTTTTATTTTTTTTGTTTGTTCTTTGTTTTGTTTGATTAAGCTATTGAGTTTTTGTTGGATTTGGTGCCAGAGAAAAAGGAAGACAAGGTTAGAGATTAATGGTTCCATTGATTTGACATTTAGATCAGAAAGGCGAAATTCGCCGGTTTCTTCAATGAAATGAAAAATGTTTTTACTTAATTTTATGGCGGGGGGATTAATTTCTTCTGAGGGAGTAGTTTCTTGATATACTGTAGACAGAAGTTCGGTATTTCGAATTAGGGCTCCATCGAGTAGTGAGAGTGGCTTTAATTCATCAGGCAGATCAGTATAAGATCCTTTGAGGTTGTCCATAGCGCTGGTTGAGCTTGATAGGGTTAATACAAGTACCAGTAGGCTTGTTGTTTTTGCTATAGCGTTTTTCATTAGGCAGCTCCGTGTTTTTTAGGGAAGTGTGCATATTTTGATTTTAAGTTGCCTGATGAGGGAAATGCAATTTTCCGGTGCTCTTTAGGAAGATTTTTTAATGGGAAGGACTTCTAGATCTTGTTGAAATTTGATAATGGCTTTGTATAACCGCTTATTTTTTTTTACTAGTGAGCAGATGACGCGGGAAAAGTTGTCGGGATCTTTGGTGTTTGGTTTAGAAAAGCTAGTCTTTGGTTGTTGTTCTCCCTCGTATTTTCTGATAATAAGTTTCCTTAGGACGTAAATTTCTGGTCCTTCAAAGGTGTGGTTTGCGAGTTTGTTGATGGCGCCTGTTTGTTCTGCAAAACTACTAAGTTGTTCTTTTGCAAACAAAGCGGCGAGCTTTTCTTTATTGGGAAAGGTAATTGTAGGTGGTTGGGGTTTTTTAAATAGCCAGCTACCATTTGCATAAAGCGTAAAACAGAACCCGAGTATAAAAAGGTTCGTTATAAAAGTTTTCATTGTTCTCTCGCTTTTGTGTGGGTGGATGTTTTTTGTTTGTATTATATCTCGGGTGACAATTTTAGTTCAAGCTTTACGGTCGCTTGGGGATGTTTTGAACCTTAGGATTTCCTAATAATTGGCGGTTATCATAGTCTTGGTGGTTATAAGCCTTAGTTTGAGGTGTATGTTTCAATAGGAGTAGTTGCGATTTAACCAAAAAACTTATTTGGACTAGTATTTACCTTTTTCCTGTTTTGTGTAAGACTAAGGTCCTAGTTGAGTTTCCTGCTCTTGCTAAAATGTTACTCCCGTACACAGGGGGTATGCCGTAACAGGTTATCTGAAGATCTTCTCTAAAATGTCGATTGTAAGCGTTTGAATAAGAGTAGTTGCACGGTTGCATGGTGTAATTTGTGTAGTAAATACTCTTTAACAACCTTATTGACAGAGGATTATATAATGGCAAAAGGTACCGTAAAATGGTTCAATTCCACAAAAGGATATGGTTTTATCGCTCCTGATGATGGATCAAAAGACGTTTTTGTTCATATTAGCGCATTAGAGAAGGCTGGTATTCGTCAATTAAACGATGGTCAGCGCGTCTCTTATGAGTTGTTTGCTAGCCAGGGTAAAGAATCGGCTTCCCGTCTCCAGCTTCTTGACGAGTAGTTTTCTATTCGATTTAATTTCCCGGGTTTACGTCTTTTTGCCGTAGACATGGAAAATATTAAAAAAGGGCTCAAGTTGTTTACTTGAGCCCTTTTTTTTGCTTTCAACAGGTGGGGACTTTATATAAAAAGTAGTTTTACTGTTGTTTCGAACAAATGGTGGTTGTGATCAAAATCGTGCAAAAGAATCGTATTTTGATTGGGCGTAGCGGCATCAACAAGTGTTCTTAGGTTTTGTACGTAATCTTGAGGGTTTTGGATATATTTTGATTTATAATCTTGGGTATCTATATCCCAGAGCGCATCAATTCCATCATTACTCGGGATTGGGTTGATAAAGCCTTGGTTTTTTAAGAATGTTTGAATGGCGGAACACTTTTCTTGTTCTTGTATCGTCTCGGGTTGTTTGTTCCATGCGCCGGCGCCGCGATCGGCAAAAGGGAGACGAATAATTTTGTGCGGGCGTTGGAGGCCGGCTTGATGATAGCATTGATCGATTAGGGCTTCTGTTTTGCTTATCTCTTCAAAGCACTGTTCAAGGGGTATTTGGGAAAAATAGGGGTGTGAGTAGGAGTGATTACCTATTAAAAAACCTGCTTTTATTATATTTATTGCTTGTTGTGGATAGCGAACGATATGTTCACCGCGCAAAAAAAAGATGGCTGGGATGTTGTGCGTTTTTAAGAATTTGATTTTTTTGTCCGTGTGACAAGATGGACCGTCATCGATAGTGAGTAGGAATGTTTTATTTTGCATGAGTTTTTAGGAAGTTGTTGATAACGGATGCATATTGTGGAATGTGCTCTAGGAGTTCCTCAGCGACCTCTTCCTTGTAGATGTGGGAGGTGCGATTTCGGTCTTTAATGGCGCGTAATAGTGTTTCTGCATCTTGTTCGTTTAGTATGCCAACTGAAAATGCTTGGCGAATAACAGGACTTGGCGCATTATACTCAACGAAAATGGCATGCTCTTCGAGGAGTTTTTTGAGGTATTTCCAAAATAACTCGATCGTGTATTCAAATCGCTGGATAAGCGATTCGCGAAAAACGGGGTAGAGTACGTTAAATTCAAAAGGACCGATAGAATTTTGCTGTTTTGTTTTTAGTTTTTGTAGTAAGTCTAGAGCTTCTTCAAGGGCTACCAGTGCTTTTTTAAGTTGTGTTTTTTTACCAGTTATTCCGTCCATAAGATTCCTTTTTTTTGAACTTCTTCAATAAAGGGTTGTTCGCAGGTCTGCAGATCGATAACATCAACAGCCGCTGGAATAGTTGTTTCTTCGATTTCAAGAAGTATCTTGGTAATGATATGCCAAGCAATTGGTTGCTTGTTGTCAAGTGCGATATCAATGTCAGAGCCTGGGCGTTCTTGATTTTGCGCACGAGAACCGAAGAGCCAGATTTCTGTTTCAGGCAAGTGCTTGCGAATGATTTTGATGAGTGTTTTTTTGTGATGATCTTGGACTGCCATGAAATGATTGACCTCGAAAACTGGAGGAGAGAGAGGGATTCGAACCCTCGATACCGCTTTACACGGTATAACGGTTTTCGAGACCGCCGCTTTCGACCACTCAGCCATCTCTCCAGATATATCTTTATATGGTACTGTTTTTGTTTAAAAAGGCAATAAACTGGCGCTATGTAATCTCGGGATATTGTTGCGGGCGTGATTGATAGTATGTACATGCAGGATTTTCTGAGCAAATTTCTATCGACTCGATAAATAGCCCTAGGTCAAAGCCTCCGCGTTCGTTTTTTTCTAAGGTTTCGTCAAGCTTGTCTCGAATAAGCTTGTTGAAGACAAATTTTCGTAGTTTCGTCATCCTGGGCCTCTTATGTTATAATCAAAAAAGTTTATGAAGGGAGTATATCATGAAGATATTACGTTGTTTTGTTTATTTAGGTTCACTCAGTGTAATGCTTTTAGCACCTGCGTGTTCCCGGGCTGAGAAAATAGTTTCAAGAAAGGATACGATGGCGGAAATAGTTTCATTAGATAATGGGCTTCGGTACCAGGTTGTTGCGGCGGTGGATGATGCGGCGGCACAACCAACAAAAGGCAAGGTTGTTCGGGTCCATTACACTGGCTGGCTAAACGATGGCAAGGATGGCCTTGGTAACAAGTTTGATAGCAGCGTTGATCGTGGACAACCGTTTGAGTTTCCTCTTGGTGTGGGTTATGTCATCAAGGGCTGGGATCTTGGAGTTGCAGATATGAAAGTTGGCGAAAAGCGTCGCTTATTCATACCATCAGCCCTGGGTTATGGCTCACGTGGTGCGGGCGCGGTTATTCCGCCAAATGCAGACTTAATATTCGATGTAGAGCTTTTAGCGGTATAAAAAGTCGAGCCCCGAAATTTCGGGGCTCGGGCTGTTTTCAATTGCAAGAAGTGGGTAATTTACTGTTTAGACTTTTTAAACTTTTTCGATGAACTCTTGGATAAAACTTAGCAATGTTTTTGGTTTAAACTTTTCTTTGAGGTGGCTGTGTTCGGCTAAAGCTGCATTGATATTTGCTATTCGTTCTTCTGTGGTCGGATATTGGGGGTCAATCTCGTAGCCTTTTGTGTTTTCTTCATTTTCAATTTTTTTCATAAGCTCAATAAATGAGTTGCAAAACTTGGTTCTTGTCGTAAAGCACGCGGCAAAATAATCAGCATAAAGCTCTTCTTCCTTGCAGGACATAGCCTCTTGTTGTTGTGCGTGGGCAAATTCATGTAATAACAAAAATTCAAGAGCAGCTAGGTTTTTTGTTGCTTGATCAAGGGGTACGCAGACGATGTCAAATTGTTCGTTGTAAATAAAATTTTTGCTCTGTGGCGAGACGAGGAAACGCGGGCTTTTTAGGTTGGCGGGCATGGTGTTTTTAATGAATTTTGCTATAGCTTCTTCCAATATTTTTGCCTGCGCTTCTTTTTGAAGGCTTTCTAGGGCAAGTTGGTTGCCGCCAATCATCGTCATGCCGTACAAAATAAAAAAAATAGAGCTCAGATTCTTGAATAACATGGGTCACCTTTATACGATTGAATATTATTTTCTATTAATATTATTTTTTTTGGTTGAAAAAGTCAAGCCGTCTTTTCTTTGATTTCAATGTATGGTGTTGGTATGTCTCTAAAAAAGTGACATATCATTTTGGAGTCTTTGTGGGGCATGCTGTAAGAAAAAAATTGCGTCGATTGCGTGCGGTATCAGCTGATTACTTTTTTGAGCAGATGATGGGGTTGCGGGCTGATGCAGATGATCGAAAAAAGTTTATTTTGTATGGGCTGCTTATTTTTTTTTATTATGGCTGCGTATTGGCTCCTGCGTTGTTATAAAGATCCGCTTTTTAGCGCATTTGTTGGTGCTGAGGAGATCTGGCGCGCTAAATTATTCTCGGTGTTCGTCTCGCTCCCTCTAGTCTTAGTATATAGTTTTTTTATTACTAAAGTCTCGCCATATCGTCTGCTAATATTTTTTTCGCTTTTTTGTATTGGTGCCTTTTTTTTCTTGGGGTATTTAGTAGCGTCCCCGGTGATTGGGCTTTGGGGGGCGCGCTCTGCGTGGATTGGTTGGGTTTCATATGTTTTTATTGAGGCATTTGGAACGTTTTTTGAAGTGTTGTTTTATTCGATTTTAGCTGACACAGTTGTGCCGGCTTTTGCGGCTCAGGCTTACCTTTTTATTGCCTTTTTTGCTCGAATTGGTCAGTTGTTTGGCTCCTCTTTAATGCTTTTTATCGCGTATTATGTTGCTTCATGGGTGGCTTTTATTTTTGGTGCGCTGCTTTTGCTTTTTGTGGTTTTGGTTGTTTGGCTAATTGTTCGATTGATTCCTAAGAAGGAGTATCGAAGTAAGCGTGTTGTCGAAGAAGATCGTCGTCGATTACGCTTTTTTAAAGGTGTTCGACTTCTGGTGAGTGATTTTTATTTTCTTCTTATTTTTCTTTGGGTGGCAAGCTACGAGGTGCTTGTCATAATGTTTGATTTGCAGTTTAAGGTTTTAATTGATCGTGCTGTAGCGCATAATCTTGTTGATTTTATCACTTGGACATCTGGATATGGTATAGCAATAGCGGCTGTCTCGTTGTTTGCGCTGCTTGGTTTTGTTCAACGTATTACGCGCAAAATGGGAATGCCGGGCATGTTGCTAGGTTTTCCGGCATTTTTGGTGGCGATGGTTGTTGTTTTTTACGTATCAAGCTGGTTTTTTGATAGTCGGATGCTCGCGCAGATTGTTGGAGTTATTCTTGTGGTTGTTCGTGGGCTCTATTATGCGGTTGGGCACCCTGCTAAAGAGCGCCTATATTTGCCGCTTTCAAGGGTTGCAAAGTACAACTCAAAAGTTTGGGTGGATGTTTTTGGACAGCGCGGCTCAAAAGCATTTGGTGCGGTTGCCGTTGGTATTATAAGCTATACTCCTTTAGCTTTTCTTGCAGCTACAGGGACAATTTCTTTGCTCTGGTTGTTTGTGGGGCGTCGTTCTTGCTTTGCGTTCAAGAGAAAAGAAGAATTGGCTGAGTTGGAACAACACCCTAATGCGGACTAAGCCTTATTTGGTTATTTAAGTTTTGGAATTTGTGTATGCCCTTTGCCGATATAACTAAAGCGGGGAACGATTGCACCATGGTACATTACTTCTTCGGTAAACATATTGATTGGTCTGACCCAGATGCCATAGTTTTTGTAGAGTGCCTGGTAGACAACAAGTTTTTCGAGGGTCTCTGAATGACGAGCAAAGCCGATAACTTGGTACATGCCTCCTTTGAAGTGGCGATATATCCCCAGTTTGACCTGCTGTTCTGGTTGCTTTACTTCTCTGGCATGAGTGATTTTGACGGTAACAACTTGTGTTATGCTGAGGGCAGCGAGAATAAGGAAATGAAATTTATTCATATTTATTGTGCTCTTCGTTAGGTAAACTGACAATAGCTTAGGGTGTAAACTCTGATTTTGATTGTAAGTTAAAGTATAAAAGATGATAAGGGGGCTTGACGATGAAAAAACTAATTCAAGGTATTCTCGATTTTCGCCGTAATTGTAAGGATGATTATTGTTGTCGGTTTGCAGGTCTTGCTAGCAGACAAGATCCTGATGCCTTATTTGTTGCATGTTGTGATAGTCGTGTGGTGCCTAACGTGTTTGCTTCAACGGACCCTGGGGATCTCTTTGTGTTGCGTAATATTGGCAATACAGTTCCTCCGTATCAACTATTGGGGGCTTCTGAAGCATCGGTTACGGCCGCAATAGAGTTTGCTGTTTTGGAGCTTAAGGTCAAAGATATTATTATTTGTGGGCATTCGGATTGTGGCGCAATGCATGCACTTCTTGAACAAAAGCCGCTGCATCCGGGTGTTGCCGCCTGGCTTTCATGCGCAAAGCCATCATATGAGCGTTTTTTGAAAGATCGTGATACGTTTGCACCGGATGTAACGTCGGTTAATCGGCTTTCACAGATTCATGTGTTGCAACAAGTTGAAAATTTAAAAAGTTACCCACTTGTTTCAGAGCGGATGCAGCAAGGCCTTTTGGCGATACATGGATGGTGGTTTGATTTAGCTACCGCTGACGTATTTTGGTATTCAGAAGATGAGCAAAAGTTTGTGCTGATTGAGGGTGTTTGAGTTATTTGGTGCTTGGTGTGTCTTTTTCAGGTGTGGGTTTGTGTTGCCACGACGCATGGGTTAGCTTGAGCTTTTCTTCTAGTTGATAGATGATTGATGGGTTTTCGTTGAGTAAGAGTATTTTTTGTATGCGTGCTTGATAAGATTGGCTCTTTTTGGGGTTTTTTAGATTAACAATTTCAGTTATTGCGCTAATCAGTTTGTCTTCAAAGTTCTGGATAGGGATTTGTTTTTTTAGCGTTTTTTGGGCATTTATAAACAGCAATGTTTGGTAACACAATGAAATAGTCTCGTGTTTACCAGCGGTAATAATCGAGTTGATTTTAAGTATTGAGTCAATTTTTTCTAGGCCATGTTTTTGGATGATTTCTTGTACTGTTTTTTTGGGGGGTATTGGGTTGGCCCGAATATATCCCTGTGCTAAAAAGGCCAATAAAGGGATAATGCCGTATGTTTTCATGGTTGTGCGTTCCTGAGTTAGGTTATCAAAGCATTCATTAGAAATAATAGTTGGCTTATTGGCAGGGTGCCAAGAGTTTTTGTTTGTGTTGAAATAGTAAGAGGTTGAAAAAAGTGGTGCGCCCAGAAGGAGTCGAACCCTCAACCTTCAGATCCGTAGTCTG
>CAZJVA010000018.1:0-5334 GCA_964549625.1 uncultured Candidatus Babeliaceae bacterium
ACTGCTTTGACGTAGCAGGGGTCAGCGGTTCAATCCCGCTCGTGCCTACCATTTTGTTTTAAAAGAGAGTTTTTCACCTATGAAGACTAAGTATATTTTTGTAACCGGTGGCGTTGTTAGTTCATTGGGCAAAGGTATCGTCGCCGCTTCACTAGGCAAGCTCCTTTCTGCCCGTGGCTTTTCTATTAATGTTCAAAAACTCGACCCTTATCTAAACGTTGACCCCGGTACCATGAGTCCTTTTCAACATGGAGAAGTCTTTGTTACAGCCGACGGCGCAGAAACAGATTTAGATCTTGGACATTACGAACGATTCATTAATAGCAGCTTAAACGCAACATGTAGCGTTACTGCGGGCAAAATTTATCAAGAGGTGCTCGAAAAAGAACGTCGTGGTGATTACCTCGGTGCAACTATTCAAGTTATTCCTCACATCACCGATACTATTAAGGCACATATTTTAGCTGCAGGCAAAGAGCAACCTGATTTTGTTATAGTTGAAATTGGAGGGACCGTTGGCGATATCGAAGGGTTACCCTTTATCGAAGCATTACGCCAATTCCGCCTCGATGTGGGTACCCATAATGCGCTTTCTATCCATACAACCCTTATCCCCTTTATTAGCGCGGCAGGTGAATTAAAAACCAAGCCAACACAACACAGTGTTCAACAGTTACGCAGCCTCGGCATTCAGCCCGATATCCTTGTTTGCCGGAGCCAACATCCCATTTCTGAACATGAACGCAAAAAGATATCGCTTTTCACTAACGTGCCTGTCGATTCAGTTATTTCATGTATCGATCAAAGTTCTATTTATCAAGTTCCGCTCGCCTTAGAAGAAGAAGGCCTTGCCGGACAAGTTTTGGCAAAATTAGGTGTATCAGAACGTACAACTGCTGATTTAACCGGCTGGAAAAAGCTCATCGATAAATACCAAAATCCCAACTATAAACTTACGGTAGGAATCGCAGGAAAATATACACAACTCAGTGACGCGTATATTTCCGTAGTTGAAGCCCTCAAGCACGCGGGTATTCACTATCAATCTTCAATTCAAATTGAATGGATTAATGCCGAAGAATGCCTTCCTGAACAAGCACACAATATAATACAAAAGCTTGATGCAATTATTGTTCCTGGCGGTTTTGGTATCCGCGGCATTGAAGGAAAAATCAATATTATACAGGCTGCCCGTGAAAACAATGTTCCGTTTCTTGGAATCTGCCTAGGTCTACAATGTGCGGTCATTGAATATGCCCGCAATGTTTGTGGCATTGCCAATGCGCATAGCGCAGAATTTATGGGCGCAGAAGACACCCCTGTAATTGACCTCATGGAAGAGCAAAAGCAAAAAATTGGACTTGGTGGCACTATGCGTCTTGGTAGTTATCCCTGCCGTCTAACCCAAAACAGTAAAGCCGCTAAGGCCTACAATTCGGTAGAAATCAAAGAACGCCATTGGCACCGGTATGAAGTAAATAATCAGTTCAGAACAGTTCTTGAAGCCGCTGGCCTCCAGTTTTCCTGCACATCACCCGATGGCAGTCTGGTAGAAATTATCGAATTACAAAAGCATCCCTGGTTTGTTGCTGCACAATTTCATCCCGAACTACAATCCCGCCCTGAACAACCGCATCCACTCTTTTGTGGCCTCATTCACGCCGCATTAATGAGGCGGTAAACCTTTAGGCGTTTAGCAAGTTCCTCAAAAAATTGGCGCCCGCCCATAGTATAATTTTCTTCATGTAGCTCTCCAGAGCTAATTAATCTATCTAGCCACGCACGAAGAATATCTAAAGAAACATTTTTTACCAATTCATCTACCTTGAGGCCTTTTAAACGAGACCCGAAAAATCCAATTTGCTTTTTGATCGGTAAAAACTTCATATAATTCTCAAAAAACAGGCCAGGAAAACCTAGTGCAACTTTTTGCAATGGACCTCTTACAAAACGGATTGAACCTTGAAACACACCCCAAAGTCCTTCCAACGATCCTATCACTGCTGCGTCATTAAAAGATAACCCCAAAGATGAAAGACGCTTCAAATACTCTAAAGCTTTTTCTACTACCTCTTTCGAATTACCTTCCGCAAGACCATATCCAAAAAAAGCCGCAAGAAGAGCAACAAAAGAAGCAAGTTGTTTTTGTTGCTCTTCTTTTGTCCATATAAAATATTTTTCAACCTGCTGTATAAAGACTTTTAGCACTTCTTCTTTTGGGATAAGCCCTGTTTGGAGCAACCTACCTAATCCTGGGACAACAAAAAGTTCATTTCGCTTCTCAAGTAAATTCACCCATTCGTCAAACATATAATTTGCCAAGTAGTTCTCTTGCCTACTAGATCCAGTCGTATAGGTATCGTTTAAATACAGTGCACCAAGTATCAATAAAATTTTCTCAGTATTTCCATTAGGTTGTTCAAGTATTGGAAGAATATACTCACTAAATATTTTCTTAGAAACAGCATCTTGAAAATGCCGAATGAACGGCTCCCGTAAAATTTCTCTAAAAAATTCTTGTTGGTCTTCGCTGCTAAACGATGCCACATCGTTAGAATTCAGAACTTGAATTAACCTATCCACCAGGACCGTTGCATGCTTATTAATAGCCATCTCTTCTAGTACAAAAGGATACGCCGCTAGAAACAGCCTTTGATCAACTTTCGGCCCAAATAACAATAAAATCGCTTTAATCAATTCCGCGCGCAACTTAAAATCATCAAACAAGTTTAACAAGGTTTTAACCGTAAAAGATGCATCATTGAGCAATAGACCTTGTATCTGCAATATAAACTTTTCCGGGGTTTGTCCCGACTCTTTCTTTTCTAACAACAACTTTCCATAATATAAATCCAAGTAATTCCCCAGCAGAACATCTCCTTTTCGTAGTATCTGCAAACGCTCCTTCACGGTATCAAGTGAAGTCTGATTTCGTGCACGCTCTTCGCTTAAAGCTCGAACAATTAAACGCGAAATCTCATTATAACCAGAACTTTCAATAGAGCGTTTTACATAAAGCGGATCGCTCAACAATCGCTGAACAAATTTATCAATAGTCTTATTTTCAGCTTTCTTTAATGCCCACTCAAAATTTCCCACATCTTGAAAATACGTATAAGAGCCCCAAACAGATAGCGGTATTTTCTTATTACTAAAAACTTCTTTTTCACCCGGCACTCCAAGAGCAGAATCAACAATCTCTTTGATCCAACCCCGTATCAAAGGAAACTCTGTAAAATCTAGCCTCCATGTTATCGTAAAACCCCGCTCAAGAAGCTGTGTATCAAGAGGAATAATATTCTTTTCTAAAGAGCTTAATTTCAATGCACGCAAACAGCTCTGCCAAAATGCTTTATCATCACCAAACATGGTAAATGTAAAAAAAACTTTTCCAGAAGGCACATATCTAACTTCTATAGATGCACTATGATTACGCTGCGGCCAATTATAAGACAAAACAAGCGCTTTATTTTTGAACAAGACACCTGCCAAAGAAATACCTTCTGAAAGCTGAGATAAGGATTGATTAACCTTTGCCACTGAAGAAGGCACGCTCAACAGCTTAAATACATCGCCCAAAACTTTATGCGTAAATGCCGTAAGCAGGACCAGCTGACTTTGATGAATAAAAGTGAACACGTTTTCCAATGAATGCGGCCGCGCGCGGCTCCAGGCTGCTTTAGAGCCAATTACCCCTTCTTGAACATTATAAATACCCGGATCAAAATCCTGTTTTTTGGTACCCCAATCAACGCGTTTCAAGTTCATCTGTAGCAAATTTAAAGCTTGCTCTACCTTCACGGGAGAAAAATCAAAGCGATCATCATAAATCTTACTGAGCCCCTGATAAAGCTCCAACCAGCACTGGAGTACTTCTAAATTCTTGAACAACATCTTTTTAAAGACAAAACCCTTATCCCGATCCTCGACAATACGCTGAGCATCACTCTTACTGGCATCTGGTTGTGCAATAATCTTGTACTCAGGACTTCGTGACATAATTTTGAGCCCATCATCAAACAGATCTACGAGATCACGCATCACCACAAGCGCCAGGATCCGAGCAGTCTCGCCAGCTTGTTCAAATTGCGCCAAAAACCCTGTGGAATTCTGTGAAATAAAATATGACACAATACTATCAAGAAAATTATTCCAGACCTTTTCAAACTTTTTAGGATCAGCAAGCCCTTCTAAGTTAGTACTTTTAATCAACTCTTTTTGTTTGCCAAGCGCCTGCAAAAATAATTCATCTTGTTTAGAATAGCCCTCGAGGAGCTTATCAAGCTTGTACCCCTTGGCGAACACGGTATTAAACCACATTTCCAAGCCGCCCAGTCTATACAATGATGCAATCATCTGCGCAAACTTCTCTTGCTCGCCTGGCGATGCGTTCGTTAACTGATTTGCCACAAACTCTTTCCACGCATTGCCCAACTCTGGGGTCATCGCCTGTTCAGCCAACATATTGTATGCACGGGCGTACTCGGCAAAAGGACCCTTTACGACATCTTTGCCATGTTTTTCAGCAATCTTGTGCCCTTTACGCAAACTCAGCATAGAAAATCCAAAGACGATCTCATCGGCTACCTGTTGGTACCACAAGGCATCAGTAAACCGTTGTAATAAGAGCTTCTGCCGATCAGCACGTTCTTGATCTTTAGAGAGATTTTGCTCTAGCGATCTTCCTATATACTCCTTATTCTGCAACAATACCGCTCGTTGAACCGCAATGCTCCACATGCTGCTTGTTTTTTGTGCTATCAGCTTCTTTAGCCGCGGCAAAACACTCATCATCGCCGGAATCGGATAAACGTCCCAACCAAGAGTGATAACACCCTCCTTAATTAGCTGCTCACGCGACGTAGCCGCCCCCGAATAGCTCCGCAAAATGCCACGCTGCGTATCCACCAAAACTGCCTTGCTTTTCTGCACAAGTGGTTCAATCAGTTGGTAGTTTGCAACAAAGAGTACCGGCTTGCCTTCGCTCCGAAATGTTGTTGCCTCGTGTGAAGTCGCCGGTGCATGCTCTCCAATGCAGACACACCGCACCTGTGTTCGATCAAATCCTTCTGTTTGATACCGATTAAGCGCTTCGCCAATGGTCTTTGCCACCAAACAGTGCTCAGGCTTATTCACTATGCGCACCTCACCCCCTGCCGAACCAATCACTTCACCACGCAATGCGTCAGGATCTGGCTTGGTTATATAACAAGGAACTGCCTGCTCTAACGGGTGTACAATCGGCCGTGCTTGCACAATCGCTATCCGTTTATTTAGTAGATCAACCACAAACTCAACATCCATCGGCCGCCCGTAAAATTTTTCTAAGGCCGT
>CAZJVA010000019.1:0-5139 GCA_964549625.1 uncultured Candidatus Babeliaceae bacterium
TATTGTCGAGGATCGGGATAAGGGTTTTGTCTTTAAAAAGATGCTTTCCAAGAACCTGGAAGTATTACAGCGCTGGTTAGCGTTGTTTTATTCAATCTATGGCGATGACGGGCGTTTTGATTTTTCTAAAGCAATGGCTAAGGAAGATACGGCTGAAAAGGTGTTGAACGATTTGATGATACGATTGAAAACTGGAACTTGGGGAACTAAAAAACAAGATTTTGAGCCAGGTGCCTACAATGTTCAAGAAGGGGTAATTGGCTCCAAGGCAACTTGGAGTATAGCACGGCCCGATTCCTTGGAGAACCTATTTACTTTTATTCACCAAAGTCAGCTGGTACTGCTTGCTTCATTTAATCAGAAAGTAGTTGGGGATGTTTTTGCATTATCTAGTGTGCCAAAGCTTTTGCAAACTATTCATATGGATTACATTGAAAAAATGCATAATAAGTTTAATTCATACCCTAGCCTTATTGGGTTTTCATTTGAGAATAGGGAAATACGTTTAAATTATAACTGGCCACAGAATAATCATAGTGCAAGTATTGAGATGGTATTTGTTCCACCTGCAGATGTTTTTTTTATTTTTTCAATGTTTGGGACTGGTGCTTTAGTTGGATCAGGTAATATTGAAGATTTGCGTTGGGCCCTATTTCTACGTGCGCTTGAGATGGATTCATTGCTTGAGAAAAATTTTCCATTTAAAACAGAACTTTCCGAGCGGGGATTTTCTATTGCCTGGAGATTGGGGGAGAAAGATACTAAGCCTTTATTGAATAAAATTACCCATTGGTTGGAGGATGGGGTCGATGATTTGATTACAGCTGGTAGGAGGTTTAATTATTGGGATAAAATAAGAGCGGTCCCTTTGTCAGTATGGGCGAATTATACTTACTTTCTTTCGGATGATGATTTTGAAGAAAAACTATTGGAAGCGGAATTAGTTGATTTGAAGGCTTTTGTAGAGCGTTTGTTGCATGATTCGGTTTATCTCAGAAATTCAATTGATCAAATGTATGGCCAGGAAAGAAAAACAGCTCAGGTTGCTGTTTGGGCCTTTTCTGAATTGTTAAAGCGCGAGGGTAAAACTCTTGTTGAGATGAAAGAGTTTTTAGATAAGATTCAGACAGGAAAGCTGTTTGATGATTATCTTGCTATTTATTACTTCCAAGCGCTTGCTGCGGTCGCAGGTAAGTTAGAAAATTTAGATGTCGTTTCTCTTGTTGAGCATTTATTAAACATTTTTGGTAACGCTAAGGATTTTAGATTAAAAACTCTATTGTCTTTGTTTAAAGATTACCCGGTTGTTAGAGCCGATATAATCAAAGAGGTTTTGAATCGATTTGGTGCGGGAATAGACCAAATGTTATTGCCTAAGGTCTTGCATGATATTCTTCAAGAGGTAGAGACAAATCAGACTGCAGCGTTTCTTGAGGGTTTGTTGGTAGAAAAAATTAACAACGTCTTCTTTGTTAATTTAGCAGCACTTGATACACCAGAAAAACGGGCGTTGTTTTCTTCTATTTTTGATATTTTTCTGAATTCAGGAATGCCTCAATTAAAAGTATTTGTACGTTCAGCAGTGGAGCAAGCGGGACCAACCGTTCCTAGTGATTTTATTCTGCATGCTTTGACTAAGGTATATAAGTCTAACGGTAGTGATGAAGAGCGGCAAGTTTTACAACAGCGTATGTATGCGCTTTGGAAAGATGTGTTTATCAAGAATGAGCGTCTTTTTTACAGTGATGAAATGGGAGAGGTTTTTGATGCGTTGCCAGAACAAAAAGTCGCCGAAGAAATAAATAATACATTAAAAGCTTTTTGGGCTTGGCCAGATGAGAAGAAAATACCACACTTAAAGGAATATTTTGAACTTTTGAATATTTTAGTCGAATATTCCATTGATTTGGATTCGAGTGAACTATTAGAAAGTGTTAACGGACAGCTTGGTTTTTTATTTGATTTACTTCGAAAACAAGACGCGGCAGTGAAGGCGCAGTTAGCTGCAGCTGTAGATCTTTTTTTTAGAGATATATTTTTACGTAACGATTTGGAAGAATTGGGCGCATTTGAGACGTACAAAAAAATGGCAGAGCATTTTTTTGTAGGGTATTTATTAGTTGGTTCTAAGAACAATTTTATCCAGGCGCTTAATGGATTTGATATTGACCTGCTGTTTCAATTTGTTCCTGTTGATGTTTTGGCCGTTACACTCGAAAAACTTGTTTCTCCTGATGATGGGTTAAAACCTAGACAAATTCTTTCGTATAAGAAGCGCGTGTCGGATTTTGTTGAAAGATTATTGCAAGCGGGTGTTGCGCGTATCCAAGATTCTAAGGGGCACAATGAGGTGCGTTATAATCAACTGAAGAATTTTGTATCTGCTCTGCGTGATATATTAGTGCAGACCGGCACCAAAAAGTTGCAAATAGATATAGTTGATGAGAGCCGGGAGATATTTTTGGAGTTTCTTCCTGCGGAGTTTGTAGTAGGTTGGCTGGCGCAAATATTGCAGCAAGATGAGGCAGGTATCTTTAAGGAGACAGATTTTCAGGAGAGTGTTTTGTCATTAGTGACTGATTTGTTAGTGTATTTTACAAAAAGTAATGATGAAGGAAGTCAACGTGCTGTAGCAAAGGTCCTTCAGCAGTGGCTCGAACAGGTGGGGGAAGATTTAAGCTCCGATTTACTGGAAGATCTGGTTGATACGTGGTTTGGTGCCTTAAAAAAAGCTGGTGCATTTAATCAGGAAAAACATGGTGAGGTAATAACATCTTGGTTTAAGGCTATTGGAGTTGAAGGGTAAGAAAAACTTGAAAGAGGGGGCACTATACCCCCTCTTTCAAGTTTGGATGTTGTTCTATTTAAATCATTTTTATTTTTTCTAAGTTGTTCGCTTTCACCGCGTTAATAACGTTTTTATTTTTGCTGTTGTGAGGCACTCAAAAGCCTCATAAAGTGGGGCGTGAAAATTTTTTTACTTAGCTTAAACCCTATAAAAAGCAAAAAACTTTCTTGTATTATAAAATAAAAAAGGTTTTTGCTATGAGATATTTAGTTAGTATCGCCTGTTTAGTTGTTTTATTTCCTGGTGTTCGTTGTTTTGCTCTTGAGGGTCCTGCGGTGCAGCAGCATGAGCAGCGTATGGAAAAGTTGCGTAAGCGAATTTGGTCAGAGCCGCAGCTGCGTGCACTATTTGAAGAGCGAGAACAATTGCGCGCAAAGGTCAATGAGCTTGGATTGCGCGATACGCCAGAAGTAAGGCAAATGCAGGCGCGTATTCAGGAGATAACGAATCTGTTAAGTATGTATCTTGGGCCTCTGGCACCATGGGAAGCTATTTAAAGTAAGTGGAGGATAGGATGAAGTTGAATGTGGGTATGTTTTTAAGTCTGTTGTTGTTGAGTGGAGTAGGCCGTGCGGCAATTGATATGGATCAAGTTATTGCGTCTAGCGCTAAAATCAAACAGATCCAAGAGGCGGATTTAAAAGATGTCGCTGAGGTTCAGCAGTATGGCTATAAAGCAGCTAATCTACAGCTTCTTGAAGGGCTGGCTCAGACTTTTAATACATTGATGAAGCATCCGTACCAGGTTATGGTGCCCACGTTTGTGCCGATTTCCTCTCTGACGATTCAAGACTTTTTGCGGCAGCATGGCGTTGATTTGGCGGCGCTGTGGCCCCAAGTAGTACCCACAAAGGCCGCTCAAGAAACGGCATTTGCGCGGCGACAGCTGCCTGCAGGGTTTGTACAAACGCTTGAGGTAGAGATTATTTCAAAGATTCGTGCCGTATTTGAGAAGGTAAAGAGCGAGGCGGGCAATGTTTTGTCGCTACCTACTGAAAAGGCTGAATTATTAACGCAGCTGCTTACGCAGACGGCGGACAATAAGCGGCGGTTGATGGTGCGTAGCACCGGTAAAGAAGATACCATGGAGCTTGCCAATGCTGGCGGAAATGAAACAGTCGCCAATGTCGCGCCACAGATGAGTTCATTGCTTGGGGCGATTTCTGCGGTTATAGTTTCGTATTTTAGTGAAAAGTCTTTGGTACAGCGTTTGGGCGCGGGAGACAAGACTATCTTTGATTTGCCAATGACTCCGGTGTTGATCCAGGAGATGGTGGGTGAAGCTGCCGGCGGTGTGAGCAAGGATGATGCAATACCGCGGTGCGGCGTTATGTTTACCGAGGAGCCTGAGGGCGGGTTATCCCGTGAGACGAATTATCAAAAGACTTCGGGTATTGCGGTGATACAGGCGTCGTATGGACATAACGAAGGAGTAGTCAATAGTATTGTGGCGGTTGATACGTATTATACGATACCTGGTGGCCGGTGGTTTCCGGTAATTCGGCCTAAGCCATTTCGCTTGCGTCCTGATGTTAAGAGCGGGATGCTGCGCCGAGAAGATAACCCAAAAAGCCTGGTGCGCAATAGAGCGTTAACCGAAGAAGAAGTGTTGATCTTGAGCTATTTTGGTACGGCCTTAGAAAAGTTTTATGGGCGGCCGATGGACGTTGAGTTTGTGGTTGATCGACTAAATAAACGGGTAGCGATTGTGCAAGCGCGGCCCATTGTACACCCGTTAGAGCAGGCAGTTCCTTGTTATATAACCAAGCCAGATTCTGAAGCGCTGCGTGGTGAAGTGATTGGTTCGGCTGGTGGCGAAGTGCGCATCGTGAATAAGCCTGAGCGCTGTTTGGTGGCAAAGACTATTGGCGAAGCGCTTAATCGGTATCAAGCAGAAGGATTTGATCGTGCACAGGTGCGGTGTGTCTGCATTGGAGAGCATGCACCGGCAACTTCGCACGAAGCAACAACATTTCGGAGCGAAGGCAAGCCGGTACTCTTTGTTACAAACTACCAACTGATTGAACCACTTCTACAAAAGAGTAAAGTCGTCTTAGTGGATACGCAGCGCGGTCTTTTGCAGAGCTATGCGGGGACGGCTACGTCGCGAGAGCAGTTGCTCAAGGAAAATGTTATAACCCTTGGGTGGGATGTTTATCCGATTCCGGCAATGATGAGTGTGTTGCCGCGTTTGAAGAAGTTGATAACACAAAAAACAAGCAGTATGTGGAGTGTCGCGGTTCAACGAGCGGTATTGTTGCAGAATAAGGAGTATATAGGAAGATCGCTAG
>CAZJVA010000020.1:0-4225 GCA_964549625.1 uncultured Candidatus Babeliaceae bacterium
CGGCTGATCATCAGTTAACGTGACCTTGATAAAGGACATCGTGGAACAGAGGACAGTTCGGCCCTTATCCATCGTTATACAATTAAACAACCAGCCTCAGCAACCAACAACAAAAAACACAAACAGAAAAAACAGCGGAAAAATGCGCTGATTAAAACGAATTTTAAAAAAGCACGCTTGACACAAAATCAAATAACGTCATAATTAGAAAACAAAGATGGGCTTTGAAAAAAGCCTTATTTTTTGTCTTTAAACAAGGCTTCATTACTACTCTCCTTTTTCCACCGTATTGATGTTCTATCAATGCGGTGGTTTTTTATTCCTTCAAGACTAGCATCCAAACGCAAAAATGCAACCCCAAAGAACAATCACTTTGCATTACCTCCGGAAGAATCTTCCCAAAGGGAGGAAAAACCGGAGGTAATGCAAAGAAAAAACTGTACATGCAGTAGAAAAGGGGAATGAGGAGAGCGTTATCAGCCAAAGTGATTCAAGAAAAGAATTATTAAAGTATGGTTGAAGTTGCAACACAAAAGGCCAGGGCAAGTGCATCGGTTGCATCACGAGAGAGCCCAAAAACGTCAAGCGCCGGAAAAAACCGTGCCACTGCTCGGGCAACCTGATCTTTGTCCGCTCCGCCAAAGCCGGTCATCTGCATCTTTATCTCGCGCGGCGAAAGCTGATGAATCGATAAATTCAAACGGGCGGCATGAATAAGAAGCGCACCACGAAGATACCCGAGTTTCAAAAAGTTTTGTGCATTTTTTCCCATAAACGGCGTCTCTAAGCAGAGATCGGTGATGGAGTACTCGGAAATTTTTTCCTGAAAAAATTCAAAAAAAGCCAGCAAGCGTGTCTCTATGGAATCAGCTGAACGCTGTCGAAAAACATTGCACTCCCGAACAAACAACCGGCGCTGGCTAACAAGGACAATCGCATAACCAGCCGCTACAAACCCAGGGTCAACCGCTAAAATCAGGCGCTCACTCTTCATCTGGCAAATCTTCAAATGTCGTTAACTCACGCTGGAAGCGCAACAAGACTGTACCTGTAGGCCCATTACGCTGCTTGCCGACAATTAGCTCTGCCTGATCTGGGTACTCTGTATCAGGATTATAAATTATATCGCGATACAAAAACATAATCAGATCAGCATCCTGTTCAATCGCACCAGACTCACGCAAGTCAGAAAGCATAGGACGCCTATCAACACGCGAATCAACCGCACGAGAAAGCTGAGAAAGCGCAAGAATAGGAATCTGTAACTCTTTAGCCAAAGCCTTTAAAGAGCGAGAAATCGAAGAAACTTCCTGGTGACGATTTTCAAACCGCCCACTACCATGCAACAGCTGAAGATAGTCAATAACCAAAAGCTGTATATCACTATCCGCCTTTAACTTGCGTGCTTTGGTACGAAGATCAGCAATTGTCTGCATTGGCGTATCATCAATAAAAAACTGCATTTCCGCTAATCGCGCTGCTGCATGCGTAAGATCAACCCACTCATCCGAAGAAATAGCTGCATTACGAATAAGATGGTGTCTAATGCGTGATTCACTTGAAAGCAAGCGCAGCACCAACTGTTCAGCACTCATCTCAAGAGAAAAAAAGCCAACCGGAAAGCCAACTTCAGCTGCATGTTGAGCAACACGTAGCGCCAATGCCGTTTTACCGACCGAAGGCCGCGCTGCCAACACCAGGAAATCACCCTTCTGAAACCCGCTCGTCATTTCATCAAGCTTGCGATACCCAGAGGGAATACCCGTTACACCACTTCGCTGCATCTTAACTTCAGAAAGCTGCTGGAATGTCCGCTTCAACCAAATATCTAACTGAACAAAACCGGCTGCAGCACGCTTATTTGATATAGCAAAAATTGTTCGTTCTGCTTCATCTAAAACCGCATCAATTTCCCGATTATCCTGCGCATAACAACTTGTAATGATTGACGTAGCAGAAGTAATCAATTGACGTAAAACCGCTTTTTCTTTAATTAAACGTGCATGCTGCTCCACTAAACCAACGGCAGAAAGATCATCCTGCAGCGAAAGAAGATAAACCACTCCGCCTATTGAATCCAGCTGATTCTTCTTAGCCAATTCATCTTGCAAGGAAATAGTATCAATTCGCATCTGGCGTTCAACAAGGCCAGACATTGCTGAAAAAATAAGACGGTGAGCAGGAGAATAAAAGTCATCCGCAACCAAAGCCTCACTCAATAACGCAAAAGAAGCGTCATTGAGCAACACCGCCCCCAAAACAGAGCGTTCGGCCTCAACAACCGCAGGCAAGCTTTTTCCTATAACCTCCTCAACCGGCTGCTTGCGCGGAAATTCTTTAGCTATACGACCATCCAAGGCTGCAATCCCCTACTTACCATCCTATTTACAATATACATACAATACTTATGCAGCTGCCTCAGCAACAACTTTAATAGAAAGACTAGGCTGCAAAGAAGAAGAAAGTTTTATTGTAGCAGAAAAGAGTCCTTTTGATTTTATAGATTTATCAAAAAGAACCTGATTCTTTGCTACAACTATACCAAGCTGCTTGAGAGCATCAACAACTTCCTGTTGACTGATAGCGCCATACAACTTGCCATCGTCATGAACCTTACGCTTGATAACAACTTCGGCATCAGCAATACGATCGGCTAGCTGAGAGCTCTTAACGTTGCTTACCACTTCTTTAGACTTAATATTCTCAAATCGTTTTTGTAACTCTGCCTCGTTATGCGCAGTAACCACAACCGCTAACTTACGGGGCACCAAAAAATTTACCGCATATCCATCCGCAACATTCTTTATCTGTCCTGCTTTGCCAACACTTGGGATATCTTTTTTCAAAAAAACACGTACCACAATATCCTCACCCTAATAATAAACACATCTGCTCTCGCCTCCGTCCCCAGTATATAAAAATTTTTTCAGAGCAACTACAACCAAGCCCACTGACCCGATGAAGAAATAAACCCTTGATACTCATATGCGACATAAATAAGCTCCTTTCTTGCCCATGCGGCATGCAAACATGCTGTCTGCATCATCATGCGTGCAATAGGGGTCCCAGCAAACCATCCATCATTAATAAGAGCACATACAAAAGAATCACCCAACTCTGCAAACTTTTCTAGTCGTTGAGTAAAAAAAAGCTCAGAGCACATTACCGGGAAACAATCAACTCCCAAAGGCGTATGAAATTTAACAACTTGACCATCACCAACGCCAAAAGCACGGACCTGCAAATCAAAAATCTGTAATAATTTTTCGAAAAAAGCAGGAAAGCGTTCTGCAAACACCACCCGATGAGACTTGTCATAATATCCAACACACTCACCGCGCCAAAAAAGGCCTGTAGCATTAGCTATAGAAGATTGTGCATTCTCAAGCTTACGATAAACACCAATTAAAACCATTCGATTATCAGAACTTAACTGTGCCAGCCGGGTCTCTAAAAATGCTTCATTAGCCACACGAGGAAAAGCAGTCTCAGGCAAAATCCAAAAGCATTTTTCTTCGTCTTGCCTGCACGCTCGAACTAACAGAGTTTCAAGCTCCTCCACCCAATCAAAAGAGCCCTTATCAGAAAACGGACAAAACAAAGGCACTACAACACCCACCGCGTCGACCCAGCATGGTCGCCGAGTTTGCAAGGGAATTAATTCAAAAAATAACCACAAACAGCTAAAAACCAAGAAAACAAACCACCTTCTTTTTTGCAAAAGTTCAAAAACCCCCATAACCACAATTGAAAAAACAAAGACAGCAACAAGGTCCCCCAAAAAACCCAGGAGCGCTCGAACCACGCGCAAGGAAATGAGCGGTGATAGCGGATGAAGAATAAAGACACCCTCAACAACACCCAAAGGCCACAAGCTAACGCGAGTTAACCACCAAGCCCATAGCGCCGCACAAAAAGCAATAATCGCAATCCTAGCAGCTAAGGCATCGCCACCAAACAGCCCCAAAAACGCACGCAAAAACCAAAACAAAAGGGCCGCATGAAAACCAAAATACAATGCGGCAACACCCCCACCAAACAGACCCAATAACCGCGAATCAAAATAGCTAGACTGCGAATCTAGCGCTACAAAAGCAATCGAACCAAACACTAGCGCAGCGCACCAAAAAACCCCCCAAAAAGAAGCTCTGTCTCTCCAAAGCCAAAAAAGTAACACACCATAAAATGCTAGTGCTAGCAACACGCTTCCCGTCATAAATTGACC
>CAZJVA010000021.1:0-3752 GCA_964549625.1 uncultured Candidatus Babeliaceae bacterium
ATTGACGGTTTCTAGCGGTGGTGTTGAGGTTACGGGCAACTCAACTATTGGCGGGACGTGCGATGTTTCGGGTGATTTCTCGGTGGCAACCAACAAGTTGACGGTTGCCTCGGCCACGGGAAACACCAATGTTGCGGGTACGTTGACTTCGGCTAACACATTAACCGTTTCTGGTGGGGGTGCTTCAATAACTGGTGGTCTTGGCTTGTCTGGAACACTTACACAAACGGGTAACCAGGTTGTTTCGGGATCTATCCAAGCAACGAGTACTATTACGGCAACGGGAGGTTTTATTGGTAACCTTACTGGGGCCGCATCGCTTAATGTACTTAAAGCCGGTGATACGATGACGGGCAACCTTGTTATGGATAACCAGACACAGTTACGACTGCGTGAGACTACGGCAAGTGGTACTGATTATGTTGCCTTGCAGGCGCCTGCAACATTAGCCGCACCGTATACTCTTACCATGCCAGTAAATGCAGGTAGCAATGCGCAGGTTTTGACTACCAATGGTTCGGGCGCTCTCAGTTGGCAGTACTCTGTTCCGCGAGTTACCGTGCATGCCTATTTGAGTTCTAATACTAATATCAATGCTTCGAACACACCTCAGATTATTCCTTTTAATACAACGTTGGTTGATGTGGGAAATAATTTTAACACCACGACTAACACTTTTACTGCACCGGTGGCTGGGTATTATCATATTGTTTCGGCCCTTTCATTTGATGCAAACCGGACGCAGGTTCGGTATTACGAGTTGTATAAAAATGGTACACCCCTTACGGGATATGGAGTCTATTGGCAGGTAAATCGTGCTCCGGTTAGTTTGAGTGGAATTGTTTCTTTGGCGGCTAATGATACCCTGACTTTTTATTATACGGGTCGATCTGGTGATACGATTTTGGCTGGGTATACCAATTTGACGATTCAGTTGTTGTATTGATAGGGGGGCAGAGGGTTTCTGTTGTCGATGAGTTTTTTTGATTTAATTTGGCTCTCTAAGAAGTTTTGTTTATTATGGCTTTGGCTGTATGTGTTTAAACTTGTGTGATAGTGATTGGTGATGAAAAATAAAAGTGTATTAATTGAGGTTTGTGAGCGTCTTGTTGACGCATACAATCCACTCTTTATTTATATTTTTGGTTCATATGCATGGGGGAATCCTTCACCAGACAGTGATTTAGATATTCTTGTTGTTGTAGATGAATCTGAGGAGCGTTCATATAAGCGCTCGCTGCGTGGGTATGACGTTTTGTTTGGGCTTGGATTATCAAAAGATATTATTGTTTTAACGCAACAAGAATTTCAAGAACGTTCGATGGAAAGAAGCTCTTTGGCGCACTCTGTTAAAAAACGGGGAAAATTAATCTATGAAAGAGTTTAACCGTTGGTTGCAGATAGCTGACGAGGATTTGCGCGCTGCAAGGGGGCTTTTGGAAATTGAATTGTTTTCATCTTCTACCTACCATTCTCAGCAGTGCGCAGAAAAGTCTTTAAAAGCATTTTTGGCATTTAAGGATCAACCAATTACCAAGACGCATGATCTTGGTAGACTGCTGGAACTTTGTTCTGTCTTTGATGTTACTTTCGAAAAGGTTCGTATGGGCTGCGTGTTGTTATCACCGTATGCAACTAAGTTTCGATATCCTTCCGAGTACGAAATTCCTACTTTGTTGGACGCTCAGGAAGCTATTTATGCGGCAGAACAAATCTTTGTTTTCGTAAGAGTTTTTTTAGAAAGTACGTAGCGATTTTTTAGTAAAGAAAGCCGTATTGGAATAACCCCCTGATACGGCTTTCTTTTTTTTTATTCGAATGTTGGGCGTTGTTTGTGCCATTCCGTTGCTTGTTCGTATGCATATCCCGTTTGGAAGATAAGCCCCTCGCTTAAATCAGGCCCTATGAGCTGATAACCGATTGGCATGTTGTCAACAAAGCCGCAGGGGAAGTTGACTGCAGGAATTCCTGCAAGATTAGCGGAGCAGGTGAAGTAGTCTTGTAGGTCCATTTGTAGCGGATCTTTGGCAAATTCACCAATTTTAAAGGCCGGCGCTGCAGCTACGGGGGCAAAAAGTAAGTCAACGTTGGCAAAGTGATCGATAAACTCTTTACGCATCATGCGGCGTACTTTGCACGCACTTTCATAATATTGTGCGGCATGCCCGGCTGAGAGCACGTAGTTGCCAATTAAAATGCGTCGTTTAACTTCGTGCCCAAAACCTTCGGCACGGCTCTTCTGGTAAAGCTCTTGCAGATCTTTGCAGTCTTTTGCGCGGTGACCATAGCGTACCCCATCAAAGCGAGCAAGGTTAGAGGCGGCCTCTGCGCGGCTGGTAACAAAGTATGTTGCTGCGGCGTATTCCATCATAGGTAAGGTTACCTCAACCAATTCAGCTCCCAGGTCTTTGAGCTGTTTGAGTGCTTTTTCAAGCGCTTCTTTAACACCAGGATGCATACCTTTGGCATTCAATGCGTTGGTAACGATACCAATTTTTAGGCCTTTTTTGATTTCGCCGGTTAGCCCGCTGACATAGTCGGGTGCATCTTGTTGAATGACGGTGCTGTCATACGTATCTTTACCAGCAATTGTTTGCAGTACCAGCGCATTGTCGTACACTGTGCGTGTAAAAACGCCAATCTGGTCCATAGACGAGGCGTATGCGATTAGGCCGTGGCGCGAAACGCGACCATAGGTAGGTTTGCTTCCAACCAAACCGCAGAATGATGCAGGTTGGCGCACGGAGCCACCCGTTTCGGAGCCCAATGCCCAGGGTACAAAGCCAGCCGCTACGGCTGCTGCTGAACCGCCGCTAGAGCCGCCAGGTGAGCGGGTAATGTCCCAGGGGTTGCGTGCAATTTTGTATGCCGATGTTTCGTTGGAGCTGCCCATAGCAAATTCATCGCAATTGGCGCGGCCAATAGAAATAGCACCAGCTTGTTTGAGTTTGGTAATAGCGGTGGCATCATAGGGGGAGACAAAATTGCTTAAAATTTTTGATCCGGCTGAGGTGATGTGACCTTGCTGGCAGATGGTATCTTTGACCAGGCCGGGTATGCCCGCGAGTGGGCTTGGTGTTTCACTGGTGGGGAAGGATTTTGGTAGAAATGTCTCGAGCGTGCTGCCAAATTGTTCATCATGTTTTGTGATGAGATCGATAGCTGATTGTGCGAGCTCTTGTGGGGTTATCTGTTTGGTATCTAACAGCGTTCGGAGTTCTTTGATTGATAAAAAGGCTTGTTCATTCATGATTAACTCCTATTCGCCGGTGTTGAGGATAGAAGGAACAACAAAATAGGTGCCATCAGAGTCGGGCGCCTGTTTGAGTAGTGACGCAGCCTCGTAGCGTATGACCGTGTCGTCTCGCATTACATTGGTTGTGCAATCATGCTGCTGCTCTAATTGATTATCATAAGTCTTGGCAACATCCTGCAACGTCGCGGCGTACTCGAGAACAGATTCGATCTCCGGAATAAGCTGTTGGATCTCGGCCTCATTAAGCTTGAGGTTGGCGAGTTTCGCCAGATGCCGAATCTCTTTTTCGGTAATGTGTGACATAGGTTCCCTTTATGTTTTTCATCTCAGCGCGAGACTTCCATCGGTCGCTGCGGAACCATAGGATATAGATAAGACCCATGATTCCATCAGATAGATAGGCGATGCCGTACATTGTAATAAACTGGAGCAGAACGTTGTTAAATGACATCGACGCGCATATATAGGATGCTGGAAATAGAAATAAAGTGCAAAC
>CAZJVA010000022.1:0-3371 GCA_964549625.1 uncultured Candidatus Babeliaceae bacterium
AAAAAGTGGTGCGCCCAGAAGGAGTCGAACCCTCAACCTTCAGATCCGTAGTCTGACGCTCTATCCAATTGAGCTATGGGCGCATATTTTTCAGAGAAATGGTGGAGAGAGAGGGATTCGAACCCTCGCGCCCCTTTTGGAGGCTCTTGCTTAGCAGGCAAGCGCTTTAGACCACTCAGCCATCTCTCCTAATGAGATTTTCAAAAAGCGTTGCGCTATGTTACGCTACGCAAGGAATAAGATAAAGCTTTTATGCGGGGTTGGCAAGTCGAAGTTGTATGAAATTAGTGATAAAGGTTGTGCCGCGGTCATCGCGCCAGGGGTTTGCTCCTGATGACGAGGTTGGTATTAAGTGTTATGTTCAGAGCCCGCCTGAAGGGGGTAAGGCGAATAAGGAGCTTATTAGGTTGCTATCCAAACAGTTGCATGTTCCTCAGTCATCCGTAGTCTTGCTGTATGGTGGTGGTACGCGTGTTAAGATGTTTGAGCTCCCTTTTGAAAAGGAGCTACAAGAGGTAATTGCTATGCTGTTGGCTTAGGTTTCTAATGTTTGTAATTCTAGTTGACGCTCTGCTAAGGCGTGATACAATAAAACGGTCAGGCGTTCGCTTGATCTTTGATATATGCCGGGGTGGCGAAATTGGTAGACGCACGGGACTCAAAATCCCGCGGTGGTGACACTGTGTCGGTTCGAGTCCGACCCCCGGCACCAATTCTGGGGCTGTAGCTCAGTTGGTAGAGCGCGTGGGTCGCATTCACGAGGCCACCGGTTCGAATCCGGTCAGCTCCACCAATAAATATCCTGTAATTTTTATCGATATTTCTTTCGATACGATTGTTTTTTGCTTCGATTGCAGCTGTTTTTACGTGTGAATGTTTTTCCTCCAGGAAAGATTTCTTCGTGAATAAAATTGGCGAGGCTTTTGCTGCGCGCTGAGGAATTATTGTCTGGAAATTGTCGTTGTATGTTGTCTTTGAAAAAATTTGAGCGTGCATTTTCCCACGGGTGTGTGTCCATGTATAGGGAATAGAAAAAATCGAGTGATTTCAGCTTTTTTATAGGTGATTTATTTCGGTTTACAAGGTGCTTAATGTGGCGATGTATTTGTTTTTTTGTGACCAGGGCGTTTTGCTTGTGGTTTTGATAGAGTTGTTCTAAAACCTCTTTTGAGCTGCTGTGTTTTGCGGCAAAGGTATCTGCATGCTTTTCTTCGGCGAGTAAAATATATCTGTTCAAAAGTACGATATTTACTATGCCGGCTACCGTTGAAAATAGTGCCCCAATAGGGGCATTTGCTTTAATCGTTGCTATAGCAATTATTCCATGGACTAATGATAATATTGAATCAGCGGTTACAAGTTTTCTAATTAATATTTTTTGACGATTGGCGTGCCCTAATTCATGTAGCAGCGTTCCTTCGAGAAGGGCAAGATTTTGGCAGATTTCTGGGGCAATAACAATTAAGTTCTCTAATATATCGTAGTAGCCGTCGCATGATGAGGCTTTTTTATCTATTTTTATTGTAGTGATGGAATGAGGGAGCGTTGCTTGAGCAAATTTTTGCATTGCCTTTTCATAGGCGTATTTTTTGAATGTGGGCAGTGTTTTACATTGAGCTGGTTGTAGTAATGACGCGGTTAGTAGCAGGAAGTATGTGTATATATTCATAAAGATTTTTTTATTCATCATTTTTTAGTTGGTAAAGTAAGGCCTTTAGGTCAAATACAACGGACTTGGTGTTGCCTAATGCTGCAAAAAAGCCTGTAGGTTTTAGGTTTTTTGGGTTAATTGAGTAAAAAGATGCTTGTATTTAATAATCCTGCAAAACTTACCCACAATAGATATGGCAGTAAGAGAAGAACTACAAGCCTATTGTGCCAGGCAAGTATAAGACATGCAATCAAGGTGAGCCAAAGTAAAACAAGTACTGCAAGAGCTGTATCAATACGTTGATAATAAAAGAATATAGGTGACCAGGCGAGGTTGAGTAGTAGTTGTATGGCAAAAAGTAAAAAAAGTGTTTGATTGTCTGCGCGTCGCTGCCAAATTAGGGCGAGTGCTATGCCCATAAGGATGTATAATACCGTCCAGACGGGACCGAATAAAAAGCTGGGTGGGGTGAAGGTTGGCTTTGCAAGTTGGGCGTACCAAATGAGATTGCGTCCTCGCACGGCAAGGCCTGAAAGAGAGCCAAGTCCAAGACAGATTGCTATGCTGAGTCCGAAGACTTTGGCTCCAGGGATCGGGTATTTCATGACAAATTCTCCAAACGTATAATACTTGTACCGTATATATTTAATTTGTTTTGTGAAGTAGCGAGGGGGGATTGTGAGCAGTATTTTCTCAAAAATTATAGCTCGTGAGGTTTCTGCTGAGATTGTGGCTGAGAACGAGAGCGTAATCGTAATCAAGGATATTAATCCAAAGACGCCAATCCATTTACTAATTATTCCAAAAAAAGAGATTAGGGATATTCAATCATTTGCCCCAGATGATTTTGTTTATGCACAGGCTATTTTTGCCATGGCGCAAGAGCTTTCGCGCACTGTACCAGGGGCAGAAGAGTTTCGTCTTCAGATTAATTCTGGATACAAGGCTGGGCAGCGCGTGTTCCATGTCCACGCCCACTTTTTAGCCGGTCTAGAGATGCATGACTAGTTGATATTTTAGAAAGCACCTTGAGTTCTGATGAGGTTTGCTTCGATAAAGGGGAGCAGGTTGCCATCGAGAACGTTTTCGGGTTGGGGCGATTCTAGTTCTGTGCGATGGTCTTTCACCATTTTATATGGGTGTAAGACATATGAACGAATTTGAGAACCCCATTCAATGCTTTTGCGCTCAATGGCTTCTTGCTTGCGCTTCTCTTCGTCTTTTTGCTTTTGAACAAGTCTTGCTTTGAGCATTTTCATTGCTGTTTCTTTGTTTTGCATTTGAGAGCGTTCGCTTTGGCATTGAACTACGATGTTTGTAGGCAGATGTGTTATGCGAATAGCTGATTCTGTCTTATTTACGTGTTGGCCCCCGGCTCCACTTGCGCGATATGTGTCGATGCGAAGGTCGTTGGGATCAATCTCGATTTCGGCTGATTGAGCTTCTGGGGTCACTGCTATTGCTGCAAATGATGTGTGGCGACGTTTGTTTGCATCAAAGGGTGATATGCGTACTAGTCGGTGTACCCCATCTTCGTTTTTTAAGAGACCATACGCGTTAGTTCCCTGTATAAAGAGGGTTGCAGATTTGATTCCAGCTTCTTCGCCTGCTTGGTAATCCAAAAGCTGCGTTTTGAAGCTGCTTCGTTCACAGAAGCGGAGATACATACGCAAAAGCATGTCTGCCCAGTCTTGTGACTCTGTTCCTCCGGCTCCGGAGT
>CAZJVA010000023.1:0-2374 GCA_964549625.1 uncultured Candidatus Babeliaceae bacterium
AATAAGATAACCACTACTTTTTGCTCTTCCATAGTCAATAATGTAAGCTTGATTGTTTTCAAGATAGCCTTTGAATTCAACCAGAGCCTCTAATTCTTTAGGAGGAAGATTATCTCTCTGTTGTTGCTGAATAAGTCTGTTGAGTAGGGTTTTTTGAGTGTTGCCATGGTAAAGTAGAGAGCTTAGTTGTTTGGTTTTTCTCTTATGTTTCTTCTCATCTTCTATGAAAGCAAGGGTACAAAAGAGATTGCGAGAGATATGTGTCCAGTCAAGGATGCCTTTTGCCTGAGGAAAATACTCTTGTTTTATCTTCGGTAAGGATTTATCACCATCACAGATGTAGATTGTCTCTTGGGCTGTATCTAAACCCATCTTGTATGCAGTAACATTTAAAAGTCCACCGAAATCTTCTTTACCATAAAAGGATGAGCAGTATCTTTTGTCTAAGAGAAGATTTCTGTTCTTTGAAATATGGGCTAATCTATCGCCAAAGACAACACCAAACTTACCTTCAAAACTCTTCTTGTCTGGCTCGGCACTTGAGACATATGTCCCGTCGGCGCTAATGTAGAGCCTTTTTGGCGTTTTGGGTTTTGTCTCTTTTAGGACATCATCTATTTTTTGGTATTCTTGGGTCTGCATATCCTTTATCTGTTTGCCTCTTTGAATAACTATTCGCTCCGCTCATGGTTCACCGTTGTCGGACTTGTGGCTTCGGCAATCTTTGTCTATCTCCAGCTGGTCGTAATCAAACAAATCTGTCTGTATTGCATGGTCTCAGCGACCACGTCTACCCTACTTTTCATTCTTGGAATGTATATACTAAAAAAATACCAAGTACCAAATAACTCAGAAAAAGAATCGGCATAAGCCGATTCTTTTTTATGTATGACAGGGAGTCGTGTAAGTGTTGAAAAACAAGAAGAAATGTGCGCTTACAGCAAAAAAAAATATAAGTGATGTGGTGACAGCGGCGAGCAATTTCGCACCACTCTTGCCCGCCGCTGCCCCTAGGGCCAGTAACGCAGGATTAAAGCGATCAACAAGATCGCAAAAAAAAGTCCCGCGAATACATGGCCCTCGACCAGCAGGTTCTCCTGCTGGTCGGGTTTTTGAGGCTCGTTCATATGTCACCTCCATATTTTCACAGTAAAGATAATTGCGGCGTTCGTCAAGCAATAAACTTTCTACTCGCCTTTAGGTGAGGTTACTGAGGCTTTAGCCTCACAGAAAGACCCTCTGTATGAGGCTAAAGCCTCAGGAACCCCAGCTAAAGCTGGGTAGAATACATGCTTCTTTTCATTACTTTTTTAAGTAAAATAAGGTAATAAAACAAAAAACCATCGTCCAAAAACGATGGTTTTTCAATATCTGCCATCACCCACCTCCTGCGCGATGTTCACTGACTCAACCCCTCTCCAACATAGGAAGGGTAAAGGTACCTGCCCGCCTTAAGCGAGAAGAATCAATAAACACCCCGCAGGCTTTGGGTGGTGGCGATTGTTGGTTTGGCGCTTCCGTAGTGGTTTGGGCGTGATTGCCCGCGCCACCCCCTTGTCCTGGCTCAACGGCTAAGTTGCTGCTTCATCCAATCACGGAAGACCATGTCCTCCGCTTTCGCGTCAGCGCACTCTCCGTAGAACACGATCTTGCCACTTTCCCGTTTGAAGCGGGGGCGGCAATCATGGGGCAACGTGTTCCCCAGCTCAAAAATTTCTCGTTTCTCGCCACAGCTCACCGTGACTACAAACGAGTTGATGTCCATAACCACACCCTGGTCACAGACATTAAATTTGTCGTCAGGGGGAATTTTCACCAAGAGGAGGTACAGACCAAGGTACCACCCCAAAAGCAGGAGGATTCCCAAAAAAGCACCCTTCACGATACTGGCTCCCGCACCAAAAACCAACAAGCCACACTACCAGAGAGAGAGAGAGAGGAAAGTCAATAGTTAAGCGAAAAAGTTATACACAGTTACATATATCACGTATCACATATCAACAATCAGATGCGAGTGCACTTCCTCCATTTTTTGTGATAAATGTTACGTGATATGTGTCATGTGATACGTGTTACGTGAAATACGTACTAAAATTGACAAATCCCCCAAAATATGCTAAAATAAGACGGTTATTCCTAAAAAATTGCTATGTACAAAAAGAAAAAAATGGCTAAACGCAAACACGCGAAAAAACAAGGGAAAAAGCTAGCCAGTGTACGCTACCGATAAAAACTCCGGTGGCGTTTTTGTTGTTCAAAAGCAGGTTGACATTGCTCAAACCGGTGCTACCATATATATAGAACTATCCATTTATTCATTTTTTTAACAGAAACATCCTATGGGTCACTACAAACGAACCCTCACAGCAATTGG
>CAZJVA010000024.1:0-2286 GCA_964549625.1 uncultured Candidatus Babeliaceae bacterium
TACCAGGGTATCTAATCCTGTTTGCTCCCCACGCTTTCGTGCATGAGCGTCAGTAATGGACCAAGGAGCTGCCTTCGCCATCGGTGTTCCTCTCGAGATCTACGCATTTTACCGCTACTCCGAGAATTCCACTCCTCTCTTCCACACTCTAGCATGCCAGTATCTGCTGCCAAACTCCGGTTAGGCCGAAGCATTAAACAACTGACTTAACATACCGCCTGCGCACCCTTTACACCCAATGATTCCGAATAACGCTCGCACCCTTCGTATTACCGCGGCTGCTGGCACGAAGTTAGCCGGTGCTTTCTCTAGTGGTACAATCAGCCCACAGATGTATTAGACCTGCGTATTTTTTCCCACTTAACAGAAGTTTACAACCCGAAGGCCTTCATCCTCCACGCGGCGTCGCTGCGTCAGACTTTCGTCCATTGCGCAAAATTCCTCACTGCTGCCTCCCGTAGGAGTCTGGACCGTGTCTCAGTTCCAATGTGGCCGTACACCCTCTCAGGCCGGCTAACCATCACAGCCTTGGTAGGCCTTTACCCTACCAACTAGCTAATAGTACGCAGACTCATCCTTTAGCGACAGCAAAGAGGCCATCTTTCTTCCCGAAGGAACTTATGCAGTATTAACTCCAATTTCTCGAAGGTATTCTCCACTAAAGGGCAGATAATCCACGCGTTACTCACCCGTTCGCCACTGTACTAAGCCCGAAAGCTTTTCTCGTTCGACTTGCATGTGTTAAGCACGCCGCCAGCGTTTATTCTGAGCCAGAATCAAACTCTTCATCTCAAAATCTGTAAACAGATTCTTGTTTTTTCTAGAGTCACAAGATCATAGGCAAAATTTTTGGGATCTTTTCCATGCATTTCAAAGAAGGTAATTTTTAAACCATCTTGATTGTAGCTGCGTATCAACATTGTGTCAATAACATTTTTTGTTTTTTTTACTTCGCCGACAAGCGGCTTTTTGCTGCTACTATTTCAACTTTTTTACTTCTCTCTTTTTTCGTCACGGCCGCTTCGATTTCCTTTGCCATCCGCAATTACTGAGACTTAGTATATACACACACCCAACCCTGTCAACACATTTTTTAAACTTTTTTGTAAAAATCAAAAACAATCGCCAGGCAATGCTACGGGAAACCAGACTAGATGGGCGTATTGGAAAAATCGACCCGCTATACTTTTTCACATATAATCGCTTGGATATGTGCTACTGTCACCTGAAAGTCAGCATTTTCGACAGCAATATCAGCCAAGGGCCGCGCCTCTTCGGCAGCCAACTCTTGCTGAGCCAACCTAAGACGCTGCTCTATTTCTTCCACAGTGTTTGAACCGCGCGCAAGCAATCTCTGGCGTAATACATCAAAAGAGGGCGGCGCCAAAAAAATAACATACGCTGCTGGAAACGCTCTTTTAACTGACTCAACCCCCAAACGATCTAAAAGCACAACAGCCGAAAAACCCCGACCCAGAATCTCATTTATCGAGTCACGCAAAACCCCATAATACGTCCCATAGGCCTCACTCCACTCAACAAGTGCGCCACTTGATATAAAACTCTCAAACTTGTGCTTAGAAACAAAGTAATAATGCTCTCCGTCAACCTCACCCGCACGCGGCAAACGCGTTGTACATGTAACAACCTGCTTCGCGCGCGCGCACGTATCATTAGCCAATGCAGCGGCAACCACACTACTCTTCCCTACCCCAGACGGACCATACACCACAAAAAGCCTACTCATATCTCCCCCCCCCCTTTTATGAAAATTTGCACCTTTGTTTCGTTTTATATTACCCTAATCAAGAAGAACAAATTATCGCAAGCACAAAGAACCCCCCCCATGTTAATCGATATTATAAAAGAAGATTTAAAAGCTCTTCAACCAGATCTACTAGCAATAAAAGCATGCTGGGAACAAAGCAGCTACCAAGCCAAATACGACGAATTAATCACCGAGACAACCAAAGAGGATTTTTGGCAGCACCCACAACAAGCTCCCCTTCTCAAAAAACTACAAGTACTACGAACTCTGCGCGAACAGTACCTTGAAATAAGCAAAAGCATGGAGGAGTACCCTGAGCTCATAGAGCTCTTTGCAGATGATGAAAAAGAGCTCGCCAACATCCATACGGCAATAAAAAAAACAAGTAATGAAATACTCAACCTTAAAATCACATTCTTGCTCAGCAGCGAAGACGATAACAAAAACTGCTTTCTAAACATCAACTCCGGAGCCGGAGGAACAGAGTCACAAGACTGGGCAGACATGCTTTTGCGTAT